>NZ_JBWKPN010000003.1:0-723803 GCF_059418265.1 Variovorax sp. GW821-FHT09B05
GCGAAATCAAGGAGGAGGCCGAAGGCCGGGGGACATTCGCGGAGGGAAGTACCCGCTGTCCTGTGCACGCGCCCCGACTCGTCATCGGGTTTCAAGAAAGACGCGCCCTACACGACCAGCCGATACCCCACCGCAGTCTCCGTCAGCAGATGCCGCGGCTGCGCCGGATCGTCCTCGAGCTTCTGCCGCAGATGCCCCATGTAGATCCGCAGGTAGTGGCTCTGGTCCGTGTGCGACGGTCCCCAGACCTCGCGCAGCAGCTGGCGCTGCGTCAGCACGCGCCCCGCGTTCGCGGCCAGCACCGACAGCAGCCGGTACTCGGTCGGCGTGAGGTGCACCTCGGCACCCGCGCGGCGCACGATGCGCGCGGCGCGGTCGAGCTCGATCTCGCCGAAGCGGAACAGCGCCTCGGGCACCTCCTCGCTGCTGGCCGCGCGCGGGCGCCGCAGGTTGGCGCGCACGCGCGCGAGCAGTTCGCCGGTGCCGAAGGGCTTGGTCAGGTAGTCGTCGGCGCCGGCGTCGAGTGCGGCGATCTTGTCGGCCTCGTCGCTGCGCGCCGACAGCACGATGATCGGCACCGCCGACCAGCCGCGCACGTCGCGGATCAGCGAGACGCCGTCGCCGTCGGGCAGGCCCAGGTCGAGCACCAGCAGGTCGGGCTGTCGCGTGCCGGCCGCGGCGAGGCCATCGCGCAGCGTGCCGGCCTCGTGCACCAGCCAGCCCTCGGCCTCGAGCGCGCCGCGCACGAAGCGACGGATCTGCGGCTCGTCCTCGATCACGATGGCGGTGGGGGCTGGCATGGGGGTCAGAGCGGGGCTTCGGCCGGTTCGGGCGGCTCCCGGCGCGGGAGCGTGACCGTGAATTCTGCACCGCCGCCGCGCGCGTTGGCGGCCACGATCTCGCCGCCATGGGCGCTCACCACCGCCTTGCAGATCGCCAGCCCCAGCCCCACGCCCGGCGTGGCCGATTCGACCTCGCCGCGCGTGAACTTGTCGAACAGCTTCTGCTCGTGGCCCAGCAGCGCCGCGGGCAGGCCGGGGCCGTGGTCGCGCACGCTCAGCACCAGCGTGCCGGGCTCGGCGCGCGCGCCCACCACGATCGGCGGCGCGCCGTACTTGGTGGCGTTCTCGAGCAGGTTCACCAGCACGCGCTCGATCAGCACCGCATCGAACTCGACCAGCGGCAGCCCGGCATCGAGCGCGGTCTGGACCACGGTGGCGCCGAGCGCGGTGCGCGCCGCGCGGATGGCCGAGCCCACCACCTCCTCGACCGACTGCCAGTCGCGCCGCAGGTTGACCGCGCCGCCCGCGATGCCGCTCTCGAGCCGTGCCATGTCGAGCAGGTTGTTGACCAGCGCATGCAGCTCGTGCGCCTGCGCGACGATCGCGCGCGCCGCCTCGGCGTGTTCTTCCGCCGGCAAGGTCTGCAGCGATTCGGCCAGCGCGATCAGCGCGGTCAGCGGCGTGCGCACGTCGTGCGAGATCGCACCCAGCAGCGCATTGCGCAGCCGCTCCGATTCGATCTCGACCACCGCCTGCTGCGCCACCTCCACGTAGTGCACGCGCTCGAGCGCGATCGCGATCTGCCGCGCCAGCGTGTCGAGCTGCTGCGCCTGCTCGGGGATCAGCAGCCAGCGCGGCTGCGCCGGCTCGAGCGCGAGCACGCCGCGCACGCGCATCGGCGCCTGCAGCGGCACGTAGTGCCAGGGCTGCGCGGCCAGGGTGGCGGTGGCGAGGCCCGCGCTCTGGCCGTGGCGGAAGGCCCAGTCGGCCACCTGCGCGTCGAAGCCCGGCGGCGGATCGGGCGGCGCCACCAGCTGGTCGGCGGCATCGGTCACCAGCACCAGCGCATTGCCGCCGAAGTGGCCCTGCACCGCGGCCGCGCCGAGCGCGACCACCTGCGTGCTCTCGAGCGCGGCCGAGAGCTCGCGCGTGAGCTCGAACAGCGAGCGCGCGCGGCGCTCGCGGCTGGTCGACACGCCGGCCGCGAAGCGCAGCCCGGCCGTGAGCTGGCCCACCAGCAGGCCCACGCCCAGCATGATCGCGAAGGTCAGCACGTACTGCACATCGCTGACCGCGAACGACAGCCGCGGTGGCACGAAGAAATAGTCGAAGGCCGCGACGTTGAGCAGCGCCGCCAGCGCCGAGGGCCCGCGCCCGAAGCGCATCGCCACGCCCACCACGCCGAGCAGGAACAGCATCACGATGTTCGACAGCTCGAGCACGCCGGTCAGCGGCGTGCACAGCAGCGTGAGCGCCACGCTGGTGGCCGCGGCCCAGGCATAGCCGGGCCAGTGGATCGGCGCCTTCTCGTGGTCGTCGCTGTCGATGCGGGCCCCCGCTGCCCCCAGCGGCGAGCGCGACAGCCGCCGCGCGCTGTCGGCGCGGCCCACCTCGAGGATGTCGAGCGCCGGCGCCAGCTGCGCGAGCGCGCGCGCCAGCGGCACCTGCGCCGCCATCCACAGGCGACGCCAGCCGGTGGCCGGCTCGGCGCGCCCGAGCACCAGCGTCGCGCAGTTGAGCCGGCGCGCCTGCTCGGCGAGCTGCTCGGCCACGTCGGAACCGGTAAGCACCGCGGTGGCCGCGCCCAGCTCCTCGGCCAGCTGGAGCACCGCGAGGATGCGGTCGCGCTCGGCCGCGGCCAGCCGCTGCAGCCGCGGGGTTTCGACGTACACGGCATGCCAGCGCACGTTGAGTTGGCCCGCGAGCCGCGCCGCGGTGCGCACCGTCTGTGCCGCGCCCTCGTGCGGGCCGACGCACGCGAGGATCGCGCCCGAGGTGTGCCAGGCCTGCAGGCCGGTGCCCTTGCCGTGGCCGCCGGCGCCCGGGCCCGACTGCTCGATGCGCCAGCCGCGCACGTCGTCCTCCACGTGCTCGGCGGTGCGGCGCAACGCGATCTCGCGCAGCGCGATCAGGTTGCCCTTGCGGAAGAAGTTCTGCGCCGCGCGCTCGGCCTGCTGCGGCAGGTAGACCTTGCCGGCCGCGAGCCGCGCCGTGAGCTCGTCGGGCGTGACGTCGACCAGCACCACCTCGTCGGCCTCGTCGAGCACCGAGTCGGGCACGGTCTCGTGCACCCGCACGCCGGTGATGGCGCCGACCGTGCCGTTGAGGCTCTCGAGGTGCTGCACGTTGAGCGCCGACCAGACCTCGATGCCGGCGGCCAGCAGCTCCTGCACGTCCTGCCAGCGCTTGGCATGGCGCGAGCCGGGCGCGTTGGTGTGGGCCAGCTCGTCGACCAGCAGCACCGCGGGCTGGCGCGCCAGCGCGGCATCGAGGTCGAACTCGGCCAGCGTGCGGCCGCGGTAGGCGATCTCGCGCAGCGGCAGGGCATCGAGCCCCGCCAGCAGCGCGGCGGTCTCGCCGCGGCCGTGGGTCTCGACCACGCCGATCAGCACGTCGCGCCCGGCCTTGCGCTCGCGCTGCGCGGCGCTCAGCATGGCCCAGGTCTTGCCCACGCCGGCGCTGGCGCCGAAGTAGATGCGCAGCTTGCCGCGCCGCGCGCGCGCCTCGTCGCTGCGCAGCTGGGCGATCAGCGCGTCGGGGTCGGGGCGGGACAGCTCGCTCATCGGGAGCGCAGGTTAGCGCATCGGCTCATCGCGCGGCACCGTCCTTGCGCCGGGCGCGGTGCTCGTGGCGCCGCGCGGTGCGCGACAGCACCAGCCAGGCGAAGCCCAGCGGCACGAACAGCGCCGCCAGCGCGAGCAGCGCATGGAACCAGTCAGTGGCCATGGCGCAGTCCGCAGCGCGCGAGGTGCTCGCGCCAGCTCACCAGCCGGCCGATCTCGCCCGAGGGCACGCATTCGATCAGCCGGTGCAGCACGTCGGCGTAGCTGCGCATCGGCAGGCGGATCATCAGCCGCACGCAGGGTGCGTCGCTCTCCTGCGAGCTGCAGCCGTGCAGCAGCGGTTCGCAGCGCACCACGCCGGCGTCGGCGCAGCCGGCCAGGCTGCGGCGCACGCGCAGCGCGTCGGCACAGCTGACGGTGACGTCGAGCACGTGGAAGCTGTCGCCGCCGGCCTTGCGGGCAGCGGCCGGCACCGGCGCCGCCGTGGCGGCGATCGCGGCACCGGCCGCGGCGGGACTTCGGAAATACACGGGATGTTCACGGTAAGCGGCGTAGGCCATACAGGTCTCCTTTGCCTGGATCTGCTTTGCGGGTTGCGGGTTGCGGATTGCGATGCGGGGTTCAGCGCTTGTCGAGCGCGAGGTTCAGCGCCAGCACGTTCACGCGCGGCTCGCCGAGCAGCCCCCACAGCGGCTGCTGGGTCTGGCGATCGATCAGCGCGTTGACTTCCCCCAGCGGCAGGCCGCGCTCGCGCGCGACGCGCTGCGCCTGGTAGCGCGCCGCGGCGGGGCTGATGTCGGGGTCGAGGCCGCTGCCCGAGGCCGTCACCAGGTCGACCGGCACCGGCGCGGTGTTGCCCGGGTCGGCCGCGCGCAGCGCTTCCACGCGCGCCTTCACGGCGTCGGTCAGCGCCGGGTTCAGCGGGCCCTGGTTCGCGCCGCCCGAGGCGCTCGCGTTGTAGGGCTGCGGCGCGGTGGCCGAGGGGCGGCCCCAGAAGTGCTTGGGGTCGCTGAAGTTCTGGCCGATCAGCTTCGAGCCGACGGTGGTGCCGTCGAGCACGATCAGGCTGCCGGCCGCCTGCGCGGGGAAGGCCGCCTTGGCGGCGCCGGTGACGGCCATCGGGTAGATCAGGCCGGTGAGCGCGCTCAGCAGCGCGAAGACGACGATGGCGGGGCGGACGATGCCGCCGGTGGTGTTGCTCATGATGGGAACTCCTCAGACCAGGTGAATGGCGACCAGCAGCCAGTCGATCAGCTTGATGCCGATGAAGGGAACGAGCAGGCCGCCCAGGCCGTAGATGGCGAGGTTGCGGCGCAACAGCGCGGCGGCGCCCACCGGCCGGTAGCGCACGCCCTTGAGCGCCAGCGGGATCAGGAACACGATCACCAGCGCGTTGAAGATCACCGCCGACAGGATGGCCGACGACGGGCTCGCGAGGCGCATCACGTTGAGCGCCGCGAGCTGCGGATAGGTCGAGACGAAGATCGCGGGAATGATCGCGAAGTACTTCGCCACGTCGTTGGCGATCGAGAAGGTGGTCAGCGAGCCGCGCGTCATCAAGAGCGCCTTGCCGGTCTCCACCACCTCGAGCAGCTTGGTCGGGTTCGAGTCCAGGTCGACCATGTTGCCGGCCTCCTTCGCGGCCTGCGTGCCGCTGCCCATGGCCACCGCCACGTCGGCCTGCGCGAGCGCGGGCGCGTCGTTGGTGCCGTCGCCGGTCATCGCGACCAGCCGGCCCTCGGCCTGGTACTTGCGGATCAGCGCCAGCTTGTCCTCGGGCGTGGCCTCGGCCAGGAAGTCGTCCACGCCGGCCTCGGCCGCGATCGCGGCGGCGGTGAGCCGGTTGTCGCCGGTGATCATCACCGTCTTGATGCCCATGCGGCGCAGCTCGGCGAAACGCTCCTTGATGCCGGTCTTGACGATGTCCTTGAGCTCGACGATGCCGAGCACGCGGTCGCCCTCGGCCACCGCCAGCGGCGTGCTGCCGCGGCGCGAGGCTTCCTCGGAGGCGCGCAGCAGCTCGGGCGCCATCGTGCCGCCGAGCGCCTCGACGTGCCGGCGCACCGCCTCGACCGCGCCCTTGCGCAGCACGATGGGATCGGTGTCCAGGCTGTTCGGCGCGGCCGGCAGGTCGACGCCGCTCATGCGGGTCTGCGCGGTGAAGGCCACGAAGCGCGCGTCCTCGACCGGCGCGGGTTCCAGCCCGTCGCGGCGCGCGAGCTCCACGATGCTGCGGCCCTCGGGCGTCTCGTCGGCCATCGAGGCCAGCATGGCGGCGCGCGCGAGGCGTGCCTTGGTGACGCCGGGCGCCGGCAGGAAGGCGCTGGCCTGGCGGTTGCCGTGCGTGATGGTGCCGGTCTTGTCGAGCAGCAGCACGTCGACGTCGCCGGCGGCTTCCACCGCGCGGCCCGAGGTCGCGATCACGTTGGCCTGCATCATGCGGCTCATGCCCGCCACGCCCACGGCCGACAGCAGGCCGCCGATGGTGGTGGGGATCAGGCACACCAGCAGCGCGACCAGCGCGGTCAGCGAGACCACCGTGCCGGCGCCCGCGGCTTCCACGCTGAACACCGAGAACGGCAGCAGCGTGACCGTGACCATCAGGAACACCAGCGTGAGCGCCACCAGCAGGATGGTCAGCGCGATCTCGTTGGGCGTCTTCTGGCGGCGCGCGGCCTCGACCATGCCGATCATGCGGTCGAGGAAGGACTCGCCCGGGTTCACCGCGATGCGCACCACCAGCCAGTCGGACAACACGCGGGTGCCGCCGGTCACGGCCGAGAAGTCGCCGCCCGACTCGCGCACCACCGGTGCCGATTCGCCGGTGATGGCGCTCTCGTCGACCGAGGCCACGCCTTCGATCACCTCGCCGTCGAGCGGGACCACGTCGCCGGCCTCGACCAGCACCACGTCGCCCTTGCGCAGGTTGGGCGCCTGCTCCGGGAGCCACTTCGCGTCGCGCTGCGGCTCGGCCAGCTTCTTGGCCCAGGTGTCCTTGCGCAGCCCGCGCAGCGAGGCGGCCTGGGCCTTGCTGCGGCCCTCGGCCAGCGCCTCGGCGAAGTTGGCGAACAGCACCGTGAACCAGAGCCACACGGTGACCGCGAGCACGAAGGTCGGCGACATGCCGGTGTCGCCCGGGAAGCTCAGCGTGTGGATCCACAGCAGCGTGGTGAGGATGCTCCCGATGTAGACGATGAACATCACCGGGTTGCGCCACTGGGTGCGCGGGTTCAGCTTGGCGAAGGCGCCGCGCAGCGCGGGGCGCACCAGTGCCGCGTCGAACAGCGACAGGGAAGTCTTGGTTGTGGTCATGACGTGCTCCTCCTTACTTCCAGAGCACCAGGTGCTCGACGATCGGCCCGAGGGCCAATGCCGGCACGTAATTGAGCAGACCGACCAGCAGCACGGTGCCGATCAGCAGGGAAACGAACAGCGGCCCGTGCGTGGGCAGCGTGCCGGCCGTGACCGGAAGACGCTTCTTGGCGGCCAGCGAACCCGCGATGGCGAGCACCGGCACGATCATCGCGAAGCGGCCGAACCACATCGCCAGGCCCAGCAGCGCGTTGTAGAAGGGCGTGTTGGCCGACAGGCCCGCGAAGGCGCTGCCGTTGTTGTTGGCGGCCGAGGTCAGCGCATAGAGGATCTCGGAGAAGCCGTGCGCGCCGGGGTTGGCGATGCCGGCCTTGCCCGCGCCCGAGACCACCGCGATGGCGGTGCCCACGAGCACCAGGATCGGCGTCACCAGGATCGCGATCGACAGCAGCTTCATCTCGCGCACCTCGATCTTCTTGCCGAGGTACTCGGGCGTGCGGCCGATCATCAGCCCGGCGATGAACACCGCGAGCATCGCGAAGATCAGCATGCCGTACAGGCCCGAGCCGACGCCGCCGAACACCACCTCGCCGAGCTGCATCAGCACCAGCGGCACCATGCCGCCGATCGGCGTCAGCGAGTCGTGCATGAGGTTGACCGCGCCGCACGAGGCGGCCGTGGTCACGGCGGCGAACAGCGCCGAGGCGTCGATACCGAAGCGCACTTCCTTGCCTTCCATGTAGCCGCCCGACTGCAGCGTGCTCGCCACCTGGTCGACGCCCAGCGGGCCGAGCAGCGGGTTGCCGGCCTGCTCGGCGGGCGTGAGCACCATCACCGCGACCACGAACATGATCGCCATCGCCGCGAACACCGCCCAGCCCTGGCGCATGTCGCCCACCACGCGGCCGAAGGTGAAGCACAGCGCCGCGGGGATCAGGAAGATCGCCAGCATCTGCAGCAGGTTCGACAGCGCGGTCGGGTTCTCGTAGGGGTGCGCCGAGTTGGCGTTGAAGAAGCCGCCGCCGTTGGTGCCGATCATCTTGATCGCCTCCTGCGAGGCGACCGGGCCCATGGCCAGCGTCTGCGTGGTGGTGGTGGCGTCCTCCATCACCGGCGCGCCCTTGTCGTCCTTCAGCGGCTGGCCATCGGGGCCGGCCTTGGGCTGCTGGAACGCGGTCGTCTCGAGCGTGGTCGCTGCCTTGTACTCGTCGAAGTTCTGGATCACGCCCTGGCCCACCAGCACCACCGCCAGCACGAAGGAGATCGGCACCAGCACCCACAGCGTGACGCGCACGATGTCGGCCCAGAAGTTGCCGACCAGGCCCTTGCCCTGGCCTTCGCCGCGGCGCGCGAAGCCGCGCACCAGCGCGAACGCCACCGCGATGCCGGTCGCGGCCGACACGAAGTTCTGCACCGTGAGGCCGAGCATCTGCGTGAGGTAGCTCATCGTCGACTCGCCCGCGTAGCCCTGCCAGTTGGTGTTGGCGACGAAGCTCACGGCGGTGTTGAAGGCCGAGTCGGGCGACACCGCGCCCATGCCGGCCGGGTTGAGCGGCAGCAGCCCTTGCAGCCGCTGCAGGCCGTAGACCACGATCGCGCCGACCGTGTTGAAGGCCAGCAGCGCCATCGCGTAGACGCGCCAGTTCATCGACTGCGCCGGCGCCACGCCGGCCAGCTTGTAGAACGGGGATTCGACGCGCGCCATCCAGCGCGGCACGCGTTCGTTGCACAGCGCCGCGAGGAACCTGCCGACCGGCCAGGCCAGCAGCAGGAGCAGCGCGAAGAAGAGGGCCAGCAGGCCCCAGGCCGAGGCGCTCATCTCAGAACTCCTCGGCGCAGATCAGCGCGAAAACCAGGTAGGCGAACAGCACCACGGCGATCAGCGCGCCGAAGCCGTAGAGGACGTCGAGGCCGATCACGATGCGTCTCCCTCTTTGGCTGCCGGCGGGTTCGGTCCCTCGAGCCGGTTCAGCCCGACGACCATGGCCGCCACCACGACCCATAGCGCCAGCAAGGCGCTCATCCAGACGATGTCCATGCATCACTCCTGCTATCAAAAAGATGAATTGCAGTCTCGGCAGATGCGCGTCAAAACGGGGGAAAGAGTCGGTGGGGGGGCCGTAAAGAAAGCGTAAAAACGCCGCCCGGGGCGGCTTTGGATCAGGCGGGGGAACGGCTGCGCGGCGCCTGCGCGAGCACGAGCAGCACGGCGCATGCCGCGCCATAGAGATGCGCCTGCACCAGCACCTCGCCGCCGATCAGTGCACGCTGTGCCTCGGTGGGCTCGCTCCACAGCTGCCAGCCGATGCGGGCCGCCACGACGGCCAGTGCCAGCCGGGCCGGCAGGTCGCCGCGCCAGGCCTGCGGCGCGAGCACCCAGACGAACAGGCCGTACAGCACGCCCGACAGCCCCGCGTAGTCCGCGACCCGGGGCGATGCCAGCAGCAGCAAGGCGCTCACGCCGAGCGCCAGCGCGACGAAGGCGCCGGCCCAGGCGCGCGCGCCGGCGCGGTCCTTCGCGAACGCCGCGCACACGGCCAACCCGCCAAGGTTCAGCAGGCAATGCGTCCAGCCGAGGTGCACCAGGTGCGCCGTGAGCAGGCGCCAGAGTTGTCCGCCGAGCACGGCCGAGCGCTCGTAGCGCAGTGCCTCGTAGACCGGCTCGCCACCCGCCTGCAGCGCGAGCATCAGGCTCGCGAGCACGACGGGGCCGCGCCAGCGCGCGGGCACCGGCGAGGAGGACGGCGGGTCTTGCATGCGCGGCAGTGTATCGGCGCGACTTCCACAGCCTGCCCGCGCGCGGAATCCGGGTAATCACTATCGAACCCCGGCCGATGGGCCTTCAAGCTGTGGTCGGCCAATTTTTGTTCAACAAAACAAGGGGAATTGTCATGAGGATCAGTCATCGCATCTCACGTCCCACGCAATGGTCCATCGTGCTCGCCGCCGCCATCGCGGCCGGCCATCCGGTGTCGGCGCAATCGCCCGACACCGGCGACTGGGTCCAGGTCTATTCGATCGTCGTGCCCTACGCCAGCGACAACGATCTCAACGCCCTGACCCGGCTGCTCGACCATGCCTACGTGGACCAGAAGGCCCGCACGGTGTCGGCGGAGGTCGGCCCGGGCGAACTGGCGCAGCTGCGGATGCTGGGCCTTCCCGTGCAGATCAACGAGGCCGAGACGGCCCGGATCCGCGACTACATCACCAAGGGCGTGGGCAAGCAGGCCTCGCCCGCACCGGACACCACGCCGGGCACGAAGAAGATCTCCGACGGCGGTTCGCATGCGGCCTGCTACCGCACCGTCGGGCAGGTCTACAGCAGCTTCGACGAGCTGGCCGCCAAGTATCCGAAGCTGGTGAAGGTGCAGACGCTCGGCAAGACCTGGATGGGCGGCCAGTACCGGCAACCCGGCACGGACTCCGACAACAACACGAATTCGTCCTGGGTCAACCTGCTGGTCAAGTACCTGCCCGCGAGCGTTCTCAACACCTTCAACCTGAGCCTGTTTCCCACCGAGCCCTACCCGATCCGCGTGATCGTGGCCGGCAACTTCGAGAAGCAGGACGCGCAGGCGCAGAAGCCGCCGAACATGGTCTGGACCGGCGGCATCCATGCCCGCGAGTACGCCCCGCAGGAAGTCGGCATGAAGTACATCGAGTGGTTGCTCGACAACTACGAGACCGATGCGAACGCCCGCATGATGCTCGACACCAACCGCTACCACTTCGTCGTCCACAACCCCGACGGCCGCTCGATCGCCGAGCAGCAGATCACGGCCCGGCAGCGCAAGAACACCAACTACGCCACGGCCGCCTGCAGCACCGCACGCAGCGGCGGGGTCGACCTGAACCGCAACTACCCCTTCGGCTGGCGCACGGGCGGGCCCGGGGCTTCCGACAACCAGTGCGCCGAGGACTATCGCGGCACCGCGGCCGTTTCCGAGCCCGAGACGCAGGTGGTGCTCGACTACGTGCGCGGCAGCTGGAACCAGGCCGCCTGCAAGTGGGAGGGCGGCGCGCTGCCCGACGGGCGGCCCAAGAGCGCGACCTATTGCAACGCGCAGAACCGCGACAACGGCGGTGCCGGCGAGTTCGACTGGAAGACCGGCGCCGACGAGAACTACGGCGGCGGGGTGTTCATCGACCTGCACAGCGCGGCGCGCGCCATCCTCTGGTCCTGGGGCGTGCGGCGCTCCGAGAACGAGAACAACATCCAGACGCCCAACAACCTCGGGCTGGCCACCATCGCGCAGCGCATGGCCTATCACAACAAGTATTCGGCGCAGCAGGTGCTCGGCTACGACACCGAGGGAACGACCAAGGACGCCGTCTACGGCTACCTGGGCGCGCCTTCGTACACGGTGGAGATGGGCCGCTCCTTCTACGAGAGCTGCGACAACTTCAACAAGGAGGTCTATCCCGAGAACTTCAACGGCTTCCACTACCTGAGCCGCGTGCTGTACCGGCCCTACCAGTTGCCGCAGGGACCGGACACGGTCGACGTGAAGATCGCCGCCGAGGCCGTGCAGGCGGGAACGAAGGCGCTCGTCACCGCGACCGTGGACGACAACCGCTACCTCTATTCGAAGCCTGGCCAGTCGGACATTCCGGCGCCGCCGGTGCCGGTCGTCAAGAAGATCAAGACGGCGCTGGCCTATGTCGGCAAGCTGCCGTGGGAGGCCGGCGCGGTCGGCATCCCGCTGGCGCTCTCGGCCTCGGACCAGGCCAGCCCCGGCCTCGAGGAAGCGACCCGGACCGCGAGCGGCATGCTCGACACCACGGGCCTCGCACCGGGCCGCCACATGGTCTACGTGCAGGGCATCAACGAGGACGACAAGCCCGGCTCGGTGTCGGCCGCGTTCCTGAACGTCAAGGCCGCGCCCGAGGTGACGCCGGAACAGCCGGTGATGCCGATCGCATTCCCCTTCCGCAGGAGCGGCGGCGCGCTGGACCTGGTCGACCTGGCGCTGGCCGCGCTCGGCGTGGCGGGCCTGGTGGCCGCGCGCCGGCGGCGTCGCTGATCGCGCGCGGCGGGGCGCTCAGGCGCCTCGTCGCACGAGCTTGCCGGTGGACGAGGCGCGCGCGATCAGCCGGCCATCGAGCGACCAGAGGTCGGCCTCGAGGAACACCACGCTGCGGCCCCAGCGCAGGATGCGCGCCTCGGCCTCGAAAGTGGCGACGTCGGCCCGGTCGAGGAACGAGATCTTGAGCTCGAGGCTCGCGAGGCCGGCCGCAGCGTCCTTCGCGTTCACCGCGAAGGCCATCGCGCAATCGAGCCATGCGGTGACCAGCCCGCCCTGCACCACCGTGCCGTTGCTGTGCGCGAACTCGGGCCGCGCGGTGAAGCGCACGCGCGCGAGGCCGGCCTCGGCATCGCTGCGCAGCAGCTGCGAAAAGCCGATGGTGTGCATCAGCGCGCTCGGGAATTTTTCGATGTCCATGCGGGGATTTTCGCGTGGCCGATGCGCGCGGCCTTGACGCCTCGGCGTCTCGTCGCGGCGCGTCAGGTGCCGAAGATGCAGCGCGTGGTCGCCATCATCCGCGGCTGCTTCGTCGCATTGACCGAGGGCGTGTGCAGCACGCGCATGTCCATCAGGAACACGTCGCCGGCGCGGCCGCACATCTCGACGATGGCCAGGCCCTGCTCGCCCAGGCGGCGCTCCAGGTCCGCCGGGTCCTTGAGCAGTTCGCGCAGCGCGGGTTGCGAATCCGAGGCCGGCCGCCGCGTGTCGATGCGGTGCGAGCCCGCGAGCGCGAGCGTGGCGCCGCCATGCGGTGCCACGTCGTCGATCAGGAAGAAGGCCTGCACGCCGGGCAGCGTATCCTGCGGCCGCGCCGCGAGGTCCACATGCCAGTTCAGGGCCTGCAGGGTCCAGTCGCCTTGCCCTGGCGGCGACAGCAGCAGCTGCGTGCCCGGGTGGCCCGTGGCGGCGGCGGACGGCGGGGCGCGGTGGCCGAGCTTCGCGATGAAGTCGAGCAACGCCGGCGTGACCAGCGCCTCGTGCAAGCCGGGCAGGTTCACGAGCGCCGAGAGCTTGCCGATCTGCTGGAACAGCGGCAGGCGCTGCACCGCGCTCAGGCCACCCTTGGCGCCGGCCAGGCGCTTGAGTTCGTCGCGCAGCTTCTGGCGCAGCGGAGCCACGCGGGGCTTCGGGTGGAAGCCTTCGAGGTGGAGACAGCCGTGGGTCCTGAAATGATCGATCTGCGTGGGGCTCATGAAAGCATCCAGGGGAACTCCCGGCAGTGGAACACGCTGACGGCCCGGCGTCAGCCAGCGGGATCCGACATGCGCGCCGGCAGGATCGGGAGCGGGTCGTTCTCAGGCCACCTTCGGCCGCCACGCGATCACGCCCTGCGTGCGCGCGCGCACCTCGGGCGTCGCGAGGCAGGTGGCAACGGCCTCGTAGCCCGGTGCGCCTTCGAAGGGCGCGACATAGGTCGGCGGGCTGTGGTTGGCCGGGCACAGCAGGATCGACTCGTGCGCGCCGACCGCCGCGAGATCGAGGAAAGCGCTCGATCGCGTGAGCAGGAACAGCGGCCGCGCCTCGGCACCGCGGCGGCGCAGGTGGGCGATCAGCGCTTCCTGGGTCGCGTGGTCGAGGCCCTGCTCCACCATGTCGACGACGATGGCGGCGGGGCCTTCGGCCTCGAGGCCGGCCAGCAGCGCGGTCAGGGCCTCGGATCCGGTGGCGCCGTCCTCCACGAGCCAGGCCAGCGCGGCATCGACGCGCGATCGCAGGGCGGCGTCTTCACGCAACCGCGTGGCGGTGGCATCGCCCTCGGCGCGGTCGAGCGGCAGGAAGATCGCGCCCGGCAGCCGCTCGGCAATGCGCAACGCGAGCCGCGTCTTGCCGCTGCCCAGCGGGCCGACGATGTGGTTGATGGGCCGGATGTCGCTCAGCGCGAAGCGTTCGCCGCCCCAGGGCCAGGGCAGCTCGAATTCGAGCGCGGGCCGGGTGTCGGGCTGCAGCAGGCGCGCGAGTTCGCCGGGCGCGGGCAGGCGTCCGCGCGCGAGTTCGTCGCGCAGGCCACGCACTTTCTCCAGCGTGGCGTCGAGCTCTCGCGCCTTGGCTTCGAGCGCCGCCTGGTGCGCTGCCAGGGCCGGCGCCAGCCCTTGCGCATCGCCCTCGAGCACACGCGCCACCTGCGCGAGGCTGAGGCCCAGCGCGCGCAGCGCGACGATCTCGGTGGCGCGCGCCATCTCGGCGGGCCCGTAGGAACGCCAGCCTGCGGCCGTACGCGCCGGCACCAGCAGGCCGCGCTGCTCGTACAGCCGCAGGGCCTTGGCGGACACGCCGAGCCGGCGCGCGGCCTCGGACGGATTCAGGAAACGGGAAGAAGGGGTCACGGGATCACCTCGGTTTTGCTGCGATGCCGTGTTTATCGAGGTGGCCGCAGGGGCCGGGTCAAGCATGGCGCGCGCAACGCGATCAAAGGTCGCGCTGTAACTGCCAGGCTTGGTACTTGAGGCTCGCCACCGCGCCCGCGACGATGCCGACGATCGCCGGCAGGCTCGCGAGGCTCAGCGTGGAGAGCGCGCTCAAGCCCTGGCCGATGGTGCAGCCCATGGCGGTGACGCCGCCGATGCCCATCAGCACGGCGCCGCCCAGGTGGTGCGCGAGGTCGCCGCTGCCGGCGAAGCCCTCCCAGCGGAACTCGCGCGTCCACAGCGCCTGCGCGGCGGCACCCACGATCACGCCGGCCACCGAGGCGATACCCAGGGTCAGCAGCTTGTTGGCGTCGCTGTAGAACATCAGCCAGTCGAGCGCATAGGCCACGGGCGTGACGAAGCTCAGCGCCTCGGCGCGGCCGGAGTTGGTGGCGAGGAACACGTGCTCGAGCGTGAGCGGATGCTCCTCGACCACGGCCCAGTGGCCGCTGAGCCACCAGGCGGCCACCACCAGTGCGCCGATGGCGAGCCCGCCCGCGAGGCTGCGCGCATCGCGCCGGCCCCAGGTGGCCCAGGCGATCAGCGCGCCACCCGCGACCAGCCCGATCGCGAGCCGCAGCGGCGCGGCCTGCATGCGCAGCGCGCCGGCCAGCACCTCGGGCAGCGAGGCATTGACGGCCAGCTCCAGGTGCACCGCGTCGACGGTGGCCACGCGCAGCACGGCGGTGATGCCCTTGAGCGTGGCGAAGGCCGCGATGCCCATCACCAGCAGCACGACCAGCGCCTTGAGGCTGCCGCCGCCGACGCGCACCAGCGTCTTGTTGCCGCAGCCCGAGGCCAGCACCATGCCGAAGCCGAACAGCAGGCCGCCGACCAGCGCCGAGAGCCAGAGGATGCGGTTCGATGCATAGAGCGTGCGGTCGGCATCGACCCAGCCCGCGAACACCAGCGCCGAGAAACCGATCAGCGCGACGCCGCCGGCCGCGGCCCATTGCCGCACGCGCGTCCAGTCGCCGAGGTTGACCACGTCGCTGATGGCGCCCATGGTGCAAAAACGCGTGGCGCGCGCCACGGCGCCGAACACGGCCGAGAGCGCGAAGGCGGCCGCGAGCGCGAACGAGGTGAGGAGGGAGACCTGCTCGACAGACATGCGGCGATTCTAGGGAGCGCGGCGCGGGGCCACGCGCCCGCCGACGGCCGTCAGGCCAGCCCCGGATTGGGCGCGACGTTCTTCAGCACCGGCGCCTCGGGCGCGCGCGCGGCCACCAACTTGCGCGACTTCAGCCAGGGCTCGATCACCTCCCACACCGGCTTGTTGCCGGCGCTGCGCGCCTCCTCGCTGACCGGCGCCCAGCCCGCCACCTTGTAGGTGCGGCCGGCCTCGATGGGCTTGCCGTCCAGGCGCATGTCCTGGATGCGCTGGCCCATCGCGGCCGTGGGATCGCAGGCGTACTGCAGGCCGCCCACGCGCACCATGTCGCCGCCCTGCTGGTAGTAGGGGTCGGGGTTGAACAGGTTGTCGCAGACGTCCTCGAGCACGGTCTTGAGCATCTCGCCGCTCATCGGCGTGACGGTGGCGTACGAGTAGGTGGTGGCGGTCATGTCCATCAGCCATTCGCGCGTGATGGGCTGGCCCGGCAGCAGCGAGGTGCCCCAGCGGAAACCGGGCGAGAAGGCGATCGGCGCGTCCTGCACCTCCATCAGCGCGTCGAGCAGCAGCTGGTCGCCGGTGCCGTTGAAGTTGCCGCGCCGGTACAGCGTGCCGTCGGTGTGCGCCAGGGTTTCGGACAGCTTCGCTTCGTAGGGCGCGCGGATGCGCGTGATCAGCGCGTCCATCTCGCGGTCGGCCGGGATCAGGTCGGAGAACACCGGCAGCAGGCGATAGCGGAAGTCGCTGACCTTCTTGCCCTTGACCTCGAAATCGAGCACGCCGAGGAACTTGCCGTTGGAGCCGCCGTTGACCACGATGGTCTGGCCGCCGGCATTGCTCACCAGCGTGGGCATGGGCGTGCCGTCGTGCGTGTGACCGCCGAGGATGGCGTCGACGCCGCGCACGCGGCTGGCCATCTTGAGATCGACGTCCATGCCGTTGTGCGAGAGCACGACCACCACCTGCGCGCCCTTGGCACGCGCCTCGTCCACCACGCGCTGCAGGTTGTCGTCCTGGATGCCGAAGGTCCAGTCGGCCACCATGTAGCGCGGGTTGGCGATCGGCGTGTAGGGAAAGGCCTGGCCCACGATGGCGCAGGGCACGCCGTTGATCTCGCGCATGACGTAGGGCTTGAAGACCGGGTCGCCGAAGTCGGCGGTCTTGACGTTCTGCGCGACGAACTCGACGCGGCCCGCAAAGTCCTTCTCGATGATCTCCTTCACGCGCTCCATGCCGTAGGTGAACTCCCAGTGGCCGGTCATCACGTCGACGCCGAGCAGCTTGCAGGCATCGACCATGTCCTGCGCCTGGGTCCACAGCGAGGTGGCCGAGCCCTGCCAGGTGTCGCCGCCGTCGAGCAGCAGCGCGCCGGGCCGGCTGGCCTTGAGCTGCTTCACCAGGGTGGCGAGGTGCGCGAAGCCGCCGACCTTGCCGTAGCGCTGTGCCGCACGGTCGAAGTCGAGGTGCGTGAGCGCATGCGCCACGCGCGTGCCGGGCGCGACGCCCGCGGCCTTGAGCAACTGCTCGCCGACCAGGTGCGGCACCTTGCCGCGCATGCTGCCCAGGCCGATGTTCACGCTGGGTTCGCGGAAGTACAGCGGCTTGAGCTGCGCATGGCAGTCGGTCATGTGCAGCAGCGACACGTTGCCGAAGCGCGGCAGCACGTACATCGCATCGACGGCACCGGCCGCGCCGGCGCCGTCGTGGCGCCCCAGGCCCAGGCCGGCCACGCTGCCGGCGCCCAGCAGTTGCAGGAACTCGCGCTTGGAAAGGTTCATGGAAACGGCGGGCCCTCTGCGTCTATCGGTTGACCGGCGACTGCGGATCGAGCAGCAGCCCCATCACGTCGCGGATCTGTGCTTCGTCGAGGATGCCCGAATGGCCGACGCGCGGCATGTTCGAGCAGGCGTTGTAGGCGCGCGCGTTCCAGAGCTTGCCCCAGGTGTAGTCGACGATCGGCTTCGAGGCCGCGGCCGCCGGGTCGCTCACGCCGCGCAGCTTGCCGTACTGGTAGAGGCTGGGGCCGAGGGTGCCGAAGGAGATCTCCTCCTTCGACATCTGGTGGCAGTTGTAGCAGTTGCCGCCGTTGGCCGGGCCCTTGGCGGAGGCGGCCGCGTCGGTCCAGGTCAGGCCGCGCCCGTTCTGCGCGATCTTCTCGCCCTCGCGCCAGTCGCCGACGAACCTGCCGTCGGCGGGCCAGCGGATGGTCTTCATGTTGGCCGCCTCGATCTCCTTGGCGGTCTTCTCGTCGAGCGGCTTGCCGCTGGCGTCGGCCTCGCTGCAGGCGCGGTTGGCCGGGTCCTGCACGAGGCGGTCGACCTTGGCGATGCCCTGGTCACGGAACGAGCTCTTCAGGGCCTCGGCCGTGTAGCGGTCGATGTCGGCCGCGCTGTCGGCGCTCGCGCAGCCGAACAGGGCCAGCGCGCAGGCGACCGCGACGGCGCCCAGGATGTGGTCGGCATTCATGTCGCGTTCCTTCAGCGCTTGATGGCCGGGGCCGTGGTCTTCACGCCCTTGCCGTTGACGCCCATGTACACGGCCAGCGCGATGGTCACGTCGCTGGCATAGCCCGGGTAGGGAAAGCGCTGCTGGCGGAAGCAGTCGTTGAGCCGCCGCTGCATGCCCCAGAGCTCGCCCGAGGACACGCGGTAGGCCGGCCAGGCACCGAAGCCGTCGCCGGCACCGGGGCTCTTCGTGAGGTTCGGCAGGTCCTGCAGCCGGATGCGCTTGTCGTCGGCGCCATGGCAGGTGGCGCAGGCGAAGTCGTGCGGGCCGGCGCGCAGGAAGAACAGGCGCTTGCCCACCTCGTAGGCGCGACGCTCGCTCGCATGCGACTGCGGCAGGTTCAGCGCCATGCCCTTCGACTCGGCCGAGATCCAGGCCACCAGCGCCTCGAGGTTCTTCTGCTCGCCGCTGCCGAACGGCGTCTTCGCGATCTCGGCGGCATCGAAGCCCTGCAGGGTCTGCATGCAGGTCAACAGGCGCGACTCCATGTCCTGCACGCGGCCGGTGTCGGCGAAGTGGCGCGGCAGTTCGGCGAACGCGCCCTTGACCACGCCCGGGCCCTTGCCGAGGTCGCACTTCTCGAGCGAGGCCCCCTTGGGCCCGCGCTTCTGCTTCCAGAGGTCTTCGCCCTTGGCCTCGAACAGCTCGGCCGGGTTGCCGTCCTGCAGCAGCGCGCGGTACTCGGCGATGCCTTCGGCGGTGGTCTTCTGCGCGGCGGCATGCAGCGACAGGCTGCCCGCCAGCAGCAGCAGGCACGGGAGTGGGATCTTGCGCATGGCGACCGCCTAGCTGACGGTGGCTTCGTCGGTGCGGGTGTCGCCGCGGTTGTCCTTCCAGGTCACCGAGATCTTGTCGCCCGCCTTCGCGCCCTTGAGCGTGAACTGCATGAACGGGTTCTTCGAGACCGCGGGGCCCCAGTCGGCCGTGAGCACGGTCTTGCCGTTGAGCGAGGCCGTGACCTCCTGGATGAACCAGGCCGGGATGGTCTTGCCCGCGGCGTCCTTGCGCTGGCCGGTTTCCATCTCGTGCGCCATCAGGATGCGGACGGTCGTCTTGTCGCCCGCGGCCTGGGCGCGGATGCGCATGGGATCTGCCATGGTGGGTCTCCTTCTCTCGTTGTTTCTTCGTGGGGGGACTGGCGCCGGCGTCAGCCGCCGCAGCCGCCCAGCGTGACCTTGACTTCCTTCTTCGCGAACAGCGCCTTGCCGTCGTTCATGACGGCGATCGCGTACACGTCGGAGGACTGGCCCAGCTTGGCGCGCGTGGTGAAGTTCGCCTCGACGAACTCCGAGGTGTTGAAGATCGCGACCACCGCGTTCGGGTTCTTCTCGACCAGCAGCATCAGCTGCTTCACGCCGGCCAGCGAGGTCGCGACGCTCAGCGGCACCACGGCGCCGTTCTCGGCGATGTCGGGGCCGGTGATCGTGACCTCCTTGCTCTCGGTGGGCGTGCCCGCGCCGATGGCCTTGAGCGCATCGGCCACGCTCTTGGCCTCGAAGGCTTCCTTGGTATAGGCCAGCGCGCTGGCCGGCAGCCAGGCGCCGGTGGCGGCGAGGCCCGCGAGCGCGGCGGACTGCTGGAGGATCTGTCTGCGGTTCTTCATGGCTTGTCTCCTGTCGAATCGATGGTGGGCCGGGTGCGCCGTTGCGATGTCATGGCCCGGCGCTTTCGGCGAGCCAGCGCGCCACGGCCCTGGCATCGTCGTCGCCGATGGTCTGCGGCGGCATCGGGATCGCACCCCATACGCCGCTGCCGCCGCTCTTGATCTTCTCGAGCAGGTGGTCGACCTGGCCCGGGTATTTCTTCGCGATGTCGGAGAAGGCGGGGCCGACGAGCTTCTGCGTCATGCCGTGGCAGGCGACGCAACTGTTCTTCTCGAGCACGGCGAGCGGGGCCTTCGAGGTGGGCGCGGCGGCTGCCGGCGCGCCGGTCTTCGCGGCCGGCGCGGTGTCGATGCCGCGCTGCGGGCCCACCAGCCGGTTCTGCTCGGCGAGGTTGCCGTGGCTGCCGCGCGCATGCGGCGGCAGCTGCGACACGGTCTGCGTGGCAGGCACGCAGTCGCGCATGCAGGCGACCGCCGCCACGTCGGGTTTCGCCGCGCGGCCGAACTCGTTGCCCGGCCACATCGCATGCGCGGTGGTGGTGCCGTTGCGATTCGGCATGCGCGCCTGCACCTCGCGGATGTTGCGGTCCGACAGCGTGAAGTCGTCGGGCACGATGCCGCCGAGGTTCAGCATGTAGGCGGTGACGGCGAACACGTCGTCGGGCGTCAGCGACTTGGGCTGGTTCCAGGGCATGGCGCGGTAGACGTAGTCCCAGACGGTCGAGAGGCTCGCCACCTTCATCAGCGTGGTGCGGCCCGGGAAGGCCGGGTCCTTGAGCCGCGCGACGTGGCCGGTCTTGATGTCCTCGGCCGTGGTGCCGCCGACGATGGGGCTGAACACCTGGTTCGATTCGCCGAACACGCCGTGGCAGGAGGCGCACTTGCCCTCCCAGATGTCCTGGCCGCGCGCGACCGAGCCCGAGCCCTTGGGCAGGCCCTTGAAGTCGGGGCGCACGTCGATGTCCCAGGCCGCCACTTCCTTCGGCGTGGCGTCGCGCCCGATGCCCGGGTAGGCGGCCTTCGGTTGCGCCCAGGCGGCGATGCAGACGCCGCAGCCCGCGATCGCCAGCAGCGCGCGCAGCACGATGCGGCTAGCCGAGCTGGACATTCGCCACCTCCCCGCTCGCCTGCACCTGCCAGGACTGGATCGCGTTGTTGTGATAGATCGAGCGTGTGCCGCGCACCGCGCGCAGCTGGCGGTAGCTGGGCTGCACGTAGCCGGTGTCGTCCATCGCGCGGCTCTGGATGATCGCGGGCGAACCGTCCCACGCCCAGTCGATGTTGAAGCGCGTGAGGCACTTCGAGAGCACCGGCGACTCGAGCCGCGCGCTGCGCCAGTTGCGCCCGCCGTCCACGCTGACGTCGACGCGCTTCACCTTGCCGCGCCCCGACCAGGCCAGGCCGGTGATGTTGTAGAAGCCCTTGTCCAGCAGCGTCTGCCCGCCCGAGGGCGTGGTCACCACGCTCTTGCATTCCTGCACGCTGGTGTACTGGCGATGCTGGCCGTCGGGCATCAGGTCGACGTAGTGCACGGTCTCGTCCTTGGTGCCGTAGGGCATGTCGCCGAGCTCGATGCGGCGCAGGTACTTGACCCAGCTCACGCCCTGCACGCCCGGCACCACCAGGCGCAGCGGATAGCCCTGCTCCGGCCGCAGCATCTCGCCGTTCTGGCCGTAGGCCACCAGCACCTCGCCCGAGCGCACCAGGCTCATCGGGATGGTGCGCGTCATCGAGGAGCCGTCCGCGCCCTCGGCCAGCACGAAGCGCTCGCCCTTGAGGTCGGCGCCGGCCATCTCGAGCAGCGTGATCAACGGCACGCCCGTGAATTCGCTGCACGACAGCATGCCGTGCGTGTACTGCGCGGTGGGCACCGCGACATTGCCCCACTCCATGCCGGTGTTGGCGCCGCACTCGATGAAGTGGAAGCGCGACACCGAGGGCAGCCGCATCAGCTCGTCGAGCGTGAAGACCTTCGCGGCCTTCACGAGGCCGTTGATCATCAGGCGGTGCTTCGAAGGATCGATGTCCCACCAGCCCTGGTGATGGCGCTCGAAGTGCAGGCCGCTGGGCGTGACGATGCCGAACAGCGACTGCAGCGGCGCGAACGAGACCGAGGCCTGCGCGGTCGGCGTGAGGCCGGGGCTCTGGCGGCGCTGTACGTTGGCCTCGTACTTCGAGGGCTTGCCGTAGCCGTCGGTGACCACGGGCTGGCCGAGGCCGGTGCTGTGCGCGGGCAGTTGGAGGATCGCGGGATCGCCATCGGCCTGCGCGAACGCCGACGTTGCCGCGCCGCCCGCGACGGCGGCCGCGAAGGCACCGCGGATGAAATCGCGGCGGCCCTTGCGCGCTTCCGAGAACACGGTGCGCACGCCCTGCGCGTCGACGAAGTTCTCGGGCGCCTTGCGCACCTGGCCGGGCTGCTGGATGTTGCTCATCGCAGGCCTTCGCAACCGCCTACTTGGCGCCGCCCAGCACCCACGCGGCCAGCGACTTGGCGTCGGCCTCGCTCAGCGCGGGCTGGCCCGGCATCGGCACCGGGCCCCACTTGCCGCTGCTGCCCTTCTGGATGCTCGCGGTGAGCACGGCCAGCGCATCGGACTGGCCCGCGTACTTCTTCGCGACGTCCTGGTAGGCCGGGCCCACGAGCTTCTTGTCGGTCGCGTGGCAGGCGAGGCAGGCATTCTTCTGGGCCAGCTCCTTGCTCGCATGCGCCTGGACGCAGATCAGCAATGCGGCGGCGACCGCGAGCGACGGCAACAACTTCAATTTCGTCTCCTCGAAACTCGCATCGAAGCTGCCAGTTTCATCGTTAAATAAGTAAATCGTTATGTATTGATTTTAGGAGTCCGTGCGTCGATGGGAAGGGCTTCGTGCCTGGGGGAAACCCGCTCGGCACGCTCATGCATAACGCTAGCTCGCGATCACACGCGCACGGCCGCGCGGGCCTGGTTCAACCGCTGCTCGAGGTAGGCGCCGTAGAAATCCGAGGCCCCGCCCGCGAGCCGCTCGGCGACCTCGCGCGCGCCGCGGCCGAAGAACAGCAGCGTGGGCGCGACCGCGATGCCCCAGGCCGCGAGCATGGCCTCGTGCGTGCGCGGCGTGCCGTCGAAGTCGCGCACCATGCGGCGGTCGCGCAGGTCGATCTGCACCACGGGCAGGCCCGTCGCCAGCTCGGGCATCAGGTAGTGCTCGCGCACGATGCGGCAGAAGGGACAGCCGCGCAGGCTGGCCATCACGACCAAAGGCTGTGAACGCGCGAGCGCACTGGCGAGCGCATCGGCCAGCGAGTCCGGCGCGGGCAGCGCCGACTCGGCCGCATGCGCCACGGGCCATGCGCAAGACAGCGCGATGCCGGCGAGGGCCAGGCGCCGTGTCGGGCCGCGCGCGTTCATCGCGTCTCCTGCTCCATCAGCAGGTAGGTGTTGTAGGCATTCATGCGGTTCGCGGCCTTGAACAGCGGCATGGCTTCGTAGCGCGACCAGTCGGTGGCCGCATAGGCTTCCTCGAAGGGCGTCATGTCGGCCGCGGCCTTGCGCATGGCCTCGCGCAGGAACACGAGGTAGTCGCGTGTGAGCTGCAGGTCCTGCTTCGGATCGGAGGAGGCCGGCCCGTGGCCCGGCACGATGGTGCGCGCGTCGAGCGCGAGCAGCGCATCGAGCGCCGCGATCCAGTGGCGGCTGTCGGCCGTGCCCACGTAGGGAATGCGGTTGCGGAACACCACGTCGCCCGAGAACAGCACCTGCTGCCGCGGCAGGTAGATCGCGAGGTCCTCGGGCGTGTGGGCCGGGCCCGCGGGCTGGATCACGAAGCGCGTGCCGCCGATCGTCATCTCGGTGCGGCCCTCGAGCCAGACATCGGCCGGCACCAGCCGCGTGTTCTCGTCGATCCACGGCGCGAGGTCCTTGCGCGAGGCCTCCAGACGCAGCCGCGCCGCGTCGGAGTACAGGTAGGTCCTGGCCAGCGCATGCGCGATCACCCGCGCGCCCAGCGCCTTGAACACCTGCAGGCCGTAGATGTGGTCGGCGTGGTAGTGCGTGAGGATCACGTGGCTGATCGGCTTGGGCGTGATGCGGCGAATCTCCCGCACCAGCCGCTCGGCCGCGGCCGGCGAGCCGAGCGCATCGATCAGCACCACGCTGTCGCGCGTGACGACGAAGCCCGCGTTCGAGATGAAGTTCTGGTTCTCGGCCGAGCCCAGTGCCGGCACGCCCTGCACGTAGTAGACATCGGGCGCGACGGCGCGCGGCGCGATGTCGGGCGCGGCACCCGCGCTCGCCACGAAGAGGCCGAAGGCCAGCGGCAACAGCGCGCGAAGAAGGAGCGGGAACATCGTGGCGTCTCTCTTTTTTCCATCGTCGCGCGATGCATCGCCGCGCGACCCCGGACTTGCCCGGCTGTAAATATAAGTAGAAGATGATATTTTGGGGACCACGACAACGACCGAGGGTTTCCCCATGAGACAGGCATTCATCGCGTTCCTTCTCGCCATCGCGGCCTCGTTCGCCGGCGCGCAGCAGGTGGTCAAGGCGGTCTATCACGTCAACACCGGCGTGGAGACCAGCGCGGCCATCCTCGCCAACATCACGAACCACCTGAACGCCGACCCGAAGGCGAAGATCGTGGTGGTCACGCACGGGCCCGGCATCGATTTCCTGCTGAGCGACGCGAAGGACAGCAAGGGCCGCGAGTTCAGCGGCCCGGTGAGCGCGCTGGCCGCGCGCGGCGTGGTGTTCGACGTCTGCAACAACACGCTGACCACGCGCAACATCGACGCGGGCCGGCTGCTGATGGAAGCGAAGGTGGTGCCCTCGGGCGTGGCCGAGGTGGCACGGCTGCAGGCGCAGGAAGGCTACGTCTACCTGAAGCCCTGAGGGCGGCGGCCCGGCACGGGCCTCAGGCCTGCTCGATGGCGATCTGCACGCAGATGCTGCGGCACAGCGCCACCACGGTCTCGTTCGCGATGCTGTAGTAGATGCTCACGCCCTCGCGGCGCCGCGCGAGCACGCCTGCCTGGTAGAGGGTGTTGAGGTGCTGCGACATGTTGGGCTGCGTGGTGTCGATCTCGGCCAGCAGCTCGCTCACGTTCTTCTCGCCGTTGCACAGCAGGCTGACGATCTTCAGCCGCATGGGCGCGGCCATGGCCCGGAACAGCTCGGCAGCGATGTCGAAGACCTCGTCCTCGGTGACGGCCGCGGGCTTTTTTCGGGACTTGGTGGCCATGCTGAAAGATTCCTGAGCAGGCCGCAATGTACATCGGCCCCCGGCTCCGCGCGCAATGCACGGCCGCCGCGCCGGTGAATCGCGCGCGCCGCGCGCGTCACAAACCGCCCCCATGGCCCGTCTTCGAAGCAGCGGCATGTGCCGCTCGACTTTCGGAGATTCCAGATGCACGACACGACCCGGATAGCCCGCCTTCATCGGGGGCATTGCTTTCCTTTATTCGACAGGCCCGCGCGAGCCCGCCAATAATCCAAGCACTTTCTTTGATTAATAATGGTAAGATCATGAACGCACGATCAAGGGCCTGGCTCGGAGCCGGCCTCGCGGCAGTGGTGGTGGGAGGGGCCGGCTACGGCCTCGTGGCGAAATCGAAGGCGGCCGACGGCGGCGGTGGCGGCATGCCGCCGGCGCAGGTGGCGGTGGCCGTCGCGCGGCAGACCGAACTGCCGCGCTTCCTCGGCGGCATCGGCACGCTGGAGGCGAACCGGCAGGTGGAAGTGCCGGCCGAAGCGGAGGGGCGGATCGCGAAGATCCTCTTCACCGCGGGCGCCGAGGTGCGCGCGGGCCAGCTGCTGGTGCAGCTCAACGACGCGCCCGAGCAGGGCGACCTCGAACGCCTGCAGGCGCAGCGTGCCAATGCCAGGGCGCTGCTCGAGCGCACGCGCCGGCTGCTGCCGCAGCAGGCCGCCACGCAGGAGCAGCTCGACCAGGCGCAGGCCGGCTACGACCAGGCCAGCGGCGAACTGCGGCGGCTGCAGGCGCAGATCGCCCAGAAGCGCATCGTGGCGCCCTTCGACGGCCGGCTGGGCCTGCGCAAGGTCAACCTCGGGCAGTTCGTGCGTGCCGGCGATGCGCTGGTCTCGCTGACCGATGCCCGCACGCTGCTCGCGACCATCACCCTGCCCGAGGCCGCCCTGCCCGCGCTCCAGCGCAACCAGCAGGTGCTGCTCAACGTCGACGCCTGGCCCGGCCGCGCCTTCCAGGCCCGGCTCAGCGCGATCGAGCCGCAGATCGGCAGCGACACGCGCACCGTGCGGCTGCAGGCCGCGATCGACAACGCCGACGGCGCGCTCGCGCCCGGCATGTACGTGAGCGCGCGCGTGGCGCTGCCGCCGCGCGCCGACGCCATCACCGTGCCCGAGACCGCCCTCACCTACAGCACGCACGGCGACTCGGTCTACGTGGTGCGCCCGGCCGACAAGGGCGAAGGCTTCGTGGTGCAGCAGCTGTTCGTGACGGCCGGCGACCGGCAGGACGGCCAGGTGGTGATCGAGAAGGGCCTGAAGGCCGGCGAGCGCGTCGTGACCTCGGGCCAGCTGCGCCTGTACGGCGGCGCCGCGGTGCAGCCGATGGCGCAGGACACGCTGGCCGCGCAGGAGCGCAAGTCATGAGATTCACCGACCTGTTCGTGCGCCGGCCCGTGCTGGCGCTGGTGGTGAGCACGCTGATCCTGCTGCTGGGCGCGCGCGCCCTCGGCTCGCTGCCGGTGCGCCAGTACCCGCTGACCGAGAGCACCACGCTGACCATCACCACCCAGTACCCGGGCGCCTCGCCCGAGCTGATGCAGGGCTTCGTCACGCAGCCGATCGCGCAGGCGGTGGCCACGATCGAGAACGTCGACTACCTGTCGTCCTCGTCCACGCTGGGCCGCAGCGTGATCACCGTGCGCATGAAGCTCAACGCCGACGCCAACCAGGCGCTCACGCAGGCGATGGCGCAGGTGAGCCAGGTCAAGTACCGGCTGCCGCAGGAGGCCTTCGACCCGGTGATCCTCAAGTCATCGGGCGAGGCCACGGCCGTGGCCTACGTGGGTTTCTCGAGCAAGACCATGGGCGTGCCCGCGCTCACCGACTACCTCTCGCGCGTGGTGCAGCCGCAGTTCGCGTCGATCGAGGGCGTGTCGGGCGTGGAGGTCTCGGGCGGCCAGACGCTGGCGATGCGCGTGTGGCTCGACGCCAACCGCATGGCCGCGCGCGGCATCTCGGCCGGCGAGCTGGCCGACGCGCTGCGCCAGAACAACGTGCAGGCGGCGCCGGGGCAGGTCAAGGGCCTGTACGTGGTGTCGAACATCCGTGTCAACACCGACCTGGTGAACGTGGCCGAGTTCCGCGACATGGTGATCAAGCGCGACGGCGATGCGCTGGTGCGCCTGGGCGACGTGGCCACGGTCGAGCTGGGCGCGGCGAGCGCCGACGTCAGCGCGATGATGGACGGCGACAAGGCCATCTACCTCGGCCTGCAGGCCGCGCCCAACGGCAACCCGCTGGTGATCGTGAAGCGCATCCGCGAGCTGCTGCCCGGCATCAAGCAGAACCTGCCCGCGGGCGTGGAGGTGCAGCTGCCGTTCGAGCTCGCGCGCTTCATCGAGGCCTCGATCGACGAGGTGCGCCACACGCTGCTCGAGGCGGTGGTGATCGTGGTGCTGGTGATCTTCCTGTGCCTGGGCTCGGTGCGCGCGGTGCTGATCCCGGTGGTGACGATCCCGCTGTCGATGCTGGGCGCCGCGGCGCTGATGCTGGTGTTCGGCTTCTCGATCAACCTGCTCACCCTGCTGGCGATGGTGCTGGCGATCGGGCTGGTGGTGGACGACGCGATCGTGGTGGTGGAGAACGTGCACCGCCACATCGAGGAAGGCAAGTCGCGCGTGCAGGCCGCGCTGATCGGCGCGCGCGAGGTGGCCGGCCCGGTGATCGCGATGACGCTCACGCTGGCCGCGGTCTATGCACCCATCGGCCTGATGGGCGGGCTCACCGGCTCGCTGTTCAAGGAGTTCGCCTTCACGCTCGCGGGCGCGGTGGTGGTGTCGGGCGTGATCGCGCTCACGCTGTCGCCGGTGATGAGTTCCTTCCTGCTGCCTCAGGACGCCACCGGCACGCGCATGGCGCGGCTGGCCGAGGGCTTCTTCCACCGCCTGGCCACCGGCTACGGCCGCGTGCTCGACGTGTCGCTGCGCCACCGCTGGGTGACGGGCGCGCTGGCCGCGGTGGTGCTGGTGAGCCTGCCCTTCCTCTACAACGCCGCGCAGCGTGAGCTCGCGCCCGGCGAGGACCAGGCCATGGTGCTGACCGCGATCAAGTCGCCGCAGCACGCCAACATCGACTACGTCGAGAAGTTCGGCAAGAAGTGGGACGACGTGTTCGCCGCGCTGCCCGAGAACACCGGCCGCTGGCTGATCAACGGCTCCGACGGCGTGTCGAACTCGATCGGCGGCGTGCAGTTGTCCGACTGGAAGGACCGCAAGCGCAACGCCGACCAGATCCAGCACGAGGTGCAGGGCAGCATGGGCGCGGTGGAAGGCAGCAACATCTTCGCCTTCCAGCTGCCCTCGCTGCCGGGCTCCACCGGCGGGCTGCCGGTGCAGATGGTGATCCGCAGCCCGGGCGACCACCGCAGCGTGTTCGAGGCCATGGAGGCGCTCAAGAAGTCGGCGCGCGAGAGCGGCAAGTTCGCCGTGGTCGACAGCGACCTCGAGTTCAACAACCCGGTGGTCGAGGTGCGCGTGGACCGCGCCAAGGCCAACAGCCTGGGCGTGACCATGAAGTCGATCGGCGACACGCTGGCCGTGCTGGTGGGCGAGAACTACGTCAACCGCTTCGGCATGGACGGCCGCTCCTACGACGTGATTCCGCAGACGCCGCGCGAGCAGCGGCTGACGGCCGAGGCGCTGTCGCGCTACTTCGTGAAGAGCGCGAGCGGCCAGCCGGTGCCGCTGGCCAACCTGGTGCAGCTGTCGACCAGCGTGGGCCCGAACAAGCTCACGCAGTTCAACCAGCTCAATGCCGCCACCTTCCAGGCCATTCCGATGCCCGGCGTGACCATGGGCGACGCGGTGGCCTTCCTGAGCGCCGAGGCGAAGAAGCTGCCGGCCGGCTTCAGCTACGACTGGCAGTCCGACGCGCGCCAGTTCACGCAGGAGGGCTCGGCGCTGGTGCTGGCCTTCGTGTTCGCGATCGTCGTGATCTACCTGGTGCTGGCCGCGCAGTACGAGAGCCTGCGCGACCCGCTGATCATCCTGGTCAGCGTGCCGATGTCGATCTGCGGCGCGCTGGTGCCGCTGGCGCTGGGCTTCGCGACCATCAACATCTACACCCAGATCGGGCTGGTGACGCTGATCGGGCTGATCAGCAAGCACGGCATCCTGATGGTGGAGTTCGCCAACGAGATCCAGATGCGCAAGGGCTTCGACCGCCGCGCCTCGATCGAGGAGGCCGCGCGCATCCGCCTGCGGCCGATCCTGATGACCACGGCCGCGATGGTGGTGGGCCTGGTGCCGCTGCTGTTCGCGAGCGGCGCGGGCGCCAACAGCCGCTTCAGCATCGGGCTGGTGATCGTGGTCGGCATGCTGGTGGGCACGCTGTTCACGCTGTTCGTGCTGCCCACGATGTACACGCTGCTGGCGCGTGACCACCGCGCCGCGGGCCAGTCGAAGCGCGCGGCCGAGCTCGAGGCGCTGGAGGACGGCCCCGCCGCGCCGGCCACGGCAGGCGGCCACGCATGACGCATCGGAGAACGACCATGAAGGCCTTGACCCTTTCCCTGTCGACGCTGGCCACGGCGCTGCTGCTGGCCGGCTGCGCGGTCGGCCCGCGCTACGCGGCGCCCGAGACCTCGCCGGTGACGATCGCCGCGCCCGAACGCCACCTGTTCGCGCCCGACGCGGTGCAGCGCGACTGGTGGCGCCAGCTCGAGGATGCGCAGCTCGACGCGCTGATCGAGCGCACGCTGGCCGCCAACCACGACATCCGCATCGCGCAGGCGCGGCTGCTCGAAGCCCGCGCCGTGCAGGACGAGGCCGAGCTCGACCGCTGGCCCACCGTGACGATGGGTGCGAGCAAGACCCGCAGCATCGCGCAGGGCAACGGCGTGCCGGCCGAGGCCCGCACGCTGGCCGAGAGCAGCCGCCTCGGCTTCGACGCCGGCTGGGAGATCGACTTGTTCGGCCGCCTGCGCCGGCTCGACGAGGCCGCCAGCGCGCGCGCCGAGGCGCAGGCTGCCGACCTCGAGCAGGCGCGCATCGTGGTGGTGGCCGAGCTCGCGCGCAACTACTACGAGATGCGCGGCGCCGAGCAGCGGCTCGCGGTGACGCAGCGCACGCTGCAGAGCCTGCGCGACAGCCTGCGCGTGACCGAGGCCCAGGTCGGCATCGGCCGCGGCCTCGCGGGCGACCTCGCGAGCGCGCGCGCCAACCTCGCGAGCACCGAGGCCCAGCTGCCGCTGTTCGAGACCGCGCGCCGCCAGGCCGCGCACCGCGTGGCGGTGCTCGCGGCGCTGCAGCCGGCCGAGCTCGAGCCGATGCTCGCGCCGCGGCCGCTGCAGCTGCTCGCCAAGCGGCTGCCCGTGGGCGACCTCGGCGACCTGCTGCGCCGCCGGCCCGACGTGCTGCGCGCCGAGCGCGGCCTGGCCGCGAGCACGGCCGACGTGGGCGCGGCCACGGCCGCGCTGTACCCGCGGCTCGACATCGGCGGCTTCCTCGGCTTCATCGCGCTGCGCGGCTCGGACCTGGGCAGCGGGTCGAGCCGCGCCTTCAGCCTCACGCCGGGCCTGAGCTGGCCCGCGCTGCGGCTGGGCTCGGTGCGCGCGCAACTGCGCGGCGCGCAGGCCCGCGCGCAGGGCGAACGCGCAGCCTACGAGCAGACCGTGCTGCGCGCCATCGAGGACGTGGAGAACGCACTCACCGGCTACGGCCAGAACCAGCAGCGGCTGCAAAGCCTGGTGGTGGCCTCGGAACAGAGCGCGCGCGCGGCCGAGCTGGCCGAGGTGCGCTACCGCGAAGGCGCCGCGCCCTACCTGTCGGTGCTCGACGCGCAGCGCACGCTGCTGCGCGCGCAGGATGCGGTGGCCGAGGCCGAGACCGCCTCGTACACCAGCCTGGTCGCGCTCTACAAGGCCGTGGGCGGCGGATGGCAGGCACCCGATGCCTCGACCGCGGGCCGCGACGAGGGCGCGGCCAAGGGGCTTTCGGGCGTTTCTGCGAAGGACGCCCCAAGCACCTGACAATGCAAGGGTTGCCGCCTTTCCGTTCCGCTCCCCACGAAGACCGCGCCATGTCCGCCAACGACACCGCCGACGCCAAGCCCGCCTGGACCCCGCACCAGCCGGCCGACCGCATCCTCTCGACGCTCAAGACCCGCGGCGCGCTCGGCATTCCCGACATCGCCAAGGTGCTGCAGGTCACGGTGGAGGCGGTGCGCCAGCAGATGGCCAAGCTGCAGGCCGAGGGCCTGGTCGACGCCGAGAGCCGCAGCGCCGGGCGCGGCCGGCCGACGCAGATCTGGCGGCTCACGGCCTCGGGCCACGCACGCTTTCCCGACACGCATGCCGAGATGACGGTGCAGATGATCAGCGCCGTGATCCAGGTGTTCGGCGAGAAGGGCATGGACCAGCTGATCGGCGCGCGCGAGGAGACCATGCGCAGCACCTACCGCGAGGCCCTGCGCGGCGCGCGCGGCATCGGCGCGCGGCTCGAGCGGCTGGCCGAGGTGCGCAGCCGCGAGGGCTACATGGCCGAGTACCGCGCCGACGACGAGGGCGAGGGCTTCCTCTTCATCGAGAACCATTGCCCGATCTGCACCGCGGCGCGCGCCTGCACGGGCTTCTGCCGCAGCGAGTTGCAGCTCTTCGACGAGGTGCTCGGGCCCGACGTGAGCGTGAGCCGCGTCGAGCACGTGCTCGCGGGCGCGCGGCGCTGCGCCTACCGCGTCGTTCCCAAGGCCGGCGACAAGACCCGCATCAAACCAAGCAAGGGCGCCGACTGAGCGCCCCCCGCCTCTTTTTCTTTTTATCAACCAGAAGGACCCCACGATGGAACACACCCTGCCTCCCCTGCCCTACGCCCTCGACGCGCTGGCACCCGAGTACTCGAAGGAGACCCTCGAGTACCACTACGGCAAGCACCACAACGCCTATGTGGTGAACCTCAACAACCTGCAGAAGGGCACCGAGTTCGAGTCGCTCACGCTCGAAGAGATCGTCAAGAAGTCCAGCGGCGGCATCTACAACAACTCGGCCCAGATCTGGAACCACACCTTCTTCTGGAACTGCATGAAGCCGCAAGGCGGCGGTGCTCCCAGCGGCGCGCTGGCCAAGGCCATCGACGCCAAGTGGGGCAGCTTCGATGCCTTCAAGGAAGCCTTCGTGAAGTCGGCCGTGGGCAACTTCGGCTCGGGCTGGACCTGGCTGGTGAAGAAGCCCGACGGCAGCGTGGACATCGTGAACACCGGCGCCGCCGGCACCCCGCTGACGACCGCCGACACGGCGCTGCTGACGGTCGACGTCTGGGAACACGCCTACTACATCGACTACCGCAACCTGCGTCCCAAGTTCGTGGAGACCTTCCTGGCCAAGCTGGTCAACTGGGACTTCGCCGAGAAGAACTTCGGCTGATCGACCCCGGGGTCGATCGGGTTCGGGGCGTGCCCGCGAGGCGCCCCGAACCCCTGCTTCAGCGCCGCGAAGCCACGCTGCGCGCCAGCAGGCAGAGGATCTCGTACATCAGCGTCGCGCCCAGCAGCGCGGTGCTGCCCGAGGGGTCGTAGGGCGGCGACACCTCGACCACGTCCCCACCCACGAAGTCGAGCCCGTCGAGGCCGCGCAGCAGGCCCAGCGTCTCGCGCGTGGTCATGCCGCCGATCTCGGGCGTGCCGGTGCCCGGCGCGAACACCGGGTCCAGCCCATCGACATCGAGCGACAGGTAGGTCGGCCCGTCGCCGACGATGCGCCGCGCCTCCCGCACGATCGCCTCGACGCCCCTGGCCTCGAACTCCTCGATGAAGACCACGCGCATGCCGCTGTCGAGCGAATAGCGCCAGCCCTGGTCGGAGTTCTGCGCGCCGCGGATGCCGATCTGGATGGTGCGCTTCGGGTCGAGCAGCCCGGCCTCGACCGCGCGGCGGAATGGCGAGCCATGGCTGAACTTGGAACCGAGGAAGTCGTCCCAGGTGTCGGTGTGCGCATCGATGTGCACCATGCCCAGCGGCCGGAGCGGCTTCATCGCCTGGAACACCGGGAAGGTGATCGAGTGGTCGCCGCCCGCGGCCAGCACCGTCTTGCCGGCCGCGAACAAGGGCTCGAAGAAGCGGCGGATGTCCTCGTGCGAGCGCTCGAGGTGGAACACGTCGGTGAAGGGCACGTCGCCCACGTCGGCCACGCGGCAGGCCTCGAAGGGATTGAAGCCGGTGACGTGGTGGATGGCGCGCGTCATCGACGACATGTTGCGGATCTCGCGCGGGCCGTAGCGCGCGCCGGGACGCGCCGTCACGCCGCCGTCGAAGGGCACGCCGGCCAGGGCGATGTCGAAGTCCTCGAGGCGTTGCGCGAAGGGCACGCGCATGAAGGTCGGGATGCCGCTGTAGCGCGGCAGCGTCTGCATGGCGGTGTCTGTTTGCATGGCGGGAACGGGTTCAGAACGTGGCCGGGGTGTTGGTCCACAGCACCCGGGTCTGGGTCTTGCCGGGATTGCGGTAGCTGTGCGGCACGTCGCTGGAGAAATAGAAGGAGTCGCCGGCCGACAGCCGGTAGACCTCGTCGCCCAGGCGCAGCTCGAACTCGCCCTCGATCACGTAGCCCATTTCCTCGCCGACGTGCGCGATCTGCTCCAGGCTCTCGGCCTTGGGCTCGAGCACGTGGATGTCGGCCTGCAGCAGCTGGCCGCGGATCGGCACGATCACGCGCTCGAGCTTCACGCCGCGCTTCTTGCCGCGCAGGCCGGTGAACTCGATCACGGGGCGTTCGGAGGCGCGCGTCACCGGCGACATGGGCGGCGCGAACGAGGCCGTGAGCTCGGCGACGTTGGTGTCGAGCGCGCGCGCGAGGCGGTGCAGGTTGGCCAGCGAGGGCATGACCTGGCCGCGCTCCACGCGCGACAGCAGGCTTTCGGAACAGCCGGCGGCATCGGCGAGCGCCTTCAGCGTGAGACTTCGCACCATGCGCGCATGCTTGAGCCGCGGGCCCAGCGCCGACAGCGCGAGGTCCGGGTCTGCGTCCACCGGTGCCGGCGAGGCGGCGGCGGCAGCGGGAATGGCGGTGGTCTTCTTGGCAGTGCGCATGGCGTCGAGTCGTCAGTGGGCCGGCGGCGCGCCGGAAAGCTCAGGCATCCGCCAGCACGGTGAAGTGCACTTCGACCGGGCGGTTGTCGTTGATGGGAACGATGTCCTGCGGGCAGGCCGACATGACGACCACGCAGTCCATCTCGGCGCGCAGATCCACATGGTCGCCGGCCTTGGAGACGGGCGGCAGCCAGTCTACGCCGCCGCCCGGGCCCACCGGGATGTTCATCCACAGGTTGAGCGGCTGCGGCACCTCTCGCGCGCGCAGGCCGATGGCCTTGAGCGCCATGCGCATGTTGTCGGCGCAGTTGTCGTGGTACTCGGTCACGCCGAGGTTCTGGTAGCGGTAGGCGTCGCAGGCGGCCATGAGCGTGTCGTGCACGCCGGGCGAGGTGTCGGCCACGAGCGTCATGATGGGACGGCGGCGGTTGGTGGCGAGCGGATCGCCGGCCCTGGGCATGATGCGGTCGATCACGGCGCGCGCATGCTCCATCGACATGAACTCGCTGAGGTCGTCGGCCTTGAAGGCCCAGAAGTCGCACACCTGGCTGCCGTGCGTGTTGATGACGCGGATCACCTGGCCCTTGGAGAGCCGCACGGCGCGGCCGTTGCGCGCGGGCACTTCGTAGCGCTTGCCGAGTTCGGGCGTGCCGTCGGCCGACACGGGCTCGCGCAGCGTGCGGTTGGCGCCGACGGGTTCGCCGTTGTCGGCCACATGGGCATGGGTGTGGGAAGAGGAAGTGGCTTGGTCGTCCATGGTCTGGCTAGTCCTTTGAAGCTTCGGGAGGGGTGGAGGAAACGAGCGGCCCGGCCAGCCGCGCGAGGCACCAGGCCAGGGCGCGCGTGCAGGCCGCGAGGTCGTCGATGGGGGTGTCTTCGTCGGGGTGGTGGCTCACGCCGCCACGGCTGGGCGCGAACAGCATCGCGCTGGGGCAGAAGCCGGCCAGCGGCATGGCGTCGTGGAAGGCGCCCGACAGCATCTCGCGGTGGCTCAGTTGCAGCGCGGCGCAGGCCTCGCGCGCCAGGCCCGCGAGCGCGGCATCGAAGCGCACGGTGGGCTTGTCCTGCAGCACCTCGAGCTGGCCGCCGGCCGGCAGCGCCGTATCGACGAGCACGCGCACCGCATCGAGCGCGGCGGCCTCGGGATGGCGCGCATCGACGGTGAAGACGACCCGGTCGGCAATGGTGTTGATCGACCCGGGGCTGCACTCCCAGCGACCGATGGTGAGGCGCAGCCGGTCGTCGCCGCACCGCGCCGCGTGCTCGAGCAGCGCATGGGCCATGCGCACGGCCTTGGCCTGCGCGTCGTCGCGCGCGGCCAGCGGCGTGGTGCCCGCGTGCGCGCTGCGCCCCGGCACCGTGATGCGGAACCAGCGCACGCCCTGGATCGCGCTCACGCAGCCGACCTGCAGGCCCTCGGCCTCCAGCACCGGGCCCTGCTCGATGTGCGCCTCGATGTAGCCATGCACCGGGCGCGCGAGCGGCGTGTCCATCCAGGCCCAGCCCTGGCGCAGTGCTTCCGCGCGCAGGTCGTCCACGGCGGCATCGCGCGCGGCCTCGAAGCGCAGGCCGTCGCCGTCGCGCACGCCGAGGAAGGCCTCGAGCCGCTGCGGCGCGGTGAAGGCGACCGAGCCCATCAGCCCGGGCGCGAAGCGCGAGCCTTCCTCGTTGGTCCACATGGCGACGTCGATCGGCCGGCGGGTGCGCAGGCCGAGGCGGTCGAGCGCATCGAACACCTCCAGGCCCGCCGCGACGCCGAAGGCGCCGTCGAGCCAGCCGCCCAGGGGCTGGGTGTCGATGTGGCTGCCGGTCATGGCTGGAGACAACGTCGGGTCCTGCCCGTCGCGCCGGACGAACACGTTGGCGGCGGCGTCGATGCCGACGCGGTAGCCGGACCGGCGCGCGAACGGCTGCACCAGCCAGCGCCGCGCGGCCAGCTCGTGCGCGCACAGCGCCTGCCGCGCCACGCCGCCGCCGGTGCCCGCGCCGACGGCGCCATGCGCCGCCAGGCCACGCAGCCGGGCCTCGAGGCTCGCGGTGCCGACCGCGCGCGCCACGTCGCCCGCGAGGGCCGCGTCCCGCATCTCGTCGAGCGCGTTCATGCGAGCGCTCCCGCCGCGGGCTGGCCGAGGCTGCGGCGAATCCACGGCTGCAGGAAGGCCTGGATGCGCGGATGGGTCGGCGCGTGGATCACCTCGCGCGGCGTGCCGATCGTCACGATGCGGCCCTTCTCCATGAACACGATCCGGTCCGACACCTCGGCCGCGAAGCTCATCTCGTGCGTGACCATGATCATGGTCATGCCGCCGCGCGACAGCGACTTGATCACCTCGAGCACCTCGTCGACCAGCTCGGGATCGAGCGCGGAGGTCGGCTCGTCGAGCAGCATCACCTCGGGCCCGACCGCGAGCGCGCGCGCGATGCCCACGCGCTGCTGCTGGCCGCCGCTGAGCTGGGGCGGCCGCGCATCGGCCTTGGCCGACATGCCCACGCGCGCCAGCGCCTCGCCGGCCACGGCCCGGGCCTGGTCCGCGCGCAGCCCCTTGGCCAGCGTGAGCGGCGCCATCACGTTGGCCAGCACCGTCATGTGCGGCCACAGGTTGAACTGCTGGAACACCATGGCCACCGGCGCGCGCACCTCGGCGACGACGCGCTCGCTCTCGCGGGCCAGCGCGCCGGCCGCGTTGCGGCGGTAGCCGAGCAGCGCGCCGCGGATGCGGACCTCGCCCTCGTCGTAGGCCTCGAGGAAGTTCATGCAGCGCAGCAGCGTGGTCTTGCCCGAGCCCGAGGGGCCGATCAGCGACAGGACCTCGCCCTTGCGGATGTCCAGGTCGATGTCCGACAGCACGCGCTGCGGGCCGAAGGACTTGCCGACGCCGCGCAGGGAGACGATGGGAACGGTCACGGGAGCATTCATGGACGGGAGCTTTCTCGAAGGGCGGCCCAGGCGCGCAGCGTGCCGGCCGCGCGGTTGACGAGCAGCGACAGGCCCCAGTAGCTCAGCGCCAGCAGCAGGTAGGGCTCGACGTAGACGAACTGCTCCGACACCACCTTGCCGGCGGTCATCGTCAGTTCGGGATAGGTGATGACCGAGGCCAGCGCGGACTCCTTCATCAGCAGGATGGTCTGGCTCGCGATCAGCGGCAGGCTGGCGCGCAGGGCCTGCGGGCATTCGATGGTGGCGAAGATCTGGCGCGAGGACAGGCCCATGCAGCGCGCCGCCTCGATCTGGCCGCGCGGAATGCTCTGCCAGCAGGCGCGGAAGATCTCGGCGAAGTAGGCGCCGCCGTAGACCGCGAGCGTGAGGCCGGCGGCGGCGAAGGGGTCGAGCGACAGGCCCGCGCTCGGCAGGCCGAAGTAGACGATGAACAGGTGGATCAGGAACGGCACGCCGCGCCACACCGCGGTGTAGGCGGTGTAGAGCCAGCGCGCCGCGCGCCAGCCGGTTTCGCGCAGCGCATGGAAGGCGAAGCCCACGACCAGGCCACCCGCCAGTCCCGTCAGCGTGAGCAGCACGGTGCGCAGCGCGGCCGCGCCGAACGCGGGCAGCAGCTGGCCCAGGAGCGCCGTGTCGATCATGGCCGCTCCATCCGGCCGCGCAGCCAGTGGCCGAGCCACAGCACCGCGCCGGTCATCAGCAGGTAGCACAGGCCCACCGAGACATAGACCTCGAGCGGCCTGAAGTTGGCCGCCACGATCTGCCGCCCGCCGCGCGCCAGGTCGGCCACCGAGATCACCGAGACGATGGCCGAGCCCTTCACCACGTCGACGCCCTCGGACACCACGGCCGGCCACACGGCCCGCGCGAGCTGCGGCAGTTGCACGTGGCGGAAGATGCGCGCGGGCGGCAGGCCGAACGAGGCCGCGGCCTCGATCTGCCCGGCCGGCACCGCCACCAGCCCGGCGCGCAGGATCTCGCACTGGAACGCGGCGGAGTTCAGGCCCAGCGCGACGATGGCCACCAGCAGCGGCGGCAGGTCGAGGCCGTAGGCGCTGGGCAGGTAGAAGAGCATGAGCAGTTGCACCAGCAGCGGCGTGCCGCGAAAGAAGCTCAGGTAGGTTCGCACCGCGGCCGGCAGCACGCCCCGGCCGCCGCGCCGCAGCGACAGGCCCAGCAGCACCGCGCCCCAGGCGAAGCCCAGCGCGATGGCCGCGATCGCCACGCTCAGCGTGGTGACGGCGCCCTGCAACAGCACGGGCAGGTAGGCGGCCAGCCGCTCGAGAAGGGTCGTTGCGTTCATCGGGAGCGCGGTGGTACGGGGTCAGGAAGCGTCGTGCGGAGCAGGTCCGCTCACATCTGCGGCACCGGCACCGCGTCGGTGGGCACCTCCATCGGGAAGCCGAACCACTTCATCTGCAGTTCCTTGAGCTGGCCGCTCTTCTGCGCACGCGCGATGCCGTCGCTGAAGAACTTGACCAGCGGCGCGCTGTCGGCGTCCTTGCGGCCGACCCAGCCGAAGTAGGTCTTGGGACCGATGGGCGCGGGCATCACCGCGTAGATGTCGCCACGCGTCTTCACCAGCGTCGCCAGGTTGGAGAGCGACTGCGCCACCGCCACCAGCCGGCCGGCGGCCAGGTCGGCATAGGCCTCGTCGAAGCTCACGTACTCGCGGATCGTGACCGCGGGCTTGCCGTCGGCCTGCAGCTTCTTCGCATAGTCCTGCAGCGCGCGCAGCTGGGCCGAGCCGGCCTGCGAGCCGACCGTCTTGCCGGCGATGCCCGCGGGGTCGGTGAGCGCGGCGTCGTCCTTGCGCTTGACCAGCGCCGTCGTGGCGTCGGCGATCGGCACGGTGAACGCGAACTTGTCGGCGCGCTCCTTGGTGAGCGTGACCGAGGTCACGACGAAGTCGAAGCGCTTGGTCGCCAGGCCCGGCAGGATGCCCTGGAACGGCACGTCGAACTGCTTGACCTTGACCTCGGGCAGGTCGGCCAGGATCAGGCGCATCAGGTCGGGGCCGTAGCCCACGATCTTGCCGTCCTGCAGGTACTCGAAAGGCGCGAACTGCGCCTCGGTACCGATGACGATTTCTTTCTTGCTCTTCACCGTTTCCAGCATGTCGGCGCCGTGCGCGGCACCGAGCAGGAACAGGGAAAGAACGCCGGCGATTGCGCGATGGAACAGCATGAGCAGGGCCCTCGGGTGTGGATTGAAGCAGGTGTGGACAGATTCAGCAAGCAACTTGCATTCATGCAAGTCACTTGCTTGGACACACAAGTTCCATGCCAGCCCGAATCGGTCCAGCGGCACGGCCGTGGTGCCGACAGCGGCGCAAAAAGGAACAGGAGACGGCGCGAGGCGCACTAAGGGGGTGCAAAATCGGTGCAAGCCGCCACGCCTGGAGAAGACGGCCATCGCGAACCGCGAAATCCCGCACGGGGTCGTTCCGGCACACTGCACCCTGGTGCAGCGATGCGATGGCTTCCAGGCTGCAACCCGATTCGTCCAGATACAGAGACAAACCCATGATCCGACAACTCATCCGCCCGCTGGCCCTCGCGCTGGCGCTTCCGCTGGCCTTCGGCGCCGCCTCCACCGCCCAGGCCCAGGCCTGGCCTGCCAAGCCGATCCGCATGATCGTGCCCTTCCCGCCCGGCGGCGGCACCGACATCCTGGCGCGCCTGGTGGCCCAGAAGCTCACCGAGACCAACCACTGGACCGTGGTGCCCGACAACCGCGCGGGCGCCGGCGGCACCATCGGCATCGCCGAGGCCGCGCGCGCCGCGCCCACGGGCTACGACATCGTGATGGGCCAGAAGGACAACATGGTCGTCGCGCCCTGGCTCTACAAGAACCTCAGCTACGAGCCGACCAAGGACCTGGCCGCGGTGGCCCACGTGGCCTTCACGCCCGTGGTGATCGTCACGCAGGCCAACTCCAGGTACAAGACGCTCGACGACGTGGTGAAGGCCGCGCGCGCCGCGCCGGACACCATCACCTACGGCTCGCCCGGCAACGGCACCACCATCCACCTGGCCGGCGAGATCTTCAACGGCGCGGCCAAGATCAAGATGCGCCACGTGCCCTACAAGGGCTCGAACGCGGCCATGATGGACGTGCTCGCGGGCAACGTCGACCTGATGGTGTCGTCGGTGCCCTCGGCCATGGCCCAGATCAAGGCCGGCAAGCTGCGCCCGCTGGCCGTGACCTCGGCCAAGCGCAGCAGCTCGCTGCCCGACACGCCCACCGTGGCCGAGCTCGGCTACAAGGGCTTCGACGTGAGCACCTGGTATGGCCTGTTCGTGCCGGCCAAGACGCCCAAGGAAGTGATCGCCACGCTGAACGCCGAGGTCAACAAGCTGCTGGCCACGCCCGAGATGCAGGCCGCGATCATCGCGCAGGGCGCCGAGCCGCAGAGCATGACGCCCGAGCAGTTCGGCGCGCTGCTCAAGACCGACTACGAGAAGTGGAAGGGCATCGTGCAGGCCTCGGGCGCGACCATCGAGTAAGCGCGCGACCGCGGACGAAGAAGGAGGGCGCGCTGCGCCCTCTTTTCGTTGGAGGACGGCGCCTCAACGCGCGGACACGGGCATCGGCGCGGGCGGCAGTACCAGCGATGCGCCCGAGCGCGAGGCCCGCTCCCAGCCCGGATGCTGCTGCGCGCGCTCCAGCTCGGCCGTCACTTCGGCGCGGGTCTTCGGCTTGTCATTGCTCACCGGAACCGGCGCGCCATAGGCCAGGAAGCCCTTCCATTTCGGATCGTTCTGCGCGGTCGCCAGCTCCTGGTCGACCTGGCCCGTCGACTTGCCCGCGCCGGCCAGTTCCGCATGGGTCTTGATGCCCGTTTCGTTGGCCGCGAAGTGCGAGGGTGCATCGACGTGCTGCGAGCTCTGCTGGGCGGAGGCCATGAGCGGCATGAAGCCGGCGATGGCGGAGGCTGCCGCGAGCGCGGCGATTCTTCTGTTCGACATGCATATCTCCTTGGGATGTTCCCCGCGGCTGGATGTCAGGCGCGGGGGTGGAGATACGGCGATGCGTTCTGGCTTGCCATGCGCGGGGCGTCGATCTCTCCACGCCCACACACTAGAAACGCAAACGGACGCGGACTTATCCGCCCGGTTACGTTCTCGTCATCCGAGGCCCGGCTCAGTCCGGCACGAACTTGCGGTTGAACACCGCCACGTCCGACTCCAGCTCGAAGGCCGCGAGCTGGCCCATCTTGCCGTCGCTGAGGCGGCAGGCCGCGAACAGGCTGTGGCGGCCCTGGAAGCCGAACTCGTCCATCACGATCAGTGCGTACGGGTACGGCACGAAGACCTGGTGCGTGAAGACGATGCGGTGCTGGTTGCGCGGCGAGGGAAAGAGCTTGTACTCGCCGGTGTCGATGCCCTGGGCGGTGGCCATGGCGCGGGTGCTCAGTCCGGATCGCGCACGTCGGCCACCGGCTTGGCGCCGAAGTCCGCGCGCGCGAGGTACTTGAGCACCTTCGCGGCCGCGCTCGCGGGGCTGTCGAGCAGGCCCTCGCTCTTGAGCTTCTCGAAGCGCGTGCGGTCCGGGAAGTTCTCGGCCGAGGCGCCACGCAGTTGCACCTGCATGTCGGTGTCGACCACGCCGGGCGCCAGCGACACGATGCGCGCGCCGTTCGGCAGGTTCGCTTCCTCGAGCGCGACCGCGCGCGAGTAGTGGTCCATGCCGGCCTTGGCCGCGCAGTACGGCGCCTGGCTGCCCATGGCGTTGCGGCCCAGGCCCGAGGAGATGTTGAGCACCTTGCGCGCACCACGCCAGCCGCGCGTGCCGCCGAGGAAGGCCGCCGTCAGCAGCAGCGGCGCTTCGAGCCCGATGCGCAGCGCCTGCGACAGCTCGCCATCGACCGCGGACGCGAGCGGCGCCGGATTGCCGACCGTGCCCGCGTTGTTGATCAGCGTGACGGCGTCGAAGCGCTGCGCGTCCTGCGTGGCCAGCCATTCGCGCAGGCGCGCGGCGGAGGCGACGGGGTCGGACAGGTCCTGTTCCCATTGCACGAGTTCGACGCCGGCCGCCTTCGCCTGTTCGGCGAGTTCGGGGCTCTGGCGGCGCGAGATGCACAGCAGGACGTGGCCGGGTTGCAGCAGCTGTTCGGCCATGGCGCGGCCGAGGCCGCGCGATGCGCCGGTGATGAGGTAGAGGTGGGAGGTGGGCATGGGGGCGATGATAGTGAAGCGCCCGGAAACGGCAGCGCCAGGGTCTTCTGCCCCGCCTCCCCACCCGAAGCATTCAATTCGGCAACGGCGGAAACGCCAGCGCGTTGCAGGGCTCGGCCGGCTGCACCTTCTTTTCGTAGAGCATGTCGTAGGCCAGGGTGCCCATCACGTCGAGGCCCCGCGTGTTCAGGTGGATCGGGCTCCTGGGGTCGTAGCAGGCGGTCGCGATCCCCAGCGGCATGCGGTCCGGATTGCCGACGACGGTGGCGAAATCGATGACGCTGTCGAAATAGCCCGAGGTCTTGATCCAGTCGTTGATCTGCCGCCACTTGAGGTCGCTGGACGCCGAGTAGTAACCGGTCGGCACCGGGTTGCCATCGACACCGACGATGTCGCCGATCGGCGTGTTCACGCCGCCATGGATCCGAATCTTGCGAAAGCGCGCCAGGTCGATGAAGTACTTGTAGCGCTCGATGATGTCGGCCGCGGAGGACTTCGAAAGGTCGTTGTCGCCTGCGAGGATGATGATGTCCGTCGGATCGCGGGACAGCACGTCGCGCTGGAAGCGGTCGAACAGCGAGGGGCCGTTGTTCGCGTTGAACATCGAGTTGCCGCTGATGCCCGCGTTGCCCACGCCCAGCGGCTCGCCACTGCCGTTGGCCAGCTTCGACAGCACGGCGGGCCACGGACTCTGGATGCCCACGGCGCTGTAGCCGGCCGTGATCGATTCGCCCACGGCCACGACCACGCGTGTCTTCTCGGGCGCGAGCACCTTGACCTCGCTCAGGTGGAAGACGCCGTTGAAGGTCTCGAACGCTGGCGCGACGGCCGACAGCGAGGCTTCGGCCGCCACGTCGCGGTTCCTCACCACGTAGAAACCGGGCAGCGGAACGGCGGCGTTCATGTGCATGTCGGCGTACTGCACCTGGCCCTGGAAGTGCAGGCTGATCATCAGGTCGGAGAGCATGGGCACCGTCATCGCGACGGGGTCGCTCAGCAGCTCCTCGCCGGCGGGCACCTCGGCCAGCGTCTTGCCGCCATCGAAGGTCAGCACCCGGCGCGTGGCCAGATCGATGGCGGTCGGATCGGAGGGTTGCGAGCCATCGGGCAGCGCCACGCTCGCGTGGTCGATGCGCAGCGTGGTGGCGCCGAACACATTGGACAGCCGCACCCGGACGCCCTCGCCGCCCACGCTCGTGCGGATGCGCACGCGCACCGTGTCCGAGTCGTTGTTCTGCAGGCGGTTGGCATACATGGCGGCCTGCCATGTCGTGGCCCAGCGGGTCTTCTTTTCGGAGGGCACGGTCGGCGGCGGCTCCTCGGGCGGTGCGACCGTGGGCTGGGTGCCGGGCGGTGCCACGGCGTTGGCGGCGGCGATCGCCGCGGCATCAAGCCGCGCATTGCTGTCTCCGCCACCACCGCATGCCGTCAACAAGCCGACGGCCAGGGCCGCCAGCATCCGGCGCCAAGCCTTCTCGAAAGAACGCTGGCCTGCCCACACTGCTTCGAGTGCTTTCTTCATGATGCCTCCTTGGGTGTCCGGTTGCCCGGGTTGAGATGACTTCTGGGGTGGGATGCCTCGCTGCTGGTGATGAAGGTCGAAGGGCGGCGATCAGCGCGCCATCATTTCTTCTCCCGGCACCGGTCGATGAACGCGATGACCTCGCCCATGATTCCCTTGCGGAAGGCCAGCACGCAGATCACGAAGATCAGGCCCGTGACCATGGTCACCGACTCGCCCAGCGTGTTGAACCAGTCGATGGTGGTGATGCGCGCGAGCAGGTTGCCCAGCTCGCCGATCTTGTTCTCCAGCAGCACGACCACGGCCGAGCCCACCAGCGGACCCGACAAGGTGCCCAGGCCGCCCACCAGCGTCATCAGGATCACCTGGCCCGAGGCCGTCCAGTGCACGTCCGACAGGGTCGCGAAGCCCAGCACCAGCGTCTTGAGCGAACCCGCCAGGCCCGACAGCGCCGCCGAGATCACGAAGGCCAGCAGCTTGAAACGCGCCACGTCGTAGCCCAGCGACAACGCGCGCGGCTCGTTCTCCTTGATGCCCTTCAACACCTGGCCGAACGGCGAGTGGATGGTGCGCACGATCAGCAGGAAGGCGGCAGCCACGATCGCCAGCGCGACGTAGTACATCGTCAGGTCGTTGCTCAGGTCGAGCAGGCCGAACAGCTTGCCGCGCGGCACGCCCTGCAGGCCGTCCTCGCCGCCCGTGAACTTCGCCTGCAGCGCGACGAAGAACATCATCTGCGCCAGCGCCAGGGTGATCATCGCGAAGTAGATGCCCTGGCGGCGGATGGCCAGCACGCCGAACAGCCAGCCCAGCAGCGCACCCACCAGCGTGCCCGCGATCAGGCCCAGCTCGGGCGTGAGGCCCCAGACCTTGATCGCATGGCCGGCCACGTAGGCCGAGCCGCCGAGGAAGGCCGCATGGCCGAAGGACAGGAGACCGGTGAAGCCCAGCAGCAGGTTGAAGGCCGAGGCGAACAGCGCGAAGCACAAGAGCTTCATCACGAACACCGGGTAGGCGCCGAAGAACGGCGCCAGCACCAGCGCGACGAACAGCAGGCCGTAGACGACGGTGGAGATCTTTTTCATGTTCATGCCGCCTGCTCTCACTTCTCTTTGCCGAACAGGCCGGCAGGACGCACCAGCAGCACGATGACCATGATCACGAACACGACGGTGGACGAGGCCTCGGGATAGAAGACCTTGGTGAAGCCCTCGATCACGCCCAGCCCCAGCCCGGTGAGGATGGCGCCCATGATCGAGCCCATGCCGCCGATCACGACGACGGCGAACACCACGATGATCAGGTTCTGGCCCATCAGCGGCGAGACCTGGATCACCGGCGCGGCCAACACGCCCGCGAAGGCCGCCAGGCCCGCGCCGAAGGCGTAGGTCAGCGTGATCATCAGCGGCACGTTGACGCCGAAGGCCTCGACCAGCCGCGGGTTCTCGGTGCCCGCGCGCAGGTAGGCGCCGATGCGGGTCTTCTCGATCACGAACCAGGTGGCGATGCACACGACCAGCGAGGCCACGACCACCCAGGCGCGGTAGTTGGGCAGCACCATGAAGCCCAGGTCGGTGGCGCTCGACAGCGCCTCGGGCGCGTCGTAGGCCAGGCCCGAGACGCCGTAGATGGAGCGGAACACGCCCTCGATGAGCAGCGTGAGACCCAGCGTGAGCAAGAGGCCGTAGAGATGGTCGAGCTTGTAGATCCAGCGCAGCAGCAGCCGCTCGATCAGCACGCCGAACAGGCCGATGACGATGGGTGCCGCGATCAGCATCACCCAGTAGTTGATGCCGAAATGTTCCATCGCCATCCAGGTGAGCACCGCGCCGAGCATGAACAGCGCGCCGTGCGCGAAGTTGATGACGTTGAGCAGGCCGAAGATGACGGCCAGCCCGAGGCTCAGGATGGCATAGAAGGAGCCGTTGACCAGCCCCAGGAGGAGCTGGCTCAACAGGGCGGGGAGGGAAATGGTCATAGGGGATTCAGCAGGCGCGGGCCCGAGCGGGCCCGCGGGGGTCGGTCATTTCCAGAGCGCGCACTTGCTCTCGGCCTTGGTCGTGAAGATCTGGTCGCCCGGCAGCGTCTTGAGCACCTTCAGGTAGTCCCAGGGCTTCTTCGACTCGGACGGCGACTTCGCCTCCACCAGGTACATGTCGTGGATGAAGCTGCCGTCGGCGCGGATCTGGCCCTTGCCGTAGAAGTCGTCGATCTTCATGCTCTTGAGCTGTGCCATCACCTTGTCCGCGTCGGTGGTCTTGGCAGCGGCCACGGCCTTCAGATAGGTCATCGTGGCCGAGTAGTCGGCGGCCTGCACGTCGGTCGGCATGCGCTTGGTCTTCTCGTAGAAGCGGTTGGCGAACTTGCGCGTGTCGTCGTTCAGGTCCCAGTACCAGCTCGTGGTGTGCAGCAGGCCTTCGGTGTTCTTCAGGCCCAGGCTGTGGATGTCGGTGAGGAACACCAGCAGGCCGGCGGTCTTCATGGTCTTGTTGATGCCGAACTCCCTGGCGGCCTTGATCGAATTGATGGTGTCGCCGCCGGCATTGGCCAGGCCGAGGATCTGCGCCTTGGAGTTCTGCGCCTGCAGCAGGAAGGAGGAGAAGTCGGACGCGTTGAGCGGGTGCTTGACGCCGCCCACCACCGTGCCGCCCTTCTCCTTGATCACCGTGGTGGTGTCGGCCTCGAGCGCGGCGCCGAAGGCGTAGTCGGCCGTCAGGAAGAACCAGCTCTTGCCGCCGCGGTCGACCACCGCCGCGCCCGTGCCCTTGGCCAGCGCGACGGTGTCGTAGGCGTAGTGCACGGTGTAGGGACTGCACTGTTCGTTGGTGAGCGCGGAGGACGCGGCGCCGTTGTTGAAGTGCACGCGCTTCTTCTCGGTGGCCACCTTCGCGGTCGCGAGTGCGGTGCCGGAGTTGGTGCCGCTGAACACCATGCTCAGGCCCTGCGTGTCGATCCACTCGCGCGCCTTCGAGGCGGCGATGTCGGCCTTGTTCTGATGGTCGGCCGTCAGCAGCTCCACGGGCTGGCCGTTGACCTTGCCGCCGAAGTCGTCGATGGCCATCTGGATCGCCATCGCGGCGTTCTTGCCCTCGAGGTCGGCGTAGAGGCCGGACATGTCGGTGATGAAGCCGATCCGGACCTTCTCCTGCGCCTGTGCCGCGCTGGCCGCGCCGAGCGCCAGGATGCCGAGGCCGATGGCGGTGGCGATGAATGGGTTGCGTTGTTTCATGGGATTGCCTCCTTGGTGGATGAATGGGGGTCGCTAGACGCCGAGCAGCTCGGTGAGCACGGGCATCCTGGCTTCGAGTTCTGAAGCGCCGAACTTCAGGGCGATACGGCCGTGCTCCATCACGTAGAAGCGATCGGCCAGCGGCGCCGCGAAGCGGAAGTTCTGCTCCACCATCACGATGGTGTAGCCCTTGGAACGCAAGGTCGTGATCATTCGCGCCAGCGCCTGCACGATCACCGGCGCCAGGCCTTCGGAGATCTCGTCGAGCAACAGCAGCTTGGCGCCGGTGCGCAGGATGCGCGCCACCGCAAGCATCTGCTGCTCGCCCCCCGACAGCCGCGTGCCCTGGCTGTGGCGCCGCTCCGCCAGGTTCGGGAACATCGCGTAGATCTCGTCGACCGACATGCCCTGCCCCGCGCCCTTGAGCTCGGGCGGCAGCATCAGGTTCTCCTCGCACGACAGGCTCGCGAAGATGCCCCGTTCCTCGGGGCAGTAGCCGATGCCCAGGTGCGCGATGCGGTGCGTGGGCATCGCGATCGTTTCCTTGCCGTTGACTTCGATGCTGCCCTTGCGGGCGCCCGTCAGGCCCATGATCGCGCGCAGCGTGGTCGTGCGGCCCGCGCCGTTGCGGCCCAGCAAGGTGACGACCTCGCCCGGTTGCACCACCATGTCGACGCCGTGCAGCACATGCGATTCGCCGTACCAGGCCTGCAGGCCCTTGATCTCGAGTGCGGCGGTCATCAGTGCGCTCCCTGCAGTTGGCCGTCGGTGGTGCCCATGTAGGCTTCCATGACCTGCGGGTTCTTCGAGACCTCGGCGTAGGGGCCCTCGGCCAGCACGGCGCCACGCTGCAGCACGGTGATGGTGTCGGCGATGGTCGAGACCACGCTCATGTTGTGCTCGACCATCAGGATGGTGCGCCCGGCCGACACGCGCTTGATCAGCTCGGCCACGCGGTGCACGTCCTCATGGCCCATGCCCTGCGTGGGTTCGTCCAGCAGCATCAGCTCGGGCTCCATCGCGAGCGTGGTCGCGATCTCGAGCGCGCGCTTGCGGCCGTAAGGCAGGTTCACGGTCTGCTCTTCGGCGAGTTCTTCGAGGCCCACCTCCGCGAGCAGCTCGCGCGCCCGGGCGTTGAGCGGCTCGAGCGACTTCTCGCTCTTCCAGAAGTGGTACGAGGTGCCCAGGCGGCGCTGCAGCCCCAGGCGCACGTTCTCCAGCAGCGTGAGGTGCGGGAACACGGCCGAGATCTGGAACGAGCGGATGATGCCGCGCCGCGCGATCTGCGCGGGGCGCTCGCCCGTGATGTCCTGGCCGTTGAACAGGATCGTGCCGCTGGTGGGCTCGAGGAACTTCGTGAGCAGGTTGAAGCAGGTCGTCTTGCCTGCGCCGTTGGGTCCGATGAGCGCGTGGATCGAACCGCGCACGACCGAGAGGTCGACCTTGCTGACAGCAGTGAAGCCCTTGAACTCCTTGGTGAGCTGGCGTGTTTCGAGAATGCAGCCGCTCATCGACGGGCCTCTTCGCGCGGCGTGGTCTGGTTCATGCGCGCCTCGTTCATTCGTTGACGCACGAGAAGCTCGCCGCTGCATTGACATCGCCGCTGCCCTTGTATTGGGGCCAGGCCGGGTAGTCGCAAAGCGGCCGGGTGCGGCGGGGCACGCTCGCGGTCATGGTCACGGGGTCGATCGGGGCGTCGGTCACGGTCATCGCGGTCGGTGCCGTGCCCTTCTCCACCCAGTTCTCGAGCGCGCTCAGCGAATCCCAGCTGGCGTTGAACACCGTGCCGACGGCATGCGCGTAGCCCGGGATCTGGTAGTAGCGCATGAAGCCCTTCACGCGCTCCGCACCCATGGTGGCGCGCACCCGGTTGAAGTACTGGTCGGTGGCGCGCGTGCTGACCAGCTGATCGGCGGTGCCATGCGCCATCAGCAGCTTGCCGCCGTTCGCGGCGAACGCCGAGAGGTCGGCCTGGTTGATGTCCTGCAGCCCCGTGAGCTCGGCGATGCGTGCCTGCCAGGGGCCTGGATTCTCGGGATCGAGCGTCAGCGAATCGAAGCCGGGGTTCTTCGTCACGAAGAAGCGCACCCACTGGTCCCAGAAGTTCGAGTGGAAAGGCGCGAACGCGGGCATCGGCGAGGCGGGCGGCTGCGCTCCCAGGCCCAGGTAGGCGACGGTCGTCTGGCCGATGCCGGACCGACCGAACTCGGCGCCCCAGGCATTGAAGCCCGGATACTGGTTCTCGCCGCTGCCGAGCGGGTAGTTGAAGACGGCCGGCGTGTCGATCACCTTGAAGGCGGCGATCTGCGCATCCGACAGGCAGTCGTCTGCCGTGTCGGCACCGCCCGGGCAGCGCAGCGGCTTTCCATCGAGCAGCGCGGTCGCGGGATCGAAGCGCTGGTTGCAGGCGTTCTGGTTGCCGATCACTCCGTCCTTCACGCCGTCGATGGCATCGCAGGCCTGCATCGCCGCGTCGAACAGCGCGCCGCGCTTCGCGAGGCTGGGATAGGCACCGGGCTGGGCCAGCGCGCGCGTGATGCGGCCGAACTGCAGGTCGAGGCTGGCCGCGTTGAAGGCCGGGTAGAGGACGATGGCGCCGTTGAAATCGGTCGGCCATTTCTGCACCACCGCGAGCGCCTCGCGGCCGCCCGACGAGCCGCCCGCGAAGTAGCTGCGTTGCGGGCGCTGGGCATAGCGCTGCTCGATCAGGAACATGGCCGCGTCGCGCGTCTTCTTCAGCGCTTCGAACGAGAAATTGCGCAGCGCTTCCGTGTTGAGTGCGAAGGCCCCGGGGTTCTTGGCGTCCGTGTTCGCATCGTGGCCCGAGTCGCTCGCGAACACCGCATAGCCGCGCCCGACGGGGTCGAGTGCATCGACGGGACCGGCAGGCACGTTGCCGGCGACAGCGGGAATGCTGCCGTCATAGCCGCCACCGCCGTACATCATGGCCTTGCGGTTCCACTCGGTGGGCAGCAGCAGCGTCAGCTTGATCGGCGGCGCGGCGGGATCGACCGGCGCGATCTCGGCGCTGAGCTTGCAATGCTCGCCGTAGTTCTTCGGCGCCTTGCCGCCCGCGGGCACCAGCGTGGCCGCCGTCACCTTGGCGCCGCCGGTGGCGAGCGCGATCGCCGAGGCGGGAACGGTGAGCTTCGCCATCTGCTCGCAGTTCAGCGGCGTGGCCGCGGCCGGCGCGGGTGCCGGCGCCGGCGCCGGAACCGATGGCTGGGGGACGAAGGCCACGCCATTGCCGCTGCCGCCGCAGGCGCCCAGCAGGGCCGCGATGGCCAGCGTCGCGGCGACGGGAATGCGCGGCACGGCGCGCGTCGCGCGGCGTGGCGGTGGGAACGGGATGCTTCGGTTCATGCTTGTCTCTCTTTGGGGTGAAGTCGAGAAATCGCCATGCGCGCATGGCCTGCGGGAAACACGGGGCGTCGCGGTCGAAGGCCGCGAGCGGCGGGCATCAGCGCGGCGGACGTTCCCGCGCCAACATGCCCTGGCGGCGTTCGCGCACCGATTGCCAGTGCGCGTCGGTCCATTCGTAGAAGCCATGGCCGGAGCTCGCGCCGCATCGGCCGGCCGCCACCAGGGTCTGCAGCAACTGCAGCACCGATTCGTTCTTCTCGAGCTGCGGCATCAGGTGGCCGCCGATGTCGAGGAAGGTGTGCAGACCGCCGAGGTCGGCCGTCTCCAGCGGACCGAAGGACGCATAGCGCTTGCCGATGCAGGCGCGCACGACCGCGTCGACGGTGGCCGCGTCGGCCACGCCGCTTTGCACCAGGTGGAGCGCTTCGCGCAGCACCGCGAACTGGATCCGGTTGCCGACGAAGCCGGGCGCCGCCTTGCTCAGCAGCACCGCCTCGAAGCCCGCGCTTTCGAGCCGGCCGCGAAGGGCCGCGCAGGCCTCGGGCGCGGTGGCTTGCGCCGGCACGAGTTCGACGAACGGGATGACATGCGGCGGATTCCAGAAGTGCGCGACGAGAAAGCGCTCGGGATGTGCCATGCGCTCGCACAGCACGTCCGGCATGAAGCCGCTGGTGTTGCTCGCGATCAAGGCATAGGAGGGCAGCACGGCCTCGAGCTCGGCATAGAGCGCGTGCTTGACCTCGAGCCGCTCGACGACGGCCTCGAACACGAGCGTGGCATCGGCCAGCGCCGCGAGTTCGGCCACGACGCGAATGCGCGCGCGGGCCGCGTCGCGCTCGGCCTCAACGATGCGGCCCGCGGCCATCAATTCCTCGAGGATTTTGTCCGCCAGCGCGGGCAGCTCGGCGCGTCGCGCTTCGCTGAGATCGAACACATCGACCGCTTCACCGGCGAGTGCCAGGCAGCTCGCGATGCCCACGCCCATGAGGCCCGCTCCCACCACGGCCACGCGTCGATTGATCTCGTTCATGCAACTTGTCTCCAGCATCTTGTGGCGCCGAAATCGCTCGGCCCTTGGCGCTGGTTTTGCAGAAAGCGTGCCCGTCGATCGCGGCCGTCGCGGCGCGCGTGTTTCTCATTCGGGCGCTTCGCGTAAACCCGAATGCCGCGAGCGCGCGCGACGCTGTGCAAGCGATGTCCAATACTGTCCAGGCCAATGCACACGACGTCCAACAACTGGACATCGATTCGGAGCGTCTAAAGTCACGCCCCTGCGCGCCACCGCCGCGCGTCATGGACATTCGCACCCGCGAACCAAGGGAGTCAGCCATGCTGCAGATCAAGGGAGACCAGGCCTTCGACCTGGCGAGCATCCGGGGCCAGGCCCTGCAGTCCTTCTTCGAGCTGTTCGGCCAGCTCGCCGAGGGCGCCTTCGTGATCGGGCGCGATGGCAAGGTCATCTGGGCCAATGCGCGCTACCTGGCCTTCATCGGCCTGGAGCCCGACCGGCCGGTGGTCGGCCAGCACATCTCGACGGTGGTGCCCGCGACCCGCATGCCCGAGGTGGTCGAGACCGGCCGCTCGATCCCCTTCGACCTGGTCGAGGTCAACGGGCGCTGGGCCGTGGTGTCGCGCTTTCCGATCAAGAACGACGCGCAGGAAGTCATCGGCGGCTTCTGCTTCGTGCTGTTCGACGAGCTCGATCCGCTGCGGCCGATGCTCGCGCGCATCCAGCAGCTGCAGAACGAGCTCGAGCGCACGCGCTCGAAGCTCAACCAGCTGCGCCGCACGAAGTACGAGTTCAGCCACTTCGTCGGCTCGAGCCCGCAGGCCGCGCAGGTGCGGCGCAGCGCGCGGCAGGTGGCGGCCACCGACTCCACGGTGCTGCTGCTCGGCGAGACCGGCACGGGCAAGGAGATGGTCGCGCAGGGCATCCATGCGGCCTCGCGGCGCGCGCGGCAGAACTTCATCGGCGTCAACGTGGCGGCCATTCCCGAGGAGCTGATGGAGGCCGAGTTCTTCGGCTCCGCGCCGGGCGCCTACACCGGCGCCCATCCCAAGGGCCGCACCGGCAAGATGATGCTGGCCGACAAGGGCACCTTGTTCCTCGACGAGATCGGCGACATGCCGATGCGCATCCAGGTCAAGCTGCTGCGCGCGCTGCAGGAGCGCGAGATCGAGCCGATCGGCGGCAACACCGTGATCCCGCTCGACCTGCGCGTGATCGCGGCCACCAGCCGCGACCTCCGGCAACTGGTCGAGACCGGCCAGTTCCGCGCCGACCTCTACTACCGCCTGAGCGTGGTGCCGATCCAGATCCCGCCGCTGCGCGAGCGGCTCGAGGACCTGCCCGAGCTGGTCGACCTGCTGCTGGCCGAACTCTGCGCCACGCTCGGCATGCGCGAGAAGGACATCGCGCCCGACGCGCTGGCGCTGCTCGCGAAGTTCGGCTGGCCCGGCAACGTGCGCGAGCTGCGCAACGTGCTCGAGCGCGCCTGCGTGGTGTCTGGCGATGCCTCGGAGCTGCGCGCCGAGCACATGCTGCTCAACGACGGCGCGCGGCCAGCGGCAGTGCCTGCAACGGCCGCGCCGCTGCGCCACGACCTGCACGCCGCCGTGAACGAGACCGAACAGAAGGCCTTGCTCAATGCGCTGCAGGAGACCAAGGGCAACAAGCTGCTCGCGGCCCGCCTGCTCGGCATCAGCCGCTCGACGCTCTACAACAAGCTCAAGCAGATGGCGCTCGAGCGCTAGCGGCCCGCGCGTTCAGCCGCCGCGGAACTGCCCGCGCAGGAAGTTGCGGTGCCGCGCGATGTGCCCCATCTGCGCGGGCGCGATGGTGCCGCCCAGGTCGTTCTCGTCCGCGCCGTTGAGCACCGCGTTCGCATGCGCGAGCGCGCGCGCCACGATCTCCTCCTCGCTCACGCCGAGCTGCGCGCCCAGGTCCAGCGCCACGCGCCGCATCGCGCGCTGCGACAGCATCCACATCGCGCCGAAGCGGTCCCAGGCAAGTGCGGACTCGCCGGCCTTCTCGTGCTCGGCGAGGATGTCCTTGAGCGGCTTGGCGAGCAGCGCGTCCATCGCCTCGAGCCGCTCGCTCAGCGCGGCGTTGCGCTCGGCCAGCTGCTCGGGCGTGGGCCCCGGCTCCGCCGCCTTGGGCGCGGGTGGCGGCGGTGGCACGAAGCCGGCCACGTTGGCATCGGCGGGAACGATCTGGAGTTGGTCTTGCAGGCTCATGATTTCTTTCCGTGGCCGGTGTCTGTGGAGGAAGTCTTGCGGCTCGTCATCGCCGTCGCGCGCAGCCCGGGCAGGTCGAGCACGCGCAGGCCGCCGTACTCGACGCGGATCAGGCCCTGCGCCGACAGCCCGTTGAGCGCCTCGTTCACGCGCTGGCGCGACAGGCCCACGAGGTAGGCCAGTTCCTGCTGCGTGATGCGCAGGACCTCGCCCACGCCCGGATAGAGCACCGGGTTGAACAGCGAGACCAGGTTGCGCGCCACGCGCGCGTCGGGGTTGTTGAGGCGGTCGATCTCGAGCGCGGCGATGAACTGGCCCAGGCGCTCGTTGAGCTGGTTCATCACGAAGCGGTTGAAGCCGATCGAATGATCGAGCAGCCAGTGGAAGCTCTCGATCGGCAGGCCCGCGACGAGGCTGCGCCGCAGCGCCTGGATGTTGTAGCGGTAGGGCTCGCGCTTCATCACCGTGCCTTCGCCGAACCAGCCGCCGGGCGGCACGCCGGTGTAGGTGACCGAGCCGCCATCGGCGTTGTCGTTGCTCATCTTGAGCAGGCCCTCGACCACGCCGAACCAGTAGGTGGGCGAGCGCCCCACGCGGCACACGAGATCGCCGACCTCGGCCTCGCCGACCACCAGCGCGGCCTCGGCGCGGCGGCGCTCGGGCGCGGTGAGCGTGAGCAGCCAGGGGATGCCGTCGAGCTCGGCGGCATTGGGCGGACGCACGCGGTCCTTGATCGAACTGCCCGCGGCGAGGGGGAGGTTGAGCGAGGGGCTGCCGGTCGGCATCGGGAAACTCCGGGGAGTAGTGTCCCTAGGATTGTCGTTGGAACGACAACTGGACGTCAAAGTGCGGCCCTACGATCCGCGCACCGTGCAAACAAACGCCCTCACCTTTCCCCGCCTGCTGCTTGCGCATGCGCAAGCGCAGCCCGAGTCGCCCGCGGTGCGGGAGAAGGACCTCGGCATCTGGCAGACCTGGACCTGGCGCGCCGTGGCGCAGGAAGTGCGCGAGATCGCGTGCGGCCTCGCGAGCCTGGGCTTCCAATCCTTCGACAACCTCGCGATCGTCGGCGCCAACCGTCCGCACCTGTACATGGCGGTGGTCGCGGCGCAGAGCCTGCGCGGCGTGCCGGTGCCGCTGTACCAGGACGCGGTGGCCAACGAGATGGTGTTCATGCTCGACGACGCGGCCATCGACTTCGTGGTGGTCGAGGACCAGGAGCAGGTCGACAAGCTGCTCGAGTGCCGCGACCTGCAGGCCGAGCGCGTGGCGCGCGGCGAGGGCCGCCAGGGCATCCGCCACATCATCTACGACGACCCGAAGGGCCTGCGCCACTACGACCAGCCCGGGTTGATCGGCTACGAGCAGTTGCGCGAGCTCGGCCGCGCCTACGACCAGGCGCATCCGGGCGTGTTCGACGCCGCGGTGGCCAGCGGCGAGGCCACCGACGTGGGCGTGATCCTCTACACCTCGGGCACCACCGGCCGCCCCAAGGGCGTGTGCCAGACGCATGCGAGCTTCATCGCGGCGGGCCGCGGCGGCGTGGAGACCGACAGGCTCGGCCCCGGCGACAACATCATGAGCTACCTGCCGATGGCCTGGGTCGGCGACCACCTGTTCTCGGTGGCGCAGTGGCTGGTCGGCGGCTTCACGCTCAACTGCCCCGAGTCGGCCGCCACGGTGATGAACGACATGCGCGAGATCGGCCCGAGCTACTACTTCGGCCCGCCGCGCACCTTCGAGGGTCTGCTCACCGCCGTCTCGATCCGCATGGAGGACGCGGCGGCTCCGAAGCGCTGGCTCTATGCGAAGTTCATGGCGCTCGCGCAGCGCGTGGGCGCCGACATCCTCAACGGCCAGCCCGTGGGCGCCGGCGACCGGCTGCTGTACGGCCTGGGCAACCTGCTGGTCTACGGGCCGCTGCGCAACGTGCTGGGCATGAGCCGCATCCGCGTGGCCTATACCGCGGGCGCGGCGATCGGGCCCGACCTGTTCCGCTTCTACCGCTCGATCGGCGTCAACCTCAAGCAGTTCTACGGCCAGACCGAGACCTGCGCCTATGTCTGCCTGCAGCAGGACGGCAAGGTCAAGCTGCAGACCGTGGGCACGGCCGCGCCGGGCATCGAACTCAAGATCGCCGACGACGGCGAGGTGCTGGTGCGCGGCGTCTCGGTGCTCAAGGAGTACTACAAGCGCCCCGACGCCACGGCCGAGGTGCTCGATGCGAACGGCTACTTCCACACCGGCGACGCCGGCGTGCTCGACAGCGAGGGCCACCTGCGCATCATCGACCGCGCCAAGGACGTGGGGCGGCTCGCGGGCGGCGCGATGTTCGCGCCCAACTACATCGAGAACAAGCTCAAGTTCTTCCCGCAGATCAAGGAAGCCGTGTGCTTCGGCCATGCGCGCGACGAGGTCAGTGCCTTCGTCAACATCGACTTCGAGGCCGTGGGCAACTGGGCCGAGCGCCGCGGCCTGGCCTACGGCGGCTACGTCGACCTGGCCGGCAAGCCCGAGGTGCTGGCGCTGATCGCCGAGTGCCTCGGCAAGGTCAATGCCGACCTGGCCGCGGAAGCCGGCATGGGCGAGACGCAGATCGCGCGCTTCCTGGTGCTGCACAAGGAGCTCGACCCCGACGACGACGAGCTGACCCGCACGCGCAAGGTGCGCCGCGGCTTCATCGCCGAGAAATACGCGGTGCTGGTCGAGGCGCTGTATGGCGGCAAGACCGAGCAGTTCATCGAGACCCAGGTGAAGTTCGAGGACGGCCGCACCGGCGCGGTGAGCGCGACCCTGAAGATCGTCGAGGCGAAGCGCTTCCCCGGCATGGCAAAGGCGGCCTGACATGGCAAGAAAAACCGGCGACGTCATCCTGGACGTGCAGAACATCTCCCTGAGCTTCGGCGGCGTGAAGGCGCTGACGGACATCAGCTTCAACGTGCGCGAGCACGAGGTGCGGGCCATCATCGGGCCCAACGGCGCGGGCAAGAGCTCGATGCTCAACTGCATCAACGGCGTGTACTGGCCCCAGCAGGGCTCGATCACCTTCCGCGGCCAGACCTTCAAGCACATGAACTCGCGCCAGGTGGCAGAGATGGGCGTGGCGCGCACCTTCCAGAACCTCGCGCTGTTCAAGGGCATGAGCGTGCTCGACAACATCATGACGGGGCGCAACCTCAAGATGAAGAGCGGCCTGCTCGCGCAGGCGCTGCGCTGGGGCCCGGCCGAGCGCGAGGAGCTCAAGCAGCGCGAGTTCGTCGAGCACATCGTCGACTTCCTCGAGATCCAGGCGCACCGCAAGACGCCGGTCGGCCGCCTGCCCTACGGCCTGCAGAAGCGCGTGGACCTGGGCCGCGCGCTCGCGATGGAGCCGCAGGTGCTGCTGCTCGACGAGCCGATGGCCGGCATGAACGTGGAGGAGAAGCAGGACATGAGCCGCTTCATCCTCGACGTGAACGACGAGTTCGGCACCACCATCGTGCTGATCGAGCACGACATGGGCGTGGTGATGGACATCTCCGACCGCGTGGTGGTGCTCGACTACGGCAAGAAGATCGGCGACGGCACGCCCGACGAAGTGCGCAACAACGAAGACGTGATCCGGGCGTACCTGGGCGTGGAGCATTGACATGGGCTTTTTTCTTGAGACCCTCTTCGGCGGCCTGATGGTCGGCATGCTCTATTCGCTGATAGCGATCGGCTTCGTGCTGATCTACAAGGCCTCGGGCGTGTTCAATTTCGCGCAGGGCGCGATGGTGCTGTTCGCGGCGCTCGCGATGGCGCGCTTCGCCGAATGGATCCCGCAGTGGCTGGGCTTCCAGAGCCTGATCCTCGCGAACATCCTGGCCTTCGTCGCGGCGATGGCGATCATGGTGGTGGTGGCCTGGCTGATCGAGCGGCTCGCGCTCAGCAAGCTCGTGAACCAGGAAGGCATCACGCTGCTCATGGCCACGCTGGGCATCGCCTACTTCCTCGACGGCCTGGGCCAGACGCTGTTCGGCAACGACATCTACAAGATCGACGTCGGCATGCCGAAGGAACCGCTGATGGTGCTCGAGAGCACCTTCCAGGGCGGCCTGCTGCTGAGCCAGGAGGACCTGATCGCGGCGCTGGTGGCGGCGGCGCTGGTGGTGGTGCTCGCGATCTTCTTCCAGAAGACCGCCACCGGCCGCGCGCTGCGCGCCGTGGCCGACGACCACCAGGCGGCGCAGTCGATCGGCATTCCGCTCAACCGCATCTGGGTGATCGTGTGGTCGGTGGCCGGCTTCTCGGCACTGGTGGCCGGGATCATCTGGGGCTCCAAGCTCGGCGTGCAGTTCTCGCTCTCGCTGGTGGCGCTCAAGGCACTGCCGGTGGTGATCCTCGGCGGCCTGACCTCGATCCCCGGCGCGATCATCGGCGGCCTTTTGATCGGCGTGGGCGAGAAGCTCTCGGAGATCTACCTCGGGCCGATGCTCGGCGGCGGCATCGAGATCTGGTTCGCCTATGTGCTGGCGCTCGTGTTCCTGCTGGTGCGGCCGCAGGGGTTGTTCGGCGAGAAGATCATCGATCGGGTCTGAGACATGTTCTATAGAGAAAACGGGCAGTTCAAGTCGACCTACCGCGCCGACCAGCAGATCTTTCCGATCCTGCAGGACCGCGTGGCGATCCTCGCGCTGCTCGCGGTGGCCTTCATCGCGGTGCCGCTGGGCGTGTCGGACTACTGGATGCGCGCCATCCTCACGCCCTTCCTGATCCTTTCGCTCGCGGCCATCGGGCTCAACGTGCTGGTGGGCTACTGCGGCCAGATCTCGCTGGGCACCGGCGCCTTCATGGCGGTGGGCGCCTACGCGGCCTACAACTTCCACGTGCGCATAGACGGCATGCCGCTGATCGCCTCGCTGCTGCTGGGCGGCCTGTGCGCCACGGTGATCGGCGTGCTGTTCGGCATCCCGAGCCTGCGCATCAAGGGGCTGTACCTCGCGGTCGCCACGCTGGCGGCGCAGTTCTTCACCGACTGGGCCTTCCTGCGCATCCAGTGGTTCACCAACAACTCCTCGTCGGGTTCAGTCAGCGTGGCGGGCCTCAACGTGTTCGGCATCCCGATCGAGTCGCCGGTGCAGAAGTACCTGTTCTGCCTCGCGCTGGTGGTGATCTTCGCGCTGCTCGCGAAGAACCTGGTGCGCAGCGCGATCGGCCGCGAATGGATGGCGATGCGCGACATGGACGTGGCGGCCGCGGTGATCGGCATCCGCCCGGTCTACGCCAAGCTCACGGCCTTCGCGGTCAGCAGCTTCATCGTCGGCGTGGCCGGCGCGCTGTGGGGCTTCGTGCACCTGGGGGCCTGGGAGCCCGCGGCCTTCAGCATCGACCGCTCGTTCCAGCTGCTGTTCATGGTGATCATCGGCGGCCTCGGCTCGATCATGGGCTGCTTCTTCGGTGCCGCCTTCATCGTGCTGCTGCCGCTGCTGCTGAACCAGCTGCCTGGCTGGCTGGGCTTCTCGATCTCGACCGCCCTGGCCTCGCACCTCGAATACATGATCTTCGGCGCGCTCATCGTGTTCTTCCTGATCGTGGAACCGCACGGCCTCGCGCGGCTGTGGTCCACGGCCAAGGAGAAGCTGCGGCTGTGGCCCTTCCCCCATTGAGCTTTTCAAGCGTTTTTTCGGCGTTGACAACCCGGCACCGCGGTGCCCCCAAAAAGGAGACAGGCATGAAACTGAAATCGCTCGCTCTGACCGCCGCCCTGGTGGCCGGCACCCTCGGCACCGCGCTGGCGCCCTCGCTCGCACAGGCACAGGCCAAGGAGCAGTTCTTCCCGCTGCTGGTCTATCGCACCGGCCCCTATGCACCCAACGGCACGCCCTGGGCCAACGGCAAGCAGGACTACCTGAAGCTGGTGAATGCGCAAGGCGGCATCAACGGCGTGAAGATCTCGTACGAAGAGTGCGAGACCGGCTACGCCACCGACAAGGGCGTGGAATGCTACGAGCGCCTCAAGGGCCGCCCGGGCGTCGCGCTGTTCGACCCGCAGGCCACCGGCATCACCTTCGCGCTGACCGACAAGGTGCTGACCGACAAGATCCCGCTGATCACGCTGGGCTACGGCCTCGCGGCCTCGCAGGACGGCGGCGTGTTCAAGTGGAACTTCCCGCTGATGGGCAGCTACTGGACCGCGGCCGACATCCTGATCCAGCACATCGGCAAGAAGGAAGGCGGCCTCGACAAGCTCAAGGGCAAGAAGATCGCGCTGGTCTATCACGACTCGCCGTTCGGCAAGGAACCGATCCCGCTGCTGCAGGAGCGCGCGAAGCAGAACGGCTTCGAGCTCTCGCTGATCCCCGTGACCGCGCCCGGCGTCGAGCAGAAGTCGGCCTGGCTGCAGGTGCGCCAGCAGCGTCCCGACTACGTGCTGCTGTGGGGCTGGGGCGTGATGAACTCCACCGCGCTCAAGGAAGCCGTGGCCACGGGCTACCCGCGCGAGAAGATGTACGGCGTGTGGTGGGCCGGCGCCGAGCCCGACGTGAAGGACGTGGGCGCGAATGCCAAGGGCTACAACGCACTGGCGCTCAACACCTCGGGCACGCAGCCCAAGGTGATCCAGGACATCCTCAAGCAGGTGCACGAGAAGGGCCAGGGCACGGGTCCGAAGGACGAGGTGGGCTCGGTCCTCTACACGCGCGGCGTGATCATCCAGATGCTGTCGGTCGAGGCCGTGCGCCGCGCGCAGGAGCGCTTCGGCAAGGGCAAGGTCATGACCGGCGACCAGGTGCGCTGGGGCTTCGAGAACCTCGCGCTCGACCAGAAGAAGCTCGACGCACTGGGCTTCTCGGGCGTGATGCGTCCGGTGAGCACCTCGTGCCAGGACCACATGGGCTCGACCTGGGCGCGTGTCCACACCTGGGACGGCGCGCAGTGGGGCGGCATGTCGGACTGGTACCAGGCCGACGAGCAGATCATCAAGCCGATGGCGAAGGCCGCGGCCGACAAGTACGCAACCGAGAAGAAGCTCACGCGCCGCGACGCGGCTGACTGCCAGAGCTGACGCTCTGGCAGGTGCCAGGGACCGACGGCACCCTCCCCCTACCCCCTCCCGCCAGGCGGAAGGGGGCCTGCCTCCCCTTCATGGGAGGCGGCATCCGCAAGCGCAGCGTCTCGTTCCACGTGCGCTTGCGGATGTCCGAAAGAACACCATGAGCCAACCCAACATCCTTCTCGACGTCAATGGCATCGAGGTCATCTACAACCACGTGATCCTGGTGCTCAAGGGCGTGTCGCTGAGCGTGCCCGAGGGCGGGATCGTGGCGCTGCTGGGCGGCAACGGCGCGGGCAAGACGACGACGCTGCGCGCGGTGAGCAACCTGCTCGCGGGCGAGCGCGGCGCGGTCACCAAGGGCACGATCGAATTGCGCGGCGAGCGCATCGAGGCGCTGTCGCCGGCCGAGCTGGTGAAGCGCGGGCTGATCCAGGTGATGGAAGGCCGCCACTGCTTCGCGCACCTGACCATCGAGGAGAACCTGATGACGGGCGCCTACACGCGCACCGACGGCAAGGCCGCGGTGCAGCAGACGCTCGAGAAGGTCTATGCCTACTTCCCGCGCCTGAAGACGCGGCGCACCTCGCAGGCGGCCTACACCTCGGGCGGCGAGCAGCAGATGTGCGCGATCGGCCGCGCGCTGATGGCCAACCCGACGATGGTGCTGCTCGACGAGCCCTCGATGGGCCTGGCGCCGCAGATCGTGGAGGAGGTGTTCGAGATCGTGAAGGACCTCAACACCAAGGAACGCGTGACCTTCCTGCTGGCCGAGCAGAACACCAACATGGCGCTGCGCTACGCCGACTACGGCTACATCCTCGAGAACGGCCGCATCGTGATGGACGGCGCGGCGCAGAGCCTGCGCGAGAACGAGGACGTGAAGGAGTTCTACCTGGGCGTGGGGGGGGCGGATCGCAAGAGCTTCCGGGATGTGAAGAGCTACAAGCGGCGCAAGAGGTGGCTGGCTTGATGTTCTTTCCTGCCGTCTGTGCGGTCCCTGCCGTCTACGGGTGGGGGTGGGCTCGCGCCGACGGGGTACTCCCCTCCGCGAATGTCCCCCGCCCTTCGGGCTCCTCCTTTATTTCGCTGCGGGGAGTACCCCATCGACGCGAGCCTGGGCACGACCGTCGAACCGGCCGCACCACCCGAGCGCTTCTCGTGCACAGGGTATCGGGTGCTTCCCGCAGCGAAATCAAGGAGGAGGCCGAAGGCCGGGGGACATTCGCGGAGGGAAGTACCCGCTGTCCTGTGCACGCGCCCCGGACGCCCCTCTCGAAGCAAGACAGCAGAAATCCGAATTGAACAGATTGAAGGGTACGGACATGACCGACCACTACGACGCACTAGAGATCCGCGACCCTGCCGAACGCGAACGCGACCTGCTGGCCGCGCTGCCCCGACAGATCACCCAGGCCCAGACCGCCGCGCCCGCCCTCTCGAAGATCCTCGACGGCATCCAGGCCGCCGACGTCACCACGCGCGAGGCCCTCGCGAAGCTGCCGGTCACGCGCAAGTCGGAACTGCTCGAACTCCAGAAGCAAGGCCGCGAGAACGATCCCTTCGGCGGCTTCTCGGCCATTGCGCGCGGCACCCGCATGCCGCGCATATTCGCGAGCCCCGGCACCATCTACGAACCCGAGGGCGAGGCGCGCGACTACTGGCGCACCGCGCGCGCGCTGCATGCCGCGGGCTTTCGCAGCGGCGAGCTGATCCACAACAGTTTCAGTTATCACATGACACCGGCCGGCTCCATCATGGAGAGCGGCGCGCGCGCCGTCGGCTGCACCGTGTTCGCGGGCGGCACCGGCCAGACCGAGCAGCAGCTCGAGGCCATGGTCGACCTCAAGCCCGAAGGGTATGCCGGCACGCCGAGCTTTCTCAAGATCCTGCTCGAGAAGGCCGAGGAGAAGGGCCAGAAGCTGCCCTGGCTCACCAAGGCCCTGGTCTCGGGCGAGGCCTTCCCGCCGAGCCTGCACGACTGGATCGCCGCGCGCGGCGTGAAGGGCACCCAGTGCTATGCCACCGCCGACCTCGGCCTCATCGCCTACGAGACCAGCGCGCGCGAAGGCCTGGTGCTCGACGAGGGCGTGCTGGTCGAGATCGTGCGTCCCGGCACCGGCGACCCCGTGCCCGACGGCGAGGTCGGCGAGATCGTCGTGACCACCTTCAACCCCGACTATCCGCTGGTGCGCTTCGGCACCGGCGATCTCTCGGCCGTGCTCGCGGGCACCTGCCCCACGGGCCGTACCAACAAGCGTATCAAGGGCTGGCTCGGCCGCGCCGACCAGACCACCAAGGTGCGCGGCATGTTCGTGCATCCCTCGCAGGTGGCCGAGATCGCGCGGCGCTTTCCCGAGATCCAGCGCGCGCGGCTCGTCGTGTCGGGCGAGATGGGCGACGACCAGATGAACTTCCGGCTCGAATGCGCGGGCGCGCCCGAGGGCCTGGTGGTGCGCATCGCCGAGGCCGTGCGTGAAGTGACGAAACTGCGCGGCACCATCGAACTGGTGGCGCCCGGCAGCCTGCCGAACGACGGCAAGGTGATCGAGGACGCGCGCAGCTACAAGTAGCGCCGGTACAGCCGGCGCGTCATGCCGCGCGCCAGCAGCACCGTGAGCACCGCGTAGAGCGCGATCAGCACGGCCATGAAGCCGGCCATCGCGCCGATGCCCTGCAGCGCCTTGATCGTGCCCACCGCGAGCGCGAACCACAGGAACGCGAAGACGATGCAGCCGAGCTGCACCAGCACGAAGCTCAGCAGCGCCGCCGACACCGCGCGGAACGGGCGCACCGGCCACAGGCCCGGACGCGTGCCCAGCCAGCCGCCCCAGACCGCGAGCGCGCAGACCACGACCGGTGGCAGGGCCCAGGTCAGCAGCAGCGCCCAGGGCCCGCCATCCTGCGAAGCACCGGCCCAGCGCGCCACGGCGAGCGCGCTCCAGACCTGCAGCGACGCGAACAGCGCGCCCACCAGCAGCGCCACCGCGGCGCGCGGCGAGGCACCGGCCGGCACCGTCGAGACTTCATCGGGCGCGCGCGCATCGAGCGCCTCGGCCGTTGCGGAACGGCTGCGGCGCAGCGCGAAGCGGGCCGCGAGCCAGAGGCCCAGCACGAGCACCCCCAGTTGCACCAGCGACTGCAGCAGCGCCGCCAGCCCCAGGCTCAGGCGCGGCATGGCCTCGGCATAGCGGCCGCCCGGCATGAACATCAGCTGTAGCTCGTAGAACAGCGGCGTGAGCGCGAGGTGGTTGAGCACCAGCACCAGCAGCCAGGCACCGCCGAAACGCAGCCGCGCGCCGCTCGACAGCGCCACCCGCGGCACACCGAGCCGTTCGAGCGCCTGGCGGCCATGGCTCCAGGCCAGGCCGCCGATCAAGGCCCACGACATCGCCGTGCTCGCGACCAGCAGGATCCACACGCCGGCCTGCGCATAGGCGCGGCGGATCTGCGCCGCATCGTCGGTGCCCGGCAGCAGCAGCATCGCCAGGTTGATCACGAGCAGCACGGCATCGAGGCCGACCGCGATCAGCGCGAAGTCGCGCGGCAGGCGCAGCGCGCGGGCATGGGCGGGGTCGGCGGTCGTCATCGGTCGGTACGTCGTGTCGCTGGAAATGGCAGTCGACACGAGCGTATCGGAGGACGGCGGGACCGCCGTGTAGGCTCAGTGCGCGAGTGCGGGTTCCCGCGCGGCGGGTTCGGGCCCCACGTAGACCGACTGCGGCCGGATCAGCCGCCCCTTCTTCACCTGCTCGCGCGCATGCGCGAGCCAGCCCGCGGTGCGACCGGCCGCGAACACGCAGGTGAAGCTCTCGCGGCCGAAGCCCAGCGCCTCGAGCAGCAGCGCCGTGTAGAACTCGACGTTGGTCTCGAGCGGCCGGTCGGGCTTCTTCTCGCGCAGGATCGCGAGCGCGGCCTGCTCCGCGGCCTCGGCCAGCGCGAAGCGCGCGGCATCGACCCCGCCCTCGGCGCTGAGCCGCTTCAGCGCGCCCTTGAGCGCATCGGCGCGCGGATCGCGCACGCGGTAGATGCGATGGCCGAAGCCCATCAGGCGCTGGCCCTCGGCCACGGCCGCCTCGAGCCAGGCGCGCGCCCGCTCCGCGCTGCCGATGGCATCGAGCGCATCGAGCACCGGCCCGGGCGCGCCGCCATGCAGCGGCCCCTTGAGCGCGCTGATGCCCGCGAGCACCGCCGAGGCCAGGCCCGCGCCGGTGGACGCCACCACGCGCGCCGCGAAGGTCGAGGCATTGAGGCCGTGGTCGCAGACGGTGACGAGGTAGGTGTCGAGCGCCGCCGCCTGCGCGGCCGTGGGTGCGCGGCCATGCAGCATGCGCAGCATGTCGGCCGCGTGCCCCAGGCCTTCGTCGGGCGCGAGCGCCGGCACGCCGAGCCGCCAGCGCATCACCGCGCCGGTGTAGACCGCCGGGCCGGCCAGCAGGCGCAGCGCGGTCGCGAGGTCGTCGCCGTCGGGCAGCCGCGCGAGCAGCGCGCGCACCGCCTCGATCGCCGGCAGGCGGCGCAGCTGCGCCTCGTCGCCGGGCTGCAGCCGTTCGAAGGCTTCGCGCCGCGCGCGCCCCAGCGCGACGCGCAGGCTGGCGGCATCGGGCGCGCGTTCGAAGAAGCCCTCGAACAGCGCGGCCGCCACGTCCTCGAACTGCCAGCGGCGCGCGATCTCGTCGAGCGTGTGGCCGCGGATCACCAGCCGGCCCGCCGCGCCATCCACCTCCGACAGCACGGTGTGCGCCGCCACCACGCCTTCGAGTCCATCGTCGTTCATCGTTTCATGCTCCATTCGTGTTCACGATGCGGACGATTCTGGCGCCGCTAACATTGACGTCAATCTTGATCCATTTCATCAACATGACCCGCTCCTCGCCCTGGCTTCCCGCCGCCGAAGCGCTCGCCCTGATGCAGGTGCGGCCCCAGACGCTCTATGCCGGCGTGAGCCGCGGCCGCATCCGCGCCAAGCCCGATGCCGCCGACCCGCGGCGCAGCCTCTACCACCGCGACGACGTGCAGCGGCTCGCGGCGCGCGCGCAGGGGCGGCGCAGCAGCGAGGCGGTGGCGAGCGAGGCGATCCAGTGGGGCGAACCGGTGCTGCCCTCGGCCGTATCGACCGTGGCCGGCGGGCGGCTCTGGTACCGCGGGCAGGACGCCTGCGCGCTGTCGATCGAGGCCACGCTCGAGGACGTCGCGGGCCTGCTGTGGGAATGCGCGCCGCCGCGCCTGTCTTCCGATCAGGCCGGCGCGCGCGACGGCATGCCGCCGCTGCAGGCAGGCCTGCGCGCGCTCGCGCTGCGCGCGGCGGTCGACCCGCCCTCGCGCGGCCGCTCGCCGCAGGCCCTGCGCGCCGAGGCCGCCGATGTGGTGGGTACGCTGGCCGATGCGCTGATCGGCAAGGTGCCCGCGAATGCCGCCACGCAGCCGCTGCATGCGCGCCTCGCCGCGGCCTGGCGCCGGCCGCGCGCCGCTGCGCAACTGCGCCGCGCGCTGGTGCTGCTGGCCGACCACGAACTCAATGCCTCGACCTTCGCGGCGCGCGTGACGGCCTCCACCGGCGCCTCGATCGCGGCCTGCCTGCTGACCGGCCTTGCAACGCTGACCGGCCCGCTGCATGGCGGCGCGGCGCGCGCGGTGCAGGCGCTGGTGCGGCAAGCCGAGCAGTCGAGCGCCGACACGGCCGCGCGCGAATGGCTCGCGCACGACCGGCCGCTCGCGGCCTTCGGCCATCCGCTCTATCCGGCCGGCGATGTGCGCTGCGCCGCGTTGCTCGAGGAGCTCAAACTACCACCGGCCTTCGCGGCGCTGCGCGAGGCCGGCGAGCGCCTCGTGGGCGAGCCCGTCAACATCGACTTCGCGCTGGCCGCGCTCGCGGCCGTGCACAAGCTGCCGGCCGATGCGCCCCTGGTGCTGTTCGCGCTCGCGCGCAGCGTGGGCTGGACCGCGCATGTGCTCGAGCAGGCGGCGACGGGCCACCTGATCCGGCCGCGGGCGCGCTACACGGGGCCGGCCGTCGCGCAGGACTGAAGCGCGGACTCAGTGGTGCTGCAGCGCTGCCTCGTGCGCCAGCTCGAACAAGCGCACCATCTCGCGGTTGAAGGCCGGCAGGTCGTCGGGCTTGCGGCTGGTCACGAGCTCATGGTCGACCACGACCTCCTGGTCGCTCCAGCGCGCGCCCGCGTTGCGCAGGTCGGCGCGCAGCGAGGGCCACGAGGTCATGCGCCGGTCCTTCACGCCGCCGGCATCGATCAGGGTCCAAGGTCCGTGGCAGATCGCCGCGATCGGCTTGCCGGCTTCGACGAAGGCGCGCACGAACGCGACCGCCTTCTCGTCGATGCGCAGGGCATCGGGATTGACGACGCCGCCGGGCAGCAGCAGCGCATCGAAGTCGTCGGGGTTCGCGGTCTTGAGCGGCACGTCGACCTCGAAGGTGTCGGCCGGGTCGTGGTGGTTCCAGCCGCGCACGCTGCCGTCGAGCGGCGAGACGACCTGCGTCTTCGCGCCCGCAGCCTCCAGCGCCTTGCGCGGCTCGGTCATCTCGACCTGCTCGAAGCCGTCCGAGACGAGGATCGCGACCGTCATTCCGTCCAGTGAAGAGGTGGTGATGGTGGGCATGGTGAATCACTCCTTAGGTGGGTTTCTCGAGGCAATGAAACTTCACCCTAGGCCCGTGCCACGCATGCCGCATCGGCCGGCGCCGGCCGCCGTTGTCGGACAGTTCGACGGCCGGCAACCTCCGCTTACTTGTCGAGACCGGCGAGACAGACGTACTTCACCTCGAGGAAATCGTCGAGCCCGTACTTCGAGCCCTCGCGCCCCAGCCCCGACTGCTTGACGCCGCCGAACGGCGCCTCGGCGGTCGACACCAGGCCGGTGTTGACGCCGACGATGCCCGACTCCAACGACTCGGCCACGCGCATGATCCGGCCGATGTCGCGGCTGTAGAAGTACGCGGCGAGGCCGAACTCGGTGTCGTTGGCCGCGGCGACGGCCTCCTCCTCGGTGTCGAAGGCGAAGATCGGCGCCAGCGGGCCGAAGGTCTCCTCGCGCGCGAACAGCATGTCGGCGCTGGCGCCGCCGATCACGGTGGGTTCGTAGAACAGGCCGCCGAGCGCATGGCGCTTGCCGCCGGCCAGCACCTGGCCGCCCTTGGCCACGGCATCGGCCACGTGCTCCTCGATCTTCTCGACCGCCTTGGCATCGATCAGCGGACCCTGATTGACGCCGGCCTCGGTACCGTCGCCGACCTTGAGCGCCTGGACCTTGGCCACCAGCTTCTGCGTGAAGGCCTCGAGCACGCCGCGCTGCACGTAGAGGCGGTTGGCGCAGACGCAGGTCTGGCCGGTGTTGCGGTACTTCGAGACCATCGCGCCCTCGACGGCCGCGTCGATGTCGGCATCGTCGAACACGATGAAGGGCGCGTTGCCGCCGAGCTCGAGCGAGAGCTTCTTGATGGTGTCGGCCGACTGCTTCATCAGCGTGCGGCCGACCTCGGTGGAGCCGGTGAAGCTGAGCTTGCGCACGATCGGGCTGCGCGTCATCTCGCCGCCGATCTTGCTGGCCGAACCGGTGAGCACCGACAGCAGGCCCTTGGGCACGCCCGCGCGCTCGGCCAGTTCGGCGAAGGCCAGCGCCGAATACGGCGTCTGCGTGGCGGGCTTGACCACCATCGCGCAGCCCGCGGCCAGCGCCGGGCCGGCCTTGCGCGTGAGCATCGCGGCCGGGAAGTTCCAGGGCGTGATCGCGGCCGTCACGCCCACGGGCTGCTTGAGCGCGAGGATGCGGCGGTCGGCCTGCGGCGCGGGAATGGTGTCGCCGTAGACGCGGCGCGCCTCCTCGGCGAACCACTCGATGAACGAGGCGGCGTAGGCGATCTCGCCGCGGCTCTCGGCCAGCGGCTTGCCCTGCTCGGTGGTCATGATCAGCGCGAGGTCGTCGACGTTGGCCAGCATCAGGTCGTTGAGCTTGCGCAGGATCGCCGAGCGCTCCTTGGCGGGCAGCCGGGCCCAGCTCTTCTGCGCCTTCTCGGCGGCCGCGATGGCGCGCTCGGTCTCGGCCGTGCCGCACATCGGCACGGTGCCGATGGTCTCGCCGTTGGCGGGGTTGGTCACGGCGACGGTGGTGCCGTCGTCGGCATCGATCCAGGCGCCGGCAACGTAGGCCTGCTGGCGCAGCAGGGTCGGGTCTTTGAGTCGAAGGGCGGGCATCGGGCAGGGTCTCCGGGTCGTCGTTGCTGAAAGGGGAAACGACGAGGGGACCACGCCCGGGCCCGGGCCGCAAGCCGTGCGCGCCAAATCCGCGCGTGCGGCTCGGGTTTGGCGACGCCTACTTGCAGCTCGCGGGCAGCGCCTTCTCGGCCAGGCCCTCGCCCGCGCCGCAGGTCCAGCGCAGGCCGTTGCCCGAGGGCGCGGGCTCCATCAGCAGCGTGCCGCGCGCGGTCTGCACCTCGACCACCATGGTGTCGCTGTCGAGCCGCAGCGCGGTGCCGTCGGGCAGGGTCTCGGGCAGTCCCGCGGCCTCGAGGCTCTCGGGGATCTCCTCCTTCTCGCGGTAGTACTCGGCGAGCGCGAGGCGCACCGGCGCACCGTTGGCCCAGGCCTGCGCGACCACCGCGCGCGACTGGTAGTCCTGGTAGGCGGGCAGCGCCACCGCGGCCAGGATGCCGATCACGGCCACCGTCACCAGGATGCCGAGCGCGCCGCCGCCAGCGCGGCCCGCGTAGGGCACGAACAGGCCCAGCAGGTAGGCCGCGGGATTGCGCTCGGGCAGCCGCGCGGCCGGGTCGATGGCACGCGCCACGCGCTTGGTGAGCCAGGGGTAGCCGCCGACCACTTCGTGGAACGAGCCCCAGAAGCCGGCATTGGCGCGCGACTGCGCCGCATAGGCATTCATGTCGACGTTGCGCCACTGGTGCGCGCCGGCGGCCAGCGCGAGCAGCGCGCGCGGCGCGGAATCGAGCTGCTCGCAGCAGGCGGCGCCGTGCAGGTCGCAGGTGTATTCCTTGGCGCGCGCATAGGCCGCGCCCAGGAGCGGCAGCCACAGCACCGGCGCGCGCCAGAAGTGGCCCGTGAGGTGCTTGCGCCGGATGTGGCCGAGCTCGTGGCCGATGTAGAAGTTGATGCCGTCGGGCTGCGGCTCCATCGCGTCGACCACGTCCGACAGCAGGATCACGAAGTCGCGCCCGAGGAAGCGGGTGGCGAAGGCGTTGAACATGCCGTCGCCGTGCAGCAGGTAGGCCTCGGGCGGCGTGGCGATGCCGAGCCGGGCGCAGCAGGCCTCGAAGCGCGCGTTGAGTTCGGGCAGTTGGGTCGGCGAGAGCTTCACGCCGGTGCCCTTGATCCAGGCGATCAGCGCCGAGTGCGCGAAGCAGTAGCCGATGAAGCCCATCAGCAGGTAGAGCAGCAGGATGCCGAAGGTGCCCACCAGCAGGGCCAGCCAGACCAGCAGGCCGAGCACGAGCGTGATCGCGCCGAGCGTGCGCTCGCGCGGATAGACCAGAGGATCCATGTGTGTTTTCCCTTCTTTTGTCGCGGCCCGGCGGGCCGCACCGTCGTTGCGGTATGCGCGCCCCCCATGGCGCGTCTCCCAGGGAAACATCATGCCCGAGCCGCGCGGCGCAACGGTGGCGCCCCTCCTTCCGCAGGAGCCTCTGCCCGCCTTGCCATGTGGACTAGGGCTTGTGGGGATTCGTCAGGGCATGGTCAGCCTTTAAGATCGCGCCCGCTTTCAATTTCCCTTCATTCCTTTTTCCTCTTCCGGGGGTCCTCTCCATGAAAAAACTGCTAGCCCTGACGGCGATCGCCGCTGTTGCCATCGGCGCCCACGCCCAGGACTACCCGAGCGGCAAGCCCATCAGCATCGTGGTGCCCTTCGCCGCCGGCGGCCCCACCGACCGCGTCGCGCGCGACCTCGCCGAGGCGCTGCGCAAGCCGCTCGGCGGTGCCAGCGTGGTGATCGACAACGTGCCCGGCGCCGGCAGCTCGATCGGCGCGGCCAAGGTGGCGCGCGCGGCACCGGACGGCTACACGCTGCTGCTCAACCACATCGCGATGTCGACCATCCCGACGCTGGTGCGCAACGTGCCGTTCAAGGTCGAGAGCGACTTCGAGTACCTGGGCATCATCAACGACGTGCCGATGACGCTGATCGCCAAGCCCAGCCTGCCGGCCAACAACTACAAGGAACTGACCGACTGGATCGGCGCCAACAAGGGCAAGATCAACCTCGGCAACGCGGGCGTGGGCTCGGCCTCGCACCTGTGCGGCCTGCTCTACCAGAGCGCGATGAAGACCGAGATGACGCCCGTGCCCTACAAGGGAACGGCGCCGGCCATCACCGACCTGATCGGCGGCCAGATCGACCTGCTGTGCGACCAGACCACCAACACCTCGCCGCAGATCGAGGGCAAGAAGGTCAAGGCCTATGCCGTGACCACGCCCAAGCGCCTGACGGTGCCGCTGCTCAAGGACCTGCCCACGCTGCAGGAGTCGGGCCTGAAGGACTTCCAGGTCACGATCTGGCACGGCCTCTATGCGCCCAAGGGCACGCCGGCACCGGTGCTGAAGAAGCTCAACGACGCGCTGAAGGTCGCGCTCAAGGACCCCGACTTCCTGAAGAAGGAAGAAGCGCTGGGCGCCGTGGTGGCGGTCGACGGCCGCATCGAGCCCGATGGCCACAAGAAGTTCGTGCAGGCCGAGATCGCCAAGTGGAGCCCGATCATCAAGGCCGCGGGCGTGTACGCCGACTGATCGATCGCGTCGCTCGCATCAACGACGAAGCCGCCGGCCCTCGCGGGCCCGGCGGCTTTTTTCATGGGCCGCCGAGCGCGGCCCGGCCGGTTCACTTGGGGCGGATCGCGTCGGCCGTGCCCTGGATGAAGGCCTTGATGCTCTCGATGTCGTCGGCCGAGAGCTTGCCCGTGAAGTCGGGCATGCCGCGCGCCATCGCCGGGCCCTTGAGCACGAACTTGTCGAGGTTCTCGATGTAGGCGGAATCGAGGTAGCCGAGGTTCGGGATGTTGCCGCCGCGGTCCACGCCCGGCACGCCATGGCAGAAGACGCAGTTGCTGACGTAGAGCATGGTGCCGGCCTGGACCTTGGCCGGGTCGTACTTCACGCCCTGCACCAGCTTGCTCATGCGGTACTGCACGAAGTCCGGCATCTTGGCGGTGCCGCCGACCGCGAAGGTGTAGACGGTGCCCGGGCCCTGGCGCTCGGTGGCGCGCTGCGCGAGGCCGTACACGCCGCCCCAGCCCACGGCCACCGACACGTACTGCTTGCCGTCGACCATGTAGGTGGCGGGCGCGGCGACCACGCCGGTGCCGGTGGGCGTCTCCCAGAGCTTGTCGCCGTTGCGCGCGTCGTAGGCCACGAGCCGGCCGTCGGCCGTGCCCTGGAACACCAGGTTGCCCGCGGTGGTCAGGGTGCCGCCGTTCCACGGCGAGGCGTAGTCCACGCCCCAGGCCTCCTTCTGCTTGACCGGATCCCAGGCCACGAGGCGGCCGAAGGGCTTGCTGGTGGGCGGCTCGACGTTGGCGAACTTGCCGGTGTTCCAGCCCAGCGCCGCATGCGGGCGGCCCGGCGCGTTCTGGTCGAACTTCCAGTCCTTGTCGTCCATCAGGTTCAGCGGCACGTGCTGCGCGGGCAGGTAGGCCAGGCCGGTCTGCGGATTGAAGGACATCGGGTGCCAGTTGTGCGCGCCGAAGGGGCCGGGGATGCTGTCGCCGGGCTTCTCGTTCTGGCGCGCGGCGGCGATCTCGATCGGGCGGCCGTTCTTGTCGAAGCCGGTGGCCCAGTTGACCTCGACGAAGTTCTTCGCCGAGATGAACTTGCCGTTGGTGCGGTCGATGACGAAGAAGAAGCCGTTCTTCGGCGCATGCAGCACCACCTTGCGCTGCTTGCCGTCGACCTTGATGTTGGCCAGGATCATCGGCTGCGTGGAGGTGTAGTCCCAGTTGTCGCCGGGCGTCTCCTGGTAGTGCCAGACGTACTTGCCGGTGTCGGGATTGAGCGCGACCACCGAGCCCAGGTAGAGGTTGTCGCCGCCCTTGGGGCTGCGCGCCTTGTGGGCCCAGGGCGAGCCGTTGCCGGTGCCGATGTACATCAGGTTGAGCTCGGGGTCGAAGGCCATCGAGTCCCACACGGTGCCGCCGCCGCCGGCCTCCCAGTACTTGCCGTCGGGGTCCCAGGTCCTGGCGGCGCGCGCCATGGCCTCGTTCTCGAAGGGCTTGGCCGGATCGCCGGGCACGGTGAACCAGCGCCACTTCTGTTCGCCGCTGGCCGCGTCGTAGGCCGTGATGTAGCCGCGCACGCCGTACTCGGCGCCGCCGTTGCCGATGATCACCTTGCCCTTGAACACGCGCGGCGCGCCGGTGATGGTGTAGCTGCCCTTCTGGCCCTCGATGGTGTTCTTCTCCCAGAGCTTGCGGCCGCTGGCGGCATCGAGCGCGATCAGGCGGCCGTCGTAGGCGCCCACGTAGACCTTGCCCTCATACAACGCAACGCCTCGGTTCACCACGTCGCAGCAGCCCCTGAAGCCTTTGGACTTATCGACCTCGGGATCGAAGGTCCACAGCTTCTGGCCGGTGCGCGTGTCGATCGCATGCACCACGCTCCACGAGGCCGTGACGTACATGATGCCGTCGACCACCAGCGGCGTGGCCTCGACGCCGCGCGTGGACTGCAGGTCGTAGGACCAGACCAGGCCGAGCTGCTTCACGTTGCCCGCGTTCACCTGGTCGAGCTTGCTGAAGCGGGTCTCGGCGTAGTCCAGGCCGATGCTGGGCCAGTCGGGCGTCTGCTTCTGCGCCGCGTTGGCGCGGATGAAGCTGCCGTCGACACGCTGGGCGGCCGCGGCGGCACGGTCCTGCGGCGAGGGCCCGCTGCCCTGCGCCGCGGCGATCGATGCGACCGCGAACAGACATGCGGCGGCCAGCGCCGGCAGCCCGGAGGAATTCCTTCTTCTCGTCATCGTGGGTCTCCTTGTGCCCAGAGAATCGTCCGAGCGGCGCATGCGTTCACCTTCGGGATTTCCCCGATCCGGTGCTGTTCCATTGCGGAACACATTCGATGCTGGTCCCCGGTCCCCCAAGGAGGCGATGGCACATGACCCTCGACAGGCTGGGCACGGCGAACGCGCCGCGCCAACTCTTCGCCACCACGCCGGCACAGCGCGTGGCGCTCGCGCGGCAGCAGTTCTTCGAGGAAGGCGTGCGGCCCTCGGGCCTCGTCGGCGAGGCGGTGCTGCAGTCGTGGATGCGCTGCAGCCGCACCCACAGCGACCGCCAGCGCATCGTGCCCTTCGATCCCGTGACGCCGAGCCGGCTGCATGCCACGCTGGCGCGCAACCGCGAGCTGCTCGAGGTGGCGCGCCAGGAACTCGCGAGCATGGAGCACTCGCTCGCGGGCACCGACTGCCGCGTGATCCTCACCGACCGCGACGGCGTGGTGGTGCACGTCACGCACGAGCCCGCGCCCGCGCACCAGCCGGTGCTGCGCAAGACCGCGCGCGTGGGCGTGAACATCTCCGAGCGCGTGGTGGGCACCACCGCGCCCGGCATCGTCGCGAGCACCGGGCTGGCCTGCACGGTCGACGGCGCCGAGCACTACTTCGACGTGCTGCGCGAGATGCAGTGCGCGGCGGCGCCGATCCGCGACGTCGACGGCCGGCTCGCGGGCGTGCTCGACCTCACGGTGGAGGCGCAGCGCTTCGGCTTCGACGCGGCCTCGATGGTGGCGGTCTATGCGACCACGATCGAGAACCGCCTGCTGCAGGCGCAGTCGCGCGAGCACCTGATCCTGCGCTTCCAGGCCAGCCCCACGCTGCTGGGCACGCCGCTCGAGGGGCTGGCCGGCATCGCGGCCGACGGCACCATCGCCTGGCTCAACGGCGCGGGCGCGCGGCTGATCGGCCACCTGCCCGAGCATGCCGACGAGCGTGGCGTCGAATGCCTGCTGGGCCACGACCTCGCGAGCCTGCTGCGGCTGGGCCGGCGCGAATCGGCGCAGCCGCTGCGGCTGGCCAGCGGGCTCGGCGTGTGGGTGCAGGCGCAACTGCAGGGCGCGAACGGCATCGACTTCCGGCATGCGGTGGCGCTGCCGCAGCGTGTCGAGGTGCCGGCGCCGGCGCAGGAGCCGGTGCAGCAGATGCAGCAGGACGACGCAACAGTGTTGCAGCCCGCCGATGCGCCGGCCGCGCCGCAGGCCGGCACGCTGCGCGAGCACAGCCGCAAGCTGATCGAGGAGACGCTGGCCGCGCACGGCGGCAACGTGTCGCAGGCGGCGCGGCAGCTGCGCGTGTCGCGCGGCACGCTGTACCGGCGGCTGCGCAGTTGGGAACAGGGGGGCGACGAGCCGGGCGACGCCTAGCTCGTTCTCCTCACTCGCCCTCGCGGCCCGAGCCCGCCTCCACCGGCTGCGATTCGAGCAGCACGCAGATCGCGCGCACCTGCTGCTCGATGATCTTCGCCACCTCGGCGCGCCGCGCCGGTCCCATGCGGCTGGAGATCGCGGCCACGCTCACGGCCGCGATCGGGTTGTCGGGCGGAAAGGCGACGCCGATGGCCGCCGCGCCCGGCGTGGCCGCGCTGTCGAGGAAGGAGTGGCCCTGCGCGCGCGTCTGCGCGATCGCCTCGCGCAGGAAGCCCGGCGCGAAGGCGGCGCCGAACTTCGCATAGCGTGCCTCGTTGGAGGCCACGATCAGTTCGGCTTCGGCCTCGGGCAGCGCGCTGAGGATCGCGAGGCCGCCCGCGCCCACGCCCATCGGCCGGCGGATGCCGACGTCGAGCGTCAGCGCCTTGATCGGATAGGCACCGAGCGCGCGGCTGGTGCAGATCGATTCGGGGCCGCGCCGCTCGCTCAGGTAGACCGTGTCCTGCGTGAGTTCGGCGATGGTGCGCAGCGCCGGCTCGCAGAGCTCGCTCAGGTGGTAGCGCGGCTGGGCCAGCATGCCGAGCTCGTGCAGCAGCGGCCCCAGGTGGTACTTGCGCGTGAGCAGGTCGCGCACCAGCAGGCCCTCGACCTCGAGCCGCTGCAGCATGCGAAAGCAGGTCGACATCGGCAGGCCGCTCAAGTTCACGACGTCGGCGATGCGCATGCCGCGCCGCCCGCGCGAAGCCACCACGCGCAGCATGCCCACCACGCGCTCGATGCTCTGCGTACCCGAGCGCGCGCCGCCGGCGGTCGGTGGCGAATCGGTCTTGGCGGTGGTTCGGCGTTTAGTTTCCACGATGCGGCAGTAATTCGGGTTGCTCCCCAATAGGGAGGAAGTTGGCTCGACTGTAATCGGTGGATCGAAATACAAGGACTGCCACATCGTGGAAGTCGAAAGCCGAACAAGATGCCCCAGACGATGACCGAGAAGATCCTGGCCCGCGCCGCCGGCAGGCCGCGCGTGGTGCCCGGCGAGGAGATCACGGCGCGGCCCGATTTCGTGATCGCCTACGACTTCCCGGGCTACACCGACGTGTTCTTCAAGGAGACGCGCGAGGACTTCGGCATCGAGAAGGTGTCGAGCCCCAAGCGCTTCGTGCTGTTCATCGACCATATGGTGCCGGCCACCGCGCCGAAGGAAGAGGAGCTGCACAAGATCACCCGCGCCTGGGGCAAGGAACAGGGCGTGCCGGTGCACGAGCGCGAGGGCATCGGCCACCAGGTCGCGGCCGAGCTCGGCTATGCCACGCCGGGCGCCTTCGCCGTGCACTTCGACGGCCACGTGAGCCAGCTCGGCGCCTTCGGCACCTTCGCCTTCGGCGCGCGCAAGGGCGTGCTCGAGTCCTTCGTGACCGAGACGCTGACCCTGACCGTGCCCGCGACCGTGAAGGTCGAGCTCACGGGCACGCTGCAGCCCGGCGTGATGGCGCGCGACGTGTTCCATCACATGGTGCGCGTGATGGGCCCGGCCTCCTGCCGCTTCAAGGTGGTGGAACTCTGCGGCCCGGTGATCGACGCCATGAGCATCGAAGGCCGCCAGACGCTCTGCGGCCAGGCCATGTTCCTGGGCGCGACCACGATGCTGATCGCGCCCGATGCGAAGACGCTGGCCTATGTGCAGGGCCGCTCGAAGATCGCGCTCGATCCGGTCTACCCCGATGCCGATGCGACCTACGACAGCGTGGTGACGATCGACGTCTCGGCGCTCGAGCCCATCGTCGTGATTCCGCCGAGTCCCGCCAACACGCGCGACCTCAAGGACTACACCGGCGTGGAGGTGCACACCGGCTACCTGGGCTCGTGCGCCAGCGGCCGGCTCGAGGACCTGCGCATCGCGGCCGAGGTGCTGCGCGGGCGCCGCATCCAGCCGGGCTTCCAGCTGCACGTGGTGCCGACCTCCAAGGCCATCATGGCGGCGGCCGCGCGCGAGGGACTGATCGAGGTGCTGGTCGAGGCCGGCGCCTTCATCAGCTCGCCGAGCTGCGACTACTGCTTCGGCCGCATCGCGACCATGAGCGACGGCCAGCGCGCCGTGTCCACCGGCACGCTCAACACGCCCGGGCGCATGGGCAGCGTGGATTCGGAGATCTACATCTGCAACGCGGCGGTGGTCGCGGCCTCGGCGCTCGAGGGCCGCATCGCCGACCCGCGGCCCTACCTGGCGGCCGCGCGCGAAGGAGTTTCCGCATGAGCCTCGAGAACCTGCGCGGCCGCGCGGCCTGGGTCTTCGAGGAAGACGACTACGACATCGACCTGATCGTCGGCGTGCGCAACATCAAGATCACCGACGTGAAGGAACTGGCCGCGCTGGCCATGGCCGACTACATGCCCGGCTTCGCGGCCGGCGTGCACAAGGGCGACCTGCTGGTCGGCGGCCACAACTTCGGCTACGGCCATCCGCACTACCCGGCCATGCGCGCCATGCGGCACCTGGGCATCGCGGCGGTGATCGCCGAATCCTTCTCGCCGGGCTTCTTCCGCGGCGAGACCAGCATGGGCTTTCCGCTCGTGAGCTGCCCGGGTATCCGCGCGGCCACGGCGCGCGGCGACGAACTGACGGTCGACTGGGACACCAACGAAGTGAGGAACCTGCGCTCGGGTCAGACCTTGATGCTGCAGCCCTTCTCCGAATCCGAGCGCGGCATGCTCGACGCGGGCGGACTCATCCCCTACCTGAAGCGCCGCGTGGTCCCCGCGAGCTGAGCCCTTCTTCTTTTTCCTTGCAGTGAGTTCATGGCGCAGCGCCCATGTCGGGTCGCCACGCCCTTTTTCTGGAGACACACGATGACTTCATCCCGCCAGGCGCTGCGCCAGCGCATCACCCACGGCCCGACGCTCTGGTTCGGCGGCGCGCAGGACGCGCTGTCGGCCCTGCTGGTCGACCAGTCCGAGTTCGACGGCATCTTCAGCACCGGCTTCGGCGTCTCGGCCGCGCTGCTGGGCCAGCCCGACATGGAGCTCTACACGCTGAGCGAGAACGTCGCCACCGTGAACCGCATGGCGAACGTGGTGCGCAAGCCGATCTTCGTCGACGCCGACACGGGCTACGGCAGCGTGCTCAACGTGGGCCGGGCCGTGCGCGAATTCGAGAAGGCCGGCGCCGCGGCGCTGCAGCTCGAGGACCAGGTCAGCCCCAAGCGCTGCCCGGCCGCGGCGGCGCCCTCCACGCTGGTGTCCATCGACGACGCGGTGGCGCGCATCAAGGCGGCGCTCGATGCGCGCCTCGACCCCGACCTGCTGATCGTCGCGCGCACCGATGCCCAGGACCCGGGCGAGGCGCTCGAGCGCGCCGCGCGCTATGCCGAGGCCGGCGCCGACCTGATCCAGCCGATCTCGCGCACCTTCGAGCGCCACGAGCAGCTGGTGCAGCTGCGCGAGGCCTGCGGCCGCCGGCTGTCGCTGATGCTGATGGCCGGCACCTGGATGACGGCGCTGACGCGCGAGCAGATCGAGAGCGTGGCGGCCTTCGCGAGCTATCCGATCGCGGGCCTGCTGACCACCGTGCACACGGTGCAGGCCAACCTGCGCGAACTGGCGCGCCGCCGCTCGGGCGATTTCGCCGACCTGCCCTTCGCCCAGACCTCGATGGCCGACTTCAAGCACATCATCGGCTGGCATGCGCTCGAGGAGCGGCAGGCGCACTACGAGGTCCGCTGAGCCGGCACCACCCGTTTTCCCACCAGAAGAATCAGGAGCACACGTGCGTACCCTCACCCTCATCGGCCGTGTCCTCACGGCGGGATCCCTGGCCCTGGGCCTGGGCGGCGCCGCCCTGGCGCAGGACGCGGCCTATCCGACCAAGCCGATCCGCCTGGTCGTTCCCTACCCGCCGGGCGGCGCCACCGACGTGGCCGCGCGCATGCTGGGCCCGCGCCTGCAGGAGGAGCTGGGCCAGACCGTGCTGGTCGACAACCGGCCCGGCGCGGGCGGCAACATCGCCATGGTCAACGTGGTGCAGAGCCCGCCCGACGGCTACACGCTGGCGGTGACGCTCACGGGCATGCTGTCGATCAACCCGGTCATCTACAAGAAGGCGGGCTTCCAGGCGTCGGACTTCGTGCCGGTCGCGCGCGTGTCGCTGGCGCCGCTGCTGCTGGTGGTGCCCGAAAAGTCGCCGTACAAGAACGTGCAGGAGCTGCTGGCCGCGGGCAAGAAGGCCGGCAAGGGCGGCATGCCCTACGGCTCGGCCGGCGCGGGCGGGCTCTCGCACCTGGCGTCGGAAGCCTTCAACGCCAACGCCGACGGCAACTTCACGCACGTGCCCTACAAGGGCGGCGCGCCGCTGGTGCAGGCGCTGATGGCCAACGAAGTGAGCTGGGGCCTGCTGGGCACGGGCGACGTGCGCAGCTTCATCCAGTCGGGCAAGCTCAAGGCCATCGGCCAGCTGCGCAACGGCCGCTCCGAGCTGTGGCCCGAGGTGCCGACACTGACCGAGCAGGGCGTGCCCGGCGGCGTGGACTTCGACGTCTGGTTCGGCGTGGTCGCGCCCGCGAAGACGCCGCCCGCGGTGGTCAAGCTGCTCGGCGAGAAGATCGCCAAGATCACGGCCGAGCCGGCCTTCCGCAAGCGGCTCAACGACCTCGGCGGCGTGGCGCCCGCGACCGGCAACACGCCCGAGGCCTTCGCCGAGGTGCTCAAGCGCGAGCTCGCGATCCTGCCGAAGGCGGCGCAGGACGCGGGGCTGCAGCTGGACTAACGCTTGGGCAGCGCGTACGCGATCACGTGGTCGCCCGTGCGCGTGCCCAGCGAGCCATGGCCGCCCGCGGCCACCACCACGTACTGGCGGCCGTCGCCGCCCTCGTAGGTCATCGGCGTGGCCTGCCCGCCCGCGGGCAGGCGGCTGCGCCAGAGCTCCTTGCCGCTGTTCACGTCGTAGGCGCGCAGGTAGTAGTCGAGCGTGCCCGAGAGGAAGGCCACGCCGCCGCCCGTGAGGATCGGGCCGCCGAGGCTGGGCACGCCCATCGCGAAGGGCAGCGGCAGCGGCGAGCTGTCGCGCACGGTGCCGTTCTTGTGCTTCCAGAGGATTTGGCCGCTGCGCAAGTCGGCGGCGGCCACGTGGCCCCAGGGCGGCGCCTGGCACGGCAGGCCGAGCGCCGAGGTGAAGGGATGGAGCTTCACCGCGAAGGGCGCGCCGAAGTTCTCGTTGAGCGCGGGCAGGCTGCCCTCGGGCGGCTTGCCGCCCTGCACGTAGAGCGTGCTGTCGTCGGCGCGCGGGACCAGCGTGGAGACGAAGGCCAGCGAGGCCGGCGTGGCGAACGCGATCTGCCGCTGCGGATCGACCGCCACGCCGCCCCAGTTGAAGACGCCGAAGTTGCCCGGATAGATCAGCGAGCCCTGCGTCGACGGCGGCGTGAAGCGGCCCTCGTAGCGCAGCCGGTGGAAGGCGATGCGGCAGGCCAGCTGGTCGAACACGGTGGCGCCCCACATGTCGGCCGGCCGCAGCGCGGGCGGGTCGAAGGACAGGCCCGACACCGGCTGCGTCGGCGCCGTGCGGTCGCCCTGCGCGGCGCCCTGCGGCGCGGCCTGCTCGCGCACCGGCACCACGGGCTGGCCGGTGCGTCGGTCGAGCACGAACAGCTCGCCCTGCTTGGTCGGCTGCACCAGCGCCGGCACGCGCACGCTGCCCACGCGCAGGTCGACCAGGCTGGGCTGCGCGGGCACGTCGTAGTCCCAGAGGTCGTGGTGCACGGTCTGGAAATGCCAGCGCACGCGGCCGGTCGCGAGGTCGAGCGCGACCACCGACGACGCATAGCGCTCGGCCCCCTCGGTGCGCTTGCCGCCCCACTGGTCGGGCGGCTGGTTGCCCATGGGCACGTAGACCATGCCGAGCTTCTCGTCCACGCTCGAGATCGACCAGCTGTTGGGCGAGTTGACGGAGTAGGTCCGACCCGGGCCGATCGGCGCGGTGTCCTCGGGCCGGCCCGAGTCCCAGTTCCACACCAGCGCGCCGGTCTCGATGTCGAAGGCGCGGATCACGCCCGAGGTCTCCTGCGTCGAGACGTTGTCGAGCACGGTGCCGCCCACCACGATCAGCGAGCGCGTGACCACCACCGGCGAGGTCGCGTAGTACGAGCCCGGCTTCACGTTGGGCATGTTCTTCCACAGGTCGATCTGGCCGCTGCCGCCGCCGAAGCGCGCGCAGGGCTTGCCGCTCTCGGGATCGAGCGCGAGCACGCGGCCGTCGGCCGTGGGCATGAACAGCTTGGCGGCGCAGGCGCCGTCGGCCGAGAGGTTGGGCGACGGGGCCGCGGCCGGCGGCGGCTGGTACGAGAGGCCGCGGCAGGTGAGATGCTGCAGCGCGAGCGAGGGCGCGATCTTCGGCGTGTGGCGCCACAGCTCCTGGCCCGTGGTCGCGTTGAGCGCCACCACCGACTGGTGCGGCGTGCAGAGGAACAGCCGCTCGCCGACCTTCAGCGGCGTGACCTCGAAGGTGGTCTCCTCGGGATCGCCGGGCTGGCCGCGCACGTCGCCGGTGCGGTAGTGCCAGGCCTCCTGGAGCTGCGACACGTTGACCGGCGTGATCTGGCCCAGCGTCGAATAGCGCTGGCCCATGGCGGTGCCGCCGTAGGCGGTCCAGTCGGCGCCGGCGGGCGGCAGCGCCTCGCCGGTGAAGGGCGGATCGGCCTGCGGCGCGATGCCCTCGAGGCGCTCGTCGCCGCGCACCCACGACAGCACGGCCGCCACCGCGAAGGCCGCGAGCACCAGGCTCAGCGCCCGGCGCGACGCCACGATGCCGGCACCGTCGCGCCGCGCGAGCGCACGCGCGACCCAGGGCGTGAGCAGCAGCAGGCCGAGCAGGAAGAACAGGTCGCCGCGCGCGGCCATCGGCCACCATGCGAGCCCCACCTCCCACAGCGCCCAGGCCAGCGTGAACGCGACCACCAGCGCATAGACCATCAGGCCGCGCCCGCCGCCGCGCGGCAGCAGCAGCGCGGTGGCGACGAGGCCCAGGCCCGCGAGCAGGTAGTACCAGGAGCCGCCGAGCGCGATCAGCCAGCCGCCCGCGACGACGAGCCCCAGGCCGGCCAGTCCGATCAGCAGCGCGAGGACGAGGAGCAGCGCGCTGGCGCGGGGACGGGTGGACGAGGGCATGGCAGGGACTCCGGAACGGCGGGCAAGCGCGCACCGTAGTCCCGTGCGCGCCCCGCCGGCGTAGGCGGTTCGCGCATGTGCCTCCCGGCGCGGTGCGGCAGATCGCGCGCACGGGGACCAAGGTATGCAGCGCGCGGGCGCGGCGTGGACGAAGGTACTCGCGAACTCAGACCCGCGCGCTCAGGCCCGCGCGCGCATGGGCCAGCGCCGCCCGCGCGCGCCGCGCCCGCGCATCGGGCTGCAGCGGCCGCAGGTACTCGTGCAGCGCGAGCGCGGCCGCGCCCACCGCGGGCGCGAGCGCGTCGTAGCGCGCGGTGCGCAGCTCGGGCGCGGGCATGCCGGCGCCGTCGGCATGGTGCTTGACGCTCGCGAAGGCGGCCTGCGCGAAGCCGCGGTGCTCGGCGCAGGACTTGCCGCCGAGCACGATGGCGCGCGGATTGAAGGTGACCCAGAGGTTCTGCAGCAGCACGCCGAACAGCGCGGCGGCGCGCTGCATGTCCACGCCCTCGCGCGCCAGCACGCGGGCACCGAAGAAGGCCTCGGCGCAGCCGCGCCGGCCGCACGAGCACGGCGGGCCGTCGAGCTCGAGGATGGTGTGGCCGATCTCGCCGGCCATGCCCTGGGCGCCGGTGAACAGGCGGTCGTTGAGCACCACGCCCGCGCCCACGCCGACGTCGCAGTTGACGAAGATCAGCGGGTCCTCGCCCTCGCCCGCGGCGAACTCGTACTCGCCGAGCGCGGCGGCATCGGCATCGTTCTGCAGCTGCACCGTGACGCCCGTGAGGCCGGCCGCGGCCAACGCGTCCTCGAGCATCGGCAGCAGGCGCACGTTGCGCCAGCCGAGGTTGGGCGCGAAGCGGACCTCGCCGGTGCAGTCGTCGACCGCGCCCGGCACGCACACGCCGATGCTCGACAGCCGCAGCCCGCGCTCGGCCAGCCGGCGGTGCGCGGCCGCGGCCATGCGCGCGACCTGCGCGCAGGTGCCGGCCGGCGCGCTGTCGGCCAGCGCCTGCTCGTCGGAATGCAGCACCTCGCCCTGCAGCGAGACGCAGGCCAGCCGCGCCGTGTCGACCGCGATCTCGATGCCCATGAGCGCGCGCACGCCGACATTGATCTGCAGCGGGGTCGAGGGCCGCCCGAGCCCGTCGGCCACCGCGGCGCCCGATTCGCTGAGCCAGCCCTCGTCGAGCAGCTCGCGCACCAGCAGGCTCACGGTCGACTTGGTGAGGCCGCTCTCGCTCGCGAGCCGCGCGCGCGACAGCCCCGGCTGCGCGCGCAGGAGCCGCAGCAGCACGCTGCGGTTCATGCGCTTGAGCAGTTGCTGGTCGCCGATGGTCTTCATGCGCGGGGCCGGGTGGGAAAGCCTCAGGCCGTGGCCACCGCCGTCGCCGCATGCGGCGCCTGCTCGCGGCCCTCGGGCCGCTTGCCCGCGATGATCATGCCGAGCACCTCATCCTCGGTGACGTCGGCGGTGCGGTAGGTGCCGACCAGCTTGCCGTTCTTCATCACCGCGAGCCGGTCGCTCAGCGAGAACACGTCGGGCATGTCGTGGGTGATCAGGAAGATGCCCACGCCGTCGTCCTTGAGCTGCTTCACGAGCCGGCCGACCATCGCGGTCTCCTCGGGGCCGAGCGCGGCGCAGGGCTCGTCCATGATCAGGATGCGCGCGTTGAAGTACAGCGCGCGCGAGATCGCCACCACCTGGCGCTGGCCGCCCGAGAGGCGGCGCACCGGGATGCGGATGTTGGTGAAGTTCTTGTTCAGGCGCTGGAACACCTTGCGCGCCTGCACTTCCATGAAGTGGTCGTCGAGCGTGTTCCAGGCCGTCATCTTCTCGCGGCCCAGGAACAGGTTGGCCACCGAGTCGAGGTTGTCGGCCAGCGCCAGGGTCTGGTAGATGGTCTCGATGCCCTGCGCCTGCGCCTCGGCCGGGGTGCGGATGTTGACCTTGTCGCCCGCGATGCGCACCTCGCCCGAGTCGATCGGGTAGGCGCCCGCGAGCATCTTCATCAGCGTGGACTTGCCGGCGCCGTTGTGGCCCAGCAGCGCCACCACCTCGCCCGGATAGAGGTTGACGCTCACGCCGTCGACCGCCTTCACGCCGCCGAAGGCCTTGCGGATCTCCTGCAGCTCGACCAGCGGCCGGGTCTTGTCGATCTCGGCCATCTTCAGTTCTCCCCGAATTTGCGGCGATAGAGCACGTCGAACACCACGGCCACGATCAGCACCTGGCCGATGATCACCATGCGCTTGCCGATCGGCACGTCGAGCAGCAGCATGCCGCTGTCGAGCGACTGCATGATCAGCGCGCCCAGCACCGAGCCGAAGATCGAGCCGCTGCCGCCGGCCAGCGCGGTGCCGCCAATGACGGCCGCGGCGATCACGTAGAGCTCCATGCCGGTGCCCAGCGAGTTGGTGCCGGCGTTCAGGCGCGCGATCGAGACGATGGCCGCGATGGTCACCAGCACCGCGAGCAGCGCGAACAGCATCAGCGTGACGCGCTTGACCGGAATGCCCACCAGCGCCGCCGCATCGGGGTTGCCGCCCATCGCGAAGACGTAGCGGCCGAAGCGCGTGCGGTGCACGATGAACGACAGCACGATCGCCACCACGGCCCAGATCAGCACCGGGATCGGGATGCCCTGCGGCGCGTCCTTCGAGTCGATCTTGTAGTGGTTCATCACGGCCGCGAACAGCAGCACCACGGCCGCCGGCACCGCGGTCAGCAGCAGCTCGATCCACAGCGGCTCGTTGGGCATCTCGTGGCGCGTGCGCGCGCGGCGCTTCTGCACCATGCGCGCGAACAGCACCACGGCCACCAGCCCCGCGATCACCCAGCTGGCCGTGACGCCGATGCCGCCGTCGTAGCCGCCGCCCAGGCGCTGGAAGAACTCGTCGTTGACCGGCTGGGTCTTGCCGTCGGCCACCAGGAAGGCCGCGCCGCGGAACGACATCAGGCCGCCGAGCGTGACCACGAACGAGGGCACGCCGAGCACCGCCGTGAGCCAGCCCTGGTAGATGGCCACCAGCAGCGCCACCGCGAGCCCCGCGAGGCAGGCCGTGGGCCAGGACCAGCCCGAGGTGTACTGCAGGTAGGCGATCAGCACGCCCACGAAGCCCATCACCGAGCCGACCGACAGGTCGATGTGGCGCGCCACGATGATCAGCACCATCACGGTCGAGACGATGCCGACCACGGCCGTCTGCTGGGCCACGTTGTAGAGGTTCTCGGGCGTGAGGAACACGCCGCCCGACATGAGGTTGAAGGCGATCGCCAGCACCGCCAGCAGCACGCACATCAGCACGAGCCGCAGGTCGATGCCGGTGCGGCGCCACCAGCCTGGGGTTGGATTGCTCATTGGAGGACTCCCTCGGAGAAAACGGGATGGGCGGCGGCGGTCATGCCGGCCCGTCGGGGACGAGGCCCGCGCCCTGCCGCGGATCGCGCGCGGCGCGGCGGGACGCACCGCGCGGTGCGTCCCCCTGCCCTGTTCTTACTTGCAGGCCGCCGGCGCGTTCGCGCCCGAGACGCCCTTGCAGAGTTCGTCCTTCTTGATCCAGCCGGCCTTGACGACCACGTCGAGGTTGTCGCGCGTGACCGGCACCGGCGTCAGCAGGCGCGAGGACAGCGAGACCTTCTTCGGGCCCGAGTTCCAGGTGCCGGCCTTCTCGACCGGCTTGCCCTGCGACAGCGCCAGCGCGGCGCTGGCGGCCTCGCGGCCGAGCTCGCGCGAGTCCTTGAAGATGGTGGCGGTCTGCGTGCCCAGCGCGATGCGGTTGAGCGCCGCGAAGTCGGCGTCCTGGCCCGACACCGGGATGCCGCGCAGGCCCTTGGCCGTGAGCGCGGCCACCGCGCCGCCGGCCGTGCCGTCGTTGGCGGCCACCACGGCATCGACCTTGTTGCCGTTCTTGGTGAGGATCTGCTCCATGTTCTTCTGCGCCACCTCGGGTTTCCAGCCCTCGGTGTATTCGTCGCCGACGATCTTGATGTCGCCCTTCTTGATGGCATCGGCCAGCACTTCCTGCTGGCCCGCGCGCAGGAAGTCGGCGTTCGGGTCGCTCGGCGAGCCCTTGATGATCACGTAGTTGCCCTTGGGCTTGACCTTGAGCACCTCGCGCGCCTCCATGCGGCCGACCTCGACGTTGTCGAAGGTGATGTAGAACACGCCGGGCGCCTCGATCAGGCGGTCGTAGGCCACCACGGGCACCTTCTGGCGCGTGGCCTTGTTCACCGCGGGCAGGATCGCGTCCTTGTCCATCGCCAGCACGATCAGCGCCTTCGCGCCCTTGGCCATCAGGCCCTCGATGTCGCCGAGCTGCTTCTCGGGCGAGCCGCCCGCATCGGCACTGATGTACTTGGCGCCGAGCTTCTCGAGCTGCGCCTTGATCGCGGCCTCGTCGGTCTTCCAGCGTTCTTCCTGGAAGTTGGACCAGCTCACGCCGACCACGGTCTGGGCCATGGCGCCCACGGCCGTCAGACCGAAAGCCATGGCGGCCAGGGTGTGTTTCAGTTGCATCGATGTCTCTCCAGTGTTGAGTCGCCCGGTGCAGGCGGCCTGTGCGTCGGGACCGGCGCGAGAAGGCCGGAACCCGCCCCATGCCACGCCTGTTGTTCGCCGCGGACCCGATTGAGAACCTTGGCGCTACTTAGTTTGGCTGGCGAACTAACTATCCCATCGCAGGCGCGGCGGGGGCATCGGGGAATTCCCCGAGCAGGTCGGACGGACGGGGGAAAAGGAGGCGCCCCGGCTCAGGGCGCGGGTGCGTTCGCCGGCGCGGGGGCCGGCCAGGCGACCTCGCTGGCCACGCGCGGCTTGCCCATCGGCGCGCCGGCCTTGCCGATGCGCACGGCCGCCATGTCGGCCTCGCTCGGGTACTGGTCCGAGAGCCAGTAGTCGAACACGCGGCGCGCGATCGGCGCGGCGGCGCCGGCGCCCCAGCCGGCGTTCTCGACGATCACGGCGAGCGCGATCTTGGGATCGTTGACCGGCGCGAAGGCCATGAACAGCGCGTGGTCGCGCTGGTGCTCCTCGAGCGCGCGCGCGTTGTACTTGGTGTTCTGCGCCTGCGTCACGGCCTGCGCCGTGCCGGTCTTGCCGGCCGCCTGGTAGCCCGCGCCCGCGAACACGCTGCGCGCGGTGCCGCTGGTGACCACGCTGGTCAGGCCCTCGCGGATGACAGCGATGTTGGCCGCCGTGAGGCCCAGGTTCACGCCCGGCGGCTGCGGCAGCGGCACCACCTGGCCGCTGACGGTGTCGCGCGTGGCGAGCGCGAGGTGCGGCTTGTGCTTGATGCCGCCGTTGGCCACGATCGCGGTGGCCTGCGCGAGCTGCAGCATGGTGAAGGTGTTGTAGCCCTGGCCGATGCCCAGCGAGATGGTCTCGCCCGCGTACCACTTCTTCTGCTCGGGCCGCTTGTAGGTGTTGCGCTTCCACTCGGTGCTCGGCAGCACGCCGCGCACCTCGCCGCCGAGGTCGATGCCGGTGATCTGGCCGAAGCCCAGCGGCTTCATGAAGTCGTGGATCATGTCCACGCCCATCTCGTTGGCCAGCGAGTAGTAGTAGATGTTGCTCGACAGCTGGATCGAGCGGCGCATGTCGACGCCGCCCAAGTTGCCCTCGGGGCTGCCGAAGCGGTGGCCGCCGAAGTTGAAGTAGCCGGGGTCGTTGACCACCACGCTGGCGCCGCGCTTGCCGGTCTGCAGCGCGGCCAGCGCCATGAAGGGCTTGTAGGTGGAGCCGGGCGGGTAGGTGCCGCGCAGCGCGCGGTTGAGCAGCGGCTTGTCGATCGACTCGGTCAGCGCCTGCCAGCTCTCGGTGTCGATGCCCTCGACGAACAGGTTGGGGTCGAAGGTGGGCTTGCTCACGAAGGCCAGCACCTCGCCGGTCTTGGGATCGATCGCCACCAGCGCGCCGCGCCGGTCGCCGTACATCTCCTCGACCAGCTTCTGCAGCTTGATGTCGATCGACAGCATGACGGTGTTGCCCGGCGTGGCCGGATGGCTCGCGAGCCGGCGCACCGCGCGGCCGCCGGCCGAGGTCTCCATCTGCTCGACGCCGGTCTGGCCGTGCAGCGTCTTCTCGTAGCTCTGCTCGATGCCGAGCTTGCCGATGTAGTCGGTGCCCTTGTAGTTGGCCTGCTCTTCCTCGTCCCAGTCCTCCATCGCGATCTTCTCGCGCTGGTTGATGCGGCCGATGTAGCCGAGCACGTGCGAGCCCAGCTCGCCCTGCGGATAGTTGCGGAACAGCCGCGCCTTGATCTCCACCCCCGGAAAGCGGTAGCGCTGGGCCGCGAAGCGCGCGACCTCCTCGTCGCTCAGGCGGGTGCGGATCGGGATCGAGTCGAAGCTGCGCGAGTCCTCGCGCAGGCGCTTGAAGCGGCGCCGGTCGCGCGGCGAGACCTCGACCACCTGCGTCAGGTCGTCGATGGTCTGCTCCACGTCGCCCACCTTCGAGGGCGTGATCTCGAGCGTGTAGGCCGAGTAGTTGGAGGCCAGGATGATGCCGTTGCGATCGAGGATCAGCCCGCGGTTGGGCACCACCGGCACCACGGCCGTGCGGTTGCTCTCGGCCTGCTCGGCCAGGTCCTCGTGGCGCGTGACCTGCAGGTAGATCAGCCGCGACGACAGCAGCCCGAAGGCGAACAGCACCGTGAGGCCGATCACGATCACGCGGCGCTTGAAGCGCGCGAGGTCGGCGGCGACGTTGCGGATTTCGGTCATGGGCGGCGAACGGTCAATGGATGAGCTTAGGCTTCATGCGGTGGCGAGGCAACCGGCCCGGTATCGCCGGTGCCGGCGGGCACGAAGTCCACCGTGGCGCCGAGCGCGCGCAGGCTGCGCAGGTCGGCTTCCAGATGAGTTTGGAAACCGCTGCACAGTTCCAGCGGCAGCGCCTTGAGCAGCGCGAGCGCGCGTGCCGGCGCGACGCCGAGCAGCCGCACCAGGCATTGCGCGACCTCGACGCGGCGCGCGCCCGCGTCGCGCAGCACCAGCGCGCCGCGCGTCCAGTGCGCGGGGTCGACCGGCGCGGACGCCTCTTCCTCTTCGGGCGCGTCCATGGCCTCGGCGAGGTTGGCGCGGATCTCGCGCCAGGGCGCGCCCTCGGTGCCGGGCTCGCGCTCGATGCGCGCGAGCATCGCGCCCTGGTCGTCGCCCAGCGCCGCCAGCGCCTGCAGCAGCGCGCCGAAGCGCTCGATCGACGCGGCCACGGGCGACGGCGTCCAGCGGCCGGCCGAGGCCGGCGCCCACCAGACCGGATAGCCCGCGTCGGCCTCGCGCAGGTCGATGAAGTAGGGATCGCGAAAGTAGTTGGCCGCCACCGCGAGCCAGGCGGGATGCCACTGGCCCGGCGCCTCGCCGCTCAGGTCCTCGCCGGTGTGGCCGTGCGAGCGGTAGCCGACCTGGAAGGCCTCGATGCCGCCCGGCTCGGGATACCACTGCGGCAGCCCGAGGTCGCCGACCACGAGGGCGGCATCCACGAAGGCCTGCACGGACGGCGGCAGGGAAGGCCCGGCGACGGACATGCTCACAAGGGACGGTTTTCGTCGGGCTCAGGCGTGCGTCGCTGCGGCGCCAGCAGCACGAAGGTGGCCAGCGGCCACAGCGCGGCCTCGACCGCCGGCGAGATCAGCACCGACCAGCCCGGGAACACCCCGCCGCCGAGGATGCGCGTGACGATCTCGATCAGCTGCGACAGCGCGAACAGCGGCAGCACCTGCAGCGCCTGCGACAGCACCGGGTACCAGAGCAGGCGGCGGTGGATGGTGATCGCGAAGAAGCCCAGCGTGGTGTAGGACAGCGCATGCTGGCCGAGCATCGAGGCCTGGTGCACGTCCATCAGCAGGCCGAAGACGAAGGCGGCGCCGATACCCACGCGCATCGGCTGGTGCACGCCCCAGAACACGATCGCCAGCGCGAGCAGGTCGGGCATCCAGGCGGCGCGGCCGATCGGGACCATGTTGATCAGCAGGGCCACCACCAGGCTGCCCCACATGAACACGGGGCTGACGGGCAGCAACAGCTGCTGCTGGCCGGGTCGCTTGATCATCGCGCGGCCTCCGCGGGTTTCTTGGCGGCGGCGCCGTTCTTCTCGGACGCCTTCTCCGCGCCCTTGACGGCCGCGCCGGCCTTGCCTTCTGCCTTCTTCGGGCGCGGTGCCGGCGCGGCCGCGGCCGCCGGCGGCGGTGCCGAGGGCGCGCCCGTGGGCTGCAGCACCAGCACGTAGCGCGCGGCCATCACGTGCGCGAGCGGCACGCAGTAGATGCGCGCGAAGGCCGAGTCGGCGCGGCGCTCGATGCGCTCGATCTTCGCCACCGGCAGGCCGGCGGGATAGATGCCGTCGACGCCGCTGGTGGACAGCAGGTCGCCCTCCTGCAGGTCGGCGTTGGCGGCCATGAAGCGCAGCTCGAGCCCGCCGCCATGCGCCGAGGCATCGCCGAAGGCCACGCTGCGCACGCCGGTGCGGGTGTTCTGCACGGGAATGGAGAGGTCGCGGTCGATCACCAGCGTGACCTCGCTCGTGAAGGGCTGCACCGCCGTCACCTGGCCGAGCACGCCCTGCGCGTCGATCACCGGCGAACCCGGCGCCACGCCCTGGGCCAGGCCCTGGTCGATGACGATCTTGCGCGTGTAGGGGTCGGCCGCGTCGTACAGCACCTCGGCCGCGCGGCCCGGCGTCTGCTGCAGCTGGCGCAGCTCGAGCAGCGCGCGCAGCCGCGCGTTGTCCTGCGCCAGCGTGTCGGCCTGGCTCGCGCGCTCGGCCTGCAGCATCAGCGCCTTGCGCGCGTCGGCCTCGTTCTTCTGCGCGGTCTGCAGGTCCTCGAGGTAGCCGCCGGCGCCCACCACGAACTGCACGGGCTTGAGCGCCACCCACTGCACCGGGTAGAGCACGGCCGCGATGGCCTGGCGCACCGGCTGCACGATGTGGAAGCGGGCGTCCGCCACCATCAGGAAAAGCGCGAGCGTGCTGAAGAAGATCAGCTTGCTCAGCGCCGATGGCCCCTGGTTGAACAGGGGTGGCGCGGTGCGGTCGAGCGTGCCCAGGGGCATGGGATCAGGTCGGGTGCTGCGGCATCAGATGACAAAAGGCCGGCCCGCGCAAGCGGGGGCCGGCCGATGGAGGCGGCGCTGCATTCACTCGCTCGTGAAGATGCTTCCCAGCCGGTCCATGCGCTCGAGGGCTATGCCGCAGCCGCGCACCACGCAGGTCAGCGGGTCCTCGGCGACCAGCACCGGCAGGCCGGTTTCCTCGGCCAGCAGGCGGTCGAGGTCGCGCAGCAGCGCGCCGCCGCCGGTGAGCATCATGCCGCGCTCGGCGATGTCGGCGCCGAGTTCGGGCGGGGTCTGCTCGAGCGCGTTCTTGACGGCCGAGACGATGTTGTTGAGCGGGTCGGTCAGGGCTTCCAGCACTTCGTTGCTGCTGATCGTGAAGCTGCGCGGCACGCCCTCGGAGAGGTTGCGGCCCTTGACTTCCATTTCCTTGACCTCGGAGCCCGGGAAGGCCGAGCCGATGCTCTTCTTGATGACCTCGGCCGTGGGCTCGCCGATCAGCATGCCGTAGTTGCGGCGGATGTAGTTGATGATGGCCTCGTCGAAGCGGTCGCCGCCGACGCGCACCGAGCCCTTGTAGACCATGCCGCCGAGGCTGATGACGCCCACTTCGGTGGTGCCGCCGCCGATGTCGACCACCATCGAGCCCGAGGCTTCGCTCACGGGCAGGCCGGCGCCGATGGCCGCGGCCATGGGTTCCTCGATCAGGTAGACCGAGGTCGCGCCCGCGGCCTCGGCCGCGTCCTTGATGGCGCGGCGCTCGACCTGGGTGGAACCGCAGGGCACGCAGATGATGATGCGCGGGCTCGGCGTGAGCAGCGTGCGCGGGTGCACCATCTTGATGAACTGCTTGATCATCTGCTCGGTGATCACGAAGTCGGCGATCACGCCGTCCTTCATCGGGCGGATGGCTTCGATGTTGCCCGGCACCTTGCCGAGCATGGCCTTGGCCTCGCGGCCGACGGCCTGGATCACCTTCTTGCCATGCGGACCGCCTTCGTGGCGGATGGCGACGACCGAGGGTTCGTCCAGCACGATGCCCTTGTTGCGGGCGAAGATGAGCGTGTTGGCGGTGCCGAGGTCGATCGCGAGGTCGGTGGAGAAGTACCGACGGAAAGCTCCAAACATGTGCGGAATCCTCTGGAGCACGGGCTGCGCATCGGCAGAACGTCGCTCACTCTATGGGTGTTTTGGGGGTGCTGGAAGGGTGAATTTGATCGTTTTTGCAGCAAAAGCCGGCGCGTTCGCGGGGGTTGCGGCAAAGGCGGGATAATACCCGAATCCCCTCTGAATCCCGTGTTGGCGGCCCTTGCGGCGCGCTATTTACCTCCGGTTTTTCGGCCGGTTCCACCATGTCCCTTTCCGCTTCCGATATCGCCCGCATCGCCTCCCTGGCGCGGCTGCAGCTCGCCCCCGACGAAAGCGAGCGCATGCTCAGCCAGCTCAACGGCTTTTTCGACGTGGTCGAGCGCATGCGCTCGGTCGACACCACCGGCGTCGAGCCCCTGGCCCATCCCGTGGCCGCCATCGAGGACATCGTCCTGCGCCTGCGCGAGGACGTCGTGAGCGAGCCGGACAACCGCGAAGCCAACCAGCGCAGCGCCCCCGCCGTCGAAGCCGGCCTGTTCCTCGTGCCCAAGGTGATCGAATGAGCGGCGCCAAGGACCTGCACCACCTCGGGGTGGCCGCGCTGGCGAAGGCGCTGGCCGGACGCGAAGTCTCGGCCGTCGAGGCCGCGCAGCACTTCCTGGGCCGCATGAAGACCCACCAGGCGCTCGGCAGCTTCGTCGAAGTGAACGAGGACGCGACGCTGGCCCAGGCCCGCGCGGCCGACGCGTCGATCGCGGCCGGCAACGCCCCGGCGCTGGCCGGCGTGCCGATCGCGCACAAGGACATCTTCGTCACCACCGATTTCGCCACCACCGCGGGCTCGAAGATGCTCGCGGGCTATCGCTCGCCCTTCGACGCCACCGTGGTGCGCCGCCTCGCCGAGGCCGGCACCGTCACGCTGGGCAAGCTCAGCTGCGACGAGTTCGCGATGGGCTCGGCCAACGAGAACGTGGCCGTGCCCGCCGTCGGTAACGACCGGGCCGTGCCGGTGCGCAACCCCTGGAACCTCGAGCGCATCCCGGGCGGCTCCTCGGGCGCCAGCGCGGCCGCCGTGGCCGCTCGCCTCGCGCCGGCCGCCACCGGCACCGACACCGGTGGCTCGATCCGCCAGCCGGCCTCGTTCTGCGGCGTGACCGGCATCAAGCCCACCTACGGCCGCGCCTCGCGCTACGGCATGGTGGCCTTCGCCTCCAGCCTCGACCAAGCCGGCCCGATGGCCCGCTCGGCCGAGGACTGCGCGCTGCTGCTGTCGGCCTTCTGCGGCCCCGACCTCGACCGCGACTCGACCTCGCTCGACCGCCCGGCCGAGAACTTCGGCCGCTCGCTGAACGACTCGCTCGAGGGCCTGCGCATCGGCGTGCCCAAGGAGTTCTTCGGCGAGGGCGTGGCGCCCGGCGTGCGCGCCGCCATCGATGCAGCGCTGTTGCAATACGAGAAGCTCGGCGCGAAGCGCGTCGAGGTCTCGCTGCCGCGCACCGAGCTGTCGATCCCCGTCTACTACATCATTGCCGCGGCCGAGGCCTCGAGCAACCTGAGCCGCTTCGACGGCGTGAAGTTCGGCCACCGCGCCAAGGACTTCTTCGACCCCGCGAGCAAGAAGACCGCGCTCACGCAGATGTACGAGCGCACGCGCGCCGAAGGCTTCGGCGACGAGGTCAAGCGCCGCATCATGATCGGCACCTACGTGCTCTCGCACGGCTACTACGACGCCTACTACCTGCAGGCACAGAAGGTGCGCCGCATGATCGCCGACGACTTCCAGCAGGCCTTCAAGCAATGCGACGTGATCGCCGGCCCGGCCGCGCCGACCACCGCCTGGAAGATCGGCGAGCACGGCGACGATCCCGTGGCCGACTACCTGGCCGACATCTTCACCTTGCCGGCCTCGCTGGCCGGCCTGCCCGGCATGAGCCTGCCGGTGGGCTTCGACGGCGGCATGCCCGTGGGCCTGCAGCTGATCGGCAACTACTTCGGCGAAGCGAAGCTGCTCAACGCGGCACACCGCTTCCAGCAGGCCACCGACTGGCACACGCGCACGCCGGAGGGCTTCTGACATGAGCGAGACCGTGAACACCTTCGAAGCACAGCAACAGGGCCGCCCGACCGGCCCGCTGGTGCGCGGCTATGAAGTCATCATCGGCTTCGAGACCCACGCCCAGCTCTCGACCGCGAGCAAGATCTTCAGCCGCGCCTCCACGGCCTTCGGCGCCGAGCCCAACACGCAGGCCTGCGCGGTCGACCTCGCGCTGCCCGGCACGCTGCCCGTGATGAACAAGGGCGCGGTCGAGCGCGCGATCCGGCTCGGCCTCGCGCTCGGCTCGCACATCGCGCCGCGCAGCGTGTTCGCGCGCAAGAACTACTTCTATCCCGACCTGCCCAAGGGCTACCAGATCAGCCAGTTCGAGATCCCCGTGGTGCAGGGTGGCTCGGTGAGCTTCTTCGTCGGCGAGGAACAGAAGACCGTGCGCCTGGTGCGCGCCCACCTCGAGGAGGACGCGGGCAAGTCGCTGCACGAGGACTTCGTGGGCCAGAGCGGCATCGACCTCAACCGCGCCGGCACGCCGCTGCTCGAGATCGTGACCGAGCCCGACATGCGCTCCACCGCCGAGGCCGTGGCCTATGCGAAGGAGCTGCACAAGATCGTGACCTGGATCGGCATCTGCGACGGCAACATGCAGGAAGGCAGCTTCCGCTGCGACGCCAACGTCTCGGTGCGCCGCCCCGGCGAGAAGCTCGGCACGCGCCGCGAGATCAAGAACCTGAACAGCTTCAAGTTCATGCAGCAGGCGATCGACTACGAGATCAGCTGGCAGATCGACACGCTCGAGGACGGCGGCAAGATCGAGCAGGCCACCGTGCTGTTCAATCCCGACACCGGCGAGACGCGCGCGATGCGCGCCAAGGAAGACTCGTCCGACTACCGCTACTTCCCCGACCCGGACCTGCCGCCGCTGGTGATCGCCGCCGACTGGATCGAGCGCGTGAAGGCCGAGATGCCCGAGCTGCCGCGCGTGATGGCCGAGCGCTACGTGCGCGACCATGGCCTGTCGGCCTACGACGCCGCGCAGCTCACGCAGGGCCCCGCGCTCGCGCGCTACTTCGACGACGCGGTGAAGGCCGGCGCCACGCCCAAGCTCGCGAGCAACTGGATCACCGGCGAGATCGCACGCCGCCTCAATGCCCAGGAGATCGGCATCGAGGCCGCGCCGGTCAGCGCGGCGCAGCTCGGCCAGCTCGTGAAGCGCATCGCCGACGGCACCTTGCCGAACAACGCCGCGCGCCAGGTGTTCGAGGCGCTGTGGACCGGCGAAGGCAGCGACGTCGACGCGATCATCGAGGCCAAGGACCTGAAGCCGATGAACGACGCCGGCGCGCTCGACGCGATCCTCGACGAGGTGATCGCGAAGAACGCGAAGAACGTCGAGGAGTACCGCGGCGGCAAGGAAAAGGCGCTCAACGGCCTCGTGGGCCAGGTGATGAAGGCCAGCGGCGGCAAGGCCAATCCGGCGCAGGTCACGGAACTGCTGAAGGCCAAGCTGGCCTGAGCCCGGGCTTCGTCCCGGCACGACGGTGAAGCTGGCCCCGCGCGGGCCGCTTCACCGTTTTTTCTTTTGGGGAATGCCGGTCAGCGCGCGGTGGTCGCGGTCTCGCCCGACCACAGCTGCTTGAGCCGCACGCGCTCCTCGTCGAAGCGCGCGTTGACGCGCTTCTTCTCGTCTTCCTGCTCGCCGATGAAGCGGTTCTGCACCGCCACGCTCTTGGCGTTGTCGTCGAGCCGGCGCCGCAGCACGCCAGGCGCCTTGCTCGCGTCGCCCTTGTAGAACTCGAGTTCCTCGTCGATCTTCTTGCGGTCGTCGGCCAGTTCGGACAGCCGCTTGCGCGCCGCCTGGATCACCGCGTCGACCTGCACCAGCGCCTCGCCGCGCTCGCGCTCGTGGGCGGCGGCGTTCGGATAACGGATCAGCAGCGCGCGCTCGCGCCGGCGCTCGTCGGCGATGCGCGCGGCCTGCACCGCGGCCTCGCGCGCGCGGTCCTCGCGCTCGGCCTGCTCGCGCGCCGTGTAGGTGGGCTCGAGCCGGCGCCGCGTCATGCCGCTCGGGCTCAGCTCGCGCTGCTCGCGGTCGCTGCACTCGGCGATCGGCCGGTCGGCGGTCAGGGTGCGGCCCTTGGCATCGACGCACGAATAGATGCCCGCGGCGCTGGGCACCGGCGCGCCCTTCTGCGCCTGGGCCAGCGCCAGCGTGCAGCCGGCGGCGAGCACCGCGGCCAGCGCGGCACGGGCGTTTCCGATGGCGCGGAATCGGCTGTGGCGGGCGCGGCGCGGCAGGCGGTGCATCGGGCGTGTCCTTCAGAGGGCGCCGTAGCGCGTGCGGTAGGCGAGCACGCGCTCGCGGTGGGTGCCGAGGTCGGCGGCCGCGCCGCCCGAGAGGTAGCTCAGCAGGTCGTCGAGGGTGGCGATCGCCACCACCTGCAGGCCGAGCTGGTTGCGCACGTACTGCACGGCGCTGTGGTCCACGTCGACGCCGTTCTCGGTCGCCTTCTCCTGGCGGTCGAGCGCGATCGCCACCGCGTGCGGCACCGCGCCCGCGGCCTGGATCGCGGCGATCGACTCGCGCACCGCGGTGCCCGCGGACATCACGTCGTCGACGATCAGCACCCGGCCCTGGAGCGGCGCGCCGACCAGGTTGCCGCCCTCGCCGTGCGCCTTGGCTTCCTTGCGGTTGTAGGCGAAGGGCACGTTGCGCCCGCGCCGCGCGAGCTCGGCCGCCACCGTGGCGCCCAGCGGGATGCCCTTGTAGGCCGGGCCGAAGATCATGTCGAACTCGAGCCCGCTCTCGATCAGGCGGTCTGCATAGAATCCCGCGAGCCGCGCGATCTTGGCGCCGTCGTCGAAGAGGCCCGAATTGAAGAAATAAGGACTCATGCGGCCGGCCTTGGTCTTGAACTCGCCGAAGCGCAACACGCCCGCGTCGAGCGCGAACTGGACGAAGTCCTGCGCCACCGCACTGCTTTTCTCACCATCTACAGCCATCGGAATTCCTTGTGTTCAAACTGACCAGTCTCAATCTCAATGGCCTGCGTTCGGCCGCCACCAAGGGCGTTGCCGACTGGGTGGCCGAATTGGCGCCGGATTGTATTTGCATGCAGGAGATCCGGGTCCAGGCCAGCGACATCGAAGGCCGCTTCGAGGAGATGGCCGGCCTCAAGGGCCACTTCCATTTTGCCGAGAAGAAGGGCTATGCGGGCACCGCGATCTACACGAAGCACGTGCCCAGCGAGGTGGTGGTGGGCTGGGGCGACGCCGAATTCGACGCCGAGGGCCGCTACCTCGAACTGCGCTTCGACACGCCGAAGCGCAAGTTCTCGGTCATCAGCTGCTATTTCCCGAGCGGCAGCTCGGGCGAGGAGCGCCAGCAGGCCAAGTTCCGCTTCCTCAAGGGCTTCTTCCCGCACCTGGTGGCGCTGAAGAAGCAGCGCGAGTTCGTGCTGTGCGGTGACATCAACATCGCCCACAAGGAGATCGACCTCAAGAACTGGCGCGGCAACCAGAAGAACAGCGGCTTCCTGCCCGAGGAGCGCGCCTGGATGACGAAGCTGCTCGACGCCGGCGCCGAGGGCGCGGGGCTGGTCGACGTCTACCGCATGCTCAAGCCCGACACCACCGGCGAGGCCTACACCTGGTGGAGCAACCGCGGCCAGGCCTATGCCAACAACGTGGGATGGCGGCTCGACTACCACCTCGCCACGCCGAAGACCGCCGCGCTCGCGCGCACCGAGCAGATCTTCAAGACCATCAAGTTCAGCGACCACGCGCCGATCACGCTGGAGTACGACTTCACGCTCTGAGCGACGCCTGGGCGCTGGCAGTCATACCCACAGGCGCGCACCCGAGGGCCGGACCCGACGCGCAATGACCAACCGCTATCAAACCACCGGCCCCGAAGGCGAGTTCGAGCCCGGCTCGAACTGCCAGGTGCTGCGCAACCTGGTCGGCATCGCGTCCGCTGACGACATGAACGACCTCGAACTGCAGCTGCTGAGCGCGCTGTACGACGAGGTGCTCTTGCGGAATCTGCCCGACCGCCCGTTGACGGTGGCCGACCTTCGGCGCTGGCACCGCGTATGGCTGGGCAATGTGTACCCATGGGCGGGACAGGAACGCTCGGTCAACCTGGGCAAGGGCGGCTTCCAGTTCGCCACCGCCGCGCTGCTGCCGGGCTTGCTCAGCGACTTCGAACGGGAGTGCCTGACGAAATGGACGCCCTGCGGCGAGCTGGCGCCCGACGAACTGGTACATGCCATTGCCGTGACGCATGTGGAGCTGATCGTGATCCACCCGTTTCGTGAGGGCAATGGACGCTTGTCACGCCTGCTGGCCGATGTGATGGCCGTGCAGGCCGGCCATGAGCCGCTGGACTACAGCAGTTGGGAGCAGAACAAGCCGGCCTATATCGGCGCGATTCACTCTGGTTTTTCAGGGGACTACGGCCCCATGGGTCAGCTCGTGGCCCGGGCCATCGCCGATGGCGATGCCAGCCTCAGCGAGCCAGCTTGATGTGAGGAAAGCGCACGGCGGGTTGCTGCAACCGGCGCTCGAGCTGCGCGACATCCTGACCTGTTTCCACCGCCGTGGAACTGGCCACCGACCGCAGCACGGCCTTGCGGCTCGGTGCTTTGCGTTGCGGTACGGAGGGTTTGGTCATGCTGTGATTTCGCCAGGCGAAGGCTTGAATTTTATCGGAATCACATGCGTTGCGCCTCCCCGCCTCCCCTTGAGCACGGCCTTCAGCCGCAACAGCGCCCGATCCGCCCCTCGCGGTACAGCGGCCCCAGATCCTCCGCCAGCGCCCCCAGCGTGCGGCGCCATTGCGCATGCGAGGGATCGGCCGCCAGCGCCGCGCGCATGCGCGCCAGCAGCTCGGCGCGCAGCGCGGGCTCGTCGATGCCCAGCACCCGCCCGGCATCGACCGCCAGCCGCCCGCCGACCAGCACCTGCGCCACGTGACGGCCGCTGGCGCGCGCGAGCACCAGCTCGAGCGGATCGATGTCGTCGAACAGCGCGTCGTCGTCGAGCGCCTCGAGGTCCAGCAGCACCAGGTCGGCCGGGGCGCCGGTCGCGATGCGGCCGCCCGACACCAGCGCGCCGCCCACGCTGCGCGGGCCGTGGCCGGCCGCGAAGGACCAGAGCTGGGCCGGGGTCATCGCGCGCTCGTAGCCCCAGCCGCGGTGCAACGCGTAGGCCAGGCGCATCTCGCGCAGGGCGTCGTCGTCCTCGTCGAAGGCCATGCCGTCCAGCCCCATGGCCACGCGGCTGCCCTGGCGCAGCATCTCGGCCAGCGGCGCGATGCCCGACTGGAGGCCGAGGTTCGAGCTGGTGTTGACGGCGATGGTGGCGCCGCGCTCGGCGATCAGCGCGAGCTCGTCGGGCCGCGCCCAGGTGCAGTGGGCGAGCGTGAGGCGCGGGCTCAAGAGGCCGATCGCATCGAGGAAGCGCACGATGCCGCCCGGATGGTGGGCATCGGCCCAGTCGCGCTGGTAGCGCGTCTCGAGCAGGTGCATGTGGACCGGCCGGCCGGTATCGGCCGAGGCGCGCGCGATGGCCTCGAGCAGCGGCGTGCCGCACCACTGGACCGCGGTCGGGCCGTACTGCACGGTGACGTGCGCGCCCAGGCCCTCCTCCTCGACCATGCGGGCCACGGCGTCGACCTGCGCGAGCTGCCGCGCGGGCTCGACCGGCTGCACCGCGAGGCGCCGCGCGACCGCGTCGCGGATGCCGGGGCGCAGCAGGGCCAGCACGGCGGCATCGTCGTCGTAGGCGATGCCATGGCGGTCGCGCATCGCGACCGCGAAGCCGATGCGCACGCCGACGTCGCGCGCGGCACGCGCTACCGCCCGCGCCTCGTCGACGTAGTCCATGCCGCCCTGCACGCGCGTGTAATGGACCATCAGGTTCGTCACGCCATGGCGCAGCGAACGCGCGAACGAGGTGGCGGCGCAGAGGTAGGGGTCCATGCCCGGCACCGAGCCCAGGAAGGGCAGCCAGCTCTCGAGCGGCTGGCCGAAGGCGCCGAGCGTGGCGCTGCGGAAGGTGCGTGCATGGTCGTGCGCATTGGCCAGCGCCGGCAGCGCGAGCCGGCGCGGCGCGGGGCCGGCGGCATCGCGCGGCGCGATCGCGCCGAAGCGTTCGCCCTCGAGCACGATGCGCATGCCGGCCTGCGCGGGCCGCAGGCCCGGCTCGGCCAGCAGCCAGGCGCAATCGATGGCGTCGGAATGCGGGGCGAGGCTCATGCCGGGCCTCAGCTCGCCGCCACCCGGCGCGCGGCTGCGGGCGGCAGGAAGCGCCGGTCGAACACCTCTCCGGGCGCGGGCGCGCGCGGCAGCTCGAAGGCGGTGCGCAGCTGCGCGATGGCGCGGCCCATGCGCGCGTCGTCGACATCGCCGATGCCGGCCTGCGCGACCGCGGGCGTCAGCATCACGGTGCGCAGCGTGTAGAGCAGGCGCCGCTTCTCGAGCGCGGCATCGAGCAGCGGCTCGCGCTTGGCGAGCGCGGCGATGGCCGCGTCGGGATCGGCGATCGTGTCGAGCACCGCGCGGTGGATCGCGCGCACCAGCCCGGCCACGGCCTCGGGCCTGTCGCGCAGCAGTGCGCGCGACACCATCACGCCGTTGCCGTAGAGGTCCACGCCATGGTCGGCGTAGTGGAACCAGCGGATGTCGCGGTCGGGGTCGACGCCCTGCGCCACCAGGTTCATGTAGCTGGTGACCGAGAACACGGCCGAGCCGTCGACATGGTCCTTGAGCAGCATCTGCTCCTGCAGGTTGGGCGCCATGGCGGTCCACTGCACCTTGGCCGGGTCGATGCCCGCGCGCGCCGCGATCACCGGGAACATGCGCGCCGCGGCGCCGCCGGCCGGGCTGCCGAGCGTGCGGCCCTCGAGGTCCTTGAGCGTCTTGATCGGTCCCGACGCCTTCACGATCAACGCGAAGGGCGCACGGTCGTAGAGCATGTAGACCATCACCGGCGCGTCGGCCGGCCGCGTGGCGGCGTTCTGCACGATGGCGTTCATGTCGCCGAAGGCGGCCTGGTAGGCACCGTTCATCACCTTGGTGACGGCGGCCGCCGAGCCGTCGCCCTGGTCGATGCTCACGGCCAGCTTTTCGGCCGCGAAGTAGCCGCGGTCCTGCGCGAGGTAGTACCAGGCATGGATGCCCTGCAGCTTCCAGTCGAGCACGAACTTGATCGGCGTGGGCGCCTGCGCGAAGGCACGCGGCGCGCCGAGCGCGGCCGCGAGCGCGGGCAGGGCCGCGAGCGCGCCGCGGCGCGAGAGGGTTTGCAACATGGAAGCTCCTTGGTCTTGCGTGAAGTTCAGGCGGCCTCGAAGCGCACGTCCTGCGCGCCCTCCCACAGCACCCGCCGGCCGAGTTCGCGCAACTGCTCGCGCCCCTCGACGATGCTCAGGAAGTGGTTGCCCGCGAGCTGGCCCATGCGGCTCGAGAAGCTGCAGGCGCCATAGGCCAGGATGATCTCGGTCTCGCTGTAGCCGCCCGGATAGAACAGGATGTCGCCCACCGACGGATGGCTGGTGTGGTTCTCGAAGCCCACGCCGAGCTGGAAGTCGCCCAGCGGCACCCAGCAGCCCTCGCCGCTCCAGCGCACGTGGATCAGCTTCTGCCGGTAGGGCAAGAGCTTCGAGAACGCGGCCACGGTGAGGGGCGCGTCGGGATGGGTCTGGGCCACGAAGCGCAGGTCGCCCGCGGTGATGAGGATGCGTGTGGAAGTCATGTCGGTCTCGTCGTGGGGGAGTCAGGCCATGGCCATGTCGGTCTTGCGCTGGGCCCAGCCCGTCATGCGCCGTTCGACGAGGGCCGACACCGCATACAGCAGCACGCCCATCGCCGCGAGCAGGAACAGGCCCGCGAACACCATCGGCACGTCGAAGTTGCCGCTGGCGATCATCATCACGGTGCCGATGCCCTTGTTGGCCGCCACGGTCTCGCTGAGCACCGTGCCCACGAAGGCCAGCGTGATCGCGATCTTGAGCGAGGCGAACAGGTAGGGCAGCGTGCGCGGCAGACCCACGTTCCAGAGGATGTCGCGCTTGCGCGCGCCGAGCACGCGCAGCACGTCCTCGAGCTCGGGCTCGGTGCTCGCGAGGCCGGTGGCCACGTTGACCACCACCGGGAAGATGCTGATCACCATCGAGGTCAGGATCGCGGGCACGGCGCCGGCCCCGAACCACACCACGAACAGCGGCACCACCGCCACCTTCGGGATGCTCGAGAAGCCCACCAGCAGCGGATAGGTCACGTCGTAGGCCAGCTTCGAGGAACCGATGGCCACGCCGATCAGCACGCCCGCGGCCACGCCCAGCACGAAGCCCGCGAGCGTGGTGTAGAGCGTCTGCACGGTGTGCGGCCACAGCAGCGGCATCTTCTCGAGCAGCACGTGGGCGATCTGGCTCGGCCGCGGCAGCACCAGGTCGGAGATGCCGCCGGCCAGGCAGGCCAGCTCCCACAGCACGAAGAAGCCGAGCAGCGCGCCGGTCGACAGCAGGCGCTGGCGCAGCACGGGGGAGATCGCGTTCATGCCGCCACCTCCGCGACCAGCGGCTCGGCCGCCGCACCTTCGGGCACCGCATCGCCACCGCGGCGCGCCTGCGCGATGCGCATGCGCAGCTGCTGCACCAGCGCCGCGAACTCGGGCGCATAGCTGCTCTCCAGCGTGCGCGGCCGCGCGAAGCCGACCTCGCGCGTCTCGAGGATGCGGCCCGGCCGCGCGCTCATCACGCAGATGCGGTTGGCCAGGTAGGCCGACTCGCGCAGGTCGTGCGTCACCAGCAGCACCGTGGGCCGGCGCGCGATCCACAGCGACTGCATGATGTCCCACAGCTCCTCGCGCGTGAACTGGTCGAGCGCGCCGAAGGGCTCGTCGAGCAGCAGCAGCTCGGGCTCGTGCACCAGCGCGCGGCACAGCGAGGCGCGCTGCAGCATGCCGCCAGAGAGCTGCCAGGGCCGCTTGTCGCCGAAGCCCTTCAAGCCGACCTGGGCCAGCAGCGCATCGGCGCGCTCGGCGTACTCGCCGCGCTTCTTGCGCCGGTAGTCCTGGCGAAACGGCTCGACGATCTTCAGCGGGATCATCACGTTCTCGCGGATCGTGAGCCAGGGCAGCATGGTCGGGTTCTGGAACGCGAGGCCGATGCGCAGCCGCGGCGCGGCCGAGGCATGGCTGCCCGCGGGCGTGCGCACGCCGACGGCACCCACCTCGCGCCCGCCCGCGATCACGGCGCCGGCGCTGGGCCGCAGCAGCCCGGCCACCAGCTTGAGGATGGTCGACTTGCCGCAGCCGCTGGGGCCGACCAGCGCGACGAAGTCGCCCTTGTCGATGCCCAGCGTGGTGTGGTCCAGCGCGATGGTGCCGCCGCCGTAGCGCAGCATCACGTCCGACAGTTGGATGAAGGCTCGTTCCATGGTCGCTTTCAGGAAGAAGGAGAGGACGCGTGCGCGTCCTCGACGCGCACGATCGCGGCCACCGGACCGCCGCCCGCCGGCCCCTGGTGCTCCGCGCCGCCCGAGACATAGAGCGCGGTGTGGCCGGCCAGCGAGGCCAGCACGCCGCCGACCACCGCGCGCGCATGGCGCGTGGCGTGGATGTCGGAGTCGTTGAGCATGGTGTGGCGCTCGCCGCGCACGCGGCCGTCGGGACTGGCCTCGGCCTTGGCGAGCAGGTTCACGAGCCGGCGCGAGACGGCCTGCGCATCGCGCTCGGCATCGAGGCCGAAGGCGTCGCGCAACAGCGCGCGCACGCTGTGGCCATCGATCGCGTCGCGCATCACGCCGTGGGCGATGCGCAGCGCCGAGGCGCTGGCGCGCGCCTCGCCGAGCACGATGACCACGTTGCCCTCGAGCTCGATGCCGGCCGAGGCCGAGGCGCGCGCCGAGTAGGCGCTCCAGTCGGCCATCACGCTGGCGTCGCCGATCCCGGCGCGCGCCACCTCGCCGAGCGCGACCGCCACGCCGAGCGCCGAGGCGCCGCGCGAGTAGCCCATCGACTCGTAGCTGTCGTGCGTGACCGGCGCGGCACCGCGCGCGAGCGCGGCCGCCACCTTGGCCGAAGTCAGCAACGGGCACTTGACCTGCACGAAGTGCACGTCGTGCGTGCCCTCGATGCCCGCGTCGCGCATCGCCGCGGCCACGGCCTCGGCGGTGGCGTCGATCTGCGCGGCACGGCCCATCTCCTCGGGCAGGAAATCGCGCGTGTGCGCGACGCCGACCACCAGCCGCTTCTCGCCATGCGCGGGCACGGCCTCGTCGCGCCAGCGCCGCGCGAACACGGTGAAGTGCGGCGAGAGCACGCCCTCGGTGCCGCCCGACATCACGAGCGCCACCTGGCGGTGCACGGCTTCGGGCGTGCAGCCGAGCGCGCCCGCGAGCAGCTGGCACCAGGCCGCGGAGGCGTACTCGCGCGTGAAGTCGTTGACGCAGCCGTTGCCCTCGGTCTTGCCCATCACCGCGACGATCTCGGACGGCACCAGTTCGCCCGCGTCGATCAAGGCTCGCGCGCCGCGCAGGTCACCGGGCCCGCTGCACGGAATGCGCCAGACGCGCACCTCCTGGATGCGATCTGCGGTCATTGAAGTACCTTCGTGCTTCGCACTGCGGTGCGAGCTTGCTTGGGGCGGCCCGGCGCGGCGCTCATGCCGCGTTCCAGTCGATCTCGCCCACCGGCACCGCATTCGCGGGCACGCCCGGCGGCGTCTCGAGGATCGCGCTGCTGTAGTGCTCGGTGTTGCGCGGCCTGGCCACCGGCATGCGCTGCACGCTCTTCACCGAGCGGCCCCAGCCCGCGGCCTCGGCCACCAGCCGGCCGTCGCGCATCACGAAGCGCCCGCGCAGCAGGGTGTGCAGCGGATAGCCGCGCACCGCGCGGCCGTTCCACGGCGAGATCTTGCTGATGCTCTGCAGCTTGTTCTGCGACAGCACGCCCGCGCGGTTCATGTCGACGAAGGCGATGTCGGCATGCGCGCCCGGCGCGATCACGCCCTTGGTGCCGTACAGGCCCCAGGCCTTGGCCGGGTTGACCGAGCTCCAGCGCACGTAGTCCATCAGCGAGGCGCGGCCGCGGTTGACCTCGGTCAGCATCAGCGGCATCTGCGTCTCCACGCCCGGGAAGCCGCAGTCGCAGTCCCAGATGCTCTCGCGCGTCTTCTCCTCGGGCGCGTGCGGCGCATGGTCGGTGGCGATCATGTCGAGCGTGCCGTCCATCAACGCGTCCCACAGCGGCTGGTTGTGGCGCGGTTCGCGGATCGGCGGGTTCAGCCGCATCACGCCGCCGAGCGTGCGCATGTGGTCGGTGTTGAGCAGCAGGTACTGCGGGCAGGTCTCGGCCGTCACGTCGACGCCGCGCGCGCGCGCCGCGCGCAGCAGGTAGAGCGAATCGGCCGCGCTGTGGTGCGCGATGTGCACGCGCGCGCCGGTCCATTCGGCCAGGGTGAGCACGCGGCCGATGGCCTCGATCTCGGCCACCGCGGGCCGCGCCGCCAGGTGCGCCATCGCGTCGATGCGCCCGGCCGCCTGCATCTTCTTCTGGCGCCGGAACAGGATCGAGGAGTTCTCGGCATGCACCACGGTGCGGATGCCCAGCGGCGCGAGCTTCTCGAAGCCCTCGAGCAGCGCGCCGTCGGTGGGCGCGGGCAGGTTGCCGAAGGTGTTGCCGACGAAGGCCTTGAAGCTGGTCACGCCGGCCTCGAGCAGTTCCTCGAGCCGCTCGACGGTGTCGTCGCCCAGCAGGCCGTGGATGCCGAAGTCCACGTACGAGGACTCGGCCGCCTTCTGCTTGAGGCGCAGCGCCTCGACGGTGCCGGTCGGCGGGTTGGTGTTGGGCATCTCGAACACGGTGGTCACGCCGCCGAGCGCCGCGGCCGCCGAGCCGGTCTTCCAGGTCTCCTTGTTCGGATAGCCGGGATCGCGGAAATGCACGTGGCTGTCGATGGCGCCCGGCAGCAGGTGCAGGCCGTCGGCGCGCATCTCCTCGCGCGCGCTCGGCATGGTGTCGTCGTGGCCCACGGCCACGATGCGCTCGCCGGCGATCGCGACGGCGGCTTCGAAGATGCGGTCCGGCGACACCACCTGGGCGCCGCGGATGACGAGGTCGACTTCCTTCATGCTTCGTTCCCCCGCGTTCAGAGCATGGCCCAGCCGCCATCGACCGGCAGGTCGACGCCGGTGATCTGGCGCGAGACTTCGCTGGCCATGAACAGGCAGGCGTTGGCCACGTCGGCGTCGGTGGAGACGCGGCGCAGCGCGTAGTCGGCCGCATGGCGCGTCATCGCCTCCTCGAGCGTGATGCCCAGCTTCTCGGCCATGTTGGCGCACACCTTCTCGCGAAAGCGCGGCCCGTCGACCATGCCCGGCGCGACGCAGTTGACGTTGATGCCGTGCGGCCCGGCCTCGAGCGCGAAGCTCTTGGTGATGCCGCGCAGCCCCCACTTCGAGGCCGAGTAGGCGAGCCGGCCGGCGCGCCCGCGCATGCCGAAGGTGCCGCCGACGTTGACCACCTTGCCGCTGCGGCGCTCGATCATCGAGGGCAGCACCGCGTGCATGGTGTTGAAGCAGCCCGTCATGTTGAGCTGCACGATCTCGTCGAACTCCTCGCTCGTGGTCTCCCAGCCGGTCTTGCCGATCGGGCCCGAGCCGCCGGCCACGTTGACCAGGATGTCGATGCGGCCGAAGGCCTCGAGCGCATGCGCGGCCAGCGCCTCGGTCTGGGCGCTCTGCGTGAGGTCGCAGGGCACCACGATGGCGGCCACGCCGAGCGCGCGCGCTTCGGCGGCCACGGGCTCGATGGCGGCGGTGTCGCGGCCGGCCAGCACCAGCTTCGCGCCTTCGCGCGCGAAGGCCAGCGTCACGGCGCGCCCCATGCCCTTGGCGGGGCCGGTGATGAGCGCTACCTTGTCCTTGAGTTGCAGGTCCATGTTCGTGTCTTTCTCTGTTCGTGTCGTTGTGGCGGGGTTCAGGGCTGGCGGTCCAGGCTCGAGGGCCGCTCGGCGCGCGCGGGCAGGAAGCCGCGGTCGAAGACCTCGGCCACCGTGGGCTTGCGCGGCAGCTTGTTGGCATCGGCCACGATCTCGATCGCGCGCTGCATGCGCGCCTCGTCGATGTCGCCCAGGCCGATGCGCGCGATCTCGGGATGGCTCATGTCGTTGCGCAGGGTGGCGAGCAGCTTCTCCTTCTCGACCTCGCGCTTGAGCAGCGGCTCGCGCTTCATCACCGCGGCCACGCCGGCATCGGGATCGGCGATCACGTCCTTGATCGCGCGGTTGAGCGCCTTCACGAAACCCTGCACCGCCTTCGGGTTGTCCTTCACGAAGGCGCGCGAGAAGAACACGGCGTTCGAATAGAGGTCCATGCCGTGGTCGCCGTAGCGGATGAAGCGCAGGCCCTTCGCGGGATCGAGGCCCATGGCCTTGGCGCTGAAGCTCACGGTGGTCACGTAGCCGAAGGCAGCGTCGATCTGGCCGCGGCTGAGCATCTGCTCGCGCAGGTTGGGCGCCATGTTGGTGATGTTGACCTTGGCGGCGTCGACGTTGGCGATCTTCGCGAAGGCCGGGAACAGCTTGAGCGCGCCGTCGTTGGCCGGGCCGCCGATGGTCTTGCCCTCGAGGTCCTTGGGCGTGCGGATCGGGCTGTCCTGCTTCACCACCAGCGTGAAGGGCGGCGTGTTGTAGAGCATGTAGACCGCCACCGGCGCATCGGCCGGGCGCTTGGAGGCCAGGTCGATCAGCGCGTTCACATCGCCGAAGCCGGCCTGGTAGGCGCCCGCGGCCACCTTCGGGATCGAGGCGGCCGAGCCCTCGCCCTGGTCGATCTCGACGTCGAGGCCCTCGGCCTTGAAGTAGCCCTTGTCCTGCGCGGTGAAGAACCAGGCCTGCGCGCCTTCGTACTTCCAGTTGAGGACCATCTTGACCGAGGTCTGGGCGGCGGCGCCGGTGGCGGCCAGCGCGAGCGCGCAGGCCGAGAGCAGCGCGGGCATGGGGCGGCGGAAGAGGGACATGTCAGGACTCCTGGTGGGGCGGGGTGGATGCGGTGCGGCGCGAACGCTTCGGCAGCGAGGCCATGAGCGCTTCGGCCGTGGCGACGAAGCCGTGCAGCTGCTGCACGATGAAATGGATGCCGCGCGTGACGTAGGCCGGCGACGGCGTGTTGCAGGCGTCCTTCAGCAGCACGCAGTCGTAGCCGAGGAAGGCCGCGTCCTGCAGCGTGGAGAACACGCAGCGGTCGGTGTTGATGCCCGCGAACAGCAAGGTGGTGATGCCCTGCTGGCGCAGCAGGCTGTCGAACTCGTTGTCCCAGAAGCCGCTCAGGCGATGCTTGTGCACGGTGATGTCGGAGGCGGCGACCTCGAGCTCGTCGACCACGCGCGCGCCCCATTCGCCGCGCACCAGCGAGCGGCCGTGGTCGATCGGCGAGCGCTCGGCATAGCCCACGCCGTCGGCGCTGCGCTTGCCCTTGAAGTGGATGGTGGGGCTGAGGTTGCGCGCATCGGCGCGGATGCCCCAGTTGAGCCACACCACCGCGCCGCCGGCCGCGCGCCAGGCGGGCAGCAGGCGCGCGATGACGGGAATGGGCTTGCGCGCGGCCTTGGTGCCCAGGCCCTTCTGCGCGAACCAGCCCTCCGGGTGACAGAAGTCGTTCTGCATGTCGACCACCACGAGCGCGCTGCGCGCGAGGTCGAAGCGCACCGGCTGCGGCTGCGCATCGATGCGCACCGGAACGGGCCGCCTTGGTGCGCGCACCAGGCTCACGCCCTGCGCGTCGAGCGTCCAGGCGTTGTGCGCGGCGGGGCCGAAGCGCGCCGGCTGTTCGTCTTTGGTGCGTGGGGACGGCGATGGGCGTTTCATGCCCGACCACCACGCAGTCACCGTGCCAGAAGGTGCTCCGAATCCATACCGTTTCGCGGACCCTGCGTTGCCGCAACGGCAACGCACGTCCGGAGCCGCCATTGGCCCGGATCGTGCAATCGCCCGCGGCCACCCCCTCCACACGACGATCCGCCATGAACCACCTGCGCTTCCTGCGCTATGCCGACGAGGTCGCCCGTGCGGGCTCGATCCGCCAGGCCGCCGAACGGCTGCATGTCGCGCCCTCGGCGGTGAACCGCCGCATCCAGGACATCGAGGAGGAGCTCGGCACGCCGATCTTCGAGCGGTTGCCGCGCGGCATGCGGCTGACCACCGCGGGCGAGCTGTTCATGCGCTACGTGCGCGGGCGCGCGGCCGACCTCGAGCGCGTGCGCTCCGAGATCGAGGAGCTCAAGGGGCTGCGCCGCGGCACGGTGCGGGTGGTGGCGAGCCAGGCGCTGGCGCCGCGCTTCCTGCCCGCGGCGATCCACGACTTCCGCCGGAGCCATCCGCTGGTGGCCTTCGAGGTGCGCATCGGCGACCACGTGCAGGCCGCCGAGGCGCTGCGCAGCTTCGGCACCGACCTCGCGCTGGTGTTCAACCTCGCGCCCGAGAGCGACATCGAGCGCCTGACCTCGGTCGAGCAGCGGCTGATGGCGCTGATGCATGCGCGCCATCCGCTGGCCATCGCCACCGGCACGGCCACCGGCGTGCGGCTGCGCGACTGCGCCGAGTACCCGGTGGTGCTGCCCAACCGCGACACCGGCGGGCGCCAGCTGATCGAGCGCTTCCTCGCGCGCAGCTCGACCCGCATCGACGCCATGGTGGAGAGCAACAGCTTCGAGTTCCTGCGCGGCTGCGTCTACGACCGGCGCTCGATCTCGTTCCAGATGGCGATCGGCGCGCTGCCCGACGACCGCGAGGTGGTGGTGCGCGAGATCGAGGACCGCGGCTTTCCGCGCGGCGAGCTGGTGCTCGCGAACCTGCGCGGGCGGCAGCTGCCGGTGATCGCCTATGCGTTCGCGGAGTTCCTGGGCAAGCGGCTGGCGGCGCTCGACTGACTCAGTGCGAGAGCGCCGGCAGCGCTTTCCTCAGCGTCTCGCTGAAGGCCCGCAGCGCCTCGGTCTCGTGCGCGCCGCGCTTGGTCACGCGGAAGAAGTCCATGCCCACGCGCGGCTTCACGAGCACGTCGGTCCGCACGCGGTGGCGGCGGCAGGCCGCGAGCGCGAAGGTGGGCATCACGGCGGTGCCGAAGCCGGCCTCGACCATCGAGATCAGCGTGCCGAAGAAGTTGAAGGCGGGCCGCTGCGCGTCGGCCAGGCCCATCTCGCCGAGCTGGCGGTCGATCACCTTCTGGATCGGGTTGCCGGGCGGCAGGCCGATCAGCGCGGCGCCGCGCAGCGCCGACCAGGGCGCGCTGCCGACCGGCTCGCCGTCGGCCGCGGCCTGCGTCACGCGCATCAGCTCGAAGCGGCCCACGGGCGTGCGGTCGAGGCTGGGCGCGGCTCGGAAGAAGAAGCCCAGGCCGAGGTCGGCATCGCCCGCCTCCACCATCGCCTCGACGTCGCGCAGGTCGGCATCGAACAGCCGCAGCGCGACTTGCGGATGCGCCTCGCGGAAGCTCGCGAAGACCCAGGGCAGCAGGTGCGACGACACCAGCGGCGTGGCCGCGATGCGCAGGGTCTGGCGCGCCGCGTCGCCCTCGGCGCCGAGCTCGGCCGCCACGTCGTCGAGGTCGGTCAGCAGCCGCTCCACCACCGGCAGCAGGCGCCGGCCGGCCGGCGTGAGGCTCACCATGCGCGTGGTGCGGTCGAACAGGCGGCAGCCGAGCTGCTTCTCCATCTCGCGGATCAGGATGCTCAGGCCGGCCTGGGTGATGTGCGCCTGCTCGGCCGCGCGCGTGAAGTTGCCGATGCGCGCCACCTGCAGGAAGGCGCGCATCTGGCGCGTGCTCAGGTTCATAAGGATTCATGATAAATCCATATCACATCTAAATTTCCCCTATGGCTTGTTTCAGGTCCCAATACGGCCCCCATGAGCACCGCATCCAACGAAGTCATCATCCTGGGCGCCGGCATCGGCGGCCTGACCCTCGCGCTGAGCCTGCACCAGGCCGGCATCGCCTGCCGCCTCTACGAGGCCGTGCCCGAGTTGCGCCCGCTGGGCGTGGGCATCAACCTGCTGCCGCACGCGGTGCGCGAGCTGTCCGAGCTGGGCCTGCTCGAGGCGCTCGACCGGGTCGGCGTGCGCACGCAGGAGGCGGTGTTCTTCACCGAGCACGGCCAGCTGGTGTTCCGCGAACCCGCGGGCCGGCATGCGGGCTACGACTGGCCGCAGTACTCGATCCACCGCGGCGACCTGCAGACCGTGCTGCTCGAGGAGACGCTGAAGCGCCTCGGCCCCGACAGCGTGCGCTGCGGCCACCGCTGCACCGGCATCGAGCAGGACGACGCGGGCGTGACGGTGCATTTCGCCGACGGCCGCGCGCCGGTGCGCGGCGCGGTGGCGATCGGCTGCGACGGCATCCACTCGGCGCTGCGCAAGCAGCTCTATCCCAACGAAGGCGCGCCGCGCTACTCGGGCATCAACATGTGGCGCGGCACGGCCGCGTGGCAGCCGTTCCTCACCAGCGGCAGCATGGTGCGCGCGGGCTGGCTCACGGTCGGCAAGATGGTGATCTACCCGATCCGCAACGACATCGACGCGCAGGGGCGCCAGCTCGTGAACTGGGTGGCCGAGATCCACGCGCCGCAGCCCGCGATGCGCGACTGGAGCCGCGCCGGCCGGCTCGAGGACTTCCTGCCCGCCTTCGCCGACTGGCACTTCGACTGGCTCGACGTGCCGGCGCTGATCCAGGCCTCCGACACCATCCTCGAGTACCCGATGGTCGACCAGGACCCGCTGCCGCGCTGGACCCACGGCCGCCTCACGCTGCTGGGCGACGCCGCGCACCCGATGGTGCCGCGCGGCTCCAACGGCGCGGGCCAGGCGATCATCGACGCGCGTTTTCTCGCGGGCGCGATGAAGCGCGAGGGCGTCGGCCAGGCCGCGCTCGAGAGCTACGACCGGGTGCGCGTGAAGGCCACCACCGAGGTGGTGCTGACCAACCGCAGCAACCCGCCCGACACCATCCTGCGCGAGGTGTTCGAGCGTTCGGGCGGCAAGCGCTTCGACAGGCTCGACGAGATCGTGACGCAGCAGGAGCTGCAGGCGATCTCGGACCACTACAAGCGCGTGGCCGGCTACGACCCGGCCGCGCTCAAGCAGCGCGCCTCGTACCTTTGAACCCATCCCACAAGAACATGCCCACGGAGACACCATGCGCCTTCTGACCAAGACCCTCGCCACCCTGCTCACCGCCGCCAGCGCCATGGCGGCCCATGCCTGGCCCGACCAGGCCGTGACGCTGGTCGTGCCCTACACGCCCGGCACCGGCATCGACCTGATCGCGCGCCAGCTCTCGGCGCGGCTGCCCGCGGCGCTGGGCCAGCCGGTGGTGGTGGAGAACGTGGCCGGCGCCAGCGGCAACATCGGCAGCGAGAAGGTGGCGCGCGCCAAGCCCGACGGCTACACGCTGATGGTGCAGGTCAACACGCTGGTGATGAACAAGAGCCTCTACAAGACGCTGGCCTACGACCCGGTGGCGGACTTCACGCCGGTGTCGCTGACCTCCTGGGGCACGCTGCTGCTGGTGACCAACCCGAACACGCAGAAGGCCACCACGCTCGCGCAGCTCGTGGCCGCGGCCAAGTCGCATCCGGGCCAGCTGACCTACGCCACGCCCGGCGTCGGCACGCCGCACCACCTGTCGATGGCGCTCTTGATGCAGGGCACCGGCACCGAGCTGCTGCACGTGCCCTACAAGGGCACCGCGGGCGCCGTCACCGACCTGCTCGGCGGGCGCATCGACGCGATGTTCCTGCCGGTGCACGTGGCGCTGCAGCACATCCAGGCCGGCAAGCTCAAGGCGCTCGCCACCGGCAGCAGCCACCGCCTGCCTCAGCTGCCCGACGTGCCCACCCTGGCCGAGGCCGGCGTGACCGCCGACAACGTCGACATGTGGTACGGCGTGCTCGCGCCCAAGGGCACGCCGGCCGACGTGGTGGCGCGGCTCAACAAGGAGATCGCCGCGGTGCTGAAGTCGCCCGAGGTCGCGAAGTCCTTCGAGGCGCAGGGCATGGTGCCCGCGAGCTCGACGCCGGCGGAGTTCGGCACGCTGATCCAGAAGGATGCGCAGCGCTGGGCGGCGGTGGTGAAGAAGGGGAACATCACGGCGGATTGAGCCGGCGCCCCGAAAGCGCCCTCAGCGCGGCGCGCGCCCCGCGTGCCGCGCCAGGTGCACCTGGTGCAGCGTGATCTTGCGCACCTCGGCCTGGCTGGTCTCGATGTGGGCGCGCAGCAGCATCGCGGCCTGGTCGCCGCGGTTGGCGCGCACGGCCTTGAGGATCTTGGCGTGCTCGTCGTAGGTGGCGTCGATGCGCGGCTGCTGCGTGAAGTCGAGGCGGCGGATGATGCGGATGCGGTCGGTGACGTCGCGGTGCACGCGCGCCATCTCGGCATTGCCCGCGGCCGCGACCAGTGAGCAGTGGAAGGCCTCGTCCCAGGCAGCGACCTGCGCCATGTCGGTGCTGCGCTGCGCGGCGGGCACCAGCCAGATGGCCGCGAGCTCGTCGAGCAGGCTGCGGTCGACGCGGCGGTCGGCCTCGCACAGGCGGTGCACGGCCGATGTCTCCAGGATCATGCGCAGGTCGTAGAGCTGCTCGAACTGCTCGAAGTCGAAGGGCAGCACGCGCCAGCCGCTGCGGAACAGCACCTCGACGAAGCCCTCCTGCTGCAGCCGGAACAGCGCCTGGCGCACCGGCGTGCGCGAGACGCCGAGGCGGTCGCTGATCTCGTTCTCGGTGAAGCGGTCGCCCGGCACGAGGATGAACTCGGCCACGTCGCGCTTGAGTTGCGCATAGACCTCGTCGGCGCGCGTGCGGAACACGACCGCGTCGGCGGCCACCGGCGTGGACGCGGGGGCGGTGGGTTCGGCGGCTTCGGTGCCGGGGCGGGGACGGGCGATGGTCGACACGGGGCGAATGGTAGTCGCTGCGGCGCGCTTCATGCGCCGCCGAGCGCTTCGATGAGCTGGCCGCCGGTCGCGGTCCAGCCGACGATGCCGCCCTGGGCGCGCACCATCTCGACGGTGGCGGCCTTGAAGGCCGGGAAGTAGCTCTCGGTGCAGTCCTCGAGCAGCAGGCCGTCGTAGCCGCGGTCGTTGGCCTCGCGCATGCTGGTCTGCACGCAGACCTCGGTGGTGACGCCGCCGAACAGCAGGTGGGTGATGCCGCGTGCCTGCAACAGCTCGTGCAGCTCGGTGGCGTAAAAGGCCCCCTTGCCGGGCTTGTCGATCACGATCTCGCCGGCCACGGGCGCGAGCGCCTCGATGATCTGGTTGCCGGGCTCGCCGGCCACGAGGATGCGGCCCATCGGCCCCTCGTCGCCGATGCGCAGCGTGGGATTGCCGCGGTTGCGCTTGGCCGGCGGGCAGTCCGAGAGATCGGGCCGGTGCGCCTCGCGCGTGTGGACGACGAGACCGCCGGCCGCGCGCCACGCGGCGAGCACGCGCTGCGTGGCCGGCACGATGGCCTCGAGCAGCGAGACGTCGTTGCCCAGGGTCTCGCCGAAGCCGCCGGGCTCGATGAAGTCGCGCTGCATGTCGATCAGCACGAGCGCGGTGGTCTTCGGGTCGAAGTCGTAGGGGAAAGGAAGTGCCTGCGCGATCTGCATGTTGGATGTCCTTCTAGTGCCCGCCACCCATGTGCGCCCCGATCACGTGCCGCTCGGCGCCCGCGGCGGCGGTCTCGTGGACCACGCGGCCCTCGCTCATGACGACGATGCGGTCCGACAGCTCGAGCAGCTCGTCGAGGTCCTCGCTGACCAGCAGCACCGCCCCGCCCTTCTCGCGCACCTGCACGATGCGCGCATGGATCTCGGCCACGGCCGCGAAGTCGAGGCCGAACACGGGGTTGGCCGCGATCAGCACGTTGATGTCGCCCGCGAGTTCGCGCGCGAGCACGGCGCGCTGCACGTTGCCGCCCGAGAGGCTGCGGATGGGGGCGCCTTCGCCCTGCGTCTTGACGCCGTACTCGGCGATCCATTCGCGCGCCCGTGCGCGCCAGCGCGAGAAGCGCAGCAGGCCGCCGGCCGCGAGCGGCGCTCGGTCGAAGTCGCGCAGCGCCATGTTCTCGGCCACGCTGAGGTCGCCCACGCAGGCGTTGCGCAGCGGCTCCTCGGGCAGGCTGCGCACCTTGAGTTCGCGGTTCTCGGCGCGGCTCGCGCGGTAGGGCGTGCCCATCACGCGCACCCGGCCCGCGAGGCGCGGGCGCTGGCCGACCAGTGCCTCGACCAGTTCGCGCTGGCCGTTGCCCGAGACACCCGCCACGCCGAGGATCTCGCCCGCGCGCACCGACAGGCTCAGGTCGTGCAGCGCGAGCGTGCCGCGGTCGCCGAGCGCGCGCAGGCCCTCGACCTCGAGCGCGACGGGCGCATCGGCGGCCGGCGCGCGGCGCGTGGAGGCAGCGGCCTGCGCCGGGACCGCGGCGGTCTGCTGCGCGCCCATCATGGTCGCGGCGAGCAGCGCCGGGCTGGTGTCGGCCACGCGGCCGTGGTGCACGGCCTTGCCGCGCCGCAGCACCGTCACGCCGTCGGCATAGGCCATGACCTCGCGGAACTTGTGCGTGATGATCAGCACCGTGCACAGCCCGCTGCGCGCGAACTCGCGCACATGGCCCAGCACCTCGTCGGCCTCCTGCGGCGTGAGCACCGAGGTCGGCTCGTCGAGGATCAGCAGGCGCGGCTTCAGGTAGAGCTGCTTGAGCAGCTCGAGCTTCTGCTTCTCGCCCGCGGCCAGTTCGGACGGCCGCGCATCGAGGTCGAGGCGGAACGGCGTGGTGGCCAGGAAGGCCTCGAGCTCGGCGCGCTTGGCCTTCCAGTCGATCACCGCGGGCGTGCGGCCGCCGGCCAGCAGCAGGTTCTCGGCCACGGTCATGCCCGGCGCCAGCGTGAAGTGCTGGTAGACCATGCCGATGCCGAGCGCGCGCGCGACGATCGGGTTGGCGATGTCCTGCTCGCGGCCGTCGATCAGGATGCTGCCCTCCTCCGCGCGCTGGAAGCCGGCCACGCACTTGACCAGCGTGCTCTTGCCCGCGCCGTTCTCGCCGAGCAGCGCATGCACGCTGCCGGGTTCCACGCGCAGGGTCACGCTGTCCATCGCGGTGAAGGCGCCGAAGCGCTTGGTGAGGCGGTAAGTGTCGAGCGCGAGCGCGCCGGTGCCTGGGGGGAGGCCGCCGATGGCGTGGGTGCTCATGTCTTTACTCCGAGGCTTGGTTCGGGGCGCGTGCACAGGCCGCCGGGTACTCCCCTCCGCGAATGTCCCCCGCCTTCGGCTCCTCCTTGATTTCGCTGCGGGGAGTACCCGACGCCCTGTGCACGAGAGGCGCAGCGGTGGTGCGGCCGGCACAGGCGCTGCGCCCCTCGATCACGTCGCTGGGGTGCCTTGCGCAGCGAAATCAAGGAGGAGGCCGAAGGCCGGGGGACATTCGCGGAACAAGGCACCCCAGTGGCGTGATCGCGCCCCGGCCTGCCACAGAGAAGATCCGCGCTCATAACTCCGCCAGCAAAGCCTGCGACGAAGCATGCGCCCCGAACACCCCACCCTGCATCGTGATCATCTTGAGCGCCGCGAGGTGGTTGCCATGGTCGGTCGCCGCCGTGCAGTCCGACAGCAGCAGGCATTCGAAGCCGCGGTCGTTGGCGTCGCGCATGGTGGTGTGCACGCAGACGTCGGTGGTGATGCCCGCGAGGATCAGGTTCTCGATGCCGCGCGTGCGCAGGATCAGCTCGAGGTCGGTGGCATAGAACGAGCCCTTGCCGGGCTTGTCGATCACGGTCTCGCCGGGCAGCGGCGCGAGCTCGGGAATGATTTCCCAGCCCGGTTCGCCACGCACCAGGATGCGCCCGCAGGGACCGTCGTCGCCGATGCCCACGCCGTTGGCGCCGATCTGGCGCGAGCGCCAGCGCTTGTTGGCCGGCAGGTCGGCGAGATCGGGTCGGTGGCCCTCGCGCGTGTGGATCACGTGATAGCCCAGCGGCCGCAGCGCCGCGAGCGTGCGCGCGATCGGCTGGATCGGTGCCTGCACCAGCGACAGGTCGTAGCCCATCACGTCGACATAGCCGCCCTTGCCGCAGAAGTCGGTCTGCATGTCGATCACGATCAGCGCCGTGTTGTCGGGCCGAAGCGCGCCGTTGTAGGGCCAGGCATAGGGTTCGGCCGCGACGTGGCGCTGCACGGCGGCGGTGTCGGTGGTGCTCATTGCTCGGGTCCTGCGTAGCTGCGTTCGGGCGGCGCGAAGCCGCAAGGCGTGCCGTCGGTCACCTTCACCTCGGCGCTCCAGGGCAGCCGGTAGGTGCCCGCGGCCATGTCGCGCATGTAGGTGTAGGGACAGTCCTGCGCCCCGCCCTTCACCGCCACGTAGCCACGGTGGTAGAGCTGGTAGATGTTGTTCTCCACGCCCCAGCCGGTACGCGCCTCGCGCACCAGGTCGGGCCGCAGCTCGGCCGTGACGATCTCGTCGACGCGGCCCCCGCCCTCGACCAGCACGGTGCCGTCGAAGTTGCAGAACATGCCCTCGCCCATCGAGTCGAAGCTGCCGTCGCTGCCGCTGAGGCACACGCTGGCCGTGTAGGCGAGGTTGCAGAAGGCATTGGCCTGGTTGGTGATCTTCCAGGCATGGCGGATCGGCGCCGTGTAGCCGGCCGTGCGCAGGATGATCTCCGCGCCCTTGTACGCGGCCTCGCGCGCCATCTCGGGGAACATGCCGTCGTGGCAGATGATCAGCGCGAGCTTGCTGCCGTTGGGGCCGTCGCACACCGGCACGCCGAGGTTGCCGGGCTCCCAGGGCTCGACCGGCACCCACGGATGCAGCTTGCGGTAGTAGAGCCGGATCTCGCCCTGGTCGTCGATGATCAACCCGCTGTTGTAGGGGTTGCCGCGCGGGTTGGCTTCCATGATCGAGAAGCAGCCCCAGATGCGGTGCTCGATGCAGGCCCGCTTGAAGGCCGCGACCTCGGGGCCGTCGAGCGTGCACATGATCTCGGGGTTGGTGTCCATCGAGAGGCCGTGCAGCGCGTACTCGGGGAACACCACCAGGTCCATGGTCGACTGGTTGCGGCGCGCCTTGCCCACCAGCGCGCAGATGCGCGCGGTCTGGGCCGCGAGCTCGGCGCGCGTCTTCACGTTGGGCAGCTGCAGCTGCACCAGGCCGACGACGACGCCGTTGGCCGATTTGTTGAGTCCGCCGAGGCCGCTCATGGGCGATGTCCTTGTGTGATGGGTTCTGTGGTCATGTCGAAGCTCAGTTCCTGGTGGCCGACAGCTCGCCGGGGCTGCCCGCGGCCGCGCTGCCGGGGCGGCAGGTCAGCACCAGGATCGCCAGCGTGAGCACGTAGGGCACGGTGTTGAAGAGGTGGTAGCCCCAGCCGATGCCGATCGACTGCAGCGCGGGACCGATGGCGCCGGCGCCGCCGAAGAGGAAGGCCGCGCCCACGCAGCGCAGCGGGCTCCAGCGCGCGAAGATCACCAGCGCCACCGCGATCAGGCCCTGCCCGCTCGAGATGCCCTCGTTCCAGCTGCCCGGATAGAACAGCGTGAGCGAAGCGCCGCCGAGCCCCGCGATGAAACCGCCCGCGGTGGTGGCCGCGATGCGCAGGCCCGACACCGAATAGCCGAGCGCGCGCGTGGCCTGCGCCGAATCGCCGGCCATGCGCACCAGCAGGCCGATGCGCGTGCGCGCGAAGCCCCACCACAGCAGCAGCGCGAGCGCCAGGCCCACCGGCACCAGTGCGTTGAGCTGCAGCGCCGAACGCACCACCGGGTTGTCGCTCCAGAAGCCCAGCGGGATCGCGGGAATCTGCGGCGCCTGCGGCTGGATCAGCGGCTTGCCGAGGTAGAACGCCAGGCCGGTGCCCAGCAGCATCAGCGCGATGCCGGTGGCCACGTCGTTGACGCGGTCGAGCGAACACAACAGGCCGTGCAGCAGCGCGAGCGCCGCGCCCGCCGTGGCGCCGATCAGCACGCCGAGCCAGGCCGAGTCGGTAAGGTAGGCGCCGCCGAAGGCCGCCATGGCCGACAGCACCAGCACGCCTTCGAGGCCGAGGTTGATGCGGCCCGACTTCTCGGTGAGGCACTCGCCCAGGCTCACGAACAGGAAGGGCGCACCCACGCGCAGCGCGCCGCCGACGATGCCGGCCACGAGCGCGATCCACTGGTCGGCGGTCATGCTGCAGCGCTCCTGTCGTACTGCTTGGCTTCGGGCAGCATGCGATCACCGAACTTCTTCCAGTTGACCGTGCGCAGCCCCTCGCTCGCGAGGATCAGCACGAAGGCGATGCCCTGCAGCACCAGCACCGAGGCATCGGGCAGGCCGACGCGCCGCTGCAGCAGGCTGCCCGCGGCGCCGAAGCCGCCGAACAGGATCGCCACCGGCACGATGGCCGCGGGGTTGTGGCGCGCGATGAAGGAAACCAGGATGCCCGCGTAGCCGTAGCCCGCGATCAGCGAGGCGTTGGCGTTGGTGTGCACCGCCGCCACCTCGATCGCGCCGGCCACGCCCGCGCAGGCGCCGCCGAGGCCGCAGGCACCGAGGATCAGCCGCGTGGCCGGCAGCCCCACGAGCTGCGCGGTGCGCGGGTTGCCGCCCACCACGCGCACCGAGAAGCCGGAAGGCGTGGCGCGCAGCCAGGTCGCGAGGCCCAGGCAGGCGACGATGCCGACCACCAGGCCCCAGTGCACGTCGGAACCGCCGATGCCGCCGATCAGCAGGCCGTCGGGCAAGGTGTGGGTCGAGGGCTTGTTGAGGCTCGCGGGATCGCGCAGCGGCCCTTCGACCAGGTGCTTGAAGATGCCGATCGCGATGTAGGCCAGCAGCAGGCTGCTGATGGTCTCGTTGATGCCGCGGTACTGGCGCAGCCAGCCCGCGAGCATGATCCACAGCGCGCCCACGGCCGCGCCCGCGATGCACAGGAGCGTGATGCCGGCCACGCCCGAGGGCAGCGGCAGTGCATGCGCGAGCGCCGCGCAGGCCAGGCCGCCGAACACCAGCGCGCCCTCGCCGCCGATCACGATCAGCCCGGCGCGCGCGGGCAGCGCCACGCACAGGGCCGTGAGCATCAGCGGCGCCGCGCGCTGCAGCGTGTTCTGCCACGAGAACCAGTCGCCGAAGGCGCCCTTGAACAGCGTGGTCCAGACCTCCACCGGATCGACGCCCGCGAAGGCGACGACCAGGCCGAAGACCAGCAGCGCCGCCGCGATGGCGAAGACCGGGAGGGCGAATTCCTTGAATGCGCTACGCATGACCGCTTTCTCGAAAGGGGGAGAATCGGCCGCCGCCGGGCCGCCCCAAGGCGGGCCAAGCCTCCCCCTCGGGGGGTGGCGAAGCACACGCAGTGGCAAGCCGGGGGGCCAACATTGCTAGACCGAGCCGAGCACGCCTTCGACCAGGTAGTTCATCTTCTCGAGCTCGAGGTCGGTCTGCTTGAGCACCTTGCCCGCGGGCACCACCACCGCGCCCTTGTTGTCCTTGATGCCGTCCTTGAAGATGTCGAAGCTGCCCGCGATCATCTTCGCCTTGATGTCGTCGGCCTGCTTCTTCGCGGCGTCCGGCACCATCGGGCCGTAGGCCGACATCTTCACGTAGCCTTCCTTCAGGCCGCCGCGCAGGAAGTTGGGATGCGGCTTGCCGGTCTGCGCGGCCTCGATCGCGGTCTTGTAGGCGGTGAGCCAGTTCCACTCGGCGCCCGTGAGGTAGGCGTTCGGCGCGAGCTTGGCCTGGCTCGCGTGGTAGCCGCAGACCATCTTGCCGCGCTTGGCGGCCGTCTCGACCACCACCTTGGGGCCGTCCACGTGCATGGTGAACACGTCGCAGCCCTGGTCGGCCAGGCTGTTGGTGGCCTCGGCCTCCTTCACGGCCATCGACCAGTCACCCGTGAAGATCACGCTGCAGGTGATGTTCGGCTTGACCGAGCGCGCACCGAGCGTGAAGGCATTGATGTTGCGCAGCACCTGCGGGATCGGCTTGGCCGCGACGAAAGCGATCTTGTTGCTCTTCGTCATGTGGGCGGCGATCACGCCGTTGAGGAACTGGCACTCGTCGATGTAGCCGAAGAAGCTGCCGACGTTCTTCGGATGCTTGCCCTCGGTCCAGAGGCCGCCGCAGTGCGAGAAGCGCACGTCGGGGTTCTTGGGCGCGACGGCCAGGATGTGCGGATCGAAGTAGCCGAAGGAGGTCGGGAACAGCAGCTTGGCGCCGTCCTGCGCGATCATGCCCGACATGGTCTTCTGCACGGCCGCGGTCTCGGGCACGTTCTCCTCTTCCACCAGCTTGATGCCGGGCAGCTTCCTGATCTCGGCCGCGGCCTGCGCGTGCGCCTGGTTGTAGCCGTAGTCGTCGCGCGCGCCGACGTAGATCACGCCGACGGTGAGCGGCTTGGCCTGCGCGCGAGCGAAGGGGCTCAGCGCACCGAGGGTGCCGGCCGCGCCGAGGGCGGCCAGGGTCTTGAGGGAATCGCGGCGATTGGGTTGGCTCGTCATGCTGTGCTTTCGGGAGGGTGGAGGTGGGGGTGCAAGAAATGGGCCTCAGGCGCCGAGCAGGCTCACGTGCGCGGCGACCACGCGCCAGCCCTGGTCCGTGCGCATCCAGGTCTGGCTCTGGCGGCCGGTGCGTTCGCTGCCTTCGCGGCGGAACTCGCAGTTGGCGGTCGCGAAGTCGCGGCCGTAGGTGGTGACGACGACGCGCAGCAGCTCGCGCGCGAGCCCCTGCGCGGGGCGCGATGCGCGGAAGGCCTGGATCGCCTCGTAGCCGTAGAGGTTCTCGGTCGCGCCGTAGCGCAGCGTGGTCGGGCTGGCCCAGAACAGTTCGTCGAGCACCTCGACCTCGTTGTTCACCAGCGCGTGCTCGTAGCGCGCGAACACGGCCTCGACTTCGGCGAGCACGTCGGGCAGGTTGATCTCGGGAGTGGTCATGAAGCTGGGTTGTCCGTCGGTCGTCAAAGGGTGGCCACGGGCGCGCGCGCCACGCCCGCGTCCTCGAGCGCCGCGGCCACGCGCAGCGCGAGGTCTTCGCGCCAGGGCGCGGCGATCAGCTGCACGCCGATCGGCAGCCGCGCATGCGCGCCCCACACCGGCACGCTGCACACCGGCAGGCCGATGCACGAGATTGGCTGGGTGAGCAGCCCCATGTTGGGCCGCACCGGCAGGCTCTGGCCGTTGATCTCGAAGCGCTCGGCGCCCACCGGCGTGGCGGCGCTCGGCGTGGCGGGCGCGAGCAGCACGTCGAAGCGGCCGAACACGCGCGCCACCGCCTCGGCATAGGCGCGGCGCACGCGCTGGGCGCGCGCGATCCAGGCGGCCGGCAGCAGCGCGCCCGCGAGGAAGCGGTCGCGCGACAGCGGTTCGAAGTCGTGCGCGCGGCGGCGCAGGTCGCCGAGGTGCAGCGCCGCGCCTTCGGCGTTGGTGATCAGGAAGGCGGCCGCGCGGCCGGCCTCGACCAGCGGCAGCTCGACGCTGGCGTGCGCGGCGAGCGCATCGGCCACGCGGTCGACCGCGGCGTTGGCCTCGGCGCCCGCATTGGCGCGGAAGTAGCCGCCGAGCACGCCGATGCGCAGGCCCTGCGTGCCGCGCACCAGCAGCGGCGCCACCGGTTCGACCGCGCGCTGCGTGCAGCCGGGGTCGCGCCGCCCGGCGGGATCCTCCGGCCCCTGCATCGCGTCGTAGGCCAGCGCGAGATCGCGCGCCGAACGCGCGAAGGGCCCGAGGTGATCGAGGCTGGAGACGAAGGGATAGCTGCCGCTGCGCGGCAGCCGGCCGAAGGTGGGCTTGAGGCCGAACACGCCGCACAGCGAAGCCGGCACGCGGATCGAGCCGTTGGTGTCCGAGCCCAGCGTGAGCGCCACCTGCCCCGCAGCCACGGCCGCGCCCGAGCCGCCCGAGGAACCGCCCGCGATGCACGAGAGGTCGTGCGGATTGCGCGTCGGGCCCTCGTGGCTGTTCTCGGTGGTGAAGCCGTAGGCGTACTCGTCCATGTTGAGCGCGCCGACCAGCACCGCGCCCGCGCGCTCGAGCCGGCGCACCAGCAGCGCGTCGGCATTCGCGGGCGCGGCCTCGCGTTCGATCTTCGAGCCGGCCAGCGTGGCGATGCCCGCGATGTCGAACAGGTTCTTGACCGCGAAGGGCACGCCGAGCAGCGGCAGTTCGCGCGTGCGCTCGGCCGTGGCCGAAGCCAGCGAGGCATCGACTTGCGCGGCGCGGCGCAGCGCGCGTTCGCGCAGCACGGCGGTGAAGGCGTTGACGCGGCCGTCGGTGGCCTCGATGCGCGCGAGACTGGCTTCGGCCAGCGCGCTGGCGCTGACCTCGCCGCGGCGCACCGCCTCGGCCATGGCGCTTGCGTCGCTGGCGATCAGGCTGGCGGCGTTCATCGGCCGGCCTCCGAGGGCGAAGCCGGTGCCACGGGCACGAACTGCACCGCGGCCTCGTCGTGCACCGACAGTGGCACCGCCTCGACGGTGGCCGCGAAGCCGGCCGCGAGCGCGAAGTAGCGCAGCACGCCCTCGCGGTGGGCGGGCGAGAGCGGGAGGCCGAGCGCGGCCGCGGCCGCGTCGACGTGGCGTTCGATCTGTTCGGGCGTCATGGCGTCGTCTCCTCTCAACGGCGCACTTCGCGCTGGAAGATGTCGAGGCTGAGCTTCTTCATCGCGACGAAGCTCTCGGTGCTCAGGGTCTCGACCGTGCGCGGGCGCGCATCGCCGTAGCGCAGGATCTCGGCCACCTTGGTCGGGCGCTTGGTCAGCAGCAGCACCTCGTCGGCCAGGTACACCGCCTCCTCGAGGTCGTGCGAGACCAGCAGCATGGTGGTGCCGGTCTGCATGAACACCTCCTGCAGCTTCTCGCGGATGAACAGGGTCATCTCGAAGTCGAGCGCCGAGAAGGGCTCGTCGAGGAACAGCACCTCGGGGTTCGGCGCGAGCGCGCGCATGATCGACGCCGTCTGCTGCTGGCCGCCCGAGAGCTCGTAGGGAAAGCGCTTGAGGTCGAACTTGACGTCGAAGGAAGCGACCAGCTCCTCCATGCGGCGATCGACCTCGGCCTTGCTGCGGCCTTCCAGCTTCAGCGGATAGGCGATGTTGTCGATGGTGCGCATCCACGGGAACATCGCCTCGCGGTAGTTCTGGAACACGTAGCCGATCTTGGTGTCCTTGCGTTGCTTGCCGTCGAACAGGATCTCGCCGCTGTCGATGGGGATCAGCCCCGCGATCATGTTGATCAGCGTGGACTTGCCGCAGCCGTTGGGCCCGAACACCGAGACGATGCGGTGCTTGGGGATGTCGAGGTCGAAGTTCTCGTACAGCGGCCAGCCCGCGAAGTACTTGGTGAGGCCGCGGATGGTGATGTGGGTGCCCGCCGGGCCGGGCTTGAACACCGGCTTGGGCACGTCGGCATACACCGGGCCGTTGACGACGATGTCGGGCGTGGCTTTCATCGGCCGCTCCAGTGAACGATGCGGCGCTCGGCCACGAGGAAGAGGATGTTGAGCACGTAGCCCAGCGCGCCGGCCGCGAGGATGGCGGCATACATGCTCTTGACGTTGAGCACCTGCTGCGCGTCGATGATGCGGTGGCCCAGGCCGTTGTCGGAGCCGATGAACATCTCGGCCACGATCACGATCACCAGCGCCATCGAGACCGCCGAGCGCAGGCCCACGAAGCTGGGCTGCAGGCTCTCCCACACCAGCACGTCCTTGAAGATCTGCCAGCGCGAGGCGCCCATCACGCGCGCCGCCATCACGCGCTGCTTGCGCGCGTTGATCACGCCGTAGGCGCTGTTGAACACCACGATCAGCAGCGCGCCGAAGGCCGCGATCGCCACCTTGTTGATGTCGGACACGCCGAAGATCAACAGGAACAGCGGGATCAGCGCCGACGAGGGCGTGGAGCGGAAGAAGTCGATCAGGAACTCGACGCTGCGGTAGGCGCGCTCGTTGCTGCCCAGCAGCACGCCCAGCGGCATGCCGACGACGGCGGCGATCGCGAAGGCCTGCACGGTGCGCCACACGGTGACGGCGAAGTCGAGCAGCAGCGGCCCGCCGGCCAGGCCGGTGATGAGCGCGGCCACGGTGTCGGCCGGCGAAGGCAGCAGGATCGGCTTGATGAAGCCGAGCCGCACCACCAGGTCCCAGACGATGAACAGGACGACCGGCCCGATGGCCGGCAGCCAGCGCTCCCAGGCGGGCGCCTTCGGTGCCGCGGAGGCGGCGTTGCCCGCGGGCGGCGCCCAGGGCGAAGCGGTGGTGCTGCTGTCGGCCATGGCGTCAGGCCTTGTAGAGCAGGCCGTCCACCAGGACCTTCTTCTCGAAGATCCCCTTCTCGGTGAACAGGTCGTAGAACTTCTGGAAGTAGGCGACGTCGCTGGGCTTGAACTCGTTGTAGAGCATGTACGAGGCCAGCGGCACCTCGGCCGTGAGCTTGCCCTCGATGGCGGTGTAGCCCTTCATGTACTGGCGCGCCTCGTCGGGCTGGCCGCGCACCAGTTCCACGCCGCGCGCATAGGCGGCGATGTACTTCTTGGCGGCGTCGGGGTTCTTCTTGAGGAACTCGGTCGTGAGGCTGGCGGCGCCGCCGTGCCACGGCGCCATCGGGTCGCCGAGGATGTAGCGCGCGACCACGCCGGCCTCGAGCACGCGCGTGGTGCCGTTCATGCGGCCCACGGTGCCGGTGGGCTCGAGCGTGTAGCAGGCATCGACCTGCCCCGCCACCAGCGCGGCCACGTGCTGGCCGATCGGCAGCTCGCTGACCGACACGCCCTTGGCGCCCGCGCGCTCGAGCATGGTCTTGCACAGCGTGACGTTCTGGATGCCCGGACCCGAGGCCACCTTCTTGCCCGCGAGCTCGGCCATGGCCTTGATCGGGCTGTCCTTGGCGACGATGAACTCGTCGAGCACGAACTTCGCGTTGCTCGGGTTGGTGCAGAAGATCTTGAACAGGCCCGGCTGCGCGATCTCGCCGATCGCGAGGTTGGCCGAGCCGGTGCCGTTGGCGCTGCCGTCGCAGCGGCCCGCGAGCATGGCTTCCATCACCTGCTGCGCGCCCGCGAACTTCTGCGGTTCCACGTCGAGCCCCGCGTCCTTGAAGAAGCCGCGCTCGACCGCCGCGAAGAAGGGCAGGCCCGCGGCCACCGGCCAGAAGCCGACGCGGATCTTCGGTGCCGCCTGGGCGCGCACGATCGCCGGCGCGGCGAGCACCGCGAGGCCGGCGGCGCCGGCCTGCAGCAACTGCCGGCGCGAGGCGGTGGAAGGAAGGTCGGAGATGGACATGGAAGACTCCTCGGTCTGGGTTCGAAGACAACAGGGATTCAGGCGGCGCGGCTCGCGAGGTAGGCGCGCCAGCCGCCATGGCGCGTGACCTCTTCGGCGCCGGCCAGCGCATGGCCCTCGCAGATGAAGCCGTGCACCCAGCGGCCGTCGGCCAGTTCGACGCTGCCCAGGCCCAGCGGCGCGGGGATCAGCGCGAGGAAGCCGCCGACCTCGGCCAGCGGCAGGTCCCACACCTCGAGCGCGATCGCGGCGCCGCCCTCGGCGCTGCGCTGCAGGCCGGGCTTGGGCGGCACGGTGCCGGGCAGCGCGTACAGGCGGTAGCGCGGCGCGGTCTGGATGGCCTCGCGCAGCACGGCACCGCGCTCGGTGAGCTGGCCGTTGAGCGGCATGCCGCTGAGGTGCGCGCCGACCACCGCGATCGGCAGCGTCGCGGCCGGCACTGGTGCGAGGCCACGGATCGGCCGCGGCGCGGGCAGCGGCTCGCCGGTCGCGCCCTGCGCGAGGCCGGTGGCATGGTGGTAGCGCTGGCCCAGCTCGGCCAGCGCGAGGTCGCTGCCGCAGCGGCCGATCAGCGTGATGCCGAAGGGCAGGCCGTCGGGCCGCAGGCTGCTGGGCACCGAGAGCGCGGCGTAGTCGAGCAGGTTGACGAAGTTGGTGTAGGCGCCGAGATTGCGGTTGAGCGCCACCGGGTCGGCGCGCATCGCGTCGCGCGTGTAGTGCGTGGGCGCGGTGGGCACCAGCAGCACATCGATGTCGCGCCACATCGGCTCGGCCTGCTGCGCGAGCGCGCGCAGCCGGGTCTGGGCCTCGAACACGTCGGCGGCGTTGTAGCCACGGCCCTGCGCGAGGATGCCGCGCACGGGCTCGACCACCTCGGCCTCGTGGCGGTCGAAGAAGGCGCGCACCGCGGCATAGCGCTCGGCCACCAGCGCGCTGTCGTAGAGCAGCGCGGCGGCCTCGGCCAGCGGCGCGAAGGGCACGGTGATGGCGGTGCCGCCCAGCGCCTCGAGGCGCCGGCGCGCATCGGCGAAGGCGGCCTCGGCGAGCGTGTCGCCGAAGAAGGCGAGGCGGTCGGGCACGCCGAAGCGGAAGGCGGCGGGGAAGGGCTTGGCATCGAGCGCGATGTCGCGCGAATAGGGATCGCGCGCATCGAAGCCGAGCGCGGCCTGCAGCACCTCGACCGCGAGCGCGACGGTGCGCGCGAAGATCGAGACGCAGTCGACGCTCTGCGCAGCCGGCACCACGCCGGCGGTGCTCAGCAGCCCGCGCGAGGGCTTGAGGCCGACGATGTTGTTGAGGCCCGCGGGCACGCGGCCCGAGCCGGCCGTGTCGGTGCCGAGCGCGAAGTCGGCCTCGCCGGTGGCGACCACGCGCGCCGAGCCCGAGCTCGAGCCGCCCGAGACATAGCGTGCATCGAAGGCATTGCCGACCTCGCCATAGGGCGAGCGTGTGCCATTGAGGCCGCAGGCGAACTGGTCGAGGTTGGTCTTGCCGAGCAGCGACGCACCGGCGTCGAGCAGCCGCTGCACCACGGCCGCATGGGCGGCCGGCAGGCGGTCGAAGGCCGGGCAGGCGGCGGTGGTGGGCACGCCGGCGACGTCGATGTTGTCCTTGACGGCGAAGCGCAGGCCCGCGAGCGGGGCGGGGGCGGAAGCGGGCGTGGCTTCGTGCGTATCGTCGTTCTCGCGCGTCAGCGGCTGCGCGAAACGCAGGATCCACGCCGCGGCGGCCGGGTCTTTCTCGTCATGCACCATGATCAGGCATCCAAACTTGTGTACAAGTCGAGATGCAAGCAGCGTGCCAGCGCGCGCGGGCCGCTGATGGGCGCCTGCGGCGTCAGTCGCTCAGCTATCTATGTGTGTGGCTCCCTCCCCCGCTGGGGGAGGGTTGGGGTGGGGGCACCGGGCCTTGCAACAGCGCAGACCGCATCCACCGCCCGGAGCCCCCATCCCGGCCTTCCCCCAGCGGGGGAAGGAGGAAGACAGGGCTCTCAGCTCTTTTTCGCGTCCCGGTACAGGTTCTCCACCTTCGGCAGATTCGCCTGCAGCTTCGCGATCCGGTCCGGCCCGCTCGGGTGGGTGGAGAGGAAGCTCAGCCCGCCCTGGTTCTTCGAGGCCGTGGCCATCTTGTTCCACAGCGACACCGAGGCCTTCGGGTCGTAGCCGGCGCGCGCCGCGAGTTCCAGGCCGACGAGGTCGGCCTCGGTCTCGTCGCCGCGGCTGAACTTGAGCGTGAGCAGCTGGGTGCCCGCGCGCGCGGCGAGGTCGCCGACCTGCCCCAGGCCGAGCAGCTGCGCACCGATCGAGAGCGCGGCGCCGGTGCCCGCGCTCTTGGCCATGCGGGCGCGCGCATGCTCGCGCAGCGCATGGGCCATCTCGTGGCCCATCACCATCGCGACCTCGTCGTCGGTGAGCTTGAGCTGGTCGAGGATGCCGGTGAAGAAGGCGATCTTGCCGCCCGGCAGGCAGAAGGCGTTGATCTGCTTGCTGCCGATCAGGTTGACCTCCCACTTCCATTGCCGCGCCCGGCTGTTCCAGGGCGTGGCGAAGGGGATCAGCCGGTTGGCGATGGCGCGCAGCCGCTGCAGCTGCGGATTGCCGTCGCCCGCGAGCGCGTTCTTGGCGCGCGCCTGCTGCAGCAGCTCGCCGTACTGCTGGCCGCCCGCGGCCTCGATGCGGTCGGCCGGCACGAGGTTGCGCGCCACCGAGGCATTGCCGACGTCGACCTGCGCGAGTGCCGGCCCGCTCAATGCCGCGCCGGCCGCGGCCAGTAGAAAGGCCCGCCGCGGCTGCCAGGGGGAAGCGGGGGAGCCGATTGGAACGGAGCGATCGCAGCGTGTGCACATATGGGGCCGGATGATAGGAACAAATGAAGACGCCTTGGTGGATGACCCGGCGGCCGACAGGCGCGGCGCTCATGGACAATCGCCCCCACATGTCTTCCGTCCCGCCCGCCGAATCCACCGCCGCCGGTTCGCCGCCCTGGCGCGACGCCCTGAAGGTCTACCTCGAACCCGCCACCCTGCGCATGCTGGCGCTGGGCTTCTCGGCCGGGCTGCCGCTGCTGCTGGTGCTGGGCACGCTGAGCTTCCGGCTGCGCGAGGCCGGCATCGACCGCGCCACCATCGGCTACCTGAGCTGGGTCGGCCTGGCCTACGGCTTCAAATGGGTCTGGGCGCCGCTGGTCGACCGGCTGCCGCTGCCGCCGCTGACCACGCTGCTCGGGCGCCGGCGCGGCTGGCTGCTGCTCGCGCAGGGGATGGTGATCGCGGGGCTGGTCGGCATGGCGGTCAACGATCCGCGCCAGGGGCTCATGCCGATGATCTGGTGCGCGCTGCTGGTGGCCTTCGGCTCGGCCACGCAGGACATCGCGCTCGACGCCTTCCGCATCGAGTCGGCCGAAACCCGCAAGCAGGCGGCGCTGGCCGCGGCCTACCAGACGGGCTACCGGCTCGCGATGATCTGGGCCGGAGCCGGGGTGCTGTGGGTGGCGGCCTGGGCCGAGGTCGCGCCGGCCGCGGCAGCGGCGGGCGCGGCGGCCGGCGCAGCCTACCAGAACGGCGCCTGGAAGACGGCCTACCTCGTGATGGCCGGCTCCATGTTCGTGGGCGTGCTCACGGTGCTGCTGTCGCCCGAGCCCGCAAAGCGCTCGCTGTCGGCGCCGCGCAATGCCGCCGAATGGCTGCGCGACGTGCTGGTCGAGCCCTTCGCCGACTTCATCCGCCGCTACAAGTGGCAGGCGGTGCTGATCCTGTCGCTGATCGCGATCTACCGCATCAGCGACGTGGTGATGGGCATCATGGCCAACCCCTTCTACGTCGACATGGGCTTCACCAAGGACGAGGTGGCCACGGTCAGCAAGATCTACGGCGTGGTCATGACGCTGGTGGGCGCCTTCGTCGGCGGCGTGCTGTCGATGCGCCTGGGCGTGATGCGGGTGCTGATGCTGGGCGCGGTGCTCAGCGCGGCGAGCAACCTGCTGTTCGCCTGGCTGGCCTCGCGCGGCCACGACCTGACGGCGCTGATCGCCGTGGTCTCGGCCGACAACCTCGCGGGCGGCATCGCCTCGGCGGCCTTCATCGCCTACCTCTCGAGCCTCACCAACATCAGCTACTCGGCCACGCAGTACGCGCTGTTCAGCTCGCTGATGCTGCTGCTGCCGAAGTTCATCGCCGGCTACTCGGGCGTGTTCGTCGACGCCTACGGCTACAGCACCTTCTTCTATGCGACCGCCCTGCTCGGCGTGCCGGTGCTGGTGCTGGTGGCGCTGGCCTCGCGCACGCTGGCGGCGAGTCCGGACAGCGGGAAATCCTGACCCGGCCCCATAGGAAACCGCCGACACGGCCCCACCCCCGCAACTGGTAGGCTTTGCGCTGCTTTCCCCAGACCCGACCACAAGAACTACTCCTCCAACCGCGTCACCGCCCAGCCACGCCCACACCGTGCCCGCCCGCATTCCCCCCCTCCAGATCAGCGCCTACACGGCCACCTCGGCCGTCGGCGTCGGCAAGGAGCCGCTTGCCGAAGCGCTCGAGCATTCGCGCAGCGGCCTGCGCGCCAACGACTTCGGCCCCGCGCCGCTGCCGACCTGGATCGGCCGCGTCGACGGCCTCGAAGAGATCCGCCTGCCCGAGGCCTTCGCGCGCTGGGACTGCCGCAACAACCGGCTGGCCTGGCTCGGCCTGCAGGCCGACGGCTTCCTCGAGGCGGTGGCCGCGGCGCGCCGGCGCCATGGCGCGGCGCGCATCGCGCTGATCCTCGGCACCTCGACCTCGAGCATCGGCGAGACCGAGCTGGCCTACACCCAGCTCGACGCCGACGGCCATTTCCCGCCCGCGCAGCGCCGCCCGGCGGTGCACACGCCGCATTCGCTCGCGATGTTCGTGCAGGAAGTGCTGGGCCTCGAAGGGCCGAGCGAGACCATCTCCACCGCCTGCTCGTCGAGCGCCAAGGTGTTCGCCTCGGCCGAGCGGCTGATCCGCCTGGGCCTGGTCGACGCGGCCGTGGTCGGCGGCGTCGACACGCTGTGCGGCAGCGTGCTGTTCGGCTTCAACTCGCTCGAGCTGGTGTCCGGCGGGCCGTGCCGGCCCTTCGATCCGGACCGCGACGGCATCAGCCTGGGCGAGGCCGCGGGCTTCGCGCTGCTCGAGCGCGCCGACGCCGCTTCCGCCACCGGGCTGCAACTGCTGGGCTACGGCGAGGCCAGCGACGCGCACCACATGTCGACGCCGCATCCCGAGGGCCTGGGCGCCGAGCGCGCGCTCGACGAGGCGCTGGCGCGCGCCGGCCTCGCGCCCGAGGCGATCGACTACATCAACATGCACGGCACCGCGAGCCAGAAGAACGACGAGGTCGAGGGCGCGCTGGTGGCGCGCCGCTTCCCGGCGCGCACGCATGCGAGCTCGACCAAGGGCTTCACGGGCCACACGCTGGGCGCCGCGGGCATCGTCGAGGCGGTGATCAGCCTGCTGGCGATCGAGCGCGGCCTGATGCCGGGCACGGTCAACTCGGCCGCGCTGGACCCGGGCTTCGGCCCGCAGATCCGGCTCGCGCCGGCGCACGGCGAGGTGCGCTACGCGCTCTCCAATTCCTTCGGCTTCGGCGGCAACAACTGCGCGCTGGTGTTCGGCAAGGCGATGGGCGCATGAGCACCACACCGACGATCTACATCGAGGGCCCGGCCTTCTGGGCCCCCACCCTGCCCGGCTGGGAGGCCGCGCGCGCGGCCTTCCGCGGCGAGGGCGCGCTCACCGATCCGCCCGCGAAGCGCCCGGCGCCGCAGGTGCTGGCCCCGGCCGAGCGCCGCCGCGCGCCCGACACCGTGGCGCTGGCGCTCGAGGTGGCGGCCGCCGCCATCGCCGGCTCGGGCCGGCAGGCCGCCGACCTGCCCTGCGTGTTCGTCTCGGCGCACGGCGACCTGTCGATCAACGACTACATGTGCAGCACGCTCGCCACCGATCCCTCGGTGCTGTCGCCCACGCGCTTCCACAACTCGGTGCACAACGCCGCCGTGGGCTACTGGACCATCGGCACCGGCTGCATGGCCGCGAGCAATTCGATCTCGGCCTACGACAGCAGTTTCGGCGCGGCCCTGCTCGAGGCCGCGGCGCAGTGCGCGGCCGACCGCGAGGCGGTGCTGCTGGTGGGCTACGACGCGCCCGCCTCCGGCCCGCTGGCGGCCGTGACGGGCAGCCAGGGCCAGCTCGCGCTGGCGCTGGTGCTGGCGCCCGAGCCCACCGAACGCACGGTGGCGGCGCTCGACTGGTCGCTGGCCAGCGACGGCGCGGCCGGCACGGCGCCCACCTCCGAGGCAGCGAAAACGCTCGCGCAGGTCAACCCGATGGCGCAGGCGCTCGGCCTGTTCGAGGCGCTGGCGCGGCTCGACGGCCGCACCGATGCGCCGGTGACGCTGCCACTGTCCCCCACCCTCTCGCTGAGACTGCTGCTGCGGCCCGGCGGGCATTGACGGAAAACCCCGAATGAAGCCGACCGCCCCTCGTTACGACGCAGTGATCATGGGTGGCGGTCTGGCAGGGCTCACGCTCGCGCTGCAGCTGCGCCAGCGCTTCGACGACCTCTCGGTGCTGGTGCTCGAGCGCCGCGCGCACCCGGTGCCGCATGCGGCGCACAAGGTGGGCGAATCGTCGGTCGAGATCGGCGCCCACTACTTCGACACCGTGCTGGGCCTGAAGCCGCACTTCGAGAACGCGCAGCTGCGCAAGTTCGGCTTCCGCTTCTTCTTCAGCGAGGGCCGGCGCGACATCGACGGCGTGACCGAGATCGGCGCCAGCCGCTACCTGTCGGTGCCCAGCTACCAGATCGACCGCGGCATCCTCGAGAACTACCTCGCGCAGGAGGCCGCGCGCCACGGCGTGCACTTCGCCGACGACGCCTTCGTGCGCCGCATCGAACTGGCCGAGGACGGCGCCACCCACCACCGGCTGCAATGGACCCAGGGCGGCGAAACCCGCGACACCGAGGCGCGCTGGCTGATCGACGCCTGCGGGCGCGCCGGCCTGCTCAAGCGCAAGCTGGGGCTGGCGCAGCCCAACGACCACGACGTGAACGCCGTGTGGTTCCGCATCGGCGAGCGCATCACCATCGATCACTGGAGCGACGACGAGGCCTGGCGCGCGCGCTGCGACCCGCAGGCGCGCTGGCTCTCGACCAACCACCTGGTGGGCGCGGGCTACTGGGTGTGGCTGATCCCGCTGGCCTCGGGCTCGCACTCGGTGGGCATCGTGGCCGACCAGAAGCTGCATCCGCTGGCCACCATCGACACCTTCGACAAGGCGATGGACTGGTTCGCGACCTACCAGCCGCGACTGTTCGAGGCGCTCGACGGCAAGCGCCACCTGCTGCAGGACTTCGCGTTCCTGCGCCACTTCTCGTACGGCTGCAAGCAGGTGTTCTCGGACCGGCGCTGGGCGCTGACCGGCGAGGCCGGCCTGTTCCTCGACCCCTTCTATTCGCCGGGCAGCGACTTCATCGCGATCGGCAACACCTACATCACCGACCTGATCGCGCACGACCGGCGCGGCCGCTCGATCGAGGCGCGCGCGCAGCTCTACGACCAGATCTACCACTCGTTCTACGAGAGCACGCTGGCGCTCTACCAGGACCAGTACCCGCTGTTCGGCGATCCCGAGGTGCTGCCGGTGAAGGTGATCTGGGACTACGCCTACTACTGGGGCGTGCTGTCGCAGATCTTCTTCCAGGGCCGGCTCACCGACCTGGCACTGCTGGGCGCCGTGCGCGACGAGCTGCAGCATTGCCAGCGCCTCAACATCGCGGTGCAGGCGCTGCTGCGCGCCTGGTCGGGCGCGAGCGAGAAGCGCAACCGCGCGGCGATGCTCGACCAGGCCGCGATGCCGTGGTTCGCCGAGCTCAACCGCAGCCTCAACGACCGGCTCGACGACGCGGCCTTCAAGGCGCGCATCCGGGCCTCGACCGCGCAGCTGCGCCGGCTGGCCGGCGAGATCCTGGCGCGGGCGCGCGACTGCGACCCGGCGCTCGAGGCCGCCGCGCTCGAGGCCCTGCTCGCGCAGCCCGAATACCGCGGCGCCCAGCGGCTTTCGGCGGCCCCGCAGGACGACGGCGCTATGCTTTTCGCAGTGCCGGCCGGTTGACACCGCGGCACCAGGTTTACCCAACTTTACGGAGCGTTCAAGCCAGCTTGCTCCCGGTGGAACACCATGAAGCGCATGAGCACCCCCCAACTCCTGATGATCGAAGACGACCAGCGCCTGGCGCAGATGGTCGGCGAATACCTCACCCAGTCGGGCTTCGGCTTCAACCATGCCGGCGACGGCGCCAGCGGCCTCGAGCAGCTGCAGCAGCACGCGCCCGACCTCGTCATCCTCGACCTGATGCTGCCCGACACCGACGGCCTCGAGGTCTGCCGCCGCATCCGCGCGCTGCCGGGCGCGATCTCCAAGGTGTCGGTGCTGATGCTGACCGCCAAGGGCGACCCGATGGACCGCATCATCGGCCTGGAGATCGGCGCCGACGACTACCTGCCCAAGCCCTTCGAGCCGCGCGAGCTGCTGGCGCGCATCCGCGCCGTGCTGCGCCGCCGCGGCGAGAGCAGCACCGAGGCCGAGGCGGCGTCGATGATGCGTTTCGGCACGCTCGAGATCGACCGCAACGCGCGCACCGTCTCGGTGGCCGGCCAGGTGGCCGACCTCACCTCCTACCAGTTCGACCTGCTGGTCGCGATGGCCGAGCGCGCGGGCCGGGTGCTCACGCGCGACCAGATCATGGAAGCCGTGCGCGGCCGCGAGCTCGAGGCCTTCGACCGCTCGATCGACGTGCACATGGGCCGCATCCGCGCGGCGATCGAGGTCGACGCGAAGAATCCCAAGCGCATCCTCACGGTCCGCGGCGTGGGCTACGTGTTCGCCAAGCAGCAGGACTGAACGGCCGACGGATGATTTCCGTCCCGCTCGTGGCACCTCTCCAGAAAAAGCGGCCGGCCCCGGCCGCCGCACTCCCCACCTCCCCATGATCAATCTGTACTCCCGCCACCTCTACGTGCGCATCTGGCTCGCGGTGGTCGGCGGCGTGGTGATCCTCACGCTGATGGCCAACTGGATCGTGCGCGTGGCGGCCGAGGCCGAGCGCGAACGGCTGGCGCCGGTGCCGCGCGAGGTGGTGGTGCTCGACGCGCAGGACAAGCAGATCGGCGCCGGCAAGGCATTGCGCGTGCCGGGCCAGGGGCTGGAATTCGACGTGACGCTCAGCGACGGCAAGGAGATCACGCTGCGCGTGGCGCCGCGCGAGCGCGCCACCGGCACCAGCGGCTTCGCGCCCTGGCGCACGCCCTTCGGCCTCGGCTGGATGATCGCGCTGGTCGGCGTGGCGGTGGCGCTCGGCGTCTATCCGATCGTGCGCCGGCTCACCAAGCGGCTCGAGACGCTGCAGCGCGGCGTGCAGCGTTGGGGCGAGGGCGATCTGTCGGTGCGCGTCACCGAGGAAGGGCAGGACGAAGTGGCCGATCTCTCCAAGCGCTTCAATGCATCGGCGGTGCGCATCGAACAGCTGGTGCGCTCGCACAAGTCGCTGCTGGCGAATGCCTCGCACGAACTGCGCTCGCCGCTGACCCGCATCCGCATGAGCCTGGAGCTCATGGGCGACCAGCCGAGCCCCGCGGCGCGCGCCGAGATCTCGCGCAACATCGCCGAGCTCGACCAGCTGATCGACGAGATCCTGCTGGCCAGCCGGCTCGACGCCAGCGAGGCCGACATGGGCACCATCGAGGCGGTCGACCTGACCGGCCTGGCCGCCGAGGAATGCGCGCGCGTCGACGCCGAGCTCGACCTGGTGGAAGGCACCGACAACGCGGCGCTGACCGTGCCCGGCGTCTCGCGGCTGCTGCGCCGCGTGATCCGCAACCTGCTCGAGAACGCGCGCCGCTACGGCGCCGGCGAGATCTCGGTGGAGCTCGGCAGCGCCGACGGCCAGGCCACGGTGCGCGTGAACGACCGCGGCCCGGGCGTGCCGGCCGCGCTGCGCGAACGCATCTTCGAGCCCTTCTACCGGCTGCCGGGCGCGAGCGAGCGCAACGGCGGCGTCGGCCTCGGGCTGGCGCTGGTCAAGTCGATCACCGAGCGCCATGGCGGCACGGTGCGCTGCGAGGACCGGCCCGGCGGCGGCGCGAGCTTCGTGATCCGGCTGCCGCGCGGCTGAAGCACGGCGCGGCCAAGCCCCGCGCGCCCCGGGGTGAAGTCAGGTTGCGCCGGAATGCGGCCCCCTAGAATTCGCGCCCTATGCAGAGATCGCACATCGTCCGGCCCGCGGCCATGTTCTGGGGGCTCGCGGTGTACATGCCGGTCGGCGTCACCTACCTCTCGGCCCTGCTGCTGCTGGTCGCCCTGCTGGTCGCGGGCAGCGGCCGCGAACGCATCGCGCGGCTGCGCGCCAATCCGCTGTGGTGGCCGGTCGTGGCCTATGTGGCCTGGACCCTGATCGTGCTGGCCATCCGGCCGCACTACCCCGAGACCCCCTCGAACCTGGTGCACGGGCTGCGCATCGCGGCCACGCTGCTGATGGCGATGGCGCTCGCGCGCGACGAGGCGATGTGGGCGCTGCGCGGCTTCCTGCTGATCTCGGCGCTCAACCTGCTGCTGGTGGTGGTGTTCTACGCGGTCGGCGGCTTCCACATCTGGGCGCCGCTGCGCGGCGTGGTGATGGAGGTCGGCAACAAGTCGATCAGCAACGCGCTGCTGTTCAGCGTGGTGGCATCGACGGCGGCGGTCTGGGGCCTGTCGCAGATCGCGGCGCACCGGGCGCTGCGCGCGCTGCCGGCCTTCGCGCTGGTGCTGCTGCTGATGGCGGTGGTGGCGCTGCCGCTGACCTCGCGCACCTCGGTACTGGCGCTGCTGCTGGTGCTGCCGCTGGTGTGCATCCACCAGTGGCGCAGCCACCTGAAGGCGCTGTCGGCGGCGCTGATCGTGGGCGCCGTGGTGCTGGGTGCGGGCCTCTACCAGCTGCCGCAGCTGCAGCAGAAGGTCGAGGTCGGCATCCAGGAGATCGAGAAGGCGCAGGCCGGCGAGATCTTCCACGGCAGCATGGTCATCCGCTACTTCATGTACCGCGACACCGGCCGCATGATCGCCGACCGGCCGCTCACCGGCTGGGGCATCGGCGGCTGGACCGAGCAGTGGCACCAGCGCGGCCCCTCGCTGTTCGCCGACTCGAACATGCCGCACAACGACTTCCTCTGGATGGGCGCGCAGGGCGGCCTGCCGGGCCTCTTGAGCCTGCTCGCGATCATGGTCGCGGCCGTCTGGCAGGCCTGGAAGCGGCCCGACATCGCGGGCCGCTATGCGCTGGCCGCGACCCTGATCGCGCTGATCGCCTCCTGCGTGAACTCGGCGCTGCGCGACGCCCAGATCGGGCTGGCGCTGCTGTGGATCGCGATGGTCTACCTGCGGCTGGCGCAGGAGCGGCAGGACCCCGAGCCCTGGCGCGACCTCTGGCCGGGCCGGCGGATCGGCGGCGAATCCGAGGCCTCGAAGCGCGCGGCGGCGCCGGGCTGACTCCGGAATCTCGTACTAGACGACTGGTCTAATCGGCGCTAGAGTTCGGCGCCATGACTGCCGTCGCCACGCCTCCCGACGTTCGCCGCCACATCCTCGACGTGGCGCATCCGCTGCTGCTGCGCAAGGGCTTCACGGCCGTCGGGCTGGCCGAGGTGCTGAGCCTGGCCAAGGTGCCGAAGGGCTCGTTCTATCACTACTTCGGCTCGAAGGAGTCCTTCGGCGAGGCGGTGCTCGAGGCCTATTTCAGCGACTACCTCGCCCGCACCGACGCCCTGCTGGCCGAGTCGGGCACGGGCGCGCAGCAGCTGGTCGCCTACTTCCAGGACTGGCTCGACTCGCAGACCGGCGACGACGCCCAGAGCCGCTGCCTCGTGGTGAAGCTGGGCGCCGAGGTCTGCGACCTGTCCGAGACCATGCGCGCGGCGCTGGACCGCGGTATCCGCCAGATCACCGACCGGCTCGCGCGCTGCATCGAGACCGGCCGCGCCGACGGCTCGCTGCCGGCCGCCGAGGCCGGCGATCCCGCGCAGACCCAGGCCCAGACCCAAGCCGTTTCGCTCTACCAGAGCTGGCTCGGCGCCAGCCTGCTCGCGAAGATCGCGCGCGACCGCGCGCCGCTCGACCGCACCATGGCCGGCACCCGGCTGGCGCTGGGTCTGGTCCCCGTTCCCACCCCGGTCGGCTGAAAGGCGGGACGACCGATGTCGCTCCCGCCTTTTTTGCGGCCCTTTTCTAGACGACCGGTCTAATTACCTGCCAGGTCATCGCCCTTCCACCACCCAGGAGCTCCTGCCCATGCCCCAAAGCGACACCGTCAACCGCCGCCTCGTCCTCGCCGCGCGCCCGCGCGGGCTGCCCACACCCGCGCACTTCCGCCTCGAGGAGGGCGCCGTGCCCGCGCCCGCCGAGGGCCAGGTGCTGCTGCGCACGCTGTACCTCTCGCTCGACCCCTACATGCGCCAGCTGATGGACGAGGTCGCGCCGATCTACGCGGCCTCGGTGCCGCTGGGCCAGCCGATGGTGGGCGGCACGGTCAACCGCGTCGTGGCCTCGAGGCATCCGCGATTCAGCGTCGGCGAGCTCGTGCTCGGCAACGCCGGCTGGCAGGACTACGCGCTGTCCGACGGCCAGGACCTGATGCCGCTGGGCGACATGGCGCGCCCCTCGCTCGCGCTCGGCGCGCTCGGCATGCCGGCCTTCACCGCCCACGTCGGCCTGCTCGACATCGGCCAGCCCAGGCCCGGCGAGACCGTGGTCGTGGCCGCGGCCACCGGCGCCGTCGGCGCGATGGTCGGGCAGATCGCCCGCTTGAAGGGCGCGCGCGTGGTCGGCATCGCGGGCGGCGCGGACAAGTGCCGCCACGCGGTCGACGTGCTGGGCTTCGACGCCTGCCTCGACCGCCACGATCCCGCGCTGGCCGAGCGCCTCGCCGCGGCCTGCCCGAAAGGCATCGACGTCTATTTCGAGAACGTCGGCGGACCGGTGTTCGACGCGGTGCTGCCGCTCTTCAACATCGGCGCACGCGTGCCGGTCTGCGGCCATATCGCCGACTACAACGCCGACGGCGAAACCCAGGGGACGAACCGCCTGCCGCTGCTGATGGCCTCGCTGCTGCAGAAGCGCATCCGCATGCAGGGCTTCGTCATCCTCGACCACTACGGCGACCGCTTCGAGGCCTTCCGCCGCGAGATGGGCGACTGGATCGAACGCGGCGAGGTGCAGCCGATGGAAGACGTCGTCGAGGGCCTGGAGAACGCGCCGGCCGGCTTCATCGGCCTGCTGCAGGGGCACAACTTCGGCAAGCGCGTGGTGCGCGTGGCCGACAAGACCTAGCTCGAGAACAGCGCGCGGATGCGCGCGTCGTGCGCCTCGATGTTCGGCGCGTGCGCCGGAGCTAGCGTGCGCAGGAAGGCCGCGTTGGCCTGCGCCTGCGCATCCAGCTGCGCATCGTGCGTCTCGGCCGCGCGCTCGATCGCGGCGGCCGCCTCGAAGACCTCGAACTCGGGGTAGTAGTAGCCCACCTCGCGCAGGAACGGCGAGTTGTGCACCAGCGCGTAGTTGCCGTAGAGCGCCTCGTACAGCAGGTAATTGAGGCCGTTCTCCCACTGGTGCGACACCACGATGTCGGTGTGGTGCGCGGCCCATTCGACGAAGGGCCCCCGCGGATCGGCCGTGGCCTTGCCGTCCTGCACCATCCGCAGCCCCAGCGCGATGTGCTTGAAGGCCGTGTTCTCCTTCTTGTCGAAGGTGTTCGTCATGTAGACGTGCTGCACGAGCTCGGGCCGCCGCACATGGCATTCGTTGGCCGCCAGCATCGGGATCAGCGAACTCTTCACCACGTTGAGGTTCGGCTCGAAGAAGGCGATGCGCTTGGCCCGGCCCTGGTTGCGGTAGCCGAAGCGTGCCTTGAGCTCGGCGTTGGCCGCGAGGCTCCGGTCGAGGAAGTACGGCGACCACACGTGCGGCAGCACGTGCACCGGCGCGCGGTACACGGCCTCGAAGTAGCTCTTGCAGGTGTGGGCGTGCTGCGGGTTGGTCCAGAGCTCGTCGAACTGCACGCGGTGCGGGTTCGGCAGCCAGGGATTGGCCTGGAAGTTGATGGTCTCGACCGCCACCACGTAGTCGTTGCCGAAGCGGTACGACACGCAATGCCCGCCGCGCTGGCGCACCGCCTCGACGTGCGTCGGGTGCACCAGCGCATTCATCTCGATCAGCAGGTCGGTCTGGTGGACCACCGCCGAGAGCGGCCGCAGCGCGCCGGCCAGTTCGCCGAGCATCATGCCCTCGGCATAGGCGGCGACGCCGTCGCCGTGCACCAGCCAGACCTCGCCCACCAGCGGCGAGCGCTTCAGCAGCATGTAGAGGTACACGCAGTGCTGGTTGGCGCCGTTGAACCAGATCGATTGCCGTGCATCGGCCCGGATCTCCATCGTGATCGCGACGTTGATCTTCATGGATGTTCCGGGCCTCCCCCGGTCTCTTTTTCTAAGGTTGCGTCAGTGCCGCGCCGACACCACCTCGCCGGCCTTGAGCCGGTAGGTGGTGCCGCAGTACGGGCACCTGGCCTCGCCGGTGCGCGCCACGTCCAGGTAGACCTTGGGGTGGCTGTTCCAGAGCTTCATGTCGGCCTTGGGGCTGGGGCAGAACACGCCGCCCTGGTGGTTGAGCTCCTTCGCGAGGAGTTCGACGACTGCAGTGGTGGACATGTTCTTCAGACCTTCGTGAGCCAGTGGGCGTACTTGGGATTCTTGCCGTTCACGATGTCGAAGAAGGCCGCCTGGATCTTCTCGGTCACCGGGCCGCGCGCGCCGCCGTCGCCGCGGTTGCCGATCTCGACGCGGTCGAGTTCGCGGATCGGCGTGACTTCGGCCGCGGTGCCGGTGAAGAAGGCTTCGTCGGCGATGTAGACCTCGTCGCGCGTGATGCGCTTTTGCACCAGCTCGATGCCCAGGTCCTTGCACACGTGCAGGATGGTGTTGCGCGTGATGCCGTTGAGCGCGCCGGCCGACAGGTCGGGCGTGTAGACCACGCCGTTCTTGACCACGAACACGTTCTCGCCCGCGCCTTCCGACACGAAGCCGCTCGCGTCGAGCAGCAGCGCCTCGTCGTAGCCGTCGTCCAGCGCTTCCATGTTGGCGAGGATCGAGTTGGTGTAGTTGCTGACCGTCTTGGCCTGCGTCATCGTGATGTTGACGTGGTGGCGCGTGTAGCTCGAGGTCTTCACGCGGATGCCGCGGCGCATGCCTTCCTCGCCGAGGTAGGCGCCCCAGGACCAGGCCGCGACCATGGCGTGGATCTTGTTGCCCTTGGGGCTCACGCCGAGCTTCTCGGAGCCGATCCAGATCAGCGGGCGCAGGTAGCAGCTCTCGAGCTTGTTCTCGCGCACGACCTGCTTCTGGGCCTCGTTGAGCTGTTCCTGCGTGAACGGGATCTTCATGCGCAGGATCTTGGCGCTGTTGAACAGGCGCTCGGTGTGCTCGGCCAGGCGGAAGATCGACGTGCCGCCGTCGGCCGTCTTGTAGGCGCGCACGCCCTCGAAGGCGCCGCAGCCGTAGTGCAGCGTGTGGCTCAGCACGTGGATCTTGGCGTCGCGCCAGTCCACGAGTTCGCCATCCATCCAGATCTTGCCGTCACGGTCGTCGAGCGAGGGGGGGATCGAGCTCATTTCCTGATTCCTTTGGGAGCTTTTGCAGAAAGCCTTCAGCGGGGGGAGGCTGTGGGGTGCGGCCTGAAGGCCGCCAAAGCCGCCGATTTTACGGCGCCGTGCCACGCTTGCCTGACCGGCGCCCCGGGCCATGCACCGCCGGTGGCGCGAACCGGCCCGGGGCCGCGACAATGGCCGGTTCCGCCAAACAAGCGATTGAAGGGAAAGATTCTCCGTGTCCGTATTCAAGAACGTCATCGTCTACCGCATCGAGCCCGGCTGGTCGCAAACGCTGGCCGAGGCCGAGGAAGGCCTGGGCAAGCAGCGCTTCGAGCCCTGCGGCGCCTCGCAGGAGAAGTCGGCCGGCTGGGTCGAGCCGCGCGGCGAGGCCCACGGCCCGCTGGTGGAATCCATCGACGGCCAGTGGCTGCTCGAGTACATGATCGAGAGCAAGTCGGTGCCGGGCTCGGTGGTGCGCCGCAAGCTCGACGAGCGCTGCGCGCAGATCGAGGCCACCACCGGCCGCAAGCCCGGCAAGAAGGAAAAGAAGGACCTCAAGGAGGACATCACGCACGGGCTGCTGCCGATGGCCTTCACGCGCACCGCGCGCGTCACGGTGTGGGTCGACCAGGCCGAGCGCCGGCTGGTGGTCAACAGCTCCAACGCGGCGCGCGCCGACGAGGTGGTCAGCAGCCTGGTGCAGAACTTCACGGGCTTCGGCACCATGCAGCTCAACACCCAGATCGAGCCGGCCGCCGCCATGTCCGAATGGCTGGCCTCGCAGGAGCCGCCCGCGGGCTTCACCATCGACCGCGAGTGCGAGCTCAAGGCCACCGACGAGTCGAAGGCCGTGGTGCGCTATGCCAAGCACCCGCTCGACATCGACGAGGTCAAGCAGCACATCGCCGACGGCAAGCGCCCGACCCGCCTCGCGCTGACCTGGGACGACCGCGTGTCCTTCGAGCTCACGCACGGCCTGCAGATCCGCAAGATCGTGTTCCTCGAGGGCACCGACGAAGGCGCCGGCGGCGGCAAGAAGGAAGACAACTTCGACGCCGACGTGGCGATCGCCACCGGCGAGCTGGGCCAGCTGGTGCCGGCGCTGCTCGACGCGCTCGGCGGCGAGGCGGCCTTCACCGCGGCGCCGGCCGAGGAAGCGCCGAAGGCCGCTGCCAGCGCGACGGCCGTGACCACGGCCGAAGAGGAAGACGCGCCGTTCTGAGCCGGCGCGGCCGGCGTCAGGCCACCAGGTAGGTCTGCGCCAGCCGCACCCAACAGGCCGCGCCCAGCGGCAGCACCTCGTCGTTGAAGTCATAGCCGGGGTTGTGCACCATGCAGCCGCCGAACTCGCCTTCGCCGTTGCCCAGCAGCACGTAGCAGCCGGGCAGCTCGGCCAGCATCCAGGCGAAGTCCTCGCTGCCCGCGAAGCCGCGCGGCACCGTGGCCGCCACCTTGTCCGCGCCCACCAGCGCGGCGCACACCTCGGTCATCAGCCGGCTCTCGGCCTCGGTGTTGACCACCGGCGGCACCAGCGGCCGGTAGTCGATGGAGGCCTCCACGCCATGCGCCTGCGCGGTCAGCGCGACGATCTCGCGGATGCGCGACTCGACCAGCGCGCGCGTCTCGGGCCGGGCCGCGCGCACGTTGAGCCCGAGCGCGACGGACTGCGGAATCACGTTGTGGGTGGCACCGCCCCGGATGAAGCCGACCGACAGCACCGCCGTGTCGTCGGGCGCGACGTTGCGCGCCACCACGCTCTGCAGCGCGGTCACGGTGGCGGCGGCCGCCACCACCGGGTCCTGCGCGCGGTGCGGCATGGCGCCATGGCCGCCCTTGCCCTGGATCGTCACGTCGGCCACGTCGGATGAGAGCGTGACCGGCCCCGCCTGCACGATGAAGCTGCCGGCCGGCACGCCGGGCGCGTTGTGCAGCGCATAGACCGCGTCGCAGGGAAAGCGCTCGAACAGGCCGTCGGCGATCATCGCGCGCGCGCCGCAGAGGTTCTCCTCGTCGGGCTGGAAGATCAGGTTCAGCGTGCCGTCGAAGTCGCGGCTCTTGGCGAGCGCCTTCGCGGCCGCGAGCAGGATCGCCGTGTGGCCGTCGTGGCCGCAGGCATGCATGCGGCCGTGCTGCCGGCTCGCGTAGGGCAGGCCCGTGGCCTCGACGATCGGCAGCGCGTCCATGTCGGCGCGGATGCCCAGGCGCCGCGTGCCGCTGCCGAGCTTGAGCTGCCCCACCACGCCGGTCCTGCCGATGCCGGTGTGCACCTCGTAGCCCCATTCGCGCAGCAGCCGCGCGACCAGTTCGCTGGTCGCGCTCACCTCGAAGCCGAGTTCGGGCTCGGCATGGATCCGGCGCCGGATGTCGACGAAGGCCTCGGTGTCGATCTCGATCGGCGGCAGCAGGCGGGACAGGAGCTTGGTGGTCTGGAGGCTGAGTTCGCGGGTCATGGGAGGGATTCGTTTCGCGGGAAGGAGGGAGAGGAAGGCGGCGCTCAACCGACGCGCCGCTCGCGCAGGCTCAGCAGCGCGCCGATGCTCAGCACGCCGCAGGCCATCATGTAGAAGGCCGGCGAGAGCGGGTTGCCGGTCTGGGCCAGCAGCCAGGTCACGATGAACTGCGAGGAGCCGCCGAAGATCGTGACGCCCACGCTGTAGATCACCGAGATGCCGCTGGCGCGCACGCCGATCGGCAGCATCTCGAGCAGCATCAGGAACATCGGCGTGGTGCCGATGTTCACGCTCGCCGTGAGCAGCGCCGACAGGCACAGCACCAGCGGCACGCTCGGATGGTGGCTGATGAGCCAGAACACCGGGCCCACCGCGACCAGGCTGAACAGCAACGAGCCGATCGCCAGCGGCTTGCGGCGCTCGAGCCGGTCGGCCAGCCGGCCCGCCACCAGCGACACCACGAACAGCGTGATGCCGGTGACGCAGCCCGACAGCAGCGACAGCGAGGGCGGCATCTTCAGCACGCGGATCATGTAGGTGGGCATGAAGAACACCACCAGGTACATGGTGGCCGTGCCCGCGGTGGTCGCGAGGATGCCCTTGAACACGGTGCCGCCGTGCGCGCGCAGCAGCCGGCCGATCGGGCTCGACTCATGGCTCTCGGCCTGGTGCGTTTCCTCGAGGTGCGAGCGGATGTAAAGGCCCACCGGCGCGATCAGCAGCCCCAGCAGGAAGGGCAGGCGCCAGCCCCAGCTCTCGAGCGAGGCCTGCGGCAGCAGCGCATACAGCAGCGCGCCCGTGAGCGCGCCGGCCAGCGCCGACAGGCCCTGGCTCGCGAGCTGCCAGCTGACGCGGAAGCCGCGGCCCTTGACGCCGCCGGCCTCCATCAGCATCGAGGTCGCGGCGCCGACCTCGCCGCCGAGCGAGAAGCCCTGCAGCAGCCGGCCCGCGACGATCATCAGCGAGCCGAACACGCCGGCCGAGGCATAGGTGGGCGCGAGCGCGATGCACAGCGTGCCGGCCACCATCAGCGCGATGGTCAGCGTCATCGCGGCCTTGCGGCCCTTGCGGTCGGCGTAGTTGCCGATGATCACGCCGCCCAGCGGCCGCATCACGAAGCCGATGCCGAAGGTGGCGACCGCGAGCAGCAGCGAACCGAAGGCGCTCTCGGAGGGAAAGAACAGCTTGCCGATCAGCAGCGCGAAGAAGCTGTAGACGGTGAAGTCGTACATCTCGAGCGCGTTGCCGATCGAGCAGGCGGCGATCAGCCGGAACTGGCTCTGGCCGCCCTTGGTGGCGGTGGCGGGTGGGGAAGAGGCCAGCACGGGGCTGGCAGGCAGGGCGGCGGCTTCGCTCATTCGATCTCCACGGGGCGTTGTTGCGGACGACGGATTCGCGAAGCGCGAACTTCATGCGGCGCATGGCACCCCGAACCCGTGGCGGCGGAGTATTCAGGCAAAGCGCGGCGGCGAGGAATCACAAATTTTCATGCCGATAACCAAAAGGCATCCCCCGCAGAAGCAGGGCCGCGAAGCCATCGGTGGAACTACCGAGATGGCGCATCGCGCGCCATTCGCGGGCATGGCGCCTTCACAATGGCGCGTCGGCGCCCTGCCGCTTCCCAGCCCTCGAGAAAAAGGACAACACCATGAAGCTCATCCGCCACTGCCTCTGCCTGCTGGCCCTCGCGCCCTGCTGCATGATGGCCGCCTCGGCCCAGGGCAGCCGGCCCGTCGTGCAGTTCATCGCCACCGGCGGCACCATCGCGATGAAGGTCGACCCCGTCACCAAGGGCGTGGTGCCCGCGATCTCGGGCGACGACCTGATGCAGACCGTGCCCGATGCCGGCAAGTACGCCACCATCGAGGTCAACAACTTCTCGGCCATGTCGGCCAACTACGTCGAGCCCAAGTGGTGGACGCGCCTGACCAAGGCCGTGGACGACGCGCTCGCGCGCCCCGAGGTGGCGGGCGTGGTGATCGCGCACGGCACCGACACCATGGAGGAGACGGCCTACTGGCTCGACCTGACGGTCAAGTCGAACAAGCCCGTGATCCTGATCGGCGCGCAGCGCAATGCGTCCTCGAGCGACTTCGACGGCCCGCGCAACCTGCTCAACGCGATCCGCATCGCCACCACGCCCGAGGCCGTGGGCCAGGGCGTGATGCTCGCGATGAACAACCAGATCAATGCCGCGCGCACCGTGACCAAGACCCACACCGGCAACGTCGAGACCTTCAAGTCGGGCGACTTCGGCTTCATCGGCGAGGTCTGGGACGACAAGGTGGTGTTCTCGCGCACCGCGCTGCGCCGCCAGCACATCGACATCGGCAGCGCCGAGATGCCGCGCGTGGAGATCCTCGCGATGTTCGGCGGCGCCGACGGCTCGCTGCTGCGCTACGCGGTGGACCAGGGCGCGAAGGGCATCGTGGTGCAGGCCGTGGGCATGGGCAACATGAACGTCTCGATGTACGAGGCCGTGAAGTACGCGCTCGGGCGCGGCGTGCCGGTGGTGATCGCCACCCGCGTGCCGAACGGCCGCACCATGCCGCTGTACGGCTTCGTCGGCGGCGGCAAGACCACCTTCGATGCCGGCGCCGTGATGGCCGGCGACCTGAGCCCGCAGAAGGCGCGCCTGCTGCTGATGCTCAAGCTGCACCAGGGCGTGAGCGACAAGGCCGGCCTGCAGGCGGCCTTCGACCGTTGAGGCCCGGGCGCGCGCGATGAAGCTGCAGCAGTTGCGCGTGCTGCTCGCGGTGGCGCAGCACGGCAGCATCCACGAGGCGGCGCGCAGCCTGCACACCACCCAGCCGGCGCTGTCGAAGGCGATCGCCGAGCTCGAGCGCGAGCTCGGCGTCACGCTGATGTCGCGCTCCACGCGCGGCGTGAGCCTCACGCCCTACGGCGCGGCACTGGTCAAGCGCGCCAGCGTGGTCGAGCAGGAGCTGCGCCATGCGCTCGAGGACATCGAGGCGATCCGCGGCCACGACGAGGCGCGGCTGGACATCGGCTTCACCGCGGTGGCCTCGAACGGCCCGCTGCCCGAGGCCATGGCCGCGTTCCGCCAGCGCTTTCCCAACGTGGCGCTGCGCGCCTTCGAGATGCGGCCGCAGCAGATGCTCGAGGGCCTGCGCGAGGGCCGGCTCGACCTCGGCCTGATCTCGACCTGCAGCGGGCCCGGCTCGAACGTGTTCCAGTGGGAGCCGCTGTTCTCGGTGGCGATGCACCTGTCGGTGCGCGCCGGCCATCCGCTGCGTCGCGTGCGCAAGCTGCGGCCGCTGCTCGATGCCGACTGGCTGGTGCTCGACCCGGTCGACGATCCGTTCAGCCCGCTGGTCAGCACCATGCGCCTGCACGGGCTCGAGATGCCGCGGCGCATGGTGCAGAGCGCCTCGAACCTGCTGGGCCTGCAGCTCGCCACGCAGACCGACCTGGTCAGCATGTGGTCGGACGCGGTGTTCCACGGCGCCGGGCCGCTGCGGCTGAGCGGCGACGCGCTCGAGCGGCTGCCGATCACCGACGAGCTGCCCGACTTCGAGGTCTACCTGGTCTACCGCTCGGCCGACCTCATGACGCACGTGTGCACCGAGTTCGCGAAGGAGGCGCGCCACCATGCGCGCATCAACCCGCCGTGGCGCGCGCCGCGCGGCGCACGCAAGAGCGTCGATTAGGCCGACGGAGACGCCGGCGCCTCGGGCTCGTCGTCCTGGACCTCGGGCCGCGTCAGCGTCCAGCCCTGCAGCTTGCCGCCGTTGAACACCGTGTCGACGTACGAGCCGCCGGCATCGGTCCAGCGGTAGTGCTCGGGCTGCTGGTCCTGCGGCGAGCGCAGTTCGCCGAGCGCGCGCGTCATCGCGACCACGTGCATCAGCGTCACGCCCGGCTTGAGCTTGGCATTGAGCATCACCGAGCTGGCCACCGTGCCCACGGGCCGGTCGGCCGCGCGCTTGAGCACCTGCATCGCGCGGTTGAAGTGCATCAGCAGGAACATCACGATCACGCCGGCCGCCAGGGCCACGCCGCCCCAGCCATAGCTGCGCCAGGCCACGCCGAGCACGACGAGCGCCCCCACGGGCACGAGAAACTTCTGGAAATTCATGGCCCGCATTGTCGCCGCGCCGGCGCGCCGGGGTAGCGGACCCGGCTACCGCCAGGCGCATCTCGCGCTACCGGGCCACAAAGCCGCCCGCGCCGCGGGCCGTCGCGGGCACATTTCGCCGCACGGGCATCGGCCCGGGCCCCGCAGACACCGCAGATGAACATTCCACGCTCCGTCACCTTCGTCCGGCTCAGCCTCGCCGCCCTGCGCGGCGCCGGCGAACCCCGGCACGAAGGCGGCCGCGGCGGCCCACGTTGTCAGGGAGAGGCCGCCGTCGGCGGCCGGAACGCGATGGACCCGGCCCCGTCGCCCGGCGGCCAATGCCGGCGCGACGGCGGCCCGGCGTTCACGCCACGCAGCGACGCACGAATCAGGGGGTAGGAGGTTGGGAGCTCGCCGGGCGCGCCGCCACCGATGCGCCAGGCGTTTTTTCACGGGCCGTTGCGGCCCGTTTTTTTTGGGCGCTCGCTCACTCGAGCCCGCGCACCACGTCCATCGCCTCCTCGATGCGGTCCACCGCATGGATCGTCAGGCCCTCGATGTCCTTCGTGCCCTTGCGCGGCGCATTGGCCCTGGGCACCACCGCGATGCTGTAGCCCAGCTTGGCGGCCTCGCGCAGCCGCTCCTGGCCGCGCGGCGCGGGCCGCACCTCGCCCGCCAGGCCCACTTCGCCGAAGGCGATGAAGCCCTTGGGCAGCGGCTTGCCGCGCAGGCTCGAGGTGATGGCCAGCATCACCGCGAGGTCGGCCGCCGGTTCGCTGATGCGCACGCCGCCGACCGCGTTGACGAACACGTCCTGGTCCATGCAGGCCACGCCCGCGTGGCGGTGCAGCACCGCCAGCAGCATCGCGAGCCGGTCGCGGTCCAGGCCCACCGACAGCCGGCGCGGGCTCGGCCCGCCGTCGTCGACCAGCGCCTGGATCTCGACCAGCATCGGCCGCGTGCCCTCGAGCGTGACCAGCACCACGCTGCCGGGCACCGGCTCGGTGTGCTGGCTCAGGAAGATCGCGCTCGGATTGGCCACGCCCTTCAGGCCGCGCTCGGTCATCGCGAACACGCCGATCTCGTTGACCGCGCCGAAGCGGTTCTTGATCGCGCGCACCAGGCGGAAGCTCGAGTGCGTGTCGCCCTCGAAGTACAGCACCGTGTCGACCATGTGCTCGAGCACGCGCGGGCCCGCGAGCGCGCCCTCCTTCGTGACGTGGCCCACCAGCACCACGGCCGTGCCGCTGGTCTTGGCGAAGCGCGTGAGGTGCGCCGCGCATTCGCGCACCTGCGCCACCGAGCCCGGCGCCGAGGTGAGCTGGTCGGAGTAGACGGTCTGGATCGAGTCGATCACCGCGATGGCCGGGCGCGTGGCATCGAGCGTGGCGATGATCTTCTCGAGCTGGATCTCGGCCAGCACCTGCACCTGCGAATGGTCCAGGCCCAGCCGCTTGGAGCGCAGCGCCACCTGCGCGCCGCTCTCCTCGCCCGTGACGTAGAGCGCGTTCTGCCCCGCGCGCTGCAGCGCATCGACCGCCTGCAGCAGCAGGGTCGACTTGCCGATGCCCGGGTCGCCGCCGATCAGCGTGACGCCGCCGGCCACCACGCCGCCGCCGAGCACGCGGTCGAGCTCGTCGAGGCCGGTGGGCGTGCGCGCGACGTCGCTGGCCTCGATCTCCGAGAGCACCGCGAGTTCGGAAGCCCCGGCGAGCGACGCGAACTGCGTGCCGAAGCGGTTGTTGGCCGGGGCGTTCGCGCCGCCGGCCGCTTGTTCGATCAGTGTGTTCCAGGCGCCGCAGCTCGGGCACTTGCCGAGCCACTTGGCGCTGGTGCCGCCGCATTCGCTGCAGACGTAGATGGATTTGTCCTTGGCCATGGCCGGGAGTTTAGGGCGTGGCCCCGCGCCACCGCGGCGCGGGGACGCTCGCTCAGCACACGCGGTTGACCAGCGCGCCCACGTCGCCCGCCGCCAGGGCCGCCGCGTTGTCGAGCAGCATCGGCAGCACCTGCTGCGCATAGACGTCGCTCAGGCCGCCGATGTGCGGCGTGGCGATCACGTTCGGCAACCGGCGCAGCGGATGGCCGGCCGCGAGCGGCTCGGTCTCGTAGACGTCGAGCCCGGCGCCGGCGATCACGCCACCCTCGAGCGCCGCGAGCAGCGCGTGCTCGTCGACCACGCCGCCGCGCGAGAGGTTGACGAGGAAGGCATGCGCCGGCATGGCCGCTAGCACCGGCGCATCGATCAGGTGGTGGGTGCGCGCATCGTGCGCAGTCAGCACCACCACGAAATCGGCCTGCGCCACCACCTGTTGCAGCCGTTCGCGCCCCTGCACGTCGTCGAAGCCGTCGATAGGCGCGGGCGTGGCCGAGATGCCGCTGACCCGCATGCCCATCGCCTGGCAGCGCCGCGCCAGCTCGCGCGCTACATGACCGGTGCCGACCAGCACCGCGTGCCGGCGCCACAGCAGCGGCTGCGGCCAGCGGTTCCAGGCGCCTTCGCGCTGGTCGCGCAGCATGCGCGGCAGGTCGCGCGCCAGCGCCATCATCATCAGCAGCGCCAGCTCGGACATCTGCGGGCCATGCACGCCGCGCGACGAGGTCACGAGCGTGCCGGGCCGCAGCGCGGGCGAGCCGGTGATGGTGTCGGTGCCCGAGGTCAGCGCATGGACCCAGCGCAGCGCGGGCCCGGCCGCGAGCATCGCGTCGTCGACCCACGGGCCCGAGACCACCAGCGCCTCGACCTCGGCCAGCAGGCGCAGCGCCTCGGCCCGCTCGGTGGTGGCGTGCACCTCCAGCGCCGGGCAGCGCGCGCGCAGGGCCTGCGCATAGAACCCGGCCTCGCCGTTGAAGACCAGCAGCGAGCGCAGCGGCGGCGCCGTCATTCGAGCTTGATGCCGGCGGCCTGGATCACGGCGCGCCACTTGGCATTCTCCGAGGCGATGAACTCGGTGAAGCGGGCCTGCGAGGACGGCGCGGGCTCGACGCCGATGAGCGCCAGCTTCGCACGCACGGCCGGATCGGCGATGACCTTGTTGAGCTCCAGCGCCAGCCGGTCGACGATGGGCTGCGGCGTGCCCTTGGGCACGGCCAGGCCGGCCCAGGTGTCGAAGTCGATCTCGCCCACGCCCGCCTCGGCCAGGGTCGGCGCCTCGGGATAGAGCGCCGAGCGCGTCTTGCCCGCGGTCGCGATGATCTTCGCGCGGCCGCCCTGCACGTGCGGCAGCGCGGCCGGCAGGTCGGCGAACATGAACGACACGCGGCCGGTGGCGACCTCGGGCGCGGCCTGCACCATGGCCTTGAACGGCACCGCCGTCATGTCGGCCTTGAGCTGGCGCTTCATCAGCTCCGAGCCCAGGTGGCCGCCGCTGCCGCTGCCGCCGATCGCGAACAACAGCGGCTGGCTGCGCGCCGCCGCGAGGAACTTCGGCATGCTGTCGAGCGGCCCGCCGGCCTCGACCATCAGGAACAGCGGGAAGTGCACCAGCTGCGTCACCGGCGTCAGCGCATCGCTCGCATAGGGCAGCTTGTCGTAGAGGTTCGGGATCACGGCCATGGTCGACAGCGCCGCGAAGAACACGGTGTAGCCGTCGGGCGCCGCGGAAGCAGCCGCGGCCGCGCCGATCACCGTGTTGCCGCCGGGCCGGTTGTCGATCACGATCGGCTGGCCCAGCGCCACCGAGAGCTTCTCGGCAATGATGCGCGAGCTCTGGTCGGTGCCGCCACCGGGCGTGTAGGGCACCACCCAGCGGATCGGCTTGCTCGGCCAGGCGGCCTGCGCGCTCGCAGTCATGGCGCCCGCGGCCAACTGCAAGGCCACGGCGGCCATGCCCAGCAGCGCGGCCGCGCGGCGCGGCCATCCATCGGTCTTCTTCTTCGTCATCGTGTGTCTCCTGTCGTTCTCGTTGGGGCTGCCGGCTTCAGGTCGCGTACGACGGATCGATGCGGTCCAGCAGCCGGCGCAGCGCCGGCCAGTCGTTGTCGCGCGCCGAGCGGCCGGGCCGATCGAGCGCCTGCGCCACCTTCTCGGCGATCTCGTCGCTGCATTCGATGAGCTCGGCGCCACCCGACTGCGCGCGCACCTGCGCCTCGCAGGCGCGCTCGAGGTAGTAGAGGCGCTCGAAGGCCTCGCGGATGGTGTCGCCCGCGGCCAGCAGGCCGTGGTTGCGCAGGATCATCACGTTGTGCGGGCCGAGGTCGCGCACCAGCCGGTCTTGCTCGCTGAAGTCGAGCGCCACGCCTTCGTAGTCGTGATAGCCGATGCGGCGGTGGAAGCGCATGGCGTGCTGCGACAGGTTGAGCAGCCCGCGCCGCTGCGCCGCCACCGCGATGCCGGCGGCGGTGTGGGTGTGCAGCACCGCGTGCAGGTCGGGGCGCGCGCGGTGGATGCAGCTGTGGATCAGGAAGCCCGCGGGATTGATGCCGATGCCGGTCGGGTCGAACACCACCTCGCCGTCGATGTCGACCTTGACCAGGCAGGAGGCCGTGACCTCGTCGAACAGCACGCCGTAGGGGTTGATGAGGAAATGCGCCTGCGTGCCCGGCACCTTGGCCGTGAGGTGGGTGTAGATCTGGTCCGTCATGCGGTAGTAGCCGGCCAGCCTGAAGGCCGCCGCCAGATCGACGCGCTGCTGCCACTCCGCGTCGGACACGGCGGCGCGCGTGTGCGCGAATGAAAAGCCCGAGCCGTTCATCGAGTCTCCTGTTGTCGTTGGCGCCCTCCGGATGCAGGGCATGGGCGCGATTGGAGCGGAGGACGCAGCGCGAGAGAATCGAAACTTATTTTGCAAGCGTCGAAATAAATTCATGAATCACGATGGCTCGATCCCCGGCACCAGCCTGCGCCAGCTGCGCGCCTTCGTGGAGGTCTATCGCTGGCGCAAGCTCAGCGCGGCGGCCGACCGGCTCTACCTCACGCACTCGGCCGTCAGCGTGCTGGTCCGCCAGCTCGAGGCCGCCACCGGCACCAGCCTGTTCGACCGCACCACGCGCTCGCTGAGCCCGACCGAGGCCGCGCACGAGATGCTGCCGATCGCGGAGCGCATCCTGCGCGACGTGCGTTCGCTCGAGACCGGCTTCCGCGGCCAGGCCGCGCCCAGCGGGCGCATCGGCATCGCGGTCACGCCGACCATCGCGCTGACGCTGGTGCCGCCGGTGATCCGGCATTTCAACGACCTGCATCCGGGCGTGCGCGTGCAGCTGGTCGACTGCGAGACCGAGCAGTTCGTGCCGCGCATCCTCTCGGAGCAGGTGGACTTCGGCATCGGCTCGCCCGACCAGGAGGTGGCGGCGCTGAGCCAGCGCACGCTGATCCACGACCACCTGGCGCTGGTGTGCCTGCCCAGCCATCCGCTGGCGCGCCGCCGCCAGGTGCGCTGGAGCGACCTCGCGGGCCATGCGCTGATCACGGTGAAGGCCGGCTACGGCATCCGCAATGCCATCGACCGCACCGCGCGCGCGGCCAACGTGGCACTCGACATCCAGCAGGAGGTGTCGCTGTTGACCACCGCGCTCGCGATGAGCGCCTCGGGCCTGGGCGCGTCGATCGTGCCGGCCGAGCTGGTGGCGCAGTGCGGCTTCAAGGAACTGGTGGCGCGCAAGATCCACGCGCCGGTGGTGACGCGCAACATCTCGGTGGTCGCCAAGCGCGACCGCACGCTCTCGGTGGCCGCCAAGACCTTCATCGAGACCATGCAGGCCTACCTGGCACGGCCGCGCGCCTGAGCCTTCAGATCGCGAATTCGCTCGCCAGCAGGTCGGCGAAGGCGGCCGCGGCCGGCGACAGCGAGCGGCCCTGCCGCGTGACCACCGCGATGTTGCGCGCCACGGTCGGCCGGATCAGCCGGCGCGCGACCAGCCGCGAGGGATCGGCATGCGCGAGGATCGACGCCGGCAGCAGCGCCGGCCCGAGCCCGCCCGCAGCCATCGCGAGCGCGGTGGTCAGCAGCGTCACCTCGTAGGCGATCTCGAGCCGCACGCCGGCCTCGGCGGCCGCGGCATCGATGCTGTTGCGCACGCCGTAGCCGGGCTTGACCGTGATGAGCCGCAGCGCCGCGAGCTGGCGCCAGGTGATGCCCGCGGCGCCGCCGGGCAGCGGCAGGTCGCGGTCGGCGATCACGGCGAGGTGGTCGTGCACGAACACGCGCTCGTCCAGGCCCGGCGTGCGCGCCTGCAAGGTGCCGACGCCGAAGTCGACCTGGCCGCTGAGCACGGTCTCGACGAACTGGCTCGGCGCGCAGTCGTCGATCGCGACCTTCACCTCGGGATGCTGCTGCGTGTAGCGGCGCAGCGCGCGCGGCATCAGCGTCTGCGCGATGGTGGAGGTGACGGCGATGCGCAGGCGGCCGCGCCGCCCGGCCGCGAGCTCGGCCATGCCGCTGCCCAGCGCGTCGAGCTCGGCCAGCACGCGCTCGGCATGGCCGATGGCCTCGTCGGCCGCGGCGGTGCGGTGCAGGCTGCGCGTGGTGCGGTCGAACAGCCGCACGCCGAGCCGGTCCTCGAGCTCGCGCAGCAGCACGCTGACCGCCGGCTGGGTGAGCGACAGCGCCGCGGCGGCGCTCGACAGCTGGCCGCTGTGATAGACGGCCGCGAAGGCGCGCAGCTGGCGCACCGAGGGCACGCCGCGCATTGATAAAGGCTTTTTATGAATGGCCATGAAAGTTTCACTTCTGTCGGATGGCACTTCGGCACTGTAATGGCCGCCGTCCACAACGAGAGACAAACGAACCCATGACAGAACCATTGCAGGCGCAGGTGCTGATCGTCGGCGGCGGGCCGGTCGGCCTCACGCTGGCCATCGACCTGGCGCAACGCGGCATCGACGTGCTGGTCACCGAGATCCGCCACCGCGGCGAGCCGCCGAACGTGAAGTGCAACCACGTGTCGGCCCGCTCGATGGAGATCTTCCGCCGGCTCGGCGTGGCGCAGGCACTGCGCGACGCGGGCCTGCCGGCCGACTATCCGAACGACGTCGCCTACCGCACCACGGTGACGGGCCCCGAGCTCTCGCGCATCCCGATCCCCGCGCGGCGCGAGCGCTACACCGCCACCGGCGGCCCCGACACCTGGTGGCCCACGGCCGAACCGCCTCACCGCATCAACCAGATCTTCCTCGAGCCGGTGCTGTTCGCGCATGCCGAGGCCACGCCGGGCCTGCGCATCCGCAACCGCACGCGCATCGACGACTTCGAGCAGGACGACGAGGGCGTGTGGGCGACCGGCGTCGACCTCGACGACGGCAGCGCGGTGCGCATCCGCTGCAGCCACCTGATCGGCTGCGACGGCGGGCGCTCGACCGTGCGCAAGAAGATCGGCGCCAACCTGCGCGGCACCGACGTGGTGGGCCGCGTGCAGTCGACCTACTTCCGCGCACCCGCGCTGCTGGGCCTGCTGAAGAACAAGCCGGCCTGGGCCACCTTCGCGCTCAATCCGCGGCGCTGCGGCAACGTCTATGCGATCGACGGGCGCGAGACCTGGCTGCTGCACAACTACCTGCTGGCGGACGAGACCGACTTCGAATCGATCGACCGCGACTGGGCGATCCGCCAGATCCTCGGCGTGGGTGCCGACTTCGAATACGAGGTGATCTCGAAGGAGGACTGGATCGGCCGCCGCCTGGTGGCCGAGCGCTTCCGCGACCGCCGCGTCTTCATCTGCGGCGACGCGGCCCACCTGTGGATCCCGATGGCGGGCTACGGCATGAACGCCGGCATCGCCGACGCGATGAACCTGTCGTGGCTGCTCGCGGGCCACCTGCGCGGCTGGCTCGCCGAGGCCGCGCTCGGCGCGCACGAGGCCGAGCGCCAGCCGATCACCGAGCAGGTCTCGAAGTTCGCGATGAACCATGCGCTGGCCCTGCAGAAGCAGCGCGAGGGCGTGCCCGAGGGCATCGAGGCACCGGGCCCCGAGGGCGACGCGTTGCGCGCCGCGCGGGGCCAGGCGCTGTACGACCTCAACGTGCAGCAGTACTGCTGCGGCGGGCTGAACTTCGGCTACTTCTACGACGCCTCGCCGCTGATCGCCTACGACGGCGAGGCCGCGCCGGCCTACACCATGTACGACTTCAAGCCCTCGACCGTGCCCGGCTGCCGCACGCCGCACCTGTGGCTGGCCGACGGCCGCTCGCTCTACGACGCGATGGCCGCGCTCGGCGAGGGCTACGTGCTGCTGCGCCGCGACCCGGCGCTCGATGTGGCGCCGCTCGCGGCCGCGGCCGCCGCGCGCGGGCTGCCGCTGCGCGTGCTCGACATCGACGGCCCCGAGGCCGCCGCGCTCTACGACCGCGCGCTCGTGATCTCGCGCCCCGACCAGCACGTGGCCTGGCGCGGCGATGCCGTGCCGGCCGATCCCGCGGCGCTGGTCGACCTGCTGCGTGGCGCGACGCCAGCCGCCGCTTCCGAATCCAACGAAGAAAGAGAGACATCCGCATGAACCGCCGCCACGCCCTGCGCCAGCTCGGTGCCCTGTCCGCCGCCGCCTGCGCCGCCGGCCCGCTCGCCGCGCTGGCGCAGAACGACAAGCCCATCACCATCGTCGTGCCCTACGCGCCCGGCGGCACCACCGACATGCTCGGCCGGCTGATCGCGCAGCAGCTCGGCACGGCGCTCGGCCGCACCGTGATCGTCGACAACAAGCCCGGCGCGGGCACCGCCATCGGCGCGTCGCAAGTGGCGCGCTCGGCGCCCGACGGCTCGACCTTGCTGGTGGCCACCAGCACCACGCTCGCGATCAATCCCTGGCTCTACAAGAAGCTCTCGTACGACCCGGCCAAGGACTTCGCGCCCGTGGGCCTGATCGGCGCGGTGCCGCTGATGGTGGTGGTGCATCCCTCGGTGCCCGCGCGCACGCTGGCCGAGCTGGTGGCGCTCGCCAAGTCCAAACCTGAAGGCCTGAGCTACGGCTCGGCCGGCAACGGCAGCCCGCAGCACCTGGGCGCCGAGATGTTCAAGTTCGCGACCGGCACCGCGATGACCCACGTGCCCTACAAGGGCAGCGCGCTCGCGCTCACCGACCTGCTCGGCGGCCAGCTGCAGCTGATGTTCACCGACATCGCGCCGGCGCTGCAGCACGTGCGCAGCGGCAAGCTGCGCGCGCTGGCCGTGACCTCGAAGAAGCGCCAGCCCACCTTCCCCGACGTGCCGACGGTGGCCGAGTCGCGGCTGCCGGGCACCGCCGATTTCGAGGCCGTGGCCTGGCAGAGCATCGTCGCGCCCGCGGGCACGCCGGCGCCGGTGGTCGAGCGGCTGAGCCAGGAGATCGCGAAGGTGATCGCCCAGCCCGCGTTGCGCCAGAAGCTCGAGAACGACGGCTTCGAGCCCGGCTCGAGCACGCCCGCGCAGCTCGCGGCCTACATCCGCAGCGAATCGGAACGCTGGGGGCAGGTGATCCGCGCCTCGGGCGCGACCGTCGATTGACGCAAGCCACCCTGGCCCGCGCGGGCCAGGGTTATCCCGTAGCCGTGTTTTTTTGCCGATCATTTAACATGTTAAATAAATCGATCGACATGAGCACCGCCTTCACCCACCGCAACCTTCCGCGCCTGCTGCTGCAGGCGCGCGAAGCCGTCATGGCCCACACCCGGCCCAGCCTGCGCGTGCATGCGCTGTCGGACCAGCAGTGGCGCGTGCTGCGCGTGCTCGGCGAACACGGCGCGGTCGAAACCGGCCGCGTGGCGCGCGAGGCCTTCATCCTCGGGCCCAGCCTCACGGGCGTGCTCGCACGCATGGAGCGCGACGACCTGATCACGCGCAGCCGCGACCCGGCCGACCAGCGCCGCACCGTGGTCGAGGCCACGCCGCGCGGCATGAAGCTGGTGAACAAGCTGTCCTCGAGCATCGAGGCGCACTACCAGTGGATGGAGCAATCCCTGGGCAAGGACAAGCTCGGCCAGCTCTACGAGCTGCTCGACGAACTGATCGCACTGGAACAGCCATGAGCCCCCCTTCTTCACCTTCTCATTTCCTTCCCGCCGGCACCGTCTACGGCACGCTGCTCAACTTCCGCGCCGAGGTGGAGGCGCTCGCGCCGCAGATGAGCGCCCCGCCCCACAAGGCGCCGCCCAAGGCGCCGGTGCTCTACGTCAAGACCGCCAACACCTGGAGCCCGCATGGCGCCGCGATCCCGGTGCCGGCGAACGTGCCCGAGGTCGAGGTGGGCGCGAGCATCGGCATGGTGGTGGGCGCCGACGGCGACATCGAAGGCTTCGTGCCGATGAACGACCTGTCGGTACCGCATGCGAGCTTCTTCCGCCCGCCCGTCAAGTTCAAGTGCCTCGACGGCTTCCTTGGCATCGGCCCCGCGCTGCGCGACGCGCAGGAGGTGGACGATCCCGCGGCGTTCCGCGTCGAGGTGCGCATCAACGGCGAAGTCAGGCAGACGCTGGACTTCTCCACCCTGGTGCGCCCCGCGCGCCAACTGCTGGCCGAGGTCGGCGAATTCATGACGCTGGCGCACGGCGACGTGCTGATGCTCGGCTGCGGCGCGGGCCGGCCGCTGGCACGCGTGGGCGACCGCATCGAGATCTCGGCCCCGGGCTTCGAGACGCTCACCAACACCCTGGTTGCAGAAGAGACGGGAGCCGCCGCATGAAGCACGCACGCATCCGCTACGAGAACGCCGTGCACGAGGCCGTCGAACACGACGGCGCGCTGCGGCTGGCCGATGGCCGCGTGGTCGGCTTCGACGCCGTCGACTGGCTGCCGCCGCTCGCGCCCACGCCGCGCCCGCGCACCATCCTCGCGCTCGGCCTCAACTACGCCGACCATGCGAAGGAACTCGAGTTCAAGGCGCCCGAGGAGCCGCTGGTCTTCGTCAAGGGCCAGAGCGCGCTGATCGGCCACCGCCAGAAGACCTTCCGCCCGGCTGGCGTGCAGTTCATGCACTACGAGTGCGAGCTCGCGATCGTCATCGGCAAGACCGCGCGCCATGTGAAGCGCGACGACGCCTACGACTTCATCGGCGGCTACACCGTGGCCAACGACTACGCGATCCGCGACTACCTCGAGAACTGGTACCGCCCCAACCTGCGCGTGAAGAACCGCGACACCTGCACGCCGATCGGCCCCTGGCTGGTCGATGCGAAGGACGTGGCCGACCCGATGGCGCTCGCGCTGCGCACCACGGTCAACGGCCAGGTCACGCAGCAGGGCAACACGCGCGACATGATCTTCGACGCGCCCTTCCTGATCGAGTACTTCAGCCGCTTCATGACGCTGTCGCCGGGTGACCTGATCCTCACGGGCACGCCCGACGGCGTGGTCGACTGCCAGCCCGGCGACGAGATCGTGACCGAGATCGAGGGCATCGGCGCGCTGGTCAACACCATCGCGGCGGCCTGATTTTTTCCCGCGCGCCCGCGCGGCGCGCTCTCCTTTTCCATTCACACGCCCAAGAAATCAGCGGAGACGACACGACATGATCACCGGCAAGAAGCTCCTCCAGTCCGTGGCGGCCGCAACGATGGCGCTGGCCGTCTCGGCCCTCGCCGTCGCGCAGACCGCCTACCCCGCCAAGCCGGTGCGCTGGGTGGTCGGCTATCCGGCCGGCGGCGGCACCGACTTCCTCGCGCGCACCGTGGGCGCGCAGGTGTCGCAGCAGCTGGGCCAGCCTGTGCTGGTCGACAACCGGCCCGGTGCCGGCGCGATCATCGCGTCGGAGAACGTGGCGCGCTCGGCCGGCGATGGCTACACCGTGTTCTCGGCCGACAACGGCGTGCTGGTCTACAACCCCGCGCTCTACAAGAAGCTGCCCTACGACGCCGAGAAGGACTTCGCGCTGGTCGGCATGATGGGCCGCTCGCCGCTGATCATCACGGCCGCGCCCAATGCGGGCATCGCCGACGCCAAGGCGCTGCTGGCCGCGCTCAAGGCCTCGCCCGGCAAGTACAGCATCGCGACGCCGGGCACCGGCAGTCCGCACCATCTCGCCTACGAACTGTTCCAGCGCGAAGCCGGGGTGTCGATGCTGCACGTGCCCTACAAGGGCGGCGCGCCCGCGCTGCAGGACCTGATGGGCGGCCAGGTCGCGCTGATGATGCTCGACCTGCCCAGCGGCGTGAGCGCGGTCAAGGCCGGCAAGGTGGTGCCGCTGCTCGCCATGTCGGCCGAGCGCGTGCCGCAACTGCCGAACATTCCCACCGCCAGGGAACTGGGCTTCGCCAACGTCGAGGCCTACACCTGGCAGGGCCTGGTCACACCCGCGGCCACGCCGAAGGAAGTGCAGGCACGGCTCGGCACCGAGCTGCAGAAGGCCATGGCCGATGCCGGCGTGCGCCAGAAGCTCTACGACGCCGGCTGGGAGGCCCGCCCCGCCGACGCCACCGAAATGACGCGCTACACCGATGCGGAGCGCAAGAAATGGCATGCCTTGATCAAGGCACGCGACATCAAACTGGACTGAACCGGATTCCCTCATGCAACAGATCGACCATCTCATCGGCGGCAAGTCCGTCAAGGGCTCGGACTACTTCGAGACCGTCAACCCCGCCACGCAGGAAGTGCTGGCCGAAGTCGCCTCCGGCGGCGAGGCCGAGGTGAACGCGGCCGTGGCCGCCGCCAAGGAAGCCTTTCCCAAGTGGGCCGGCATGCCCGCGCCCGAACGCGCGAAGCTGATCCGCAAGCTAGGCGACCTGATCGCGAAGAACGTGCCCGAGATCGCGCAGACCGAGACCAACGACTGCGGCCAGGTCATCGCGCAGACGGGCAAGCAGCTGGTGCCGCGCGCGGCCGACAACTTCTACTACTTCGCCGAGATGTGCACGCGCGTCGACGGCCACACCTACCCCACGCCCACGCACCTGAACTACACGCTGTTCCACCCGGTCGGCGTGTGCGCGCTGATCAGCCCGTGGAACGTGCCCTTCATGACCGCCACCTGGAAGGTCGCGCCCTGCCTGGCCTTCGGCAACACGGCCGTGCTGAAGATGAGCGAGCTCTCGCCGCTGTCGGCCGCGCGCCTGGGCGAGCTGGCGCTCGAGGCCGGCATTCCGCCCGGCGTGCTGAACCTGGTGCACGGCTACGGCAAGGAAGCGGGCGAGCCGCTGGTGGCGCACCCCGATGTGCGCGCGATCTCGTTCACCGGCTCCACCGCCACCGGCAACCGCATCGTGAAGAGCGCGGGCCTCAAGAAGTTCAGCATGGAGCTCGGCGGCAAGAGCCCGTTCGTGATCTTCGACGACGCCGACCTCGACCGCGCGCTCGACGCGGCCGTGTTCATGATCTTCAGCAACAACGGCGAGCGCTGCACGGCCGGCTCGCGCATCCTGGTGCAGCAGTCGATCTACGCCGACTTCGCCGCCAAATTCGCCGAGCGCGCCAGGCGCATCACGGTGGGCGATCCGCTCGACGAGAAGACCATCGTCGGCCCGATGATCTCGCAGGCCCACCTGGCCAAGGTGCGCAGCTACATCGAGCTGGGCCCGAAGGAAGGCGCCACGCTGCTGTGCGGCGGCCTCGAAGCACCGAGCAACCTGCCCGACCGCGTGAAGAAGGGCAACTACGTGGTGCCCACGGTGTTCGCCGACGTCGACAACCGCATGAAGATCGCGCAGGACGAGATCTTCGGTCCGGTGGCCTGCCTGATCCCGTTCCGCGACGAGGCGCATGCCATCGAGCTCGCCAACGACATCCAGTACGGCCTGTCGAGCTACGTCTGGACCGAGAACATCGGCAAGGCGCACCGCGTGGCCGCGGCCGTGGAGGCCGGCATGTGCTTCGTCAACAGCCAGAACGTCAGAGACTTGCGCCAGCCCTTCGGCGGCACCAAGGCCTCGGGCACCGGCCGCGAAGGCGGCACTTGGAGCTACGAAGTGTTCTGCGAACCGAAGAACGTGGCGGTGTCGATGGGCTCGCACCACATTCCGCACTGGGGCGTGGCATGAGCCTCGGCCGTCGCACCCTGCTGCAGGGCACGGCGGCCCTGGCCGCGCTGCCGATGCTGGTGCGCGCCCAGGCCGCGTGGCCGGTCCGGCCGGTGCGCATCGTCGTGCCCTTCCCGCCCGGCGGCACCACCGACTTCGTCGCGCGGCTGGTCGGCACCGAGCTCGCGAAGACCCTGGGCCAGCCCGTGGTGATCGAGAACAAGCCCGGCGCGGGCACGGTGATCGGCGTCGACACGGTCGCCAAGGCCGCGCCCGACGGCTACAGCTTCGTCTGCGTGGCCAACAGCTTCGCGGCCAACCAGACGCTGGTGCGCAAGCTGCCCTACGACACGCTGAAGGACCTGCGCCCGGTGGCGCTGATGGGCATGTCGGAACACGTGCTCGCCACCCATCCGGGCAGCGGCCTCAAGACGCTGGCCGACCTGCGCGACCAGGCCAAGGCGAAGCCCGGCACGCTGAGCTTCGCCTCCTTCGGCAACGGCACCTCGGCCCACCTGTCGGGCGAGATGCTCAAGCTGCAGATGGGCCTGGACATCGTGCACGTGCCCTACAAGGGCCAGGGCCCGGCGCTGACCGACCTGCTCGGCGGCCAGGTCACGATGATGTTCGGCAACTGGCCCGAGTTCCGCGGCCACGTCGAGGGCGGCAAGCTGGTGGCGCTGGGCATGGCGACCGCGCAGCGCTCGCAGTACGCGCCGAACATTCCCACGCTGGCCGAACAGGGCGTGGCGATCGAGTCCAATTCGTGGAACGGCCTGCTGGCGCCCGCCGGCACGCCCGACGCCGTGGTGCAGCGCGTGAACGCCGAGGTCAACCGCGCGCTCGCGGGACCGGTGGTGACCGAGGCCTTCCGCAAGGGCGGCATCGCGTCGCTGTCGGGCTCGCCCGAGCGCTTCGCGGTCTTCGTCCAGAGCGAGATCGCGAAGTACGGCGACGTGATCCGCAAGGCCAACATCCAGATCGAGGGCTGACCATGAGCCTCTATGCGATGCAGAAATTCCTGTTCGCGCTCAACCGCGATGCCGAGGTGCAGCGGCGCTATGCCGAAGGCGGCGACACGCGCAAGGCGCTGCTCGGCGGCTACGACCTCAGCGACGAGGAGCGCGAGGCCATCGACGGCGGCGACGTCGGCAAGCTCTACGTGCTGGGCTGCAACGGGCAGCTCTTGATGCACTTCGCGCCGCTGCTGGGCATCCCGTGGGCCGACTACCTCGAGGCCATGCGCGAGGGCGTGCGCAAGTACGGGCCGGTGCGCGCCGGCATCTATGCAATGACGACAAGCACAGACGAAAAGGTGGCGGGCGTATGAGTCTCGTATTCGCAGGCGTGTGCAGCCACGCCCCCGGCATCACCGGCCGCGCGCATCTCGCCGACCCGGCGGTGAAGGACGAGTTCCACGCGCAGTTCCATCGCTTCGGCGAGGCCATGCGCGCGACCAAGCCCGACGCGGTGATCGTGATCGCGGCCGAGCATTTTGCGAACTTCTTCATGAACAACATGCCGGCCTATGCGATCGGCATGGCCGACAGCTACGAGGGCCCGATCGAGGACCCGAAGTGGCTCGGCATCGAGAAGCACACCATCCCGGGCGACGCCGCGCTGTCGCAGCGGCTGATCCGCGAGGTGATGCAGACGGTGGACGTGGCCTATGCCGAGGAATGGAAGTTCGACCACGGCATCATGGTGCCGCTGAATTTCCTCACGCCGAACTTCGACACCAAGGTGATCCCGGTCAACATCAACTGCCAGGGCCCGCCGCTCACGCCGCTGCACCGCGCCTGGGCCTTCGGCGAGGCGCTGCGCCGCGCCTGCGACAAGGTGCCCGAGCGCATCGCGCTGGTGGGCACCGGCGGCATCTCGCACTGGCCGGCCACGCCCGACTCGGGCAAGGTCAATGCCGAGTGGGACGCCGAGTTCATGCGCCGCTGGTGCGCCAACGACCGCGAGGCGCTGCTGTCGCTCGACGACTACGGCGACGAGGCGACCTACCGCGAGGCCGGCCAGGGCGGCTTCGAGATCCGCACCTTCCTCAGCGTGGCCGCGGCCGCGCGCGGCCAGGGAGAGATCTTCCACATGAAGGCCATTCCGATCTTCGCGGTGACCTGCACGGCCGCGACGATGTCGGTGGTTTGAACGGAGCACGACCATGCCGCACCTGGTGATCCTCTACACGCCCAACATCGAGGCCGAGACCGACATGTCGGCGCTGTGCCGCACGCTGGCCGACACCATGCTCGAACAGCGCGACGAGGCCGGCAAGCCCGTGTTCCCGATCGGCGGCACGCGCGTGCTGGCCTACCCGGCCGCGCACTACGCGGTGGCCGACGGCCAGGCCGACTACGCCTTCGTCTACCTCAACCTGCGCATGGCCGCGGGCCGCTCCGAGGCCGTGAAGAAGAAGGCCGGCGACGAGCTGCTGGCCAAGGTGCGAAGCCACTTCGAGCCCGTCTTCTCGCAACGCCACATCGGCATCACGCTGCAGATCGACGAGAGCCCCGGCCAGGTCTACGACGGCAAGCACAGCAACCTGCATCCCCTGTTCAACAAGAGCTGACCCCCCCACACACCGCCATGCTTTCTTCCGACACCATCGCCCGGCTCGCGGCCGAACTGCACGAGAGCGAACGCTCGCGCGTGCAGGTCGAGCACTTCTCCAAGCGCTTTCCCGAGATGACCATCGAGGACGGCTATGCGATCTCGCGCGCATGGGTCAAGCAGAAGATCGCCGAGGGCCGCGTGGCCAAGGGCCACAAGATCGGCCTGACCTCGCGCGCCATGCAGCAGTCGAGCCAGATCACCGAGCCCGACTACGGCACGCTGCTCGACGACATGTTCTTCGAGCAGGGCAGCGACATTCCCTTCGCGCGCTTCATCGCGCCGCGCATCGAGGTCGAGCTGGCCTTCATCCTCGGCAAGCCGCTCAAGGGCCCGGGCGTGACCATCTTCGACGTGCTCGCGGCCACCGACTACGTGGTGCCGGCGATCGAGATCATCGACGCGCGCATCGAGCAGTTCGACCGCCACACCAAGGCGCCGCGCAAGGTCTTCGACACCATCGCCGACAACGCGGCCAATGCCGGCATCGTGATCGGCGGGCGGCCCGTGAAGCCCGACGCGGTCGACCTGCGCTGGGTCAGCGCGCTGCTCTACAAGAACGGCGTGATCGAGGAATCGGGCGTGGCCGCGGCCGTGCTCAACCATCCGGCCACCGGCGTGGCCTGGCTCGCGAACAAGCTCGCGCCCTGGGACGAGCACCTGGAAGCCGGCGAGGTCGTGCTCGGCGGCTCGTTCACGCGCCCGACCACCGCGCTGCCCGGCGACACCTTCCATGCCGACTACGGCCCGCTGGGCGCCGTGTCGTTCCGCCTCGTCTGACCTCCTCGGAATACCTCATGCAAACCCCCATCAACCTGTTCAAGAAGGCCATGGCCGAGAAGCGCGCCCAGATCGGCCTGTGGGTCGGCCTGGCCGACGGCTACGCGGCCGAGATCCTGGCCGGCACCGGCTACGACTGGCTGCTGGTCGACGGCGAGCACGCGCCCAACGACGTGCGCTCGGTGCTCGCGCAGCTGCAGGGCATCTCGAGCGCCTGGTCGGCGCTGCCCGAGGGCGCGACCCGGCCGCAGCCGATCGTGCGCGTGCCCGTGGGCGACACCACGCTGCTCAAGCAGTACCTCGACATCGGCGCGCAGACGCTGCTGGTGCCGATGGTCGACACCGCCGAGCAGGCCGCGCGCATGGTGCAGGGCATGCGCTATCCGCCCGAGGGCATCCGCGGCATGGGCAGCGCGCTCGCGCGGGCCTCGCGCTGGCAGGCCTATCCCAATTACCTGCACGAAGCCAATGCCCAGACCTGCCTGCTGGTGCAGGCGGAGACGGTGGAGGCGATGAAGAACCTCGACGCGATCGCGGCCACGCCCGGCGTCGATGGCGTGTTCATCGGCCCGGCCGACCTGTCGGCCTCGATGGGCTTCGTGGGCCAGCCCAACCATCCCGAGGTGCAGGCGGTGATCGCCGACGCGGTCGCGCGCATCCAGAAGGCCGGCAAGGCCGCGGGCATCCTCTCGACCACCGAGGAGCAGGCGCGCAAGTGGCTCGCGGCCGGCGCCACCTTCGTGGCCGTGGGGGTGGACACCATCGTGCTGGCCGCGGCGGCGAAGCAGCTGCTCGCCAAGTACAAGGACCGTGCAGCAAGCCCCGAATCGTCGAGCTATTGAGCCGCGCCCGGACCGCTGTCGCCTTGAACGCATGATAAATTTGACGTACGTTAAATCCATCGTACTTCAATGAAAATCAATCCAGGCGGAGCGCTGGCGCTCGAAGACATCGTCGGCAGGGACACCCTGGTCGCCCAGGTCATGGACGCCCTGGAAACCCAGAGCCTGCAACTGGTCGCGGAGCGGCGCATGGGCAAGACCCATGTGCTCAGCAAGCTGGAGGCCCAGCGGCGCGATGGCTGGGTCATGGTCAAGCGCGATCTCGAAGGGGTCCGCAGCGCGAACGAGTTCGTGCAGTACGTGATGTCGGACCTGCACCCGCTGCTCGGCAAGGTCAAGCAGTTCAGGGAATGGCTCGCGAGCATCGGCTCGGAAGCGGCCGGGCTGAAGATCGGCCCGGTCACATTCCCCAACTTCACGGCCAAGACCTGGAAGCAGGGCCTGGTCGATACCCTGGCGCACCTCGGTGAATCGGCGCAGACCGAGCAGGTGGTGTTCCTGTGGGACGAGCTGCCCATGATGCTGCAGAACCTCGCGAAGACCGCGCCGCAGGAGGCGATGGAACTGCTGGACGTGCTGCGCAGCATCCGCCAGCAGAACCCCAAGGTGCGGATGGTGTTCACCGGCTCTGTCGGCCTGCATCACGTGGTCCGCCATCTGAAGCAGCAGGGCTATGTCAACGCGCCGGTCAACGACATGGCCACGATGGAAGTCCCGCCGCTGGCCCATGCCGATGCGGCCTCGCTCGCCCTGCGGCTGTTCAACGACAACCGCATCGCACTGGCCGACGATGCCGTGGCGGATACGGTGGCGACGGAGGTGGACGACATCCCGTTCTACATCCACCATGTGCTGAGCAAGCTCAAGTCGAAGCATGCGGGCTCGGGCTATCGCGTGACGAGCGACGACGTGCGCAAGGAAGTGGCCGAGGCCATCCGGTCCGCGCTCGATCCCTGGCATCTGAAGCACTACGAGGAGCGAACGCAGGAGTACTACGCCGGCGACCGCGCCGCTTGCCACGCCCTGCTGGACGCGGTGGCGTCCACGCCGGATTCGATGCCGATGCAGTCCGCCATCAACCGCGCCAAGGGCACCGTTGCGGCGCTGGAGCGGGAGAGCTGGCTCGAGCTCACGCACCTGCTCGAGCGCGACTACTACTTCGTTCGCGACCCCGACAGCGGCAACCTTCGGTACAAGTTCAGCATCGTGGCGCGCTGGTGGCGCTGGCATCGCGGTGTGTCCGTGAATGACGGAGCCGGCGCATGAAGAAGACCGGCAAGCCCTCCGCGGTGCCGACGCCGATGACGCAGAAGGCGTTGTACCTGTCGCACTTCACGCCGAGCATGATGCAGCCCGACACGCTGCAGCAGATGCTCGTGCAACGACAGCCGCTGATCGATGCATGCTACGACGACGTCGTGCACAGCGTGGCCACACGGTCGAAGCACCACTACCTCTTCGTCGGCCCGCGCGGCATCGGCAAGACGCACCTGATCTCGCTCCTGCATCACCGGCTTTCCCAGTCGAAAGAGGTTCGCGAGAAAGGCTTGATCGCCTGGATGCGCGAAGAGGAATGGGGCGTGACCAGCTTCTTCGAGCTGGTGCTGCGCATCCTGCGCACGCTCGACCAGAAGCAGCCGGAACTGGGCATCGCTGCGCGCACCACGCCGCTGTACGAGCTGACGCTCAAGCAAGCCGAGGCACAGGCCTCGTCGCTGCTGCTCGACGTGCTCGGCGACAAGACGCTGATCGTGCTGCTCGAGAACCTCGACGACCTGTTCGACCAGTTGGGCGACGCCGGGCAGCGGCAGTTCAGGGCCTTCATCCAGAACCACCCGCAGTTGGTGCTGGTCACCACGACGCCCTCGTTGTTCGCGGGCGTGAGCCTGCAGAAGTCGCCGTTCTACGGCTTTTTCGACATCCAGGCCCTGAAGGAATTCAGCCTCGAGGACGTCGTCGACCTGCTGAAGAAGATCGCCGTGGAACGCGGCGACGAGGCGCTGGCCGAGTTCATCGGAACGCCCGAAGGCCATGCACGCATCCGCGCCGTGCATCACCTTGCGGAAGGCAATCCGCGCATCTACGTGATCTTTGCGCAGTTCCTGAGCCGCGAGGCGCTCGACGAACTGGTGCAGGCCGTGATGCACACGCTGGACGAACTCACGCCCTACTACCAGGCGCGGATGAAGGAGCTTTCGGGCCAGCAGCGAAAGATCGTGGAATACCTCGTCAGCTATCGCGGCGCGGCACCGGTCAAGCAGATTGCCAAGGCCTGCTTCATCACGCACCAAACCTGTTCGGGGCAGCTCAAGCAGTTGCGCGAGAAGCGCTATGTGCGTTCGATCGAGCAGGGGCGCGAGAGCTACTACGAGCTGACCGAGCCGTTGATGCGGCTGTGCATGGAGGTCAAGTCGCAGCGAGGTGAGCCCATTGGGCTGTTCGCCGACTTTCTTCGGATCTGGTACTCGGAAGTAGAGCTACAGGAATGGCTTGACGGTCCTGAAAATTCGGGGGCATTGGAACACGCATATGTCTTGCGCGCGCTAACCTTGGCAAAGACAGATCAAGGCATTCATCCAGTTCTTGAAGCACAGATTGCTGTACTCCAAACACATTTCAAAGAAGATGATTTTGGAAAAGCGGCTGCCATCATCGATGAGATCGCAGCAACATCACCGATCAATGAGATCTCCAACCAGATTCGTTTGATCCTACTTCTGAGTTTGGCTCATACCTCACCAGCTGCCAAACACCAGATCCAGTTAGCTCCTGCAGCGGCATACCAATCGATCTCCTTCAGCATCCAAAAAAATGAAAGCGTGATCAGCAAGTCAAATGCTGTTTCCGTATATATCGGGTTATTGGCTGCAAGCATCAACCTCTTTCAAATCAATGAGTCTTTGGGAACAACCGCGCTGCGATTGCTTCGCAAGTTGTTGCAAAAATTCCCCTCTCATGCAGCCTTTGCTATTTTTAAAATTTCCACAGTCTTCGGCACCGAGGCGGCAGGGCAGATCCTTCGAGAAATTCTTTTGGGTGAGGGAACACTTTCGAAAGGCGATTCGCGCTTTAAGCTTTTGGACTCTCTCGAAAGAATGAGCAACTCGGCTGTAAATTGGCTCAAAACGCGTGACGATAGACATCTGTTGTCATTGCCCAGAGAGGAACGCAAGCTGGTCATGAGTCTTCGCCTCACAGAGAACGTATCCACCTTGGAACACTGATGACAACCCCATCTTTCAAGCCGCGCTTCCGTTCCGCCACCATCCGCGAGGGCACGATCCGCGCGACCACGCGCAGCTTCCTGCATGCGCTGGGCCAGGACGACGAGGACATCGAGCGCCCGCACGTCGGCGTGTTCCACACCGGCGGCGAGATGAGCCCGTGCAACCTGAACCTGCGCGAGCAGGCGCAGCATGCCAAGACCGGCATCTACGCGGGCGGCGGCACGCCGCACGAATGCCCGGTGGTGTCGGTCAGCGACGGGCTGACCATGGCGCACTCGGGCATGCGCTTCTCGCTGATCTCGCGCGAGCTGATCGCCGACAGCGTGGAGGCCTCGGTGCGCGGCCACCAGTGGGACGGCATCTTCGCGATCGGCGCCTGCGACAAGAACCTGCCGGGCCTGATGATGGGCATGGTGCGCTGCAACGTGCCGAGCGTGTTCGTGCACGGCGGCTCGGCGCTGCCGGGCCAGATGCCCGGGCCCGACGGGCGCGACCTCAACGTGGTCGACACCTACGAGACCATCGGCAAGGTGCTGGCCGGCACGGCCACGCACGACGAGCTCGACGCCATGAGCCGCGCCTGCCTGCCCACGGCCGGCGCCTGCGCGGGGCAGTTCACGGCCAACACCATGGGCATGGTGTCGGAGGCGCTGGGCCTCGCGCCGATCGGCTCGAGCATGGTGCCGGCGGTGTTCAGCGAGCGCGCGCCGCTGATGCGCCGCGCCGCGAAGACGCTGATGAAGGCGGTGATGGGCGACAGCCCGCTGCCGCGCGAGATCGTCACGCGCAAGGCGCTCGAGAACGCCTGCGCCGTGGTCTCGGCCACCGGCGGCTCGACCAATGCCGCGCTGCACCTGCCGGCGATCGCGCACGAGGCCGGCATCCGCTTCCACCTCGACGACGTGGCCGAGGTGTTCGCGCGCACGCCGCTCATCGCCGACCTGCGCCCGGGCGGGCGCTACCTCGCGCGCGACGTGTTCTACATCGGCGGCGCCGGCGTGATCCTGCGCACGCTGCTCGAGCAGGGCTTCCTGCACGGCGACGTGCTCACCTTCACCGGCCGCACCATGGCCGAGGAACTGGCCGACGCGCTGGCGCCCGACGGCCGCGTGGTGCGCGAGGCCGGCAACCCGATCACGCGCGACGGCGGGCTGGCGGTGCTCAAGGGCAACCTCTGCCCCGACGGCGCGTTGCTCAAGACCGCCGGCCTGCAGACGCTGGTGCACCGCGGCCCGGCGCGCGTCTTCGATTCGGAGGAACAGGCGCAGACGGCGGTGCAGAACCGGCTGTACGAGGCCGGCGACGTGATCGTGATCCGCAACGAGGGCCCCAAGGGCAGCCCCGGCATGCGCGAGATGCTGGGCATCACCGCCCTGCTCTACGGCCAGGGCATGGGCGACAAGGTGGCGCTGCTGACCGACGGGCGCTTCTCGGGCGCCACGCGCGGGCTGTGCATCGGCTATGCCGGGCCCGAGGCGGCCGACGGCGGCCCGATCGCGGCGCTGCGCGACGGCGACCTGATCGCGATCGACGCGCGCGCGGCGGCGCGCACCATTTCGGTGGAACTGACGGACGAGGAGATCGCGCGGCGCCTCGCCGGACGTGAGGTAAACGCGGGGGTCCCGCGCGGTGGCTTGCTGGAAAAATACGCGCTCACCGTGCGCCCGGCCCACCAGGGCGCGGTGACCCATTCGGGCGCGGTCACCTGGCTGCGCGACGAGTCCTGACCCCCAACCACCGTTACCCGGAGACAGAACCATCATGAGCTTCACCCGCCGCCAGCTGCTGCAGTCCACCGGCGCCTCCGCGCTGCTTGCCGGCATCGGCCAACGGGCCTTCGCGCAGGCCGGCATCGAGACCGCGACCATCGTCACCGGCTTCGCGGCCGGCGGCACCTCGGACACCATCTGCCGCCGGGTCGCGACCAAGCTGAGCCCCGACTACGCGCGCGCGGCCGTGGTGGAGAACCGCACCGGCGCGGGCGGCCAGATCGCGGTCGGCTACGTCAAGGGCCGCCCGGCCGACGGCACCACGATCCTGCAGACGCCGACCTCGATCCTCACGATCTATCCGCACATCTACAAGAAGCTGCCGTACGACCCGATGGTCGACCTCACGCCCGTGACCATCGGCTGCATCTTCGACTTCGGCTTCGCGGTCGGCCCGGCCGTGCCGGCCAGCGTGAAGACCGTGCCCGAATTCCTGGCCTGGGCCAAGGCCAACCCGGCCGGCGCCAACTACGGCTCGCCGGCGGCCGGCTCCACGCCGCACTTCATCGGCGCGCTGCTCGGCAAGAAGGGCGGCGTCGAGCTCAAGCACGCGGCCTACCGCGGCACGCAGCCGGCCATGCTCGACCTGCTGGGCGGCAACATCTCGGCGGTGTCGGGCCCGATCGGCGACATCACGCAGCACCTGCCCACGGGCAAGGTGCGCATCCTCGGCGTCTCGGGCGCCAAGCGCAGCCGCTTCGCGCCCGACGTGCCGACCTTCGGCGAGCAGGGCATCCAGGACATGGCGCACAGCGAGTGGTTCGCCTTCTTCCTGCCGGCCAAGGCCTCGCCCGAGCTGGTCGCGAGGCTCAATGCCTCGATGAAGAACGCGCTGGCGCAGAAGGACGTGGTCGACGGCCTCGGCACCTTCGGCCTGGAAGCCATGTCCTCCACGCCCGCCGAGCTGACCGAACTGTTGAAGAAAGACACCGCCAAGTGGGCGCCGATCGTCAAGGAAGTCGGCTTCACGGCTGAAGGCTAACCGTATGAAGGAACTGCAATGACCCCTCTCGCCACCACCACGCCGTCGTCCGCGTCGGCCCTGGTCCATCCCTCGATCCATCCCGACGAGCGCGCCGCGCGCGAAGAGCTCGCGGCCTGCTACCGCATCTTCGCGATGCTGGGCTGGACCGAGATGATCTACAACCACATCACGGTGCGGCTGCCCGACAGCGTGACCGGTGGCGAGAAGCAGTTCCTGATCAATCCCTTCGGCCTGCACTACAGCGAGGTCACGGCGAGCAACCTGGTGAAGATCGACCTGCAGGGCCGCGTGCTCGACGGCTCGACCTTCCCGGTCAACCCGGCCGGCTTCACGGTGCATGCCGCGATCCACGACGGCCTCGAGGGCGCGCACTGCGTGATGCACACGCACACCACCGCGGGCGTGGCCGTGGCCTGCCTGCAGGGCGGCCTGCAGCAGACCAACTTCTACACCGCGCAGCTGCACGGCATGGTGGCCTACCACGAGTTCGAGGGCATCACCATCCACGCCGACGAGGGCCCGCGCCTGCTGCGCAGCATCGGCGACCGCAACGCCGTGATCCTGCGCAACCACGGCCTGCTGGCCTGGGGCCAGACGCTGCCGCAGACCTTCGCGATCCTCTGGACGCTGCAGCGTGCCTGCGAGATCCAGATGGCGACCTTCTCGATGGGCGCCGCGATCCCCGTGAGCGAGGAGATCGCGCGCCGCTGCACGCGCGACGCGCTGCAGTTCAGCCCCGCGCACGGCGCCGGCCAGGACGTGTTCAATGCCCTGGTGCGCCAGGTCGACCGCATCGATCCTTCCTACCGCGCCTGACCGCTACGATCCGACCATGAAGATCTGCATTTACGGCGCCGGCGCGATCGGCGGATGGATCGGTGTCGGCCTCGCGCAAGCGGGCCAGCGCCTCAACGTGGTGGCGCGCGGCGCCACGCTCGAAGCGCTGCGGCGCGACGGCCTCTCGCTGATGCGCGGCGACGTGCGCACGCGCGTGCCGGTCAACGCGGTGGCCGACCCCGAGGAACTCGGCGTGCAGGACCTGGTGGTGATCGCCGTCAAGGCGCCGGCGCTGGCCGGCGTGGCCGAGCGCATCGCGCCGCTGATCGGTGCCGACACCATGGTGCTGACCGCGATGAACGGCGTGCCCTGGTGGTTCCTCGAAGGCGGCTTCGGCGGCCCCATCGCGGGCCACCGCCTGGGCGCGGTCGATCCCGACGGCGCAATCGCGAAAGCCATTCCCGCCGCCAACGTGATCGGCGGCGTGGTGCATTGCAGCTGCTCGCTCGACGCGCCCGGCGTGGTGCGGCACCACTTCGGCAACGGCCTGATCGTGGGCGAGCCCTCGGGCGAGGCCACGCCGCGCGTGAAGAAGCTGGTCGAGCTGCTGCAGGCCACGGGCATCGAGACCACGCTGTCGCCGCAGATCCAGCGCGACGTCTGGTTCAAGCTCTGGGGCAACATGACGGTGAACCCGATCAGCGCGCTGACCGGTGCCACCACCGACCTGATCATGGGCGACGACTACGTGCGCGGCTTCATCTCGGCCGTGATGCTCGAGGCCAAGGAGATCGGTCGCCGCATCGGCATCGAGATCGCGCAGAGCCCGGAAGACCGCCACGCGGTCACGCGCAAGCTCGGCGCCTTCAAGACCTCGATGCTGCAGGACGTGGAGGCCGGCCGCTCGGTCGAGCTCGACGCCCTCGTGACCGTGGTGCGCGAGCTCGGCGAGCTGACCGCCGTGGCAACGCCGTTCACCGATGCGCTGCTGGGGCTGGCGCGCCTGAAGACGCGGCAGCTCGGCCTGTACTGAGCTGCACCGAGCGGCGCTGGCCCTGGCCCTGGCGCTGGCGTTATGCCAGCGTGCGCAGCGCGGCCTCGAGCACGCGCGCGTGGTCCCGCGGATGCGCGGGCAGCCATTCGTGCAGCTTGTGGCCCGCGCCCGCGAGCCGCAGCACTTCCACGCTCTTCGCGCGCCGCGCCCGCTGCGCGTACTGCGCGAGCACCGCGGCGGGAATGACCGCGTCCTCGCCGCCGAGCACCAGCAGCAGCCGGCCCTCGAAGCGATCGAGCGCGGCGAAGGCCGGCGAGGCCGCGTAGTCCTCGTCGCGGGTCGCGCGCAGGAGGCCCTGGAAGCGCGGGCCGAAGGGCGCGCCCTCGGCCTCGGCCACGTAGGCGGCCGGGCAGAACAGCACCAGCGCGGGCGGGTTCAGCACCGGGATCAGCGCGCAGGCGATGTGGCCGCCCATGCTGCTGGCGATCAGCGACATCGGCCGGCCCGGCGCCACCTGCTCGGCGACCGTCCGTGCCTGCGCCACGCGGTGCGCGAGGCTCGAGCCCTCGAGCTGCCCATCGCTCTCGCCATGGCCGCGGAAGTCGAAGGAGGCGCAGGGCACGCCGCCCTGTACCAAGCCGTCGAGCAGGTAGCGGATGCCGCGCCGCGAGGCCTGGACGCCGCCGCCATGCAGCGCCAGCACGCGCGGCGGCTCGCCCGCGGCATTCGGAAGGATCGAGCCCCGCAGGGTGTGGGGGCCGTGGGCCACGGAGAAATCGGTCATGCGCTCCGAGGATGCCATGCCCGGCGGGCTCAGCCTCGGCGCGGCGGCAGCGTGACCCACCACGCGGCCGCGACGATCATCGCGCCGCCGATCCAGCCGCCGGGCCCTACCCGTTCGCCGAAACCCCAGACCGCGATCAGCGCGCCGAACACCGGCTCGCTGCCCATCAGCAGCGACACCCGGCTCGGGCTGGTGCGCGAGGCCGCATGGTTCTGCGCGAAGAAGGCGAACACGGTGCACAGCAGCACGAGATAGGCCATGCCCCACCAGAACGAGGCCGTGGCCGGCGGCATATGCCAGGTGCCGCCCGACACCGCGAGCGCCAGCGCGGCCGCGCCCAGGGCCATGGTGCCCGCCTGCACCGCGGTCAGCGTGAGCGCCGGCAGCGCATGGCGGCCCGCGAGACGGCGCGTCAGGCAGACCATGAGGGCGCGCAGCACGGCGGCCGCGACCATCAGCGCATCGCCCCAGCCCAGGCCGGCCGAGCTGGCCGAGGCATGCGCGCTCAGCGACAGCAGCGCGGCGCCCGCGAGCGAGATCGCCGCGGCCGCGAACACGCGCGGCGCGGGCCGCTCGCCGAGCAGCCACCATTCGGCCAGCGGCGTGAAGGCCACGCACAGGCTGATCAGGAAGGCGGCGTTGCTCGCGCTGGTGAGCGAGACGCCGAAGGTCTCGCAGACGAAGATCGCGAGCAGGTTCGCGCCCAGCAGCCCGCCCACCGCGAGCCCCTGCCGCCACTGCGGCCCCACCAGCGGGCGCAGCGCGGGCAGCAGCACGAGGAAGGTCAGGCCGAAGCGCAGCGCGATGAATTCGAGCACCGGCAGTTGCAGCGTGGCCTGCTTGGCGACCGCATAGCTGCCGCCCCAGACCGCCGCCACCAGCAGCAGCATGAGTTCGGCCATGCCGAAGCCGGGCCGGGCCGGCACGCCGCCGGGGGTGAGGGCGATGCCGCCCGCGCGCTTTGAATCCATACTCCGCCTGTTCGATGCCGGTGCCCGCGCGCCATGCGCAGGGCCCGAGGCGGAATTGTTCCGGGCATCGATCGCGGCGAGTAGCCATCCGCAGGAACAGGACTGTTGCACCGTGGGACCGAATTCATTCCTCAAGGTACTGCCCGAGATGGTGGCCTTCCTGCGCGTGGCCGAGCTCGGCAGCTTCTCGGCCGCGGCCGACCTGCTGGGCATCACGCCCTCGGCCGCGAGCCGGCAGGTGAAGCGGCTCGAGAGGGAGATCGGCGTGCAGCTGCTGCAGCGCACGACGCGCCAACTGCGCCTGACCGAGGCCGGCGCCGAGGCCTTCGAGCGCTGCCGCGAACTGGCGGCCGCGGCGCAGGACACGATGGCGCTGGCGCAGCGCTTCTCGGCCGAACCGCGCGGGCTGGTGCGGCTGAGCGCGCCCAAGGCCTTCGCGCGCCGGGTGCTGCATCCGCTGGTGCTGGACTTCCTCGCGCGCCATCCCGCGGTCGACGTGCAACTGATCGTGGAGGACCGCGACATCGATCCGATCCGCGAGGGCGTCGACCTCGTGGTGCGGCTCACCACCGAGCCGCCCGAGGGGCTGGTGGCGCGCCGGCTGATGGCGGTGGCGCACATCCTGGTGGCCGCGCCCGCGTACCTCGAGGGCCATGCGGCCATCGCGCACCCGCGCGACCTCGCGGCCCACAGCTGCCTGTCGCTGGGCGAGCACGAGCGCGACAACCACTGGCGCTTCAGCCGCCCCGGCGAGGACGACGTGGAGGTGACGGTGCATGGCCGCTACATCGCCAACCACAGCGAGATGCGCATGGAGGCCGCGATGGCCGGCCTGGGCGTGGCCTGCGTGCCGGCCTTCTCGGCGCAGCAGGCCCTGGGCGAGGGCCGCGTGGCGCGCGTGCTCGGCGACTGGGAGTTCCGCGGCAACTACCACGGCCATGCGTGGATCCTCTATCCGCCGAACCGCTTCACCGTGCCCAAGTGCCGGGTGCTGATCGACCACCTCGTGGCGCACCTCGGCACCGAGGGCTGAGCCTCACTGCGGCTGCAGCCCCGCCTGCTTCATCATCGTCTCGGTCAGCGCCATCTCCTGCGTGAAGCCGCGCGTGTACTCGCGCGCGCCCTGCGGGCTGGCCAGGCCGCCGTTCTCGGCCAGCGTGGCCTGCACCGCGGGCTGCGCGAGCGCCTTCTCGAAGGCCGCGCGGATGCGCTCGGCGATCGCATCGGGCGTGCCGGCCGGCACCGAGATGCCGCCCCAGGAGGTCAGCTCGACGCCCTTCACGCCGAGCTCGGCCAGCGTGGGCACCTCGGGCAGTGTCGGGTTGCGGCGCGCGCCCGCGATCGCGAGCGCCTTGAGCCTGCCGGCCTGGATCTGCGGCGCGGCCACCGACAGGATCGGCGTGCCGAACACCACCTGCTGGCCGAGGATGGCGTTGACCAGCTCCGAGGCGCCCTTGTAGGGCACGTGCGTGGCCTGCGCGCCGAGCGCGTTCAGCAGCAGCTCCACGCCGAGGTGCGAGGGCGTGCCGACGCCGCCCGAGGCGTAGTCGAGCTTGCCGGGGTTCGCGCGCGCCTTCGCGGCCAGCTCGGCCAGGCTCGCGATGCCGGCGTTGGCGTTCACCACCAGCACGATGTCGGAGGTGGTGAGCCGCATGAGGTGGCGGAAGTCCTTGAGCGCGTCGTAGCCGGGGCTGCGGTACATGCGCATGTTGGCGGCCATCGGCGCGGCCGAGTAGATCCAGGTGTAGCCGTCGGCCGGCGCGCGCGCCACCAGCCGCGCGCCGATGTTGCCGCCCGCGCCGCCCTTGTTCTCGATCACCACCGGCTGGCCCAGCAACGGGCCCACGGCCTCGGCCAGCACGCGTGCCGTGATGTCGGGGCCGGTGCCCGCGAGGTAGGGCACGACCCACTTGATCGGGCGCTCGGGCCAGGGCGCGGCGGCCGCGCGGGCACGCGAGGCGGCCGGCAGCGCGAAGGCGGCCAGCGCGGCGGAAGCGGTGCCGAGGAAGCGGCGGCGGTCCGTGAAGCACATGGGGTTGTCTCCTTGTCGTTCTTGGTTGATGCGTTCAGCCCGGAAGCTCGCCGAGCAGCTCGCGCGCGATGGTGTTGCGCTGGATCTCGCTGGTGCCGGTCAGCACGCGGTACATGCGCAGCATGCGGAACAGGAACTCCACGCGCCGGCCCTGCACGATGCCCTCGCCGCCATGGATCTGCACCGCGCGGTCGGCGATGCGGAAGGCCGACTCGGAGCAGAACAGCTTGGCCATCGAGGCCTCGGCGCGCGCCTCCGAGCCGGCATCGATCTGGCGCGCGGTCGCGAGCATCAGCGCGCGCGCGGCCGCCAGCTCGGTCGCCATGTCGGCGAGCATGTGCTGGATCGCCTGGAACTGGCCGATGGCGCGGCCGAACTGGCGCCGCCGGCTCGCGTACTCGCAGGCATCGCGCAGCGCCACCGCGGCCAGCCCCACCATCGCGGGGCAGTGCAAGAGGCGGTTGACCGTGATGCGCCCGAGCGCGAGCGCGAGGCCGCGGCCGGGTTCGCCGACGAGGTTCGCCACCGGGATGCGGCAGTCCTCGAGCACGATGTCGCCGGTGTGCGACTGGCCCGCCATGGTCTTGTAGCCGGCCTCCACGCGCACGCCGGGCTGCGCCAGGTCGACGAAGAAGGCGCTGACCTCGCGCAGCGCCGGGTCGCTCGCGGTGGAGGCCATCAGCACCGCGAAGTCGGCGAAGGGCGAGCCCGAGATGAAGCGCTTGCGGCCGTTGAGCACGAAGTGCTCGCCCTCGCGCACGGCGCGCGTCTGCACCGCGCCCGCGTCGGAGCCGGCCTCGGCCTCGGTCAGCGCGAAGCAGATCGCCTTCTCGGCGCGCGCCACCGGCACGATGAAGCGCTCCATGTGGTGCGGCGTGGCCTTGCGCACCAGCGCGCCCACGCGCGGCGGGCCGCTGAGCTCGCCGAGCACGTGCGGTGCCAGCGGCGAGCCGCTCGCGTAGATCGCTTCCTTCACGAGCGCGTGGTCGAGCACCGAGAGGCCGAGCCCGCCCATGGCTTCGGGCAGGGTCATGCCGTAGAAGCCCAGCGCCTGCGAGCGGCGCCAGACCTGTCGCAGCAGTTCGCGGCTCGCGCCGTGCTCGTGGTCGATGCCGTGCGCGCGCACCAGGTCGGCGAGCTCGCCATGCAGGAAGTCCTCGATGCGCGCGATCAGCTCGGCCGCGCGCGCGGAACCTTCGAAGGGCCGCGCGTTCGCGCCGGACGACGAAAGGGATGCGTTCATGTCCTTTCCTTCCTTCAATTGACCATGCGGCTCTGGCCGGCCCAGTACGGCGCCTGGATCGCCTTGCGCGCGACCTTGCCGTTCGGGTTCTTCGGCAGCGTGCCCACGAACTCCACGCGGCGCGGCCGCTTGAAGCCGCCGAGCCGCTCGGCGCAGAAGGCATCGAGCGCGCCGCTGTCGAGCGCATGGCCGGGCTTGAGCACCACGTGCGCGGCCACGGCCTCGCCCCACTTGTCGTCGGGCACGGCGAACACGCAGGCATCGGCGACGGCCTCGTGCTGGTAGAGCACGGCCTCGACCTCCGAGGGATAGACGTTGAAGCCGCCGCTGATCACCATGTCCTTCTTGCGGTCGACGATGTAGACGAAGCCCTGGTCGTCGGCGCGCGCGAGATCGCCCGTGTGGTAGCGGCCGTCCTTCAGCACCTCGGCCGTGAGCTCGGGCGCGCGCCAGTAGCCGGCGAACACGTCGGGGCCGCTGACCACGATCTCGCCGATCTCGCCGCGGGCCACGGGCTGGCCCGCGTCGTCGACGATCTCCACCAGCGACTCGAGGAAGGGCCGGCCGCACGAGGCCAGCCGCCCGGGCGCGGCGGCGCGCGCGAACAGGTGGTCCTCGACGCCGAGGCCGCAGACGCCCGAGGTGGTCTCGCCCGCGCCATAGCCCTGCGACAGCACCGGGCCGAACACGTCCATGGCGCGCAGGATGCGCGCGGGCGCCATCGGCGCGGCGCCGTAGCCCAGGCGCTGCAGGTCGGGCAGCGGGCGGTAGCGACCCTCGAGCTCGGCCAGCAGCATGTTGATCATGGTCGGCACCATGAAGGTGTGGGTCACGCGCTCGGCCTTCATGTCGGCGAGGAAGCGGCCGGGCTCGAAGCCCGCGAACAGCCGGATGGTGGCGCCGCTGCACAGCGCGGGCACGATCTGCATGCCCGAGGCATGGGTGACCGGACCGACCAGGCCCAGCAGGTGGCCTTCGCGCATGCCTTCGGAGCGCACGAGGAACTTGCGCAGCTGCGCGAGCCGGTTGCCGAAGGTCTGCATCGCGGCCTTGAGCACGCCCGAGGAGCCCGAGGTGTAGTGCAGCACGGCGAGTTCGTCGGCCTCGACGCGCGCGGCCTCGAAGGCGTCGCTGGCGCGGCCGAGCGCGCCCTCATACGAAGCGGCGTCGCCCTCGGGCACGTCGACGAACAGCAGCATGGGGCGCGCGTCGCCTTTCAGGTGCGGCAGGAAGCTTTCCGCGCGCTCGGCCGTGGTGACGATCAACGCGGCGCCGCTGTTGGCGACGATCTCGCCGACCTCGGCGGGCGAGAGCCGCGCATTGAACGGCGCCTTGACCAGCGCGGCCTTGTAGCAGGCCAGCTCGACCTCGACGATCTCGATGCAGTTCGGCAGGTAGATGCCGACGCTGTCGCCGCGCGCGAGGCCCAGCCCCAGCAGCGCGTTGGCGAGCCGGTTGGAACGGCGATCGAGCGCCTCGTAGCTGAGGCTGCGGGATTCGGTGCGCAGCGCGATCCGCGGGCCGTGCAGGCGCGCGCAGCGCGAAACGAGTTCGCCGACGTTGGCGACCCGGGGGGTGGTCTGTGGCAAGGGGTGTCTCCTGGAGGCAGGCATGCGTTCGTGCATGCGATGCGCCACTGTCCGCCAAAGCGCTTCGTCACAGGAAATACCGTTTGCTGATGCCGAGCCATCAATCGCATTGATGGCCTGGCTTGCGAGAAGCGCGTCGCGCTATGCCTCGGGCTCGACCTCGGCGAGCAGCTCGGCCTCCCAGCGGCCCTCGGCGATCAGCCGCGCGGCCTGCCGCACCAGCGCGCGCGCCACCACCTGGGCGGCGGGATCGGGCGCGCGGTCGGCCGGCGTGGCGATGGCGTAGCTGCGCTGCAGCGCGGGCCGCACCACGCGCGCCGCGATCCAGCCTTCGCCCGCGGGCGGGTTGTCCGACAGCGCGCAGGCCGGCGTGAAGGTGAAGCCGGCGCCGCAGACATAGAGCGAGCGGATCACGCGCGCCGAATCGTGCTCGTGCGCGAGGTTGAGCGCCACGCCGAGCGTGGCCGCGGCCTCCTCCACGCGCTGGCGGATCGCGAAGCGGCGCGACTGCAGCACCAGCGGCAGCCGGGCCGCGTCGGCGAAGTCGATCTCGGGTCGCGGCGCGGGCCGGGCCTTGCTGCGCCGGCCGGCGCGCAGGCGCGGCGCCACGCTGCCGTCGCGGTCGAAGCCGCAGGCGAAGATGGCCTCGCGCGCGAGCGGGCGGCAGGCCAGGCCCTCGACCTGCGGCGTGTCGACCAGGATGCCGACGTCGGCGCGGCGGTCGAGCATGGCCTTCTTCACCATCAGGCTCAGGTCGTCGAGCACGAACACGCGGATGCGCGGATGCGAGGCCTTGAGCTCGGCCAGCACCGGCCCGAGCAGCAGCGAGGCCAGCAGGAAGGGCACGGCCACCGTGACCGAGCCCTCGGGACCCTGCGGCAGGCGCTGGATGCGCTCGCGCACCGCGTCGGCATCGGACAGCAGGCGCCGCGCGTCCTCGTAGAGCTGCAGGCCCGCGGGCGTGGGCGTGACGCCCGCGTGCGAGCGGTCGAACAGCTGCGCGCCGAGCTCGGCCTCGAGCTTCTTGATCTGCGCCGTGAGCGCCGGCTGCGCGATGTAGAGCGTGCCCGCGGCGCGCGAGAGGCTGCCGGCCTCGAGCACGGCGATGAAGTAGCGCAGGGTGCGCAGGTCCACGGTGCGGGCCTCGCCTCAGCGCCCGAGCAGCATGCGCACCGCCTCGGGCAGGCTGCGCGCCTCGGGCAGGAAATGGTCGAGGGTGGCGCCGAGGATCACGGCGCAGGCGACCGCGCCCAGCAGCGGCTTCCAGGTCAGCCGCACCGCCGCCAGGAGCCAGCCCTCGCGCGCCACGCGCACCGCGGCGCGCGCCGAGACGTACGAGAACGCCACCTCGATCGCCACGGCCAGCAGCGCGTCCCAGCTGAAATACAGCAGCACCAGCGAACCGGCGCCGAGCACGACCGCGATGCCGACCAGGAAGATCGCGACCACCGGCACGACCACCACGGCGCCCTCGTCGGCACCGCCGGCGACCTCGAGCGCGCCGCTGGCGGCGTCGGACAGCAGGCCGCCGTCCGCCCTGGCCCCCGAGCGCGCGAGCGCGCTGCCCGCGTCGAAGGCCAGCTCGCCGGCATCGGCCGCGTCACCGAGGTCGGCGCGCCCCTCCACCAGCCGCTGCGCCCACCAGCGCAGCACCAGCAGGTAGCCGAGGTAGCCCACGCCCAGGGTCATGAAGTAGCGCACCGCCAGCGACTGCACGCCCAGCAGATGCATCTGCAGCGCCGAGGCGCCCCACATCAGCAGCAGCGTGAAGCTGCCGATCAGGATGCCGTGCGTGCGCAGGCTGTGGTGGCGGTGCAGGTCGCGCTCGACCTGCGTCTCCCAAAGGCGCACCGAGCGCCAGTTGGAGAGGACCTTCATCGGTCGTGGTCGACGGTCTCGGGTGCGAAGGGCACGCGCTGGGCCACCGCGCACATCAGCTCGTAGCCCACGGTGCCCGCGGCCCGCGCCACCTCGTCGATGGGCAGCACCGCATCGTTGACGGCCGAGCGGCCCCACAGCGTGACCTCGCTGCCGAACTGCGCGTCGGGCACGGGCGTGAGGTCGACCGTGATCATGTCCATGCTGACGCGCCCGACCATGCGCGTGCGCACGCCGTTGACCAGCACCGGGGTGCCGGTGTCGCAGTGGCGCGGATAGCCGTCGGCATAGCCGACCGCCGCGATGCCGATGTGGAGCGGCGCATCGGCCGTGAAGCGCGAGCCGTAGCCGATGGTGTCGCCCGGTTGCAGGGTCTGCACGCCGATCAGCTTGGTCGACAGCGTCATGGTGGGCTGCAGCTGCCAATGGGCGGCATCGTTGGCCGGGAAGTCGGGGGCGCTGCCGTACAGCACGATGCCGGGGCGCACCCAGTCGGCGCGCGTGCTGTCGGCATGGCGCAGGGTGGCGGCGCTGTTGGCGATCGAACGCTCGCCCGGCAGGTCGCGCGCGGCGCGCTCGAAGGCCTCGACCTGGTGCGCGATGCCGCGCTCGCCGTCGGCGTCGCTGAAGTGGGTCATCAGCGAGATCTCGTCGACCTGGGTCAGCGCGTTGAGGCGGGTCCAGGCGGCGGCGAAGCGCTCGGGCGTGAAGCCCAGGCGGTTCATGCCCGAGTTCATCTTGAGGAATACGCGGTGCGGCTGCAGGGTCTTGTGGGCCGCGAGCATGTCGATCTGCTCGTCGCAGTGCACCGTGTGCCAGAGGTCGAGCCGCGAGCACAGCTCGAGGTCGCGCGCCTCGAACACGCCCTCGAGCAGCAGCACCGGGCCGCGCCAGCCCAGCGCGCGCACGCGCTGCGCCTCGGCCAGGTCGAGCAGCGCGAAGCCGTCGGCGCCGCGCAGCCCCTCGTAGACGCGCTCGATGCCGTGGCCGTAGGCATTGGCCTTGACCACCGCCCAGACGCGGGAATCGAGCGCATTGCGGCGCACGCGCTCGAGGTTGTGGCGCAAGGCGGCGGTGTGAACCGTGGCGAGAATGGGGCGGGGCATGGCGAAGGGTCTTTGAAAACGATTTGCAGACCACGTTTTAGCATCTTCGGGAATGGGGTCGAATACGCAGAAGCTGCCTGCAGGGCCTGTCGTACCCCCATGCTATAACCGCCCACTCGCCTTCCACGCGACACTTTTTCACTACTGCCAGCGACCCCCCTGGCCAGCCAGCCCATCGATGAAGCGCGGTTTCTACACGATCATGTCGGCCCAGTTCTTTTCGTCGCTGGCCGACCAAGCGCTCTTCGTCGTTGCGGTCGATCTCATGCGAAACGCCGGCGCGCCCGAATGGCAGCGCGCGGCGCTGGTGCCGATCTTCGCCGTCTTCTACGTGGTGCTCGCGCCGCTGGTGGGCGCCTTCGCCGATGCGCTGCCCAAGGGGCGGGTGATGTTCGTCAGCAACGCCATCAAGGTGTTCGGCTGCCTGATGATGCTGTTCGGCTCGCACCCGCTCCTGTCCTATTCGATCGTCGGCCTGGGCGCGGCCGCCTATTCGCCGGCCAAGTACGGCATCCTCACCGAGCTGCTGCCGGCCTCGCAGCTGGTCAAGGCCAACGGCTGGATCGAGGGCCTGACGATCGCCTCGATCCTGCTGGGCATCGTGCTCGGCGGCTCGCTGGTGGGGCACGCGGTGTCGAGCAAGCTGCTGGCCTTCGACATGCCCTTCATCGACACCGGCATCGATTCGCCGGCCGAGGCCGCGCTCTCGGTGCTGATCGTGGTCTACATGGTCGCGGCCTGGTTCAACACGCGCATTCCGCACACCGGCGTCGAGATGCGGCCGATGCGCTCCAACCCCGAGCACAGCCTGGCGCGCAACCTGGTCGGCCTGCTGCCCGACTTCTGGCACTGCAACGCCCGCCTGTGGCGCGACCGCCTGGGCCAGATCTCGCTGGCCACCACCACCCTGTTCTGGGGCGCGGGCGGCAACCTCAAGTACATCGTGCTGGCCTGGGCCTCGCTGGCGCTGGGCTACAACACCACGCAGGCCTCGATCCTCACTGGCGTGGTGACCATCGGCACCGCCGTGGGCGCCATCGTGGCCTCGATGCGCATGCGGCTGGACATGGCCACCCGCGTGATCCCCATGGGCATCGCGATGGGGCTGATGGTGATCTGCATGAACTTCATCGGCAACGTGTGGCTCGCGGTGCCCTTCCTCATCATCCTGGGCGGCCTCGGCGGCTTCCTGGTGGTGCCGATGAACGCGCTGCTGCAGCACCGCGGCCACAACCTGATGGGCGCCGGCCGCTCGATCGCGGTGCAGAACTTCAACGAGCAGGCCTGCATCCTGCTGCTCGGCGGCTTCTACAGCGTGTGCACCGGCCTGGGCCTGTCGGCCTACGGCGCGATCAGCGCCTTCGGCTTCGTGGTGGCGGGCTGCATGTGGATCATCAAGCGCTGGCACGAGAACAACCTCAAGAAGTACCCCGAGGAAGTCGAGCACCTGCTCGCCATCGCCCGCAGCGACAAGCACCACTGAGGGCCCGGCTATGCTCGGCGGTTTGCCCGCCCGATGCCCGCCCTCGCCCTGATCTTCAATGCCTTCGTCTGGGGGCTGTCGTGGTTTCCGTTCCGCCACATCGAAGGCCATGGCCTGCATCCGGTGTGGACCACCTGCCTGATCTACCTCGCGATCGCCACCGTGGTGGGCCTGCTGCGCCGCGGCGCCTGGGCCGGTTTCGCCGCCTATCCGATGCTGGTGCTGCTGGGCCTCGCGGCCGGCTTCACCAACGTGGGCTTCAACTGGGCCGTGACGCAGGGCGACGTGGTGCGCGTGGTGCTGCTGTTCTACCTGATGCCGCTGTGGAGCGTGCTGCTGGGCTGGGCCGTGCTGGGCGAGCGGCCCACGGGCGGATCGCTGGCGCGCGTGGCGCTGGCGCTGGCCGGCGTGGCGGTGGTGCTCAAGACGCCGGGCACCGACTGGCCCGTGCCCTCGAGCCTGCCCGACTGGCTCGGCGTGGCGGCGGGCTTCGGCTTCGCGGTCACCAACATCGTGCTGCGCCAGCTGCGCGCGGCGCCCGGCGAATCGCGCGCGCTCGCGATGTTCTGCGGCTGCGCGGTGGTGGCGGGCACGGCCGCGCTGACCGGCACCGCGCTCGGCGCCTTCGCGCCGCCCACTACCGCTTCGCCGGGCTGGATCGGCTGGGCCGCGCTGCTGGGCTTCGGCTTCGTGATCGCCAACGTCTGCCTGCAGTACGGCGCCGCGCGGCTGGCGGCCAGCGCGACGGCGGTGATCATGCTGTCGGAGGTGCTGTTCGCGAGCGTGTCGTCGGTGGCGCTGGGCGCGGCCACGATGAACTCGCGCATCCTCGCGGGCGGCGCGCTGATCGTGGCGGCCGCGGTCTGGTCCTCGTTTGCGCGAACGCCCGCCGCGAGCGAAGATCGCGCTCCTTCGACCCCTTGAGGAAATCCCCATGACCAGCGTCTACGACTTCGAGGCCAGACAGATCGACGGCCAGCCCGTGAGCCTCGCCGCCTACAAGGGCAAGGTGCTGCTCATCGTCAACACCGCGAGCAAGTGCGGCTTCACGCCGCAGTTCGCGGGCCTCGAGGAACTGCACGAGAAGTACGCCGGCCAGGGCCTCGCGGTGCTGGGCTTCCCGTCGAACCAGTTCGGCGGCCAGGACCCGGGCACCAACGAGGAGATCGGCGCCTTCTGCATGAAGAACTACGGCGTGAGCTTCCAGATGATGGAGAAGATCGACGTCAACGGCAGCGGCGCCGCGCCGCTGTACCAGTGGCTGGTGAAGGAGAAGCCGGGCCTGCTGGGCAGCACCGCCATCAAGTGGAACTTCACCAAGTTCCTGGTCGGGCGCGACGGCCAGGTGCGCAAGCGCTATGCGCCGCTCGACACGCCGGCCTCGCTCTCGCGCGACATCGAGGCGGCGCTCGCCGCCTCCGCCTGACGCTCAGTACCTGAAGCTCGCGGTCGTCGAGCCGCTGCCGACCGTGACGGCCTGGCTCTTCGACTCGCCGCCCTGGGTGGTCGCGACCACCGTATAGCGGCCCGCGGGTATGTCGACCAGGCACACCGGCCCCGAGGCGCGCAGCGAGAGCGCGGCGGCGCCGTCCGCCCCCTTGATCTCGACCTGCAGGTCGGCCAGGTAGGCGCCGTCGGCGCGCGCGAACAGCAGCGCCAGCGGGTGTTCCTTCATCGCGGCGCGCATGGCCTTCGACTCGTCGGAGCCGATGCCGCCGCAGACGTAGCGCGTGGCGCCCTCGCCCTTCCAGGCGGGCATGGCGGATTGCGCCTGGGCGCTGGTGAAGGCACCGGCCGCGAGCGACAGGAAGGCGGCCGCGAGCGCGGCACGGGTGGGAAAGCGGGACATGGGATGTACTCCTTGGCGCGATGGATGCAGAAATGATGCGCCGGCGCCACAGTCGAGCGAGTCGGACCAGGGCGCGGCAGCGTGTGCGGCGGTGGCGCAGCCGGCCGGAAGCGCCAGGACGACCGGACCCGCTACAGTCGGCGCTCCCGCACTTCCACGCCGCCGTCCTGGCGCCCGTCACGCCATGCGCCATCGCGCCACTCCGCTGATCCTCCTGGCCCTGGCGGCCGTTCTCGCCGGCTGCGCGACCCGCACCGCGCCGCGCGTGACCATGCTCGGCGACGGCGTGCTGCGTTCGCCGAGCCCCGAGGAGGCCGAGGCCTACTGCCGCAACTTCGGCGCGCCGCTGCGCTTCGTGCCGCCGACCACGGGCCGCGCGCCGCAGGGCGAGGTCACCTACCGCTGCGATTGAGCCGTCACGCAGCCGGCTGCAGCGCCGCGTCGAGCAGCTCGACCCAGTGCCGCACCGGCAGCTCGCCGCTGCCGCTCTGCAGGTGCGTGATGCAGCCGATGTTGGCCGAGGCGATCGCCACCGGCTGCAGCTGCTTCAAGTGGCCCAGCTTGCGGTCGCGCAGCGGATAGGCGAGCTCGGGCTGCAGCACCGAGTAGGTGCCGGCCGAACCGCAGCACAGGTGCGATTCGTTCATCGCCACGCGCACATCGAAGCCCAAGGCACGCAGATGAGTCTCGATGCCGCCGCGCAGCTTCTGGCCGTGCTGCAGGGTGCAGGGCGGGTGGTAGGCGATGGTGCCGGGCGTCGCGCGCACGCGTGGCTTGAGCGCGGGCACCAGGTCGGGAAGCAGCTCGCCGAGGTCGCGCGTGAGCTCGCTGATGCGCGCAGCCTTCAGCGCGTAGGCCGGATCGTTGCGCAGCACGTGGCCGTACTCGCGCACGGTGACGCCGCAGCCCGAGGCGTTCATCACGATGGCCTCCACCTCGTTGCGTTCGACCAGCGGCCACCAGGCGTCGATGTTGGCGCGCATCTGCGCCTTGCCGCCCTCCTGGTCGTTGAGGTGGAACTTCACCGCGCCGCAGCAGCCGGCCTCGGGCGCGAGCACGGCCTGGATGCCGCCCGCGTCGAGCACGCGCGCGGTGGCGGTGTTGATGTTCGGCATCATCGAGGGCTGCACGCAGCCCGCGAGCATCAGCACCTTGCGCGCATGCGTGGCGGTGGGCCAGGCACCGGCCGCCTGCTTCGCGGGCACCTTGGCCTTCAGTGCCTCGGGCAGCAGGCCGCGCACCGACTGGCCCAGCTTCATCGCGGGGCCGAACAGCGGCGAGGGCAGGCCTTCCTTGAGCACCCAGCGCGTGGCCGATTCCATCGCGGGACGCGGCACCTTCTCGTCGACGATGCGCCGGCCGATGTCGACCAGGTGGCCGTACTGCACGCCGCTCGGGCAGGTGCTCTCGCAGTTGCGGCAGGTCAGGCAGCGGTCGAGGTGCAGCTGCGTGCTGCGCGTGGGCGCCTGGCCCTCGAGCACCTGCTTGATCAGGTAGATGCGCCCGCGCGGGCCGTCGAGCTCGTCGCCGAGCAGCTGGTAGGTCGGGCAGGTGGCGGTGCAGAAGCCGCAGTGCACGCACTTGCGCAGGATGGCCTCGGCCTCGCGGCCGTCGTCGGTGCCGCGGAATTCGGGAGCGAGCTCGGTTTGCATCGTGGGGTCGGTTCTTGTCGTTGTCTCGTGAAACTCGCCGGCCTCAGGGGCCGGAGGACGCGTCGTTCTTGCGCCGCGGGCGGATCGCGCCGAGCAGTTGGCGCAGGTGGGCCGAACGCCGCACGTCCTCGATGAAGGGCGGCAGCGACAGCGCCAGCAGCAGCGCCGCCAGCGGCACCACGCAGACGAAGCCGACGTAGGTGAAGCCGGCCGCGCCGACGATGCCGCCCGTGACGAACATGCCGACCAGCCCCGCGAACAGCCGCAGCCGCGCGCCGTTGTGGCGCACCGGTCCCGCCAGGGTTTCGCCGGGCTTCGCGCGGCGGTTCCAGTACAGCAGCTTGCCGAGCTCGATGCCGAGGTCGGTGAGGTTGCCGGTCATGTGGGTGGTGCGGATGCGGCCGCCCGAGGTCTTGGAGCCCACCGCGTTCTGCAGCCCCATGATGAAGGACAGCAGCAGCACCGTGAGCGGCACCGCGAAGGGCGTGTGCCAGGTCAGCGTGATCGCGCCCATCAGGCCGAAGGGCAGCATCAGCGCCGACTCGAGCAGCAGCGGCAGCGCATAGACGCTGCGCAGATGGTGCTGGCGCGCCCAGTTGACCAGCAGCGCCGAGACCGCCGCGCCCGCCACGAAGGCCAGGATCGCGCCCAGCGCATTGAGCAGCAGGGTCGCGTTGCCGAGCACCAGGCCGTCGGCCACCTGCGAGGTGAAGCCGGTCATGTGCGAGGTGTACATGTGCAGCACCAGGAAGCCACCCGCATTGACGGCGCCGGCGTTGAACGCGAGCAGCAGGCCGAGCATGTGGTTGGTCGAGGGCGCGCGATGGCGGCCGGTGAGAAAGCGCAGGCGCCGCATGGGGGTCGTTCAGTCGAAGGCGTGGAGCCGGCCGCAGTCGAACACGGCGTGCGGATCGAACTCGCGCATCAGCGCGCGGTGGATGCGCTCGACGGCGGGCTCGAGCCGGTCGAAGCGCGGCACCGCGGCTTCGCTGCCCGCAGGCAGGCGGAACAGCGTCGCATGCCCGCCCGCCGCGCGCGCGGCCTCGCGGAGGCGCGCGGCCGCGGCCGGCGTGGGCGGTGCCTTGTACCAGCGCTGGCCACCATGCCACTCGACCAGCGGCGCGCCGAAGGCCTCGAGCCCCAGCACCGGCGCGGTCTGCGGCACCGACAGGCGCCACAGCGCATCGGGTCCGGCCGCGGTGTCGAACCACGGCAGGCTCTGCTCGCGCAGCGACTGCCAGTCGGCCGCGGCGCGCTCCTTGTCCTTGCGTTCGCCGCCGAGGTGCGCGCACGCGGCCTCGACCGCCGCCACCGCGCCACGCAGCCGCAGGTAGAGCGCGCCGGCGCCCGCGTACTCGAACCAGCAGCTCGCGTTGAGCGGCAGCGGCCGGCCGCCCCATTCGTTGAGCAGCCGCAGCGCATCGGCCTGGTCGCAGGCGAACTCCAGCGTGGCCTCGGCCGGCGGCACCGGCAGCACCTTGAGGCTGACCTCGGCGATCAGGCCCAGCGTGCCGAGCGAACCCGCGAGCACGCGCGAGACGTCGTAGCCCGCCACGTTCTTCATCACCTGGCCGCCGAAGCTCAACACCTCGCCGCGGCCGTTGACCAGCGTGGCGCCGAGCACGTAGTCGCGCACATTGCCCACGCTGGCGCGCGACGGGCCCGCGAGGCCCGCGGCGACCATGCCGCCGACGGTGGCATCCGCCGCGAAGTGCGGCGGCTCGAAGGCCAGGCACTGGCCCTTCTCGGCCAGCGCCGCCTCGAGCTCGGCCAGCGGCGTGCTCGCGCGCACGGTCACGACCAGCTCGCTGGGCTCGTAGCTCGCGATGCCCGCGAGCAGGCGCGTGTCGAGCAGCTCGCCGCGCGGCGCCTCGCCGTAGAAATCCTTGCTGCCGCCGCCGCGGATGCGCAGCACGGTGCCGTCGGCGGCCGCGGCGCGGATGCGCTCGACGGCCTGGCCCAATGCGTGATCGATGCCGCTGCTCATCAGAACCTCGGCAGCTCGGGATGCGGCAGCCGGCCGCCGCGCACCACCTGCTTGCCGTACTCGGCGCAGCGCTGCAGCGTGGGGATCACCTTGCCGGGGTTCAGCATGCCCTCGGGATCGAAGGCGCGCTTGACGCCGAACATCTGCTCGTTCTCGGCGGCCGTGAACTGCACGCACATGCTGTTGAGCTTCTCGACGCCCACGCCGTGCTCGCCCGAGACGGTGCCGCCCATCGCGACGCTGGTCTCGAGGATGTCGGCGCCGAACAGCTCGCAGCGGTGCAGCTCGTCGGGGTCGTTGGCATCGAACAGCACCAGCGGATGCAGGTTGCCGTCGCCCGCGTGGAACACGTTGCAGCAGCGCAGGCCGTACTTCTGCTCCATCGCCTGGATCGCGAGCAGGATGTCGGCCAGCCGCTTGCGCGGGATGGTGGAGTCGAGGCACATGTAGTCGGGGCTGATGCGGCCCGAGGCCGGAAAGGCGTTCTTGCGCCCGCTCCAGAAGCGCATGCGCTCGTCCTCGCTGTTGCTGACCGCGATGGCGGTGGCGCCGCAGCCGCGCAGCACGGCCGTCATGCGGCCGATCTCCTCCTCGACCTCCTCGGGCGTGCCGTCGGATTCGCACAGCAGGATGGCGGCCGCGTCGAGGTCGTAGCCCGCGTGCACGAAGTCCTCGACGGCGGCGGTCATGGGCTTGTCCATCATCTCGAGCCCCGCGGGGATGATGCCCGCGGCGATCACCGCGGCCACCGCGTCGCCGGCTTTGCGCACGTCGTCGAAGCTGGCCATGATGCAGCGCGCCAGCTGCGGCTTGGGCACCAGCTTCACCGTGACCTCGGTGGTGACGGCGAGCATGCCCTCGCTGCCGATCACCAGCGCCAGCAGGTCGAGGCCGGCGGCATCGAGCGCCTCGCTGCCGAACGCCACCGGCTCGCCCTCGGCCGTGAAGCCGCGCACCTGGAGCACGTTGTGCAGCGTGAGGCCGTACTTGAGGCAGTGCACGCCGCCCGAGTTCTCGGCCACGTTGCCGCCGATCGAGCAGGCGATCTGGCTCGAGGGATCGGGCGCGTAGTAGAGGTTGTAGGGCGCGGCCGCCTCGCTGATGGCGAGGTTGCGCACGCCGCACTGCACGAGCGCGGTGCGCGCGACCGGGTCGATCTTGAGGATGCGGTTGAACTTGGCGAGCGACAAGGTCACGCCCATCTCGTGCGGCATGGCGCCGCCCGACAGCCCCGTGCCCGAGCCGCGCGCCACCACCGGCACGCCCAGCCCGTGGCAGGTGCGCAGCACGGCGGCCACCTGCGCCTCGGTCTCGGGCAGCGCCACCACCAGCGGCCGCTGGCGGTAGGCCGTGAGGCCGTCGCACTCGTAGGGCGTGGTGTCCTCGGCATGCCAGATCAGCGCATGCGCCGGCAGGTGGGCCTGCAGCGCGCGCACGACCTGCGACTGGCGTTCTGTCTTCTGGAGCGACGCATGCTGCGTCGGGCTCGGGGGCGCGTTCATGGGCGAAGTCTCTTCTCGGTGTTCTTCTGCGGATGCCTGGCGGGGGCCGGCCCCCCACTCTAAGGAAATGCGCGGCCTCCGGGTTGAAGGATTTTTGCGGCGGACTTGAGGAATCTTCGCCGCGCCGCGCGGGCCCGGACCGTGTTCAGCGCAGCGCCTGCACCAGCCAGTCGGCGAAGGCCGCGCACTCCCAGCGCTCGAGCGCGCCCGGCTGCCAGCACAGCGTGTGGCGGTGCGGCGAGCGCACGGCATGCTCCGACAGCGCCACCAGCCGGCCCGATTCGAACCAGGCCGCGCCCATCTTCTGGCGCACCAGCGCCACGCCGAAGCCGCTGGCGGCCGCGTCGTAGACCAGGCCCAGGTCGTTGAACTGCGAGCCCAGCTGCGGCTCGGGCTGGTCGATGCCGCAGCTCGCGAACCAGGTGCCCCAGGGTTCGAGGGGGCTGCGGATCAGCCGCGCGGCCGCGATCTCGGCCGCGGTGCGGAAACCGTGGAACGGGCCGAACTCGTTGAGGTAGCTCGGGCTGCAGGCCGGCACCACCAGTTCCTCGAGCAGCGGGCGGTGCTCGCAGTCGGCGTAGTTGCCGCCGCCGTAGCGCACCTCGAGGTCGGCCGGCTCGGCGGTCACGTCGAGCAGCGGGATCGACACCTGCAGCACCAGGTCGATGTCGGGATAGATGTTGCGGAACAGTTCGAGCCGCGGCATGAGGAACTGGCGGCTGAAGGTCGGCGTGACCGCGAGCCGCAGCCGCGTGGCGGCGCGCTGGCCCGCCGCCGCGTTGCCGCCGCCGGCATGCGCCTGCAGCGCGGCCAGGCCGGTGCGCACGTTGGCGAGGTAGGCCGCGCCGTCGGCCGTGAGGCTGAAGTCGCCGCGGCCGAACAGCTTGAAGCCCACGTGCGACTCGAGCTGGCGGATGCGGTGGCTGACAGCGCTGGCGGTCACGCAGAGCTCGTCGGCCGCGCGGCCCGCGTGGCGCAGCCGCGCCAGCGCCTCGAAGGTCACGAGGCACTGGATCGGCGGGATGTGCTGCAGGGCCATGCGGCGCGGACTAGTCCTCGAAGAAATGGACCGGCAGGCCGGGCGTCTCGACGCGCATCGACAGCACCATGCCCGAGGCGGGTTTCTGCGCCAGTTCGGCCTCGGGCCGGCCCTTGCGCGCGGTGGTGACGAACAGCGTGCGCAGGTCGTCGCCGCCGAGGCAGGGCATGGTCGGGCACTGCACCGGCAGCGCGAAGGCCGCCACGACCTCGCCCGAGGGCGCGAGGCGCAGCAGCTGCGCGCCCTCGAACATCGCGACCCAGTAGTGGCCCTCGGCATCGACCGTGGCGCCGTCGGGCCGCCCGCCATAGGCCAGCGCCGAACCGGGCGCCCAGCCTTCGGGCTTGGCGTCGAACTGCTTGAAAACGCGGCCGTGCGAGAGCGTGTTGTGCGCGGCGTCCCAGTCCCAGGCGCGCACCGCGTGGGCCGGCGTGTCGGCCCAGTAGAGCGTGCGCGCGTCGGGCGAGAACGCGAGGCCGTTGGCCGTGGTCACGCCCTCGGCCATCTGCGAGAGCATTGGCGACTGGCCGTCGTCGCGGCGCGCGTCGAGGCAGTAGAGCGCGGCATTGGCCCGGTCCTTCGCCTCGTTGATGCTGCCGGCCCAGAAGCGGCCCAGCGCGTCGCACTTGCCGTCGTTGAAGCGCATGGTGGCCGCGTCGTGCTCCACGCGCGCGATCGCGGCCAGCGTGCCGCCCCATTCACGCGCGCGGTAGATGCCGTCGCGCAGCGCGATCACCAGGCCGCCGCTGCGCGCGGGCGCCATGCAGCCGGGTTCGGTCGGCAGGTCCCAGCGCTCGACCGCGCCGCCGGGGCCGACCTCGCCGCGCGTGCGCAGCACCGCGCGGCCGGGAATGTCGAGCCAGTACAGGGAACGTTCCTGCGGGTGCCAGAACGGCGATTCGCCGAGGGCGCTGAGGCTGTTGTCCAGGGGGGTCCACATGACGGGGATTGTGCCCCCGCGCCACGGCCCGCCGCTGTCGGACCGCACCGGGCCGCGCCGGGCCGAGGACAAAAAAAAGCCCGCTCGCACCGGAGTGCTTGCGGGCTGAACATCCAAAGGAGACTCTCGCTGAAAAAAATGGGCTTCAGGAAACCTTGGAAGGACCTTGGAAGTACCTTGGAAAAACAGGGTGGTGGTCTGGTGGTGGACCGCGGGTCCCTTCCTCTGGAGCGAGGAACCCGCGGTGTCCTTGTCGCGTGTCGGAGCTTGTCCGATCAGCGGTTGTAGGCGGTTTCGCCGTGCGACGAGATGTCGAGGCCTTCGCGCTCTTCCTCTTCGGTCACACGCAGGCCGAGCACCAGGTCGGCGATCTTGAAGGCGATGAACGCCACGACGCCGGACCAGACGATGGTGAACAGCACGCTCTTGATCTGGATCCAGACCTGGGCGCCCATCGAGAAGGTGTCGGGGGTCAGGCCGCCGGTGCCGCCGAGGCCCTGGGCCGCGAACACGCCGGTCAGGATGGCACCCAGGATACCGCCCACGCCGTGGACGCCGAACACGTCGAACGCGTCGTCGGCACCGAGCATGCGCTTGAGACCGCCCACGCCCCAGAGGCAGACCAGGCCGGCCAGCAGGCCCAGCACGATCGAACCCATCGGGCCGACGAAGCCGGCGGCAGGGGTCACTGCGACGAGGCCGGCGACGGCGCCCGAGGCGGCACCCAGCATCGAGGCCTTGCCCTTGTGCAGGCTCTCGCCCAGGATCCAGGACAGCGCGGCGGCGGCGGTGGCGAGCACCGTGTTCACGAAGGCCAGGCCGGCGGCGGCGTTGGCGGCACCCGCCGAGCCGGCGTTGAAGCCGAACCAGCCGACCCACAGCAGCGAGGCGCCGACCATGGTGAGCGTGAGCGAGTGCGGCGTGAAGGCTTCCTTGCCGTAGCCCACGCGCTTGCCGATCATGTAGGCACCGACCAGGCCGGCCACGCCGGCGTTGATGTGCACCACGGTGCCGCCCGCGAAGTCGAGCGCTCCGTCCTTGCCGAGCAGGCCGCCGCCCCAGACGATGTGGGCCATCGGCACGTAGGCGAAGGTGAACCACAGCACCGAGAACAGCAGCACGGCCGAGAACTTGGCGCGTTCGGCGAAGGCGCCGACGATCAGCGCCACGGTGATGGCGGCGAAGGTGCCCTGGAACGCGACGAACACGTACTCGGGGATCGTCGTGAGCGCACCGAAGGTCTCCTGCGACACGCCCTTGAGGAAGATCTTGTCGAAGGTACCGACGAAGCTTCCTTCACCCGTGAAGGCGAGGCTGTAGCCGTAGATGGCCCACAGGATGCTGATCAGCGAGAAGATCACGAAGACCTGCATCAGCACCGACAGCATGTTCTTCGAGCGGCCCAGGCCGCCGTAGAACAGCGCGAGGCCGGGGATGGTCATCAGGATCACGAGCAGCGTGGAGGTCAGCATCCAGGCGGTGTCGCCCGAATCGACCTTGGGTGCCGGTGCCGCGGCCGGTGCGGCGGCGGGCGCGGCAGCAGCCGGTGCCGCTGCGGCGGGCGCCGCGGCCGGTGCCGAGGCCTCGGCGGCCGGCGCCGAAGCGGCGGCGGCGGGCGCGGGCGTCTGCGCGAAGCCGGTGGTGCCGGCGGCAAGCACGCTCAAGCCGAGCGCGAGGGAGACAAACAGTTTTTTCATGGACGTTGTTCTTTCGGGCCTGGACTCGATCAAAGGGCTTCGCGGCCCGTTTCGCCGGTGCGGATGCGCACGACCTGCTCGAGGTTGTAGACAAAGATCTTGCCGTCGCCGATCTTGCCGGTGCGCGCGGCACCTTCGACGGCTTCGATCACGCGGTCGACGAGGTCATCCGAGACCGCCGCCTCGATCTTGACCTTGGGCAGGAAGTCGACGACGTACTCCGCGCCGCGGTAGAGCTCGGTGTGGCCCTTCTGGCGGCCGAAACCCTTGACCTCGGTGACGGTGATCCCCTGCACGCCGATGGCCGAGAGGGCTTCGCGCACTTCGTCGAGCTTGAACGGTTTGATGATGGCTGTGACCAGCTTCATGAGTTGCTCCTTTGGATGGAAAGAATTCGCGCGGCAGCATGGGCCGCGCCTCGTTGTGTTGCGTGCTTACAGCGTCTTCGTCAGCGTGAGGATGAAGCGCGGCTTGTTGGGCGAGTAGACCTGCTGCACGGTGTAGAAGCCGAAGTCGTACAGCGGGCCGGCCGCGACGTTGAACGCGTCCTTCTTGTTCGCGCCCTGCACCGAGCCGGTGAGCGTGAGACCGCCGCCGAAGTCGTAGGTGGCGCCCACGTTGTAGTCGACGTAGTTCTTGGCGGCCGTGTTGTGGCGGATGTCGCTGGAGAAGCGGGTGAAGCCCACGGCGGCCTTGAGCGTGACCTTGGGCACGATCTCCTTGCTGTAGCTCAGGTTCAGGTAGCCGGTGTTGCGGCCCTTGAGGCCCGAACCGTTCTTGTTGCCGGCGTAGCCGAAGTAGTCCTTCGACACCGTGTGCGAGTACTTGGCCGTGAACGAGCCGAAGGTTTCGTTGGCGTAGGTGGCCGCGCCGTAGAGCTCGGTGGTGTTGCCGAGGGAGTTGCCCGGGTAGATGTAGGTCAGCGCACCGACGTCCATGTCCAGCGGGCCGGCCTTGAACTTGTAGCCGCCGTACAGGTCGACCTCGACGCTGTTGCCCTTGAGCCAGTTGACGCTGGAGTTCCAGTTGCCGACATAGAAGCCGCTCTCGCCGAAGGCGTAGTCGAAGCCGCCCTGGATGGCGGGCTTCACGCCGCGGGTCTTGGCGAAGTCGTCCCGGCCGATCATGTCCTGGTCCTGGCCGCGGAACTTGTAGTTCGTGGTCAGCGAGATGTTGGCCGTGATCGGAGAAGCAGCGGGTGCCGCTGCAGGCGCCGCCGCAGCGTCTGGGGTGGCCTGCGCCAGGGCGGCGCCCGACGTGGTCAATGCGGTGGCCAGGACGATCAGGGCCTGGGCGGCGGAACGGTGCGTCATCGGGAACTCCTCGCAAGTAGTGTTGTGGAACCTGATGACCCTCAAAGCAGGGAGCGTGCCAAAGTGCACATCCCCCGGTGACCGGTTGAAGCGCGCCCAAGGAAGCCAGCCAAAAATGGTTACAAGCGCAAGGCTTTGTGCCTTGCACCGAAAAAAGAACAAGACGCCCGCGACGACCGGAATCGGGCGCACCAATATAGGGAGGAAGCAGAGAATGAGTCTGTCTTTGGTGCAAAGCCGCGCCTTGCTCGGGCTGGAAGCGGCCAGTGTCACGGTCGAGGTGCATCTGGCCAACGGCCTGCCGAGCTTCACGCTGGTCGGGCTGGCCGAAACCGAGGTCAAGGAAGCGCGCGAGCGCGTGCGCTCGGCCATCCAGAACGCCGGGCTGGAGTTCCCGCACAACAAGCGCATCACCGTCAACCTGGCGCCGGCCGACCTGCCCAAGGACTCGGGCCGCTTCGACCTGCCGATGGCTCTGGGCATCCTCGCGGCCAGCGGCCAGATCGAGGGCGCGCGGCTCGCGGGCCACGAGTTCGCGGGCGAGCTCTCGCTGTCGGGCGAGCTGCGGCCGGTGCGCGGCGCGCTCGCGATGGCGCTCGCGCTGCACACGCGCGGCATCGCCACCCGGCTGGTGCTGCCCGCGCCCAGCGCCGACGAGGCCGCGCTGGTGCCCGGCGGCGAGGTCTACGGCGCCAGGCACCTGCTCGACGTGGTGCGGCGCTTCCTGCCGGCCGATGCGCAAGCCGACCTGGAGGCGGACGACGAGGGCTGGTCGCGCGCCCATGCGTCCACGCAAGCCGATGCCCCCGCCTATGCCGACATGGCCGACGTGAAGGGCCATGCCGGCGCCAAACGCGCGCTCGAGATCGCCGCGGCCGGCGGCCACAGCCTGCTGATGATGGGCGAGCCGGGCTCGGGCAAGTCGATGCTGGGCCAGCGCTTCGCGGGCCTGCTGCCGCCGATGCGCATCGATGAAGCACTCGAGAGCGCCGCCATCGCGAGCCTCGGCGGCCGCTTCTCGACCGAGCGCTGGATGCACCGGCCGACCGCGTCGCCGCACCACACCTCGAGCGCGGTGGCGCTGGTCGGCGGCGGTTCGCCGCCGCGGCCCGGCGAGATCTCGATGGCGCACCACGGCGTGCTGTTCCTCGACGAATTCCCCGAGTTCTCGCGCGCCGCGCTCGAGGCGCTGCGCGAGCCGCTCGAGACCGGCACCATCACCATCGCGCGGGCCGCGCGGCGGGCGGATTTTCCGGCGCGCTTCCAGCTCATCGCCGCGATGAACCCCTGCCCTTGCGGTTTTCTGGGCGCGCCCACGAAAGCCTGCCGCTGCACGCCCGACCAGGTGGCGCGCTACCAGCGCAAGCTCAGCGGCCCCTTGCTCGACCGCATCGACCTGCACATCGAAGTGCCCGCGGTGTCGGCGCAGCAACTGCTCGACGCACCCGCGGGCGAGACCACGGCCGCCATCCGCGCGCGCGCAGCCGCCGCGCGCGAGCGCGCGATCGAACGCCAGGGCCGGCCCAACCAGGCGCTGCAGGGCGCCGACATCGATCGCCATGCGTCGCTCGGCGACGAGGCGCGCCGCTTCATGCACACGGCCGCCGCCCGGCTCGGCTGGTCGGCGCGCAGCACGCACCGCGCGCTCAAGGTGGCGCGCACCATCGCCGATCTCGCGGGGGCACCGGTCATCGAGACGGCGCACGTGGCCGAGGCGGTGCAGTACCGGCGGGCGCTGCAGAAGGGCCTGTAGCGCCCGGCACATCGCTTAGAGTGCGGCGCAGTCCCGCTCACTTCAGGCTCGCCATGACCGACCGCGCCCTCCTCGTCATCGACATGCAGAAAGGCATGCAGGAACCGCGCGCGGGCCGCCGCAACAACCCCGACGCGGAAGCCCAGGTGCAGCGCCTGCTCATGCACTGGCGCACCACCGGCCGCCCCGTGGTCCATGTGCGTCACATGTCGCGCTTCGCCGAGTCGGTGTTCTTCCCGGGCCAGCCCGGCGCGGAATTCCAGGACGCACTGGCACCGCTGCGCGCCGAGCACGTGGTCGAGAAGAACGTGACCGATGCCTTCACGCACACGGGCCTCGAGCGCTGGCTGCGCGTGCGCGGCATCGAGGCGCTCGTGGTGGTCGGCGTGGCCACCAACATGTCGGTCGAGGCCACGGCGCGCACCGCGAGCTGCCTCGGCTTCGCGGTCACGGTGGTGTCCGATGCCAGCTTCGCCTTCGACCGCGCGGGCATCGATGGCGCAACTTTCGGCGCGGAGCAGGTCCATGCGATGGCGCTGGCCAACCTGCAGGGCGAGTACGCGCAGGTGGTGACCGCGGCCAGCCTGCTCGGCTGACCGCCGCCTTCGCCCCTTACTTGAACTCGTGGCTCACCACCGGCGCTGACTTGCTGTCCTGCACCGTCACGCGCTGCCGGTAGACCTCGAGGTCGCCGTTGCGCACCTCGATGTTGTAGATGCCGGGGCGCAGCGACAGCGACTTGAGCGGCGGGCTCACGCCGCGGTCGGCGCCGTCGACGAAGACCTGGCCCCAGGGCCGGATGTTGAGCGTCACGCGGCCCATGCCGGCCGCGGCGCCCGGCACGGGCGGAACCGCCGTGCCGCCCGCGACCGGGGTTGTTGCACCCGGCGCTCCCGGCACGCCAGGCGTGCCCGGCGGCACGGTGCCCGGCACCACGGGCTGCGTGGAGGCCGGCTGCGCGAGCCGGTTGAGCTCGGCGATGGCATTGCGCGCATCGCGCGCATGCGGGCCGCGGCGGTAGCGGCGCAGGTAGGCCTCGTAGCCCTCGCGCGTGTTCTCGGCCTGCGCGAGGTTCCAGTCCTCGGCCTCGCTGATCGCCAGCGCGGGCTCGGGCGGCGGGCTCGCGGGCGTCACGGGCACGTTGTCGAGCGGGCTCAGCGCGCCGTTGCTGCCCGGCGCGGTGGCCGGCGGCACGGCGGTCGGCGAGTTGCCGCCGGTGGGCGCGGCCGCGACGCCGGCACCGCCATCGGTCGACGGCGGCTGCGAGGCGGCGGGCACCGTGGCCGAAGCCGGCGCGGCGGGCGGCATCACGGCGGGCGGCGAGGCGGGGTTCGACATCGGCGCGCCCGGCGGCGGCACCGGCGGTGCCATCGCGGTGCTGGTGGGCGGCGGCGACTGCGTGATGCGCAGGCCGATCCAGCTGCCGACCGCGACCAGCGCCACCAGCAGCACGCCGACCAGGCCCCAGCGCGGCAGCGAGGATTTCTTCGCGGGCCGGCGCGCGGCCGGCGCGCGGGCCGGCGGCGCGACCGGCGGCAATGCCTCGAAGGGCGCGGGCGCGGAGACAGGCGCATACGACTCGGGCAACGCGACGGGCACCACGGGCGCCGCTGCCGGCGCAGGCACCGCGGCCACGCCCGCCGCGTGCACCGGCGCCGCGAGCCCGCCTACGTAGATGTCACCGAGCTTGCTGAGCCCGAGCTCGGCCGCGAAGGCCGCCACGGTCTGCGTGCGGTCCTTGCTGTGCACGGCCAGCGTGTGGTCGACCGCGGCGCAGAAGGCCGGGCTCAGGTCGGGCCGGTTCAGGCTCGCGAGCGGCACGTAGGCGTCCTGCACGCTGCGCACCACGGCCGAGGGCGGCGGGTGGCCGGTGACGGCGCGGTAGAGCACCGCGCCCAGCGCGTAGAGATCGGTCCAGGCGCCCTGCAGCAGCGTGTTGTCGTCGGCGTACTGCTCGATCGGCGAGTAGCCCGACTTCACCATCACCGCCACCTCGTCGACCAGGTCGGCGATCGACTTGCGCGCCGCGCCGAAGTCCAGCAGCACCGGCAGGCCGTCCTGCTGGATGAAGATGTTGTCGGGCGCGATGTCGCGGTGGAAGCAGCCGCTGCGGTGCAGCGTCTCGAGCGCGCCGAGCAGCGGCCCGAGCATGCCGAGCAGCCAGGCTTCGGAGATGGTGCCGGGCTCCTCGTCGGCCAGCCGGCGCAGGGTGCGACCCTTGTAGAGCTGGATCGCCATGTAGGCGGTCGAATTCGATTCCCAGAAGCGATGCACGCGCACCAGCGCGGGATGGCTGAACTGCGCGAGCGTGCGCGCCTCGTTGATGAAGCTGCGCAGCCCGGCCTGGAAGGTGGCCGTGAGCCGGTCGGAACGCACGTGCACGCTGTCGTCGCCGATGCGCCGCGCGAGCATCGAGGGCATGTACTCCTTGATCGCGACCTCGCGCTGCAGCGAGTGGTCGTAGGCCCGGTAGACGATGCCGAAGCCGCCTTCGCCGATCACCTCGAGCAGCTCGAACTCGTCGAGCCGGTGGCCGATGGCCAGCGGGTGGGGCCGCTCCTGCGGGTCGGTGCCCACCGGAGGGCCGGTGCGTCCTTCCGTCGTCATTCTTGTTCCTCCTCATGCATCGGGACTCTCACGCCCATGGCACGTGCCCCTGGGAAAAAAGCTTCGAGAACAGCGGCGTGTTGAGCCCGCCGCCATGCGCCGCGGTCCGCAGCGGCGAGCCGTCGGCCTGGTTGGTCCACCAGTAGCTCGTGCTTCCGAACGCGTCGAAGCACAGTGGAAGCTCCGGCCAGCCCAGCCGCTGCTGGGCGCCCTCGCCCGCCGACGTAGGCCCGAGGATCGAAAGAATGTCGTCCGAGCCGCCACTGGCCGGCTGGAAGCCGCCATGGCCCGCGGCCAGCACCTGCGCGTCGAACTGCTCGGGCGCCACGCCATGGCGGATCGCCTGCAGCATGGCGTTGCCGCAGCGCCAGTACCAGGCGGCCGCGCCTTCGAGCACCGCGGGCCGGTAGGCGCGCGCATCCACCTGCAGGCTCACGCACACCGGGTAGTAGCGGCCCACGCGGTCGCAGCTCGGCGCGATGCAACCGAACTGCACCGCGTTCACGCCCTGGGTGGCGGGGATCGCGAAGTTCCACACCGGCGCCACCGCGTAGTGGCGCGTCATGGCATCGGGCCAGCGCTTGAAGGCACCCAGGCCGTTCTGCATCCAGCGATCCCACCAGGCCTGCAGCTCGCGCGACATGCGCCGGTGCAGGAAGTCGCCGGCCGCGGGCAGCTTGCCGTACCAGCCGACCTGCTCGTCGCCCGGCACCCAGGCCGGCTGCGCCGCCGCGCCGGGGTTCGTCACGAGCGCCCCGGGCACGAGAAGCCGCTCATCTGCGACAGCCGCAGCGGGTTGTAGACGCTGTTGGCGGTCACGTTGAGCACCACCTTGCGGCCCTGCAGGTCGAAGCTGGCATTGAACGATTCGCTCGAGCCGCCCGGCGAGATCGAGGCCTTGTCGAACAGCCGGTGCAGCGCCCACGGGCCCTCGGTGACGATGCCGCCGGCCGGCGTGCCGCTCGAGGTCGTGACCTGCAGCCGCACCTGGTTGCTGTTGCGCGGACCGGGCCACTTGACGGTGGTGGGCGCCTGCGGCCCGTGCGCGTAGCGCACCGTCTGGCCGTCGATGTCCAGCGTCATCTGCGTGAGGCCGGCGTCCATGTCCTCGGGCCGGATGTCGATCGAGAACGAGGGCGTGCGCCCGCCCGCCATGCCCGAGAAGAACACGTCGCGGATCGCCTGCGCCTTCTGGAACGCATCGAGGTAGGCCGAGCGGCCCGAGGCACTGCCGTCGACGCCGCGCTTCCAGGTCCACGGGTTGCTCGAGGTGTCGACCTGCGTCATGAGGTTCTTCTGGAAGAAGTCGTCCATCATCCCGCCCGGCGCGAACAGGTTGGCGAAGTCGCCCGCGGCCACGTCGCGGCTGGAGCCGCGCGAGAACGGATAGCGGCCCGCGATCGCCTGGTTGCAGAAGTTGCCGATGGTGGCGGCCGCGTTCTGCCCGATGTTCTGGCGCGTGACCGCGGCCGCCTTCGACGAGGCGGTGGCCGAGAGGTCGTTGAGCATGCCCTGGAACGGCACCGGCATGCGGCCGGCCTCGGCCTGCACCTTGGTCACGGCGTCGCTGGTCGGCGGGATGTTGCCGCTGCGCAGCGCGGTGTCGGTGGCCGTGAGGTAGTTGTAGAGCTCGTTGATCAACGCGGCGGTGGCATCGATCGGTGCCTGCCCGCCCTGCTTGGGCGCGGTCACCATGCGGCGCAGCGGCTCGAAGTGGTTGTCCACCAGCGACTCGGGCCGGTCGGGCACGGTGTTGCGGCGCTGGCTGCCGTCGGGCTGGCCGATGAGCTGCTCGATGCGCTCGCGCGTGGTCTGCACGCGGTTCTGCGCCTGGTCGAGCAGGCTGCGCGCGGCCTCGTCGTGGTTGCGCAGCAGGTCGGTCTCGCGCGCGGCGCCGCGGATGATGCGCGACATCGGCGACTCCGAGGTCGAGAGCACGCGCGTCATCTGGATGCTCTGCAACAGCGAGCGGCTGTCGGCCAGCCGGATGTCGGCCAGGTAGTCGTCCCAGACCCGGATGTAGTCGGTGAGATAGAGCCGGCGCACCTCGCGCAGCAGCAGCTCGCGCGAGGTGATGTCGGTGATGCCGGGCGCGCGGATCTGCAGCACCCAGCGGTCCTCCTGCTCGAGCGCGAGCGTGGTCTCGGCCATGCGCTTGTCGAAGATGTCCCAGTAGCCGCGGTAGGTGAACAGCGTGGGGATGCCGTCGGTCAGCGGCTTGCCGCTGGCGCGCCGCACCACCAGCGCCGACTCGGCGCCACCGGCCTCGGCGATGGTGAAGGCATTGGGCTGGCTGGTCTGCAGCAGGATGCGGCGCAGCCGCGCGTACGAGCGCTGCGCCAGCGGCACGCCCGCGAGGCGCTCGCGCGTCTCGGTGATCAGGCGCTCGTCCTTCGCGAACGGCGAGCTCACGACGCGGCCACCGAACAGCGCCTTCAGGTGCGACTCGAGGTTGGTGCGCTGCTCGCGCGTGAGCGCGGCGCCGACCTTGCGGTCCACGTCGGTCAGCAGCCAGGCCTGCAGGAAGTCGGCGTCGTAGCGCTCGGCGTCGTACAGCATCAGGTAGGCCTTGAGCGCCTCGTAGCTGTACTCGGGGTTGTTCTTCGAGGCCTCGCGCAGCGACTGCTCCACGCGCTGCGCGGCCTGCGGCAGCAGCACGCTCTCGAGCGCGCGCTGGTAGACGCCATCGGTCGCGGCCTGCAGCTTCTCGCCCTGGTAGAGGCCGAAGCGGTAGCCCAGTGGCGGATCGCCGATGTCGAACTTCTCCGACTTCGGCAGGTCGCGCAGCCGGTCGAGGATCAAGAGCGAACTCGCGAGGTCGCCGCTCGAGTCGACCACGGTCGGCAGCTCGCCGCGCGCCGCGGCGCGGTTGAAGGACTTCGCGTTGCCGTCGACCTCGGCCACGTACTCCTTGTTGTTGTGCCAGCTGTTGACGCAAGCGCCCAGCAGCGCCACCAGCAGCACGCCGATCACGCTGTAGCCCACCAGGTCGGCCGCGCGCTTGCGCCGGTACCAGCGCAGGTTGGTGCCGGCCACGCCCGCGTCGCGGAAGATCACCTGCTGCAGCAGCTCCTTGAGGAAGTAGCTCTTGCCCGGGCCCGGCGGCGGCGCCGGCGGCGCGTTGACCTGCAGGTAGCGCTTGATCGCGCCCATCACGCGGTCGAAGGCCGTGCCCTCCTGCGTTCCGCTGGTGAAGTAGACGCCGCGCAGCATCGGCGCGGTCTCGAACTTCGACGGGTTGAAGACGTCGGCCAGGAAGGTGCCGAGGATGTCCTCGAAGCTCGCGAACTGCTGCGGCAGCAGGTAGGCCTGCGCGCGGCGCATCGGGTCGGGCTCGGCGGCCAGCAGCTCGGGCAGGCGCTCGTCGAGCCGCTGGTGCAGCAGCCGGTACTCCTGCTGGAAGCGCTCGCGCAGGTCGCTGCCCTCGAGCGTGGTGGCGGTGCCCGCGCGCTGGTCGCCCTTGGCGGGCTTGGCGCTGGCGGCGCTCGCGTCGATCGGGAAGGTGAAGCCCCAGACCTGCGCGCGCTCGGCGCGGCTCAGGCCGCCGAAGTACTCGTTGAAGCCGGCCAGCAGGTCGGCCTTGGTCACCATCACGTAGACCGGGAAGTTGATGCCCAGGTCGTTGCGCAGCTCGAGCAGCCGCTTGCGCAGCGCCATCGCGTGACGCGCGCGCTGCGCGTCGTCGGCCAGCGGCAGGTCGGCGATGCTGATGGTGAGGATCGCACCGTTGATCGGCTGGCGCGGACGGAACTTCTTGAGCAGCTCGAGGAAGCCCTTCCACTCGCCTTCGTCGGTCTCGCGGTTGCTCTCGTGCGTGGTGTAGCGCCCGGCCGTGTCGATCAGCACCGCGTCGTTGGTGAACCACCAGTCGCAGTTGCGCGTGCCGCCGATGCCGCGCACCGCGGCCTTGCCGAGCTGGTCGGCGAGCGGGAAGTCGAGGTCGGAGTTGACCAGCGCCGTGGTCTTGCCCGAGCCCGGCGCGCCGATGAAGATGTACCAGGGCAGCTGGTAGAGGTACTGGCGGTCGAAGACCGAGAAGCGGCCCGCGGCCTTGCCCTCCTCGCCCGGCCCGAAGCGCATGTTGCGCAGGATCGAGGTGGCGTCGTTGAAGCCGGTCTGCAGCTCCTTGATCTCGGGCGCCTCCTCGGGCTTGGCCTCCTTCTCCTTCTTGGAGGGCGTGCGCAGCTGGTTCAGCAGCTGCGCGTTGAGGCGGCGCTCGCGCCACTTGCGGTAGGCCACGCGCACCAGCCAGATCGCGAACATCAGCGCGATCACGACGATGCGCACGAACTCGCTCTCGAGCGGCCGGTAGCGGCCGACCGCGATCACCGGGCCGATGATCCAGATCAGGAAGGCCAGCGCGACCAGGCCGAAGAAGACCCAGAGGTCGCGGCTGACGAGGAAACGGAAGAACGCGCGCAGCATCTCAGCGTCCTCCCTGCGGTGCCACCGGCGCGACCAGCAAGGTCACTTCCACGCGGCGGTTGCGCGCGCGGTTGGCCGGCGAGTCGTTCGGCACGATCGGGTCGGCATCGCCGCGGCCCTCGGCGCGCAGCCGGTCGGGGCGCGTCATGCGCGCGCCGATCATCTTGCGCACCGAGTCGGCCCGCGCCTGCGACAGGTGCCAGTTCGACGGGAAGCGCACGCTGCGGATCGGCTGGTCGTCGGAGTAGCCGTTGATCAGCACGCTGCCATCGACCGCGTTGAGCGCCTCGGCCACGCGGTTGAGCACCGGCACGTAGCGGTCGAGCACCTTGTCGGCGCCCGAGGCGAACAGGCCGTCGCCGCGCAGGATCACCACGCTGCGGTCGGCCTCGTCGCGCACGCTGACCAGGCCCTCGCGGATCTCGGCCTCGAGGAAGCGCTGCAGCCGCGGTTGCGGCGCGGGCTGTGCCACCGCGCGCTGCGTCTGCGGCAGGCGCACCGCGTTGATCGCGGAGAAGGCGCCGTCGGAGGTGCCGCCGAGGTTGAAGGTCAGGAGCGCGAAGGCGATCATCAGCAGCACCGCTGCCACCGCGCCCACGGCCCACACCGGCAGCCAGTTGCGCGTGCGGCGCACCGGCGCGCTGGTGTCCTGCCAGTGCGGCGACAGCGGCACGGCGATCTCGCCGCGCGTCTGGCGGATGATCTGCAGCAGGCGCTGCTTGAGGGTCTCGAGCTGCGAGCGGCCGTTGTCGATGACGCGGAAGCGCCCCTCGAAGCCCATCGCGAGGCAGAAGTAGATCAGCTCGATCAGGTGCAGGTGCTGCTGCGGGTTCTGCACCAGGCGCGAGAGCAGCTGGAAGAACTTCTCGCCGCCCCAGGTCTCGTTGTGGAACATCACCAGCAGGCTCTGCGAGGACCAGATGCTGCCGCCCCAGGGCGTGAGCGCGGCCGCCTCGTCGACGGCGGTGCACAGGCAGTAGCGCGCGCCGATGATGACCTCGGGCGAGATGCCGCTGTGCTGCGCGCGCGTCTCGAAGCGGCGCACCTCGTCGACCAGGTGCTCGCGCAGCTGCGCGGGCGAATCGTGGTGGCCGGTGGCGCGGATCTGCGGGATCAGGTCGAGCAGCGGGTTGGCGGCGGCCACCAGCGGGTTGTTGCCGGCCAGCGCGGTGTCGCCCGCATGCGGGCGCCGCGTGTCGTGGAAGGCGGTGAAGGCCTGCGGCTGCTCGCCGAGGCCGCGCGGCGCGTTCAGCGGGTTGTTGCCCGCGTTGCTGCCGCCGCCCGGATTCGGCGGCACGAAGCCGCCCGGCCCGACGGCCACGTCGTTGATGCCGTTCATGCGATCGCTCACGGACGGATGGCCCAGAACTCCATGGCCAGGCCGGGGAACTCGCCGGCCAGGTGCATGGCCACGCCGCCCGACTTCTCGAGCTGGCGCCACATGTCGCCGCTCTTGTCGAGCTCGAAGTAGTGGTAGCCCGCGTTGTAGGGAATCTGCCGCGGCGCCACCGGCAGCGGCCGCACGGTCACGCCCGGCAGCTGCAGCTGTACCAGGTCGCGGATGCGCTCGACCGAGCCGATCTTCACCTGCGTGGGGAAGCGCTGCTGGATCGCATCGGCCGGCAGGTCGGCATGCACCGCGAGCACGAAGCCCGCGTTGCGCACCAGCACCGGGTCGGGCATGCGGCCCACGCGCACGCCGTGGCTGCGTTCCTCGAGCTCGATCGCGATCGCGCTCTGCTCGAGCACCGCCGACAGCGAGCGGCGCAGCTCCTCCATCAGCGGGCGGATGCTCTCGTTGAGGTTGTCGTGGTCGTACACCGGCCACACCACGGGCCGCCGCGTGGGCGAGGTGTGCGTGGCCAGGTGGCAGGCGAGCTTGAACCAGTCGATGAACAGTTCCTCGGGATGCACCTGCACCGCCTGCTGCGCATGCCAGGTGAGCGCGAGGTAGCGGTTCACGAGCTCGAGCAGCAGGAAGTCGGACACCTCGCTGACGCCGCCGCGCCCCGGCTGCGAGAGCCGCGAGGCCAGCGCCTCGGAACGCTGCGTGAGCAGGCCGTGCAGCTCGGCCACCATGCTGCGCAGCATCGGCTGCGCCGACACGTCGAGCACCGGCGGGATGTAGTTCGCGTCGATCACCAGCTTGTGGTCGGTGCGGCGCTCGATCACGCGCAGCGCGCCGATCGCCTGCCACTCCGCGGTCAGCGACGAGGCGCGCACCAGCCGCAGCCGCGGCGCCGCAAGCTGCAGCACCGCCGGTCCCAATGCAACTGCGTTGCCATCGGCGACTTCGCGCTCGACCACGTGGAAGCGCGCGGCCGAGGTCGTGTCCTCCGCGAAGATGACCTCCTCGCCTCCGGGCCGGCGCAGCGGCAGCGCGAGCACCACGAGCTCGTCGGTCAGGTCGCCGGGCACGTCGTAGGGAACGGGTGCGTCCTCGACGCCGAAGGAGAACGGCGTGCCATCGGGCATCACGCCCGCGCCGCCGAGCAGCGAGACGCGGCCCAGCGCATGCGCATCGCGATCGATGTCCAGGTGCAGCCAGCCCCAGTACGCACCCTGCAGCCCCGCGGTGCGGCGCGTCACGTACTGCTCGACATAGCGCTCCAGTTGCTGGAAGTGCTGCGGCCGCAGGTACATGCCCTCGGACCACACCACGCGATTCGCCAATGCCTGCGGATGGGCGCCCGTTCTGCTGATGGCGCCCGGATTGCGAACTGTCACCAAAGAAAACCTCCTGGAGTGCGGCCACTGTCGTGCGGGCGGTCCATCGTCGCGACGGCCTCCCTGCATGGGCGCAATGCGTGTCGATGCTACACGGCGATGTTTACGATTTGCACCGTTTTTGCAGCGTCGAGGTGTCGGCCTACGTGCGGCGCACTTTCGTACTAGGGCGTTCGTGCAAGTGCTACGAAATCACGTAGTCGGCAACAGTTCGATACCGCTCTTGCGGATCACGATGCGAACCTTTTGTTCACTCGGAGAGAACTGCCAGACCTTGTAGAGGTTCGTCTGCTTGGGCTCCTTGAGCGGCAGCACGAGGCGCCAGCGTGCGTTCTCGAGCTTGCGGTAGCCCGCGATCACGCCGATGGCGCGCGAATCGAGGCCGGCCTCGCGCTTGAATGTGCGCTCCTCGCCGCTGCGCAGAATGGCCTGGTCGGCATTCACGAGTTCGGCCGCGAGCGTCTCGCGATCGCGGTCCTGCAGTGCAAAGTAGTCAGCCGTTTCGAAGTTGCCCGAGGACTTGAGTTCGAAGACCTTCACGAGGATCGGCGCGGCCTGCCCGCGGCCATCGGGATTGACGCCGTCGTCGACCTTGATCGACACCGCGTAGGGCGTGGGCATGGACTTGGCCGTCGATGCACAGCCGCCGAGTCCGGCGAGCCATGGCGACGTCACGATCGCACTTCGCAACAGGGTTCGTCGATGCATGGGTTCTCCATCGAAGTTCGCACCTATAGTATCGAGACGTCATGCAGGGCCGATGTCGGCCGACGTGCCGTCATATCGATGCGGCACAGTATCCAGGCTTAACTTTGCAAGGCAGGAGAGAAGATTGAAGTCATTGCTGTGCGCTCTGTTGATCCCGCTCTTTCTGATCGCAGGCTGCGACACCACGCCGAAGGCCCCCGTCGATCCAGGCCCGCCGCAACCCGAACGCCTGAGCCAGCAGGTCGCGCGCACCACGCTCGAACGCGCGCAGCAGGCCTATGACGACGGCGACTACGCGAAGGCCATCTCCACGCTCAAGAGCGGCGGCGTGTCGGTGTTCGATGCAGCCGAGCCCACCACGCGGCTCGCCGCGATGAAGCTCGAGGCCTTCAGCTACTGCGTGGCCAACCAGCTGCCCGAGTGCCGCACGCAGTTCCTCAAGATCCTCGACGCCTTCCCCTCCTTCGATCTCAGCATCGCCGAGCGCAAGCATCCCGTGTGGGGCCCCGCGTTCGAAGCCGCCAAGAAGATGAAGCGCTGACGGGTCTCCCACGCCAGGAGCCCGTGTCATGAATTGGGAGATGCCATGCGTTGGACGGTGATCGAACATGCGGGCAGGCCGGTGGCCGCGGGCCCGTCGGCCCTGCTCGCGGCCCCGGGCGGCACCATCGGCCGCAGCCCCGACAACCACCTCGTGCTGCCCGACGAACAGCGGCAGATCTCGCGCCTGCAGGCCACGGTGCGCTTCGACGACGAAGGCCGCGCGGTGCTGCGCAACATGAGCGCGGTGCTGCCGATCAGCGTGAACGGACAGACGCTGCGGCACGACCAGGAGTCGCCGATCGCCGAGGGCGATCGCGTGACCATCGGCAGCTACGTGCTCGAGGCCGCGCCCGCGAGTGCAGCAGCCACGAGCCGCGCGGCGCCATCGATCGCGGCCGCCGAGCCCACCATCGCATGGCCCCCCGCGATCGAGCCCGCGAGTTCGCGCCTGGCGTCGGCGCCCGTGAGCTCGCGCATCGCATCGACACCGGACTTCGGCGCTCAGGCCGCGTCGCTGCCGACATCGATGCCACCGCCCGCACCGGCCCATCCATCACCGATGCCCGCGGCAGCGCCGCTCGATGCGCTGCTGCCGCAGGCACCGGTGTCCGATGTGTTCGCCGACCTGTTCGGCGCGGGCGCGCTGCCGATCGGCGACACGCATGCCGCGCCGCCGCGCGAGGTGCCCGCGCCGCAACCGGTGCCGCCACCGGTGCAGCGGCCGCCTGCGCCCGCGCCCGTGGCCGCACCGGTCTTCGCGCCGGCGCCGCCCCCCGCGTTCGCGCCTCCGCCCGCCGCAACGCCGTCGCCCTTCGCGGTGCCCGCACCGGCACCGGCCGCGCGCTCGGCCATGCCCACCGCCGCCGACTGGGACGCGATCCTCGCCAATGCGCCGCGCCGCGTCGACAGCACGCCCGAGCCCATGCCCGACCCGTTCGCGCACGAGCCCTTCGAGCTGCCCTCGCAGGCGCGCAGGAACCCGGCCGATCCGCTGGCGCAGCTCAATCCCGGCGCCACCACCGACGTGTCCGACTTCGCGCTCAAGCGCGGCATCGATCCGCTGTCGCTGTTCGCGGCCGACCAGCACGCGCCCTCGCCGCTGTCCGATCCGCGCCCCACCGCGCTGACGCATGCGCCCGCGCTCGAGGACGTGCATCCCGCGATGGACCTGCTCGAGAAGCGACCGACGGTGCCGGGCTACAGCCAGTCGAACCATGCGCGCGAGGTGTCGGGCCAGTTCCGTCCGCCGACGCCGATGCCGCTGCCCGTGGCGCAGCCGCCCGCGCGCATGGTCGAGCCCGAGCCCGTGCGCGAGGCAGCGCCCGCGGCGCCGGTCGCCGCGCCGCCCACCGCATCGATGCAGGGCGCGCCCGTCGAGGCCGCGCTCGCGTCGATGCCGACGCGCGCACCCGCCACGCCCGCCGAAGCACCGCTGCCGGCGGCGCTCTCGACCATGGCCCCGGTGGCGGCGCCCGTGATGGCACCCGCGCCGGCCGTGCTCGAGGTGCCTGTCGAAGTCGCCGCTCCGAAGGCGAACCCCGAACCGGTCGCCGTGGTTGCGCCCCCGAGCCCCGCCGCCGACACCGCGCCCGCGCTGCCCGCGGCCTCCTGCGAGGCGCTGTTCCGCGCCTTCCTCGACGGCGCCGGCGTGCCCGATGTCGCGGGCCAGCAGCAGCTCGATGCCGAGATGATGCGCCGGCTCGGCCGGCTGATGCGGGCCTTCACCGACGGCACCATCGAACTGCTGTCCTCGCGCGCGATGCTCAAGCGCGAGGTGCGCGCCGAGATCACGATGATCGTGGACGAGGAGAACAACCCGTTCAAGATCCTGCCCAACGGCCGCGCGGTGCTGATGCAGATGTTCGGCGCGCGCATGCCGGGCTTCCTGCCGCCCGAGGCCGCGGTGCACGACGCGCTCGGCGACCTGCAGTCGCACCAGCTCGGCATGGTCGCGGGCATGCGCGCCGCGCTGCTGATGGTGCTGCAGCGCTTCGACCCCGAGGCGCTCAAGAAGGACACGCCGCACGACGGCGGCCTCGGCGAGAAGCTGCTGCCCGGCGGGCGCGAGGCGCGCCTGTGGCGCCAGCTGCAGCAGCTGCATGCCGAGACCACGGCCGCCGTCGAGGACGACTTCCAGGCCGTGTTCGGCCGGGCCTTCCAGCAGGCCTACGACCGGGAAATGGAACGATTGAAGGAGGCACGCCGTGCTTGAAGCGACCCGCACGACCCCGTTCGCCGTCCCGCTGTCCACGTCGCAGTTCTCCTGCGTGGGCGAGCGCAGCGGCAACCAGGATGCGATCGGCTACCACCTCGACGACTGGTTCGGCTGCTTCGTCGTGAGCGACGGCGTGGGCGGCAATGCCGGCGGCGAGCAGGCCGCACGCACCGCGGTCGACACCGCGCTCAATGCCTTCGTCGCCAACCCCTCGGTGGCCGCCGAGGACATCCAGCAGTGCGTGACGCGCGCCAACGACGCGATCCTCGCGCGCCAGCGCGCGCAGGCCGAGCAGGGGAAGATGAGCGCGACCTTCGTCTCGCTGTTCGTCGACCGCAGCAACGGCCAGGCGCGCTGGGCCCACGTGGGCGACAGCCGCCTCTACTGGTTCCGTCGCGGCGTGCTGATGGAACGCACCGAGGACCACAGCCTGTCGCAGCGCTCGCGCGAGGGCATGGCGCAGGGCGAGGCCGTGCCCGCCAACGGCGCGCAGGCGCTGATCCAGAGCAACCTGCTCTACCGCGCGCTGGGCGCGCGCGAGCGCGCCGAGGCCACCGTCTCGGGCACGCAGCGGCTGGCCGACGGCGATGCCTTCCTGCTGTGCACCGACGGGCTGTGGCAACTGATCTCGCAGCAGGTCATGGAGCGCTCGCTGCAGCTGGCCGACAGCGCCGAGGAATGGCTCGCGCTGCTGCGCCGCGCGGCCGAGGCCAAGGCCGACGAGTCGCGCGACAACTTCTCGGCGCTCGCGGTGTGGGTGGGCTTTCCGCAGCAGGTGACGCTGGCGGGCACCGCCACGCCGCGCTGAGCGCTGGGCGCGAGGCCCGGCCGCTTCAGGCCGCGAGCACCAGCACCTTGAGCTGGCTCGGCACCAGCCGCATGCCGACGATGTTGCAGCGGTTCTGCAGCGTGATGCTGGTGACGCGCGTGGCGGGCGTGCCCTTGAGCAGCACCGTGAAGGCGCCCGTCAGGTGGCGCGACTGCTGCATGAAGGTCTGCGAGATCATGCCGCCGAGCACCCCGGGCTGGTCGCCGAGCGTGATCGGCGTGACGGTCGCCATGTTGTGGGCCGGCATGCCCATGAACAGGATGTTCCAGGCATTGGGAATGGCCATCGGCCCCAACGCCATGTTGGGAAAGGGAATGGGCACCGGCGTGCGGCACACGTCGGGGAACGCGAGGTCCATCCCGAACAGCTGGCAATTGGCGAACATGCGGCCTCCCTCCTCAACCCATGTGGATCTGCGCGGCATCGACCTTCACCAGGTCCTGCCCGGTGACGGTCGTGTGCCGGCCGTGGATGCGCACCGTCTCGCTGGCCTTGCAGTCGAGGTGGCGCACGCGGGACTGATCCATCTCGTCGACGATGCGCAGCGTGTTGCGCGCCATCTGCACGATGCGGTCGGCCACGGTCTCGAAGACCTTGCCGAACAGCTTCGCCGTGCCGGTGGTCGCCTCGACCTCCTTCGCCGTGAGGCGCAGCGCGTCGGTGCGGCAGTCGGCCCTGTTGGCCTGCATCGACCACTGCTCGGCGCTCATGGCGAGCCGCGTGCCGCTGCGCAGCCGCACCTCGCCCTCGCTCTCGATCGCGACCGGGTGCGCGTTGCCGCCGAGCACCAGCGCGCCGTCGACCTCGATGCGGCTGACGGCGGCATCGGCCTGCTCGAGCACCGCGATCAGGAACACGCGGTAGGCGTCCGGCCCCGAGACCAGCACGGTGTCGCCGAGCTGCGGCTTGAGCAGGCAGCTGGCCGCGCGGCGGCAGGTGCGCAGGCCGCCGGCCTCGTCCTCGATGGCGAACTGCCCGTCGGCCAGCAGGCTGCGAACCGTGCCGATCGAATGAACCGGGGACGAGGCGTCGGAGGCGACGCGCAACGGAACGACGTTCATGGTGATTTCCCTTTTCGAGCTCGGATGAAACGATGGCGCGGCATCAGCGGGCGTCGGACCACGACTGCGCGCGGTGCAGGTCCGGGTCGTTTTCGATGATGCCGCCGCGCCTGGAGAAACGGGTGCCCTGCTGGATGGCGCGGTGCAGGCGGGTGCGCAGGAAGCGGGCATCGACGAGGTCCGCGTCCGTGAGGTCGGCATAGGAGAAGTCGGCGTCCTCCAGCCCGGCCTGCGCGAAGCTCGCGCCCCGGCAGCGCGCACGGTGGAAGACGGCGAGCGGCAGCCGCGCCTGCGCGAAGTTCACGCCCTCGAGCGTGGCATCCACCCACAGCGACTGGTCGAAGCGCCCCGCGCCGCAGTCGGCGCCGGCCAGGTCGGCCTCCGCGAAGATCGTCATGCAGGCCTCGGCCCCGCCGAAGCGCGCGCCGCGCAGCGAGGCGCCCTTGAAGTTGCTCTGCGTCAGCGTGGCCTCGCGGAAGTCGACCTCGTCGAGCCGCGAGTCGGTGAACTGGCAGCGCGGCAGCACGAGCCCGGCGAACTGCTGGCGCGCGAGCTCGCATTCGAGGAACACCACGCCATCGCCCTGGAACTGCGCGAAGACGGTGCTGCGCAGGTCGAGCTTGAACATCGTCACGGACTGCAGGCTGGCGCCGGTGAAGTCGCTGCGCGCCAGGTTCGATTCCGTGACGGTGGCCTGCGCCATGCGCCGGGTGCGCAGCGAGGCCTCGGACAGGTCGCAGCGGAAGAAGGTGACGCGGTCGAGCACCGCGTCGTCGAAGCGCGCGAGCGCCAGGTGCGACTCGACGAACCCGGCCTGCTCGAGCAGGGCGCCCGAGAAGTTCGCGCGCTCCAAACGCCCGCGGAACAGCTGCAGCTGCCCGCCCTTGGCGCCCGCGAAATCGCAGTCCGCCATCGTGCAATGGCTGAGGATGCCGCCCGAGAGGTCGGCGCCGCGGAAATCAGCACCGGTGAAGTCGATGCGGTCCCACAGCGCGCCCGACAGGTCGAGCCCGCGCAGGTCCCAGCCGCGGCAGTCGAGGCCCTGGAGCTGCACGCCGTGGCGCACCGCATCGAGCAGTTCGTCGAGGGTCATGGCGTGGCCTCCGGATCGCGCCGCGGCCAGACCTTGGCATGCTGCGTGTAGGCGTCCTCGAGCAGCGTGGTGGCATCGATGAAGGCCTGCGACACGTCGGCGCGGAACAGGTTGGCCTCGCGCAGGTCGCAGCCCAGCAGGTTCGACTTCGAGAAGTTGGCGTCGATCAGGTTGGCCCCGCGCAGCGAGGCGCGCGCGAGGTTGGCGCGCACGAACAGGCTCTCGCCCGCGACGAAGCCGTCGAGCCGCGCGTCCGACAGGTCACATTCCGACAGGTCGCAGTTCTCCAGCCGCACCGCGCTCAGGTCCGCGCCCGCGAAGGAGGTGCCGCGCATGCCGCACTGCTTCATGAAGGCGCCCACCGCCGTCACGCCCGCGAACACGCTGCCCAGCGCGATGCTGCAGGCATCGAAGCGCGCATGCGAGAGATCGACCTGCGCCACCAGCCGGACCGTGACGAAGCCGCAGCGCACCAGCCGCGCGGCATTCAGCGACACGCGCTCCAGGCTGCATTCGAGCAGCAGCACCTGGTTGAGCTCGGCCTGGTCCAGCACCAGGTCGCGCAGCGTCATGCGGCGCAGCGCGACCTGCGTCCAGCGCGAGGACTGCATGGCGCATTCCACCATCTCGGTCTCGTGCAGCTGGGTCTGGTCGAGCTGCGCGCCGCGCAGGTTGCAGCCCGTGAAGCGCGTGCCGTGGCACAGGGTCTCCCGCAGGCTGGCCGACGAGAGGTCGCAGTCCTGCAGGTGCGCGCCGCCGAGGTTGGCCTTGTCGAGCCGGCTGCCCGCCAGCAACGTGCCGGTCAGCAGCGCGCGCGCGAGCACGGCTTCGGTGAAGTCGCAGCCCTCGAGGTTGGCGCCCTGCAGGTTCGCATCAGCCAGCACCGCGTGGCTGAAGTCGGCGCCGCGCAGGTCCATGCCCGAGAGGTCGGCGCCCGTGAGGTTCATCTTCGAGAAGCGGCGCGCCTCGGGCGCGGCCGCTTCCAGCCGGCGCCGCAGCTTGGCGGCGCGGAAGCTGGTCACGCGCGGAGCCTCGGGCGCCAGGTGCGCCGAGTACAGGCGGCCCTGCAGCTTCAGCGGATCGGTCTCCAGCGGCGGGTCGGCGTCATCGTCGGCCTGGCCTTGCTCGTCCTCCTCGAAGGCCGACGGCACCGGCGCCTGGGGTGCCGTCGCGCGCTCGGCCTCGACGCGCGCCGCCTCGCCCTCGAGCCGTTCGCGCGCCTGCTGCGCCTGCGCCTCGGCACGCTCGAGGTACTCGGGCAGGTCGTCGAAGCCCGGCAGCACCTCGGGCACCGGCAGCGGCGCGAGGTACTCGGCGGGGTCGAGCCCCTGCGCGAGCAGCTCGGCGCGCTGCTGCTCGTGGTGCCGGCGCATGCCGGCCTGCAGGTTGCGCGGCAAGGGTTCGGCCAGGGTGTCGGGCATGCGCATCGCGGTCCACTCCGCGAGCAGCGCGCGCGGCACCAGGTCGCTGTCGCGCAGCACGTGGACAGCGCTCTTCTCCGGATCGATGCGCTTGCGCAGCACGTCAGCGTAGTGCGCGTCCGTGCGCGGCGCATCGGGCAGTTCGAGCGACGGCATGATGTGCTTCACGTCGGCCGCGTCGTCCTCGCGGATCGGCGTCGAGCCGTGCCACACCAGCACCACGCGCTCGCGGTCGGGAAAGAACCAGGCGGTGCTGAGCCCGAGCTCGACCCGGCGCAGCGCGCCGACCTCCTGGTCGAAGTTGAGGTGGCACACGGCCTGCCACGGCGGCAGGTGGCCGCGCAGCACCGGGATGCTCGGGTGCATGTTCCAGATCTCGTAGGGCGCGCCCGCGGGCAGCGCCGGCTGGCCGAAGCGCTGCTCGGGGCCGGCCGCATTGAAGAAGCGCCAGTCGAGGTCGTCGGCGAAACCCGGGAAGCCGTTCTGCAGCCAGGCGTCGTCGTAGCGCGTGCCGACCAGCGCCATGCGCTGCGGCGCATCGGGCAGCAAGCCCGAGAACGAGGCCGGCCGCGGCCGCTGCCCGCGGCGCTGGATCTGCTGCCCCACCACCTCGACGTTGGGCAGCCGGCAGGTCGGTACGCCGTTGACGAGCTCGTCGACCGTGCCCAGACCCAGCGGATTCTCGGGCACGTCGGGGCCGCCGAAGGCATGGCGCCAGTCGAGCGGCATCCGCTCGAACGCGGCCGGCTCGGTGATGTGGCCGCCGAGCCAGAAGCGGTCACCGAACACGGCCAGCGAACGATCGACCGTGCCCACGCGCAGCCGCGCCGCGCAGCGCGTCTTGTCCTCCTGGTGCGCGGTGTAGGCGAAGCCGCTGGCCAGCACCTCGGCCTCGCCCTTGGGCATGCTCATGTCGAGCACGCTGCCGGGGTCGAGCACCTGGCCCGCCATCTGCCAGAGCTCCTGCTCGGGCTGCAGCCGCGGCTCGGCCTCCAGGCTGGCGCAGGCCAGCACGGCGATGCCGAGGTGGTTGCCGGAGCGCCAGCGATAGGGGCGGGTGAGCAGGCTGAGGCGAAAGGGCTTGACGATCTTCAAGGGTCGGCTTCGGAAGGGAAGGCTGCGCGCGATGCCGGCGCGGGATCAGAAGGAAAAGCCGGCCGGCCCGGCGATCGGCGAGATCACGAGGTCGGTGGCGGGCGAGGCGGAGGCGAAGCGCACGAGCACCGGGCGGCCCACCGCGTACAGCGGCAGCTCGTTGAGCATCACCACCTGCTGCACGCCGACCTGGCGCTCGATGCCGCCGCGGTCGGCGAAGCGCACGGTGAGGTTCATCAGCGGGCTGGTATCGCTGTAGGCATCGCCGATCTCGCTGCCGACGATCACGCCCTGCGCCTGCGCGTCGAAGCCGCGGCTGCGTGCCTCGCGGCGGCGGATCTCGAGCAGCTCCCAGGCACCGCACAGCAGCGCCGAGCCCGCGAACATCAGCGCGATGCAGGGCAGCGCCAGCCACATCGGGAAGGTTTCCAGCGGCACCAACATCGGCACCAGGCCCGCGGCCACCAGCACGGCACCCAGGACCCGGATCCAACGTCGGCGGGGCATGGCGGTCGCTGCCATCACATGATCAGCACCAGGATCTTGATGTCCACGTAGATCGGGCCGATCGAGATCTTGGTTTCGGTCTTCTGGTTCAGCGCGCGGTTCGACCAGCGGTAGGCCTTGATGTCGAAGCTCGCGCCGCCGATGTTGGTGGAGGCCAGGTTGAAGGTCTCCGACAGCGAGGCGTAGGTGAAGGAGTTCACGAAGGCGATCGAGAACAGCAGCGGCGCCTGCGAGCGGATGTAGCTCGAGGCCTTGGTGGTGGCGCTGCCGCCGGCCACGGTCTCGATGCTGCCGTCGTACTTGTTGGTGTGCTTCTCGGTCGAATGCAGCAGGATCTTCTTGGCCTTGACGTTGAAGTCGGTCTCGGCCTCGATCGACACGTTCTTGGCCCAGCCCTTGTAGTCGCCGGCCGAGACGGTGGAGGTGTGGTTGCCGGTCGAGATCGTCTCCGTGAGGCCGTCCTTGATCGTGTCCTTGCCGCCGCCGCTCAGGATGTCGCGCTCCCACCCGGTCTTGTAGCTCTCGAAGCGCTTGCCGGTCCAGGTCTCCAGCCTGGAGTCGCCGGTCTTGACGTGCTCGATCATCCCCTCCTTCACGTCCACGTGCAGCGCCTGGTCGAAGGTCTCCTGCCGCAGGTCGGCCATCACGTGCACCTCGGAGCGCCCGGTCTCGACCGTTTCCTTGGCGCCTTCCTTGGTCGTGATCTCGATGCTGTTGTTGAAGAAGTGCTCGGTCTTCTTCGTCACCTCGAGCTTCGAGCCCGACTTGTAGATCGCGTGGTCGAGGCCCTCGTTGACCGTGGTGGTCCGCGCCTGGTCCACGGTCAGCTCGTCGTTCTTCTGGACGTGGGTGGTGCGGTTGCCGTCCACCGTGTGGGTCTCGTCGTTCTCGACCTCGATGACGAAATCCTTCTGCGCATGGATCTTGATCGACTCGTTGCTCGGGTCGTCGTCGATCACGAAGTGGTTGGCCAGCTCGCCGTTGCCCTTGAGGGTGCGGCTGATGAAGCCGCTGACCGTGGCCTTGGCCGGCAGCTCGAGCGGCGGCATCTGGTCGGCGTTGTAGACGCGGCCGATGATCAGCGGCCGATCGGGGCAGCCGGCGATGAAGTCGACCACCACCTCCTGGCCGATGCGCGGATGGTTGACCGCGCCGAAGTTCGAGCCGGCCCAGGCGCTCGACACGCGCACCCAGCACGAGCTGTCCTCGTTGCGCTGGCCGTAGCGGTCCCAGCGGAACTGCACCTTCACGCGGCCGTACTTGTCGATCCAGATGTCCTCGCCGGCCGGCCCCACCACGGTGGCGGTCTGCGGCCCGTTGGTGGTCGGGATGCGCGTCACGCGCGGCGCGCGGTAGGGGAACGAGGTCGGCTGCACGCCGAACTGGAAGCCGTAGTCGCCGTCGCCGTTGCCCGAGGCGTAGCCGCCCTCGCGCAGGTTGTAGAGCACCGAGACGATCAGGTATTCGCGGTTGTCCTCGTCGCGCGGCGCGTTCTGCATCGTGAAGCGGTAGCCGGGCGCCATGCCGCGCACGGTGGCGTGCCCGATGTCGAGCTCGGCCTGGGCCTGCGCCTCCTCGAGCCGGATGCGCGCGTAGTGCTCGCCCTGGCCGGCGTCGCTGTAGCCGCCGAGCCATTCGTACATCTCGTACTGGCCGTGGTCGTTGCCGCGCGGCTGGCTGCGCGTGGTGAGCAGGTCGGCCTTGGGCTTCTTGAAGTCGAAGTCGTCGACCACGTAGGTGCCGGGACGGATCTCCTCGGTCACCTCCCACTGGTCGATGGCCTCGCGGCCCGGATCGCCCACGCGGTCGGTCGAGACGTAGCTGATCCTCGGGTACTCGGGCAGCGTCTCGTGTGCGCTCATGTCGTCGGCCAGCACCAGCGTGTGCTGGTTCTTCTCGTGCTTGAAGAAGTAGTAGATGCCCTCGTGCTCCATGAGCCGGCTCACGAACGCGAAGTCGGTTTCCTGGTACTGCACGCAGTAGTCCCATTGCCGGTACGAGGCCGTGAGCTTCTTCTCGAGCGCGAAGCCGTACTCGCCGAGCACCTCCTCGAGGATCTCGACCACCGACTTGTTCTGGAAGATCTTGCAGTCGCTGGTGCGCGTGAGATACCACAGCCACGGCCGCACCGAGGCGCGGTACACCATGTAGCGCGACGAGGCCGCGTCGCGCCCGACCAGCGTGAAGCGCGTGATCTGGCCGTTGAGGTAGCGCGGCGTGCCGGTGAGCGTGCGGATCTCGAGCGTGAGCGGCTTGCCGAGCATGGCCTTCATGTCGACCGAGGTGTTCGGACTCAGCAGGTCGACCTCGAACTCGAACAGCTGGGACAGGCCCTCGCTGCCGTGCATCGAGCGGAACAGCAGCTGGTCTTCTGCGAGCGGTGTGTGGGCGGTGACGACACGGGCCATGGCAACTCCCTTCGCTTAGCTGGCTTCGGAAAATTCGTAGTGGAAGTCGTCGCCCTGCGCCGAGAGTTCGACGCCCGCGAGCTTGCGCGCACTGACCGTGGCGCCGATGACTTCCTCGCTCAATCGCGGCAGGATGGTGTGCGTGAGGATCGCATCGATCATCCGTCCGCCCGACTCGATGGCCGTGCACCGGCGCGCCACCAGCGCCACGGCGCTGTCGGTGTAACCCAGGGCAATGCCGTGGTTGGCCTGCAGCCGCGCGGCCACGCGGTCGAGCTGCAGCCGGATGATGCGGTGCAGCGCATCGGCATGCAGCGGGTAGTAGGGCACCACCACCAGCCGCCCGAGCAGCGCGGGCGCGAACACCTTGAGCAGCGGCTCGCGCAGCGCCTGCGCCAGCGGCTCGGGGTCGGGGCGCAGCACCGGGTCCTCGCACAGCTGCATGACCAGGTCGGTGCCGACGTTCGAGGTCATGATGATCACGGTGTTGCGGAAGTCGATGTGGCGGCCCTCGCCGTCCTCCATCCAGCCCTTGTCGAAGACCTGGAAGAAGATCTCGTGCACGTCGGGGTGGGCCTTCTCGATCTCGTCGAGCAGCACCACGCTGTAGGGCCGCCGGCGCACCGCCTCGGTCAGCACGCCGCCTTCGCCGTAGCCCACGTAGCCGGGCGGCGCGCCCTTGAGCGTGGAGACGGTATGCGACTCCTGGAACTCGCTCATGTTGATGGTGACGAGGTTCTGCTCGCCGCCGTAGAGCGCCTCCGACAGCGCGAGCGCGGTCTCGGTCTTGCCCACGCCCGAGGGGCCGCACAGCAGGAACACGCCGACCGGCTTGTTGGGGTTGTCCAGTCGCGCGCGCGCGGTGCGGATGCGCCGCGCGATGGTGTCGAGCGCATCGGTCTGCGCGACCACGCGCTGCGACAGGATCTCGCCGAGCCGCAGCACCGACTGCGCATCGTCGCGCACCATGCGCCCGATCGGGATGCCGGTCCAGTCGGCCACCACCGTGGCCACGGCCTGCGCGTCGACCGCGGCGAGGATCAGCGGCGATTCGCCCTGCAGCTGCGAGAGCTTGCGCTGCGCCGCGTCGAGCTCGGCGCGCATCTGCTCGGGCGAGGCCGGCGGCTCGGCGGGCGCCGCCTCTTCTTCGCTTTCTTCATCGCCGTCTTCGGCGACCTCTTCAGCCTGCACCGGCACCGCCGCCGGCGAGAGCCGACGGCGCAGCGCCACGATGCGCTCGACCAGCTCGGCCTCCTCGGTGCGCCTTTGCTCGAGCGTCGCGAGCTCGGCCTTGGCGGCATCGACCTGCGCCGCGATGTCCTGCACGCGCTGCGCCTCGCCCACGCCGATCGCGGCCTCGCGCTGCGCGATGCCCGATTCGATGCCCAGCACCTCGATGCGCCGCTGCAGGTCCTCGAGCGCGGCCGGCAGCGCATGCTGGCTCAGCGCCACGCGCGCGCAGGCGGTGTCGAGCAGGCTCACGGCCTTGTCGGGCAGCTGGCGCGCGGGAATGTATCGGTGCGACAGGCTCACGGCGGCCTCGAGCGCGGCGTCGAGGATCAGCACGCCGTGGTGCTTCTCGAGCTCGGCGGAGATGCCGCGCAGCATGATCACGGCCTTGGGCTCGGTCGGCTCCTGCACCTGGATGGTCTGGAAGCGCCGCGTGAGCGCCGGGTCCTTCTCGATGTACTTCTTGTACTCCGACCAGGTGGTGGCGCCGATGGTGCGCAGCCGGCCGCGCGCGAGCGCGGGCTTCAGCAGGTTGGCGGCGTCGCCGGTGCCGGCGGTGCCGCCCGCGCCCACCAGCGTGTGGACCTCGTCGACGAACAGCACGATGGGCTTCGGGCTCTTCTCGACCTCGTCGATGACCTGGCGCAGCCGCTGCTCGAACTCGCCCTTGACGCCCGCGCCGGCCTGCAGCAGCGTGGGATCGAGCACCCACAGCGAGACCTCGCGCAGCGAGGGCGGCACGTCGCCCGCGGCCAGGCGCTGCGCCAGGCCCTCGACCACCGCGGTCTTGCCCACGCCGGCCTCGCCCGTGAGCAGCGGATTGTTCTGGCGCCGCCGCATCAGGATGTCGACGATCTGGCGGATCTCGTCGTCGCGGCCGTAGACCGGATCGAGCTCGCCCGCGCGCGCCTTGGCCGTGAGGTCGCTCGCGTACTTGGCCAGCGCCGAGCCGCCCGCGGCCTGCGGTGCGGCACCGGCCGGCGCCGGCGCGCCGCCGGCCACCGGTTCGGCCGCGATGTCGTAGTCGTCCTCGGGCGAGCCTTCGGTCCAGGCCGGCAGTTGCGCGATCAGCACGTCGGGCACCAGCTTGTCGAACTCGCGCGAGATGCCCGAGAGCACCTGGCGCAGCCCCGGCGTCTTGACGATGCCCGCGAGCAGGTAGGCGCCGCGGATCGAGGTCGCCTCGAAGCGCAGGCTCGCATAGACCCAGGCCCGCTCGACCGCGCTGTCGACGTGTTCGGAGATGTCGCTGATCGAGGTCGCGCCGTGCGGCAGCCGGTCGAGCGCGCGCACCAGGTCCTGCTCGACCGCGTCGAGGTTGAGGCCGGCGCGCTTGACGATGCGCAGCAGGTCGCTGTCCTGCAGCTGCAGGATCTGGTGCAGCCAGTGCACGAGTTCGACGTAGGCATTGCCGCGCAACTTGGCGAAGGCGGTGGCGGTCTCCAATGCCTTGTAGAGCATCGGGTTGAGCTTGGAGAACAGCGAGACGCGGCGGATGTCGGTCATGAGGCCTGGGTGAAGGAAGCGGAGGTGTGGGAAGCGGTGGCTGCGGAACGCGAATGCAGGGTCTCGGGCGCGAACACCAGGTCGCCGGCGTCGCTGTCGGACAGGCGGGTGCCGAGCCAGCTGCCCCAGCCCAGGCGCTGGCCGCCGTTGAGCTGCATGCCGCCGGCCTCCTCCTTGCGCAGCACGAGCCGCAGCTCCCACGCGAATTCGATGCCGACGTACTGGCGCACCCAGTCGACCACCTGCTGCAGCCGCTGGCTGCCCGGCAGGAAGGCGCGGTACTGCTCGAGCGTGAGCGGCCCGAGCTCGAGGCGGAACTTGCTCTGCGCATCGCGCACGGCAAGGCCGATGGTGGCGCCGGCACCGAGCCGGTGGTTGCGCCCGAACAGGCCGATGCGGCTGACCTGCGGTTCGTCGATGGTCACCCAGTCGCTCACGAACTCCTCGACGCGCACCGGCAGGTCGAAGTACAGGCGCAGGATCTGGATCAGGCCCTCGGGGTTGCGCGTCTGGCGCACCAGGTGGCCCGCCATGTGGGTGCGCGCATGGTCGGCGATGCGGTCGCGTTCCTTCAGGCCGGGCTGGCCCATGTTCATGAGGCTCGCGACGTACTCGACGAAGCGGTGGCCGTCGGGCCGGTCGAGGCTGTTGACCGACTGCGCATCGGCCCAGGCACGGTAGAACAGCAGGATCAGCCGGTGGTGGAACAGGTCGGCGAAGGCACTGAGCGTGTGGTCGTTGTGGTGCCGCTTGCGCTCGCGCGCGTACTCGGTCAGGTGCAGCGGCAGCGGACCGTTGGGGCCGAACAGGCCGAAGCCGTAGATCGAGATCTGCGGCGGGCCGTCGCGGCTGTCGTCCACGCCCGAGACGTTCGAGGGCGCGAAGGCCATCGAGGGCTCCTGCCCGAGGCGCAGCGGCTCGTCGAGCGGGCGCGGCGCGCGGCCCAGCAGCGGATGGTCGCCGTGCGCGTCGAGCCGGCGCAGCAGCATGAAGAGGTCGTGCTCGAAGGGCTGCTCGACCAGGCCGGCCCACAGCGCCGGATCGACCTGCGGCAGGCCGCGCGCGGGCGGCGGCGCGGCCTCGGACCGTGCCTCGTGGTCGACCGCCCGATCCGCCGCGTCGCTCGCCGGCGCCTGTTGCGCGGCGTCCGTGTCCTCGCGGAGGTCGGTGGTGCTGTTCATACGGCGGGGCGGCGTCCGATGCGCGGCGTCCAGCGCGCGATCTCGCCGCGCTGCAGGCTGGCCAGCGCGAACTCGGTGAAGGCGTTGAGCGACACGTGGCGGCTGAAGAACTGTTCGAGCACGGCGCCGAACAGGTACGGGCTCGCACCCGAGAACGCGGTCTCGTCGAGCTTCAGCGCGATCTCCACGCCGCGGCCGAAGACGATCGGGCCCGGCTCGGGCAGGCGGCGGAACACCGGCGCCAGCTTCATCGAGCGCACGCCCTGGATCTGCCGGCGCACCGCGGGATCGGCGAGGTTGCCGTAGAGGTCGAGCATCTCGCGCAGCGCGGCCGCGCCCTGGTCGGCATCGACGTCAGTGAGGCTCAGGTAGTTGAGGCCCAGGTGGCTGATGAGGCGCCAGGTCAGCGCGCCCTCGGCCAGCGCCGGGTAGGGCCGCGAGGGCCCGCGCAGGATGCGGATCGCGCGCACCGGTGCCGACACGCGCAGCGTGAAGTCCGACTCCAGCCCGGTGGGCAGCAGCAGCGGCAGGTCGCGGTTGGTGCACAGCGCATCGAGCGTGATGTGGCGCAGGCTGTGTGGAAAGGGCGCGTCGTGCTGGTCCACCAGCGAGACGTAGACCTCGCTGCCGGTGTAGCTGGTGCGCGTGCCCTGCGCGCGTGCGCGGTCCGACACCAGCCGCGGTTCGCGCCGCACCGAGAAGTAGGCGCCGAAGTCGCCGTCGTCGGAGGCGAAGGAGCCGAGGAAGGGCCGGAACTCGCGCTCCTCGGAGCCGTTGCTCATGTGGCCGACCACGCGCTCGACGGTGAAGATCTCGAAGTCGCGCGGCCGCGTGCGGTCGATCACCGCATGGTGCTCGTGCTGGCCCGGGCCCACCGGGATGCGGTCGCTGCGGCGCGGCACCAGGTTGACGATCGGCGTGCAGAACAGCGAGAACTGGCGCGCGTCGATCAGCCGCTCGAGGTCGCCGTCGGCGCGGTCGAGCAGGATCACGATCTCCATCGTGGTGCCGCTCATCGCCGCGGCCGCGGCACGCAGCTTTTTGACGCTGAAGAACAGGTAGCGGTCGGGAAAGGCGAAGTACTCGTGCAGCAGCCGGTAGCCCTGGAACGAGCGCGCGTCGTAGGGCAGGAGCGCCTGGTCGGGGTCGAAGCCCTCGTGGCGGATCGCCTCCTCGCCCAGCGGCACGATGCGCGCGCCCTGCCCCGCGGTGCCGGGCCCGCTGCGGCAGACGGTGCCGATCGAGTGGTGCACCGCGAGCTCGAGCACGCGCAGCGCATGCAGCTCGGCGCCCGAGAGGAAGAACTCGAGCCGATCGAGCGGCATCTCGGCGAAGCGCGCGCCGCCCACGGCCTCGAGCTTGATCGTGATCGCGCTCTTGGCCTGCCGCGCGACGATCGGCAGCGCATGCAGGATCTCGGCCGGCACCGGCCCCAGGCTGGCCTCGGCGATGCGGATCGGCCACAGCGTGACCGCATGGCCGGTGCGGAACTCGCAGGCCGTCTGCTCGCCCTTGATCATGCGGCCGCGCAGGATCGTGTGGCGCGGCAGCTCGTAGCCGGCCTTCAGCGAGCCCTCGTTGAGGTTGCCGTCGATCTGCACCACGCCCATGGCGGGCAGCGGCGCGAGGAAGTTCGGATAGACCACCTCGAGCAGCCGCTGCGAGAAGCGCGGGAACTCCGCGTCCATCTTGAGCTGGATGCGCGCGGTGAGGAAGCTGAAGCCCTCGAGCAGCCGCTCGACGTAGGGATCGCTGACCTCGATGCCGCGCATGCCCAGGCGGCCCGCGATCTTCGGATAGCGCTGCGCGAACTCGGCACCGAGCTCGTGCATGTAGGTGAGTTCGCGGTTGTAGTAGTCGAGCAGCCGCGCGTCCATCAGAGGCCTCCGGTGGGGCGCAGCATCATGTGGCCGCTTTCCAGGTCCAGCTCCGAGCGCAGGATGAACTCGATCGGATAGGGCACCGACCACAGCGTGCCGCGGATCTCGAGCGCGAGCAGGTTGTGGTGCTCGAGCTCGGTGGCGTCGGTCACGCAGCGCACGTCGATGCTGTCCTTCATGATGCGCGGCTCGAAGTCGATGATGGCGGTGCGGATGGCGGCCTCGACGTCGGCGAAGTCGACCTCCGACATGCGCCCGCCGGCCCAGCCGCGCACGCCGTAGTTGACGACCGAGCGGCGCGCGCGCGGCAGGTCCTGGATCGAATGCGCGGTGCCGAAGTTGGTGGTGTTCAGAAGCCACTGCAGGTCGCGCAGCACCGAGTCGCGCAGCAGCTTGCCGCTCATCAGGAAGGCGCCCGCGCGCTCCTGGCGGTTGCTCGGCTGCTTGTCGGTCAGGCGGTCGAGCAGCACCGGCTGCAGCCGGTCGCGCGCGACGCTCTCCTGCTCGCCCTCGGCATCGGGCCCCGACCAGACGGAGGCGCCGGCCGTGGCCATCAGGCGGCCTCCCCGGCGGTGAATTCGATGGTGCGCAGCTCGAGCAGCGCATGGTCGCCCGCGTCGCTGATCAAGGTGCGCTGGCCCGCGCCCGCGAACGCGGCTTCGCCGGGCAGCGGCAGCCAGTCGGTGCGGCGCGCGAGCGCGAGGCCGTCCTCGAGCGCGGCCAGATCGCCCGCATAGCGCACCGGCACCAGCACGCCCAGGCCGCGGCCATCGGCCAGCTCGACCTGCACCGGCGACCACAGCAGGTCGACCAGGTGCTGCGGCCGCTGGAAGCTCAGGCGGCGCACCGAGGGCAGCGGCAGCCAGCCATAGCCCGCGGGCGTGATGACCTCGAGCGCGGCGCCCAGGCGCGCGTCGCCGTCGCAGAGCCAGTCGAAGTCGATGCGCTCGAGCGCTTCGCCATCGACGCGTTCGCTCGCCGCATCGCCCGATCGGTCCACGGCCTGCAGCAGGCCGCGCAGCGCGGGCGTGGCATCGCGCGCCGACTCGCGCAGCCGGGTGGCCTCGTCGGCCTGGTCGGCCGGCAGCGCGGCGGCCGCGATCAAGGCATCGACCCAGTCCGCGCCGTCGCCGAGCACCGCGGGCGCGCGCGCCGCATCGCCGGCCCAGAAGGCGCTGCGCTGGCGCTCGCCGGCCAGCGCCATCGAGCAGGTGGCGCTCGCGGGCGTGAACGAGGGATCGAACTTGACGGCCGCCTTGAGCTGGTCCTCGGCGCGCTGCCACTCGCCGCGCAGCGCGAGGAAGTGGCACAGCGCGAGCCGCAGGCTGGCGTTCTGGGGATCGGCGCGGATCTGCCGCTGTATCCCCTCGGTGTGCTCGGCCACCGAGCGCTCGCCCAGCACTGCAAACGCATCGCCCATGAAGCAGCTTCCTCTGTCGTTTCGCCAATGCGCGGTCCCGGCCCTGATGAAGCCAGAGCCGCCGCCGTGGTCGGTGGTTGGATATCGCTCGTGGCCGCCGGCGCCCGCCTCGCGGGGCCGCGGACCTGTCGCGGATGGCGGCGCGATGCGCCGCCTTCGCCGCTCGGCCTTCGGCTGGCGGCCCGAAGACCGTCAGCCGGAGACCGGCTCGCGCGCGGCGCCGAGGCACCGCCCGCGAACCCGGCCGGGCCCGCGGATCAGGCTTCCTTGTTTTCCTTGATGTTCCAGCCGAGCTGGGTTTCGGCGCCCTTGCCGCCCTTGTCGGTCTGTTCCCAGTACTGCTGCTTGACCTTGGCGGCCTGGAACGCGTACTGCACGAACACCGCGTCGCTGCCCTGCTCGGCCGTGTACTGCACCGAGGTGACCAGCACTTCCTCGAGCGTCACGCGCGTGTATTCGATCTGTCCGCCGCCGGCCTTGCAGACCGAGACCTCGACCTTGCTCAGGTGCTTGCCGCTGGCGCAATTCTTCATGACGGACGGGGCCGCCTTGTCGATGCGCGCGAGCACCTGCAGATCGTTGAAGCTGGCCTTGCCCACGCCACCGCCACCACCGCTGACCATGTTGCCAGGCTGCGTCGCACCCCATGCGAACGACTTGATATCCGTCCAGTCCTTGTGGTTCGAGTCTTTGGATTCGCCGTTCGCGCCTTCGACGCGCATGAACATGTCTACTGCCATCATTAACCCCCGGAGTTGTGCGTGCCCCATCGAGGCACTGTTGAATTAGCTGCTGTCCTTCTTGTTGGACGGCAACTTCGAAACCAGCCGCAAAGACACCGTGAGCCCTTCGAGCTGGTAGTGCGGCCGGAGAAAAAACTTGGCGGCGTAGTAGCCGGGGTTGTCCTCGATCGGTTCCACCTGGACCTCGGCGGCCGCCAGCGGCTTCATCGCCTTGGTGTCCTGCGACGAGGTGCCGGGGCTGCCGTCGACGTAGTTCATGATCCAGTCGTTGAGCCAGCGCTCCATGTCCTCGCGCTCGCGGAACGAGCCGATCTTGTCGCGGACGATGCACTTCAGGTAGTGCGCGAAGCGGCAGCAGGCGAACAGGTACGGCAGGCGCGCCGCGAGGTTCGCGTTGGCCGAGGCATCGGCGTCGTAGTACTCGGCCGGCTGCTGCAGCGACTGCGCGCCGATGAAGGCCGCGAAGTCGGAGTTCTTGCGGTGCACCAGCGGCATGAAGCCGTTCTTCGCGAGCTCTGCCTCGCGCCGGTCGCTGATCGCGATCTCGGTCGGGCACTTCATGTCGACGCCGCCGTCGTCGGTCGGGAAGGTGTGGGTCGGCAGGTTCTCGACCGCGCCGCCCGATTCCACGCCGCGGATCGAGGTGCACCAGCCGTACTGCTTGAACGAGCGGTTGATGTTCACGCCCATCGCATAGGCCGAGTTGGCCCAGGTGTAGCGGCTGTGCGCGGCCGAATCGGTCTCTTCCTCGAACTCGAACTCGTCGACCGGGTTGGTGCGCGCGCCATAGGGCAGGCGCGCGAGGAAGCGCGGCATGGCCAGGCCGATGTAGCGCGCGTCTTCCGAGTCGCGCAGCGAGCGCCACGCGGTGTGCTCGGTGTTGTGGAAGATCTTGGTCAGGTCGCGCGGGTTCGACAGCTCCTGCCACGAGTCCATCTGCATCACGGTCGGCGAGGCGCCCGCGATGAAGGGGCAGTGCGCGGCCGCGGCGATCTTGGCCATCTCGCCGAGCATCTCGACGTCGGGCGGGCTGTGGTCGAAATGGAAGTCGCCGATCAGCGCGCCGAAGGGCTCGCCGCCGAACTGGCCGTACTCGGCCTCGTAGATCTTCTTGAACAGCGGGCTCTGGTCCCAGCCGATGCCCTTGTGGCGCTTGAGCGAGCGCGCCACTTCGCGCTTGGAGGCGCACATCACGCGGATCTTGAGCTGCTCGTCGGTCTCGGTGTTGTTCACGAGGTAGTGCAGGCCGCGCCAGGCCCCCTCGAGCTGCTGGAAGTCCTCGTGGTGCAGGATCTGGTTGATCTGCTCGGAGAGCTTGCGGTCGATCTCCGTGATGATGGCCTGCACCGTGCGATAGGCATCGTTGGAGATGGTGACGGAGCTCTCGAGCGCCTGCACCGCCAGCGTCTTGACGGCGTTCTGCACCGCCTCGCGCGCCTGGTCGGTCTTGGGCTTGAACTCGCGCTGGAGCAGGTCCGAGAACTCGTTCGGCTCGAGCGCCTCGACGGTCTGCTGCGCGCGAGCGGATTGTTTTTGCACGGTACTCATGGTGGTGGTCCTGTCGACGTGATCGGCTCGCGCCTTATTCGGAACTGCCGGCCGGCTTCTCGCTGGCCGCCGCCGCATCCAGCGCACCGGCCACGGCCGGGTTCGGGCTGGTGGCCAGCGACTTCAGCAACGCCGGGTTCTGCAGCGCCTGCGCGATGAGCTGCTCGGCGCCGTTCTTGCCGTCCATGTAGGACAGCAGGTTCGACAGTTCGGTGCGCGCATCGAGCAGCTGCTGCAGCGCGTCGACCTGGCGCGCGATGCGCGCGGGCGAGAAGTCGTCCATGCTGTCGAAGGTGATGTCGACATTGAGCTGGCCGTCGCCGGTCAGCGTGTTGGGCACCTGGAAGGCCACGCGCGGCTTGATCGACTTCATGCGGTCGTCGAAGTTGTCGATGTCCACCGCCATGAACTCGCGCTCGGCGAGGTCGGGCATCGGGTCGACCTGCTTGCCCGCGAGGTCGGCGATCACGCCCATCACGAAGGGCAGCTGGATCTTGCGTTCGCTGCCGTAGATCTCGACGTCGTACTCGATCTGCACGCGCGGCGCGCGATTGCGCGCGATGAACTTCTGACCACTGTTCCTGACACGGTTGTCTGCCATAAAGCTTCCTCTTGATTCTTCGATCGAATGCGTGCGGACCGCGTGCGCCGCCGCCGGCGCCTACCGCGATGCGTCGGACCCCGAAGGCCGGCCCGCCAGGCTCTCCAGCTTCTGCAGTCCCTCGGGCATGAGCTCCTCGATGATCTGGAAGAAGTTGAGCGCCAGCAGCTTCTGCGCCCTGCGTATCAACAGGGGCGCGGGATGGCTGGGCTCCGCGCGCTCCAGATACCGGCACGCCTTTTCCAACAACACCTGCACATCTTCGCGGCTCGTTATTTCAATATCGTTGATACCGATCGCGCGTAGGCCGGGACCGCCACTTGCAGCGGTCTCGATCGCGCCCGGCGACGAAGACGTCGCGGCCGGATCGATCGCCGATGGGCTCTGGCGTGCGGTCTGTGGCGCTTCGACCGCGCTCTGCAATGCCTGCTCGGGCAGCAGTTGCGCCACCGTGCGCATCGATCGTTCGAGGCGCGAGAAATCGGGGGCCCAGCTCTGGCCCAGTGCACGTTCGGAGGTCTCGCGGATGCGCTGCAGCAGCGCGAGCGCCGCGCGCAGCGCGACGATCGGCGGTGCGTCGTTGTCGTAGGCGCGGCGCGCGGCCTCGCGCAGGCGGCCCACGCCGCCCGGGTAGTCGATCTGGTCGGCCTTGCTCGAATCGAGCAGCGCCTCGACCTGTCGCAAGGTCATCGTCACGCCACCGTCATCGAGCAACCGCGCATCGCGCACGCTGCGCCCGATGCCTTCGCTCTCGGCCAGCGCGGCCAATGCATTCATGCGCGGCAACGGGTCCTCGTCGCCACCGTCGACCACGCGCGGATGCACGTCGTCCCAGTAGGTCTGCAGCACCACGTCGACCAGCTGCAGGCCCTCGACATAGCCCGGCAGGCCGCGGTTCTCGGTCCATGCGAGCGTGAGCGGCACCAGCACGCGCAGGTCGCGCGTGCGTTCGCACAACTGCCTGGCGATGCGCTCGACCTTGGTCCAGTCGGGCGGCTCGGCCGGAATGATGGTGTTGCCGAACTGCTGCTCGCGCTTGCCGAGCGTTGCCTGCTGCAACGCCATGAAATCGGCGTCGTATTCCAGATCCTCACCGCACGGAAGCGGGCCCTCGACGGGCTTTTGCAAAAGCTCGATCTCTGCCTGCGACACCCGATCTCCCTCGTTCAACCAATCAAAACATTAACGAATCATTAGTTATCTTGAGTGGAAGCGAGGAGCCGGTCAACTACATCAGAGGTCATCATGCCGTCTCTGAATCACAAAGAAGTACATCTTCCATTAACGTTACACAGTACGGCTTAACGGTGCATGACGACACCGTGACAGAACTCAGCGCAGCAGGCCGCGCGCGCCCAGGTTGCGCATCAGCGCGCCGATGCCGAAGGTCCAGCGCGGGGCCTTGTCGGCATGCGCGACGCGATTGACGAGCGCACCGAGTTCGGGCGCCGCGATGCGCACGATGTCGCCGACCGTGTGCGTGAAGCCCTGGCCCGGACCGTGGCGGTCCTGCGTGGGCGCGAACATCGTGCCGAGGAACAGCATCAGCCCATCGGGGTAGTCGTGATGGATGCCGATGGCCTGCGCCACGAGGTCGAGCGGATCGCGGCTGATCTTCGCGAGCGAGCTCGAGCCCTCGAGCACGAAGCCCTCGGGCCCGCGCACTTCGAGCGCGACCGTGATGCGGCGCACCTGCGCGATGCCGAAGTGCGCATCGAACAGGCGGATGAACGGACCGATGGCGCACGAGGCGTTGTTGTCCTTCGCCTTGCCCAGCAGCAGTGCGCTGCGGCCTTCGAAGTCGCGCAGGTTGACGTCGTTGCCGAGCGCGGCGCCCAAGGTCTCGCCGCGGCTGTTGACGGCGAGCACGACCTCGGGCTCCGGGTTGTTCCACACCGAGGCCGCATGGATGCCGATGTCGGCCCCCGTGCCCACCGACGAGAGCACGGGCGCCTTGGTGAAGATCTCCGCATCGGGCCCGATGCCGACCTCGAGGTACTGCGACCACGCGCCCTGCGCGATCAGCACCTCCTTGGCCTTCATCGCCTCGGGCGAGCCCGGCACGATGTCGGCGAGGTTGTCGCCGAGCACGCCGCCGAGCGCCGCGCGCGTGGCCTCGGCCTTCGATGCATCGCCGCGCGCCTGCTCCTCGATCACGCGCTCGAGCAGGCTCGCGACGAAGGTCACGCCGCTGGCCTTGACGGCCTGCAGGTCGCAGGGCGCGAGCAGCCAGGGCCGGTCGTCGTTGCGCGCGCCGCCGTCGCTGTTGGCGAGCACCTCGGCCAGATCCGCGATGCGCGGTGCCTGGCCGCTGCGCAGCACGCGCCGCACGGCATCGGCGGGCGACTCCTGCAGCTCGAGCAGGTCGCTCATGGTGGGCGCGAGCCGCGACAGATCGTGCAGGCCGTCGCCCTGCACGGCCACGAGCACGGGGCCCACGCCCGGTTGCCAGAGGCGCCCGACGAGGGTGGCCTGGTCGACGTCTTGCGGGAGGCTGGTGGCGGTCTGGAGATCGAGTGGCATGGCGGTGGTTGTCTCTGGAGGTTGGAAGGAATGCGCGGGCATCGTAGCGCCGCACGCGCCGCGGCGTGCGGTCTTCCACCGACAGGGACTCCGTGGCCTCAGTGCCCAGGCGCCGCGCGCACGCGCGCGACCTCGGCCTGCAGGTCGGGCCAGGCGGGCTCCTGCGGCGCGAAGCGTGCGCGCATGTAGCCCGCGAGCTCGGCGATCTGGCGGTCGTCGAGCGCGTCGCGGAAGGCCGGCATGAAGCCGATGTCGCGCGTCGCGGGATCGCGCACGCCATCGAGGATGGTGCGCAGCAGGTTGTCGGGCTTCGCGCTCGCGAGGTTGCCGTTGAGCGCGAGCGGCGTGTTCACGCCCAGCAGCGTGGGACCGTCGCCATCGTGATGGCAGGCGGCGCAGGCGCTGTCGAACATGCGCTGCGCGGGACCGAGCAGCTGGCCCTGCGTGCGCGCCGCCGTGTCGACGATGCGCCGTGCCTGGGCCTGCGCGGTGGCCTCGGGCACGGGCTCGGGGTTGAACGAGGCGAGGTAGGTCGCCATCGCGCGGATGTCGGCATCGGGCACGGCGCCGAGCTCGCGCACCACCTCGGCCATCGGGCCGCCCGCGATGCCGTGGCGCGGCGAATGGCCGTCGCGCAGGTAGAGGTAGAGCGAATCGGCGTCCCAGGGCATGGCGGACTTCGAACGCGCCGTGAGCGCCGGTGCCTCCCAGCCGTCGACCATCGCGCCCGACAGGAAGGCGCTGCCGCCCTGCTCCGCGCCCAGCGCGTTGCGCGGCGTGTGGCAGGCGCCGCAATGGCCGAGGCCGTTGACGAGGTAGGCACCGCGGTTCCACTCGGCGCTCTGCGTGGCCACGGGCGCGAGCGGCGCGGGATCGTGGAAGAGCGCGTTCCATCCGGCCATCAGCGGCCGCAGACTGAACGGGAACTTGAGTTCGGACTTCGGCGTTTCGGCGCGCACCGCGGGCATCGCCATGAAATAGGCATAGAGCGCCTGCAGGTCGTCGTCGCTGGTCTTCGCGAAGGCGGTGTAGGGGAAGGCCGGATAGAGGTGATGGCCGTCGCGCGAGACGCCCTCGCGCATCGCGCGCTGGAAGGCGCTGAAGGACCAGCGGCCGAGGCCGGTCTCGGCATCGGGCGTGAGGTTGGTGGTGTAGAGCGTGCCGAAGGGCGTGTCCATCGCGCGGCCGCCGGCGTTGGGCGCGCCGCCCGGCGCGGTGTGGCAGACCGCGCAGTCGCCGAGCGCCGCGAGCACGCGGCCGCGCTCGATGGTGGCCTCGCTGTAGACCGGCGCGGTGAGCGACACCGGCGCGATCGCCGAGCGCCAGCCGAGCAGGCCCGCGACCACGCCGATGCCGCCGACCACGAGCGCCGCGCCCGTGGCCCACAGGTCCTTGCGCCGTGGCCAGATGGCATTGCTCCTTCCCCCCCTGGGGGAAGGTCGGGATGGGGGCACCGCGGCATCACCATCGACCTGCGGCGTACCCCCTCCCCCACCGTCTCCTGCGGGGGAAGGCAGCAGCCCGCGATTCAATTCCGCCAGCACCGTCTCCGGCGTGAACGGCGGCGCCCTGAAGCGCACGCCCGTCGCATCGAAGATGGCGTTCGCGATCGCCGCCGTGCCCGGCACCGACGAGGACTCGCCCGCGCCCAGCGAAGGCTCGCCGGGACGCGGCATGTGCATCACCTCGATCACCGGCACTTCGCGGAAGTTGATGATCGGGTAGCTGCCCCATTCGCGGCTCGCGACCACGCCCGAAGGCAATACGCCGGGCAGGCGTTCGCCGCCCTCGGCAGGCCCGGACTGCGGCGCGAACTGCACCTGCTCCTTGAGCGCGCGGCTCGTGGTCTGGATCACGTTGCCGTGCACCTGGTGCTCGACGCCCGCGGGATTGACCAGCAGGCCCGCGTCGTGCCCCACCACCACGCGGCGCACGTGCACCTCGCCGGTCCGGCGGTTGACCTCGACGTCGGCCACCCAGGCCGCCCAGGCGGCACCGAAGCCCGGCCACTTGCTGTGCACGTAGCGCGCATAGGCGAAGCCCTGGCCGAACAGGATGTCGCCGCCGGGGCCGAGCCCGCCCTCGGCGTTCTCCTGCGGGCCGGTGCGCAGCCGCCAGCCGGCCTTCTGCGCGGTGGCCTGCACCAGCTCGACCGCGCGCGGATCGTCGAGGTGGCGCAGCCGGAACTGCACCGGGTCGACGCCGGCCGCGGTCGCGAGCTCGTCGATGTACGACTCGTGCGCGAACGAGCTCGGCAGCGCCGACACGCCGCGCAGCCACGAGGCGCGCACGATCGGCGCCATGTCGTTGACCTTCACGCGCAGGTTGTCGTAGCCGTAGGGCGGGCGCGCGGTGCGGTCGCCCATCTCGTAGGCCTGCGCCACCGGTTCGATGGCGCGCGTGAGCAGCAGCGCGAGCGTGGGCGCGCCGTTCGACGGATAGGAAGTCTGGAAGTCGTAGGCCGCGACGCTGCCGTCGGCCGCGAGGCCGCCGTCGATCTCCATCAGTTGCGCGGCGCCCTTGGGCTCCCACGCATGCTCCTGCTCGCGCGTGAGCTGCACGCGCACCGGCGCGCCCACCGCGCGCGCGAGCAGCGCGGCATCGGCGGCCACGTCGTCGGCGCCGTTGCGGCCGTAGCAGCCCGCGGCTTCCATGCGCACCACGTCGACCTGCAGGTCCTGCACGCCGAGCAGCTTCGCGAGATCGGCGCGCAGCACGTGCGGGTTCTGCGTGCCGGCCCAGCAGCGCAGTTGGATGCCGCTGCCAACGTCGTCCGCGGGCTGCCATTCGGCCAGCGCGCACGAGGGCCCGATCGAGGCATGCATCTGGTAGGGCCAGACATAGGTGCGCGGCATCGGATGCGCGGCGCGCGCGATCGCGCCGTCGACGTCGCCCTCGTCGACCAGCAGGCGCTGCGTCGAGGGGTTGTCGCGCAGGGCCTGCGCGAGGTCGTCGAGGCCGGGCATGCCGGGCCAGGGCTTCCAGCGCACGCGCAGTTCGCGCAGCGCCTGCTCGGCGTGCTCCTCGCGTTCGGCCACGATGCCGACGAAATCGCGGATCACCACCACCGCGCGGATGCCGGGGATGTGCGCGATCGACGATTCGTCGACCGATTCGAGCGTGTTGCCGATGAAGTCGCCATGGTCGGCGCCCGCGTAGGGCGGGCGCACCACGCGCCCGTGCAGCATGCCGGGCACGCGCATGTCGTGCACGAAGACCAGTTCTCCCGCGAGCTTGGCCGGGATATCGACGCGCGCCTGCCGCGTACCGACCACGCGGTAGTCGGCCGGGTCCTTGGTGGCGGCCTTCGCATCGAGCTTGAGCACGGTGCGCTGGCCCGCCACCAGTTCGGCATAGTTCAGGTGCCGCTCGGGCGCCTCGGCCACGCGCACGATGCCGTTGCGCGCCTGCAATGCCTCGACGGCCACGCCCAATTGCTCGGCCGCGCTCGCAAGCAGCCACGCACGCGCCTGCGCGGCCGCGAGGCGCAGCGGCTGCGCATGGATCTGGATCGAGGCGCTCGCGATGGTCGCGCCCTGGTTGGGCGCGCGCGCGGTGTCGCCGAGCATCACGCGCACGCAGGGCATGCCGAGCTCGAGCTCCTCGGCCACGATCTGGCCCAGCGCGGTCTGGATGCCGGTGCCGAGGTCGACGTGGCCGTTGAGCGCCGAGGCGCTGCCGTCGTCCCACACCGCGAGCAGCACCTCGTCGCCCTCGGCGGGATTGCCCGCGATGAAGGCCGGCTGGCCCTGGGCCGGCGGCGGTGCCGGCGGGGTCTCGCGCACCACCAGCAGCACGCCCTCGGCGGCGAGGAACTCCGCGCGCGTGCGCGGCAGGTCGGCGCGCCGCGTCATGGCTGCGCCGCCCGCAGCCGGCGCGCCGCGCGCTGCGCCGCGTCGAGGATCTCGATGTGCGTGCCGCAGCGGCACAGGTTGCCCGAGAGCTCGCTGCGGATGCGCGCCTCGCTGGCGCCCGGCTCGCGCGCCAGCAACGCCGCCACCTGCATCACCATGCCGTTGAGGCAGTAGCCGCACTGCGCGGCCTGCGCCTGCTCGAAGGCGACCTGCACCGGATGCCAGTCGCCGCGCGTTCCCAGGCCCTCGAGCGTGGTGATGGCGCGGCCCGCGACGCCGTGCGCGGGGATCACGCAGGCGCGCGCGGCCATGCCGTCGACATGCACCGTGCAGGCGCCGCACTGGCCGAGGCCGCAGCCGTACTTGGGACCGTTGAGCCCGAGGTCGTTGCGCAGCACCTGCAGCAGCGAGGCCTCGCGCGGCACCGCGAGCGCGCGCGCGTGGCCGTTGACCCTCAGCTGCAGCGGCTCGGCACGGCCTTCAGCGCCGCAGCTGGCCGTCACGGGTGTACATCTCCAGGTCCACGAAGTTCGAGCCGTTGTGGTTCTTCGGCCCGTACTCGATCGGGAAGTCGCCGAAGCGCGTGCTGCCGATGCTCTCGAGGCCCGCGACGAAGCTCTCGCGCGTGAGCGCCTTGCCGCCGCGGCGCAGGCCCTCTGCCATCACGCGCGCGACGATGTAGCCCTCGAGCGCGGTGTAGCTGTCGATCTTCTCGCCGAACTCGGCGCGGTCGCGCTGGTACTCGGCCACGATGGGCACGCGCACGGCCTGCGGCGGCGGCACGATGCTGGCCGTGACCAGGCCCGCGAGCTTGCCCTCGAGCCGCTGCGCCGAGCCGGCCGCGTCGGTGATGCCCACCGACAGCGTGTACAGCGGCGCGCCGCCCGCGCTCGCGCGGTAGTCGCGCATGAAGACCTCGACCTGGCGCCCGGCCATGATCATCACGACCGCGCCCGGCCTGGCCTCGGCGAGGCCCGCGACCACCGGCTTCGCATCCTCGGCGGCGATCGCCAGCGGGAAGGTCTTGACCACCTTCACCTTGTAGTCGGCCGCGAGCTCCTCGCAGGTCGCGAGGTTCGACTTGCCGAAGGCGCTGTCCTGGTGCACCACCGCGATCGACTGGATGCCGATGGTCGACAGGTGGCTGATGATCTTGCGCAGCTCGAGGTCGTAGCCCGCGCGCACGTGGAACAGCAGCCGGTTGGTCTTCGTGCGGAACGAGGTGGTGCCCACCAGCGGCGCGAACATCGGCACGCCCGCCTTCTCGGCCAGCGGCATCGCGGCCGCGAGGTTGCCGGTGGCGACGTAGCCCGTGAGCGCGAACACCTTGTCCTCGTCGATCAGCTTCGCGGTGTTGAGCGCGGTCTTCGCGGGTTCGTAGACGTCGTCGTAGCTCACCAGCTCGAGCCGGCGCCCGTTGATGCCGCCGCCCTTGTTGACGCGGTCGAAGTGCAGCTTGATGCCCGCGCGGTAGTCGATGCCGAAGTCCTTGGCCGGGCCGCTGAACACGGCCGACTGGCCGATGCGGATGGCGCCGTCGCTCACGCCGTTCTCGGCGCGCGCGGCGGCCAGCAGGCCGGGGCCGAGCGCGAGGGCCGCGCCGCCGGCCACCAGGGAGCGCCTGGAGAGGGAAATCGTCATGGGGTCGTCTTGTCTCGCAGTTGTGGTGTGTCGGGTGCGCGGCACGGGCCCGCGCACCGACGGGCTTCCCTGTCGTCTTCTTAGGCGCCCTGGATGTCGGCCGACTGGATGCGCTTCACGCCCTTGGCGCTCATCTGCTTCCAGGCCGCGGCCAGCGAGCCGTTGAGGTCGATGGCGCGCGTGGCGTCCTCGATCACGTAGGCATCGAAGCCGGCCTTGCGCGCATCGAGCGCGGTCCAGGCGACGCAGAAGTCGGTCGCCAGGCCGGTCACGAACACGGTCTTGATGCCGCGCGCCTTGAGGTAGCCGGCGAGGCCGGTCGAGGTCTTGCGGTCGGCCTCCTCGAAGGCCGAGTAGCTGTCGACGTCGGCGTGGAAGCCCTTGCGGATGATCAGCTGCGCGGTCGGCAGCTTGAGGTCCTTGTGCAGCGCCGCGTCGTCCGTGCCCTGCACGCAGTGGTCGGGCCACAGCACCTGGTTGCCGTAGTTCAGCTTGATGCTGCTGAAGGGCTTCTGGCCCGCATGCGCGCTCGCGAACGAGGCATGGCCCTGGGTGTGCCAGTCCTGCGTGACCACGATGTTCTGGAACGAGGCCGCCAGCTGGTTGATGACCGGCACCACCTCGGCGCCGCCCTTGACCGGCAGCGTGCCGCCGTCGATGAAGCAGTTCTGCACGTCGACCACGATCAGCACGGCCTTGTCGCCGGGCTTGATCTTCGCGCCGGCGGCGAAGAGCGCGCCCGAGGCGCCGAGCAGGCCGAGGGCGGCCGTGGATTGGAGGAAGCGTCTGCGGTGCGTGTCGTTCATGGTCTGTGCTCCGTGCTTGCGTTGATGGAAACGAAACCCTGCAAGGAATGCGCCCGAAGGCGCATCGACTGACTGACTAGACGCTCAGGTACGCGCGCCGCACTTCCTCGTTGGCCGCGAGCTCGGCCATGGTGGCGTGGTAGCGGATCTGGCCCTTCTCGAGCACGTAGGCACGGTCGGAGACCAGCTCCGCGAAGTGCATGTTCTGCTCCGACAGCAGGATGCTCACGCCCTGCGCCTTGAGCTCGAGGATCATGTTCGCCATCTGCTCGACGATGACCGGCGCCACGCCTTCGGAGGGTTCGTCGAGCAGCACCAGGTAGGGGTTGCCCATCAGCGTGCGCGCCACGGTCAGCATCTGCTGCTCGCCGCCGCTCATGCGACCGCCGGGGCGGTGGGGCATCTCGCCGAGGTTGGGGAACAGCTTGAACAGCCGCTCGGGCGTCCACAGCGGCGCGTCGCTGCCGTCGGCCCAGCGGCGCGCCGCCTGCTTGCCGACCTCGAGGTTCTCCATCACCGTGAGGTCGGTGAACACGCGCCGGTCCTCGGGCACGAAGCCCAGGCCCAGGCGCGCCGCGTGGTGCGGCTCGCTCTTCGAGATGTCGTGGCCCAGGAAGCGCACCGCGCCGCGGCGCTTGCCGAGCATGCCGATCAGCGCCTTGAGCGTGGTCGACTTGCCGGCGCCGTTGCGGCCCATGAGCGCGACCACCTCGCCGCGCCGCACCTCGAGGTCGACGTCGTAGAGGATCTGGGCGGCGCCGTACCAGGCGCACAGGGCCTTGGCCTGGAGCAGGGGTTCGGAGGCGTTCGTCGTGTTCATGCCGCTGCTTTCTCGAAGGTCTTGCCGCTGCCGAAGTACACCTCCTGCACCTTGGGGTGGTCGCGGATCTCGAGCGGCTTGCCCTGCGCGATGAGGCGGCCGCGCGCCAGCACGATCATGCGGTCGGCATAGGCGAACACCACGTCCATGCTGTGCTCGGTGAACAGCACGGCCATGCCGCGGTCGATGACCAGCTGCTTGGTCAGCGCCATCAGCGAGTTGCGTTCCTTCGGCGCCATGCCGGCCGTGGGCTCGTCCATCAGCAGCAGCTTGGGGCTGTTGGCCATCGCGATCGCGAGCTCCACGCGCTTGACGTCGCCATAGGCCAGCACGCTGCAGGGCCGGTCGGCCTGCGACTTCATGCCGACCTGGTCGAGCAGCGCCAGCGCCTCGTCGCGCTGGTGCTCGGCGGCGCGGCGCCACATCGAGAACAGCTTGCGGTCGTGCGAGAGCAGCGCCATCTGCACGTTCTCGACCACCGTGAGCGAGGCGAAGGTCTCGGCGATCTGGAAGGTGCGGCCCACGCCCATGCGCCAGATCTCGCGCGGCTTGCGGCCCACGAGTTCCTGGCTGTCGAGCGTGATCGAGCCCTGGTCGGCCTTGAGCTGGCCATTGACCATGTTGAAGGTGGTGGACTTGCCGGCGCCGTTGGGGCCGATCAGCGCGAGCAGTTCGCCCGGGGGCAGCTCGAAGCTGATGCCGTCGACGGCCTTCACGCCGCCGAAGGACTTGCCGAGGTTGTTGACCTTGAGCAGGCTCATGCCTTCACCTCCTCGAGCTTGGCATCGACGGCCTTCTTCTCTTCCTTCGGCGCGCGGAAACGCTCCGCGAGCTGCTTGATCGATCCCGCGATGCCCTGCGGGAACAACAGCACCAGGATCAGGATGATGGCGCCGAGCATCGCGCGCCAGTAGTCGGTGTTGCGCGCCACGGTGTCGTGCAGCCAGGTGAAGGTGACGGCGCCGACCACCGGGCCCGCGAGCGTCTGGATGCCGCCGAGCAGCACCATCACGAGGCCGTCGACCGACTTGCCGACCGACAGCGTCTCGGGCGAGATGCTGCCCTTGGAGAAAGCGAACAGCGCGCCGGCCAGGCCCGCCACCGCGCCCGCGATGACGAAGGCGGCCCACTGCATGCGCTTGACGTCGATGCCGATGGCATCGGCGCGCAGCACCGAGTCGCGGCCCGCGCGCAGGGTGTAGCCGAAGGGCGAATACAGCACGCGACGCAGCCACCAGACGCCGGCCGACACCAGCACCAGCGTGAGCCAGTAGTAGGCGCGCTTGTCCGACAGCCAGGCCGAGGGCCAGACGCCCGTGAGGCCGTTGCTGCCGCCCGTGAAGCTGTCCCACTGGTAGGTGATGGCCCAGGTGATCTGCGCGAAGGCCAGCGTGAGCATCGCGAGGTACACGCCCGACAGCCGCACCGCGAACCAGCCGTAGACGAAGGCACCGAGCGCGGCCACCAGCGGCGCGACCACCAGCGTGAGTTCCATCGGCAGGCCCAGCGAACGCGCGAGCAGCGCGGCGCCGTAGGCCCCGAGGCCGAAGTAGGCGGCATGGCCGAACGAATGCATGCCGGCCGGGCCCATGATGAAGTGCAGGCTGGCGGCGAACAGGGCCGCGATCAGCAGGTCGATCATCAGCACCAGGGTGTAGGGCGAGCCGGCCGTCAGCACTGGCAGCGCGGCGAGCACCAGCGCGAGCACCGCGGCGCCGGCCAGGTAGAGGTTGCCGGCGCGGCGCAGCGGTTCCTCCTGCATGCCGACGTAGCGGCTCGGCGCCTGCGCGCGGCCGAACAAGCCCCACGGGCGCCACACCAGCACGGCCGCCATCACGAGGAAGTCGACCATCAGCGTGAGCTTGGAGAAGGACACGTCGATGCCGAAGATCTGCACCACGCCGAGCCAGATGCACACGGCCTTGATCTCGGCGATCAGCAGCGCGGCCACGTAGGCGCCGGGCAGCGAGCCCATGCCGCCGACCACCACCACCACGAAGGCGGCGCCGATGGTGTTGAGGTCCATCTCGAGCGTGGCGGGCTCGCGCGGCAGCTGCAGCGCGCCGCCCAGGCCCGCGAGCAGCGCGCCGAGCGCGAACACCGCGGTGAAGAGCCAGGCCTGGTTGACGCCCAGCGCGCTGACCATCTCGCGGTCCTGCGTGGCGGCGCGCACCAGCGTGCCGAAGCGCGTGCGCGTGAGCAGCAGCCAGACCAGGCCCAGCACCACCGGGCCGACCACGATCAGGAACAGGTCGTACGAGGGGAACTGGCGCCCGAGGATCTCGACCGAGCCCTTGAGGCCGGGCGCGCGCGGGCCCAGCAGCTCGTCGGGGCCCCAGAGCCACAGCACCGCGTCCTTGATGACCAGCACCAGCGCGAAGGTGGCGAGCAGCTGGAACAGCTCGGGTGCCTTGTAGATGCGGCGCAGCAGCAGCACCTCGATCAGCGCGCCGAGCACGCCGACCGCGACCGCCGCGATCAGCAGCGCGGGCCAGAAGCCCAGGCTCCCGCCGAGCTTGTCGACCAGCGTGTACGCGAGGTAGATGCCGACCATGAAGAAGGATCCATGGGCGAAATTGACGATGCGCGTCACGCCGAAGATCAACGAGAGGCCGGCCGCCACGAAGAACAGCGACGAGGCGCCGGCCAACCCGTTGAGCAACTGAACAACGAAGCCTGAAAAGCTCATTCAAGGATCCCGAGGAACTGGAAACTCCCGCCCCCGCCAGGCGCCCGAGGCGCATGGCTGAAGCGGTGGTGGTGCCACCTGCTGCCCATGCCGTGCACGCGCGGACCGTTCGGGCAATGCCCGCGGTCCGCGCGCAGCGGCATCAGTCGGCGGGGCGCATCTTCTTGACTTCGTCGTCGCTCGGCTGGAACTTGGCACCGTCGAGGTAGACGTAGTCCACCATCACGCCCTTGCCGCCGTCGTTCTTGGTCTTGCCCACGTACGCGCCCATGGTCGACTGGTTGTCCTGCGCGCGGTAGCTGATCTTGCCGAAGGGGCTGTCGAGCTGCAGGCCCTTGAAGGCCGCGACCAGCTTCTCGGTGTCGGTGCTGCCGGCCTTCTGGATGCCGGCCGCGATCGAGTGGATGGCGCTGTAGCCGACCACCGAGCCCAGGCGCGGGTAGTCCTTGAACTTGGCCTGGTAGGCATCGAGGAAGGCCTTGTGCTCGGGCGTCTTGATGCCGCTCCACGGATAGCCGGTCACGATCCAGCCGTTGGGCGCCTCGTCCTTCAGCGGATCGAGGTACTCGGGTTCGCCGGTCAGCACGCTGACCACTTCACGGTCCTTGAACAGGCCGCGGGTGTTGCCCTCGCGCACGAACTTCGAGAGGTCGGCGCCGAACAGCACGTTGAAGATCGCGTCGGGCTTGGCATCGGCGAGCGCCTGCACCACGCTGCCCGAATCGACCTTGCCCAGTGGCGGCGCCTGCTCGGCGACGAATTCCACGTCGGGCTGCGCGGCCTTCAGCAGGGTCTTGAAGGTCGCGACCGAGGACTGGCCGTACTCGTAGTTGGGGTAGACGATGGCCCAGCGCTTCTTCTTGAGCTTGGCGGCCTCGGGCACCAGCATCGCGACCTGCATGTAGGTCGAGGGACGCAGGCGGTAGGTGTATCGGTTGCCGTTGCTCCAGACGATCTTGTCGGTCAGCGGTTCGGCGGCCAGATAGAAGAACTTCTTCTGCTTCGCGAAGTCGGTCAGCGCCAGGCCGGTATTCGAGAGGAAGGCGCCCGCGAGCACGTCGACCTTCTCGCGCGAGATCAGCTCCTCGGCCACGCGCACCGCGTCGCCGGGGTTGGCGTTGTCGTCGCGGCTGATCAGTTCGATCTTCCGGCCGTTGACCCCGCCCTTGGCGTTGATCTCGTCGACCGCGAGTTCCATGCCCTTCTTGTAGGGCTCGAGGAAGGCCGGCTGCGCCTTGTAGCTGTTGATCTCGCCGATCTTGATCACGCCCTGGGCGTGCGCGGGAACGAGGGCGCAGGTCAGGGTCAGGACGGAAGCCGCGCTGAAAACATGGCGCAAGGGGATCATCGGGAAGCTCCTGGTGGGGTTCGAGAAAAACGGGAAAGGAACGAGGAAATCGGTGGAAAGGTGGAGTGTCGCCTCAGCGCAGGCCGTCTTCGCCCTTGATCTCGCCGGCCTGCAGGCCGCCGATGCGCGGCAGTGGGCGGCCACTGTCGGTGATCGCCACGGCCACCACGATCTCGCCGGCGCGCGGGGCGTCGGAGACGCGGGCCTCGATGGCGTCGAAATGGCTGCGCACGAAGGCCGCGTCCTTGTGGCCCAGCGGCACGTCGATGGCGGTGCCGAGGGTGCCGAGCTTCTTGGCCGAGGGCACGAGCGCCGCGCCCTTCTCGACCGCCACGCGCAGCGGCGCGCCGAGCTTGGGATGCAGGATCGCGGCCGCGTGCTCGAGCTCGCCGCCTTCGCCGACGATCGCGGCCTTGCCGTAGCTCTGCGCCTGGCCGGGCTCGATGCCCAGCGCCTTCACGGCCTTCTGGCCCAGCAGCGCGCCGAGCTCCTCGCCGATCGCGATCAGCTCGTCGAGGTTCTCGCTGTAGCGGCCCGCGTAGGGGTTGGCGATCACGGCGATGGCAACGGCGCGGCGCGTGGGCGGCGCGATGTCGCGGCCCATTTCCTTGCGGGTTTCGTCGACCTGGACGACGAGCTTGCGGATGTTGGCGGTCATGTCTGGATTTCCTTTGGCTTCTCTTCTTGTCTCTTCGTACACGGGCTCAGCGCAAGCCGTCCCACTTGGCGATGTTTTCGGCCAGCAGGCCGCCGACGCGTGCATGCACGCGGTAGCCGGTGCTCATCGCGAGGATGAACACGATCTCGTCGGCCGCGGGCGCGCCGGGCACGCGCACTTCGATCGCGTCGAACTGGCCGCGCACGTAGCTGGCGTTGATGTTGGTCAGCGGCACGTCGAGCGTGGTGCCGGGCGCGCCGACCTTCTTGGTCGAGGGCACGATCGACAGCGCGTTGCCGGGCTGGCCGGTCTTCTTCTCGTCGACGGTGCCCTTGGCATAGGCAACGCGGTCGCCCTTCCAGCCGAGCAGCTCGCGCATCGCATAGCCGCCGGGCACGTGCCACAGCGCGCCATGCTCGAGCTCGCCCGCGGCACCGACGATGGCGCCCTTGCCGTAGGTGGCGAGCTGCTCGAGCGGCACGTCCATCGCGGCGTGCAGCTTGTGCGCCATCTCGAGGCCCACCGGATCGAGCAGGCTCATCATCGGCAGGATGTCGGGCTCGTAGCGGCCCGCGAAGGGATTGGTCAGCACGGCGGCGATGGCACCACGCACCAAAGGCGTCTGGGCACGCGGCCCGAACTCGTGGTGGATGTGCTCGACCTGGGTGAAGACTCGGCGGATATCGATCATGAAAAAGAACCTTGCTTTTCGTTAAGCAATTACTGAACCAACTGCGCGCGGGAGCCTGGCTCCAAGCGGCTTCGAGCATAAGGGCTCGACCAGTCGCCACTGCCCCTGGCAAACGAGCAGAGCGGCCCATGCGAGCCCGCCTTTTTGCAGGACGCGGGCGCACACCGCGCCCGTATCGAGTGCGCTGCGCACCTGCGCGGGGGGCAGTGGCGGCACGTCGACGGTGACCAGCGTGTCGCCGAGGTCGCTGTTGTCCTTGCGCTCGCTCGCGGGCACGCGGCGGATCGCATCGTTGTCGACGTCGACCGCGTTGGCGATCACGGTGGCGGCCGCGTCGGCCTGCGCCGCGGTGGCCGCCAGCACCGTCACGCTGTCGGCGATGCCGAGCGAGAAGCTGCGCCCGCGCCAGCCGCTGGTGGCGACGCCGCGCACCGGCTGGTCGGCGCGCAGTTCGAACTGGCCGTCGGTGTCGACGAGGCCGTTGGCATCGCGCCAGTCGAAGCGCGCGAGGTCCGCGTAGACGCCCACGCGCGCCGTCTGGCCCGGCGCGAGATGCACGGCGATGTCGCCGCCGTTGTTGATCCAGGCGCGCTCGATGCCGGGGCGCTGGTAGAAGGCGATCAGCTCCTGCGCCACCGAGCCCGCGACCGCGGCCATCGGCGTGATGAAGGTCGGCGCGAACGCCGCGCAGGCATCCCACATGCGGCGCGCCACCACGCCGCGCGGACGCATCTTGTCGGTGACCGGCAGCCGCAGCAGCGGCAGTTCGTGCACCAGTTCGTCGAGCACGTGCGCGAAGCGCGCCCAGGCCGCATCGTGCGCGGCCGCCACCGCGTAGCGGTCGCCGTGCGCCTCGGCCACGATGTCGATCGGGCCGTGGTTGAAGTGCCAGCGGTGCTCGTCGAGCGCCGTGCGTTGGGCAGACATGGTTATCCCAGCATGGGGGCGTGACCGAGGGGCCAGGGATTGGCTTCGTCGATGACGAGCCATTGGCGCGCGAGCGGCGCGCCGTCTTCCTGCCAGGCACCGCGCGCGAGCGCCTGCTCGAGCGGGAAGACATGCTCCATGTGGCCGCCGAGCGCCTCGTAGTCGGCGCGCCGCATGCTGAACTCGATGGGCGCGACGATCGCGGGCGTGGGCACCGTGCCGAAGCTGTTGTCGGGCATGCGCATGACGTCGGCCATCACCGTGATGCCGCCGCCCGGCCACACATAGGCCGGCGCGCCGCCGCACGTGACGTTGACCAGCGCGCGCTTGATGGCGCGCGTGAGCAGCACCGGGTTCTCGGTGACGCCCGCGCGCAAGCTGCCGCCGGCACCGCCGAGGAACAGCACGGTGCACAGCGAAGGCTCGCAGTTCTCGCCGATGCGCTCGACGATGCGCTTGACTTCGCTCGGCATCGGCTGCTCGACGGGCCGCAGCGCGTCGTCGAGCACGTACCACTGCGCATGCTCGCCGGTGGTCGAGGTCATGAGCAGGCGCAGGCCGGGTTGGGCCACGCCCTCCTCCCAGCCCTCGATGATCGACAGCGGATCGGCGATGTCGGTGCCGCCCCAGCCGTTGCCCGGATTCGCGACCTGGAAGTAGCGCCCCGGCGTCGACTTGCGGCCCAGCATCTGGATGCCCGAGGGCGGCATGTCGAGGCAGCGGCCGGCCTGGTGCTCGGTCAGCACGCCGGTGATGTGGTCGTCGACCACCACCACCTCGTCGGCCACGCCGGCGAACTGGCGCGCGAAGATGCCGACCGCCGCGGAGCCGCAGCCCACGCGCATGCGCTGCTCTTCCACGCCGTTGACGATCGGCGCCTTGCCGGCCTGGATCACCAGGCTGGCGCCGCCGTCGATGGTGCATTCGATGGCCTTCTTGTTGCCCAGCAGCTGCATCAGCTCGGCCGTCATGCGGCCTTCCTTCTTGCTGCCGCCCGTGAGGTGGTGCACGCCGCCCAGCGACAGCATCTGCGAGCCGTACTCGGCCGTGGTGACGTGGCCCACCACCTCGCCGCGGTAGCGCACGTTGGCCTGCTCGGCGCCGAGGAAGCGGTCGGTGTCGATCTTCACCTTGAAGCTGCAGTAGCTGAAGATGCCCTCGGTGACCACGGTGACCATGTCCACGCCCTGCGCCTTCGAGGCGACGATGAAGGGCGCGGGCTTGTAGTCGGGATAGGTGGTGGAGGAACCGACGCCGGTGACGAAGACCTCGTCGGCATGCAGCAGGTCGCCGTTCCAGTCGGGCGATGACTCTTCGGCCTTGCCGTCTTCGGCCGCCGCCGTGCGGTCGAAAGCCACCAGCGCGGGCGCATCGCTCGCGAGCTGGCGGCGCAGCAGCACCACGGGGTCGACGCGCACCAGCACGCCCTCGCGGTTGGCATAGCGGTCGCAGGCACCGGTGCGGCCGTCGGAGATCTGGCACAGCACCGGGCAGGCATTGCATTCGACCTTGGCCGCGCTCATGCGCTCGTTGCGCAACGGCGCCTTGCCGAAACCGCCGGGGCCGGCCTCGGCGACCACTGGCACGTCCATGCCCGGCAGTCCGTCTGTCTTCGTGTGTTCCGTCATCGGGGGGCGACCTCTTGTTGGCTGCAAATCGTGGTGGCGGGGTTTGCAACAAACGTGCCGCATGTCCGCTTGTGCCGGGGCTTTCGTTTGTGTAGCATCCCCTACACTTTCATGTTGCATTCACTACATTGAAGGTCAATGTAGCAAACGGGCCCGATGCTTGCAATGGTGTTTTCTCGCGATGTTCATCGGGGTTTTTCCGACCAACGACAATGGAGGGTTCGGAGCCGGCCGGCAGCTGGCGCCCCAAGGGCGTGCATCCCGGCTCAGCCAACCCCCCGTCATTCACCACTATTGAGTTCCGTATGAGTGCATTCAGCGAAGAGAAGGTCCTGAGCGTCCACCACTGGACCGACCGCCTGTTCACCTTCACCACCACGCGCGACCCGGCGCTGCGTTTCTCCAACGGCCACTTCACGATGATCGGCCTGCGCGTCAACGACAAGCCGCTGCTGCGCGCCTACAGCATCGTGAGCCCGAACTACGAGGAGCATCTCGAGTTCCTGAGCATCAAGGTGGAAGACGGCCCGCTGACCTCGCGGCTGCAGCACATCCAGGTGGGCGACACCATCATCGTGGGCCGCAAGCCCACCGGCACGCTGCTGATCGACTACACGCTGCCCGGCAAGCGCCTCTACCTGTTCGGCACCGGCACCGGCCTGGCACCGTTCATGAGCGTGATCCGCGACCCCGAGACCTACGAGAAGTTCGAGCAGGTCATCCTGGTGCACGGCGTGCGCCAGGTCGACGAGCTGGCCTACCACGACCTCGTGACCGACCACCTGCCCAAGCACGAGTTCCTCGGCGAGATGGTCGCCAAGCAGCTGCTGTACTACCCCACGGTCACGCGCGAGGAGTTCCGCAACCAGGGCCGCATCACCGACCTGATCGCGAGCAACAAGCTCACCGACGACCTCGGCCTGCCGCCGATCAACGCCGCCGAAGACCGCGTGATGCTGTGCGGCAGCCCGGGCCTGCTGGTCGACCTCAAGCACATCCTCGAGGCACGCGGCTTCAAGGAAGGCAACACCTCGACGCCGGGCGACTTCGTCGTCGAACGCGCCTTCGCCGAGAAGTAAGCAGGACGCCGCGCGATCGATGGCCGACAGCCGCTCCATCACCAAGCCCAAGCCCCAGCGCCGCACCGGCGTGCGCGAGGCCGCGGCCCAGGCCACGCGCGACAGCATCCTCAAGTCGGCGACCAAGGTGTTCGCCAAGTACGGCTACGACGGCGGCAGCGTGGAGAAGATCTCCAAGGCCGCCAAGTCGTACGACCGGATGATCTACTACTACTTCGGCAGCAAGGAAGGCCTGTTCATCGCGGTGCTCGAGGGCATCTACCAGCGCATGGACGACGCCGAGGCCGCGATCGCGCTCGACGCCTCGCGCCCGGTGGAGGCGCTCACCGAAGTGATCCGCTTCGTGCTCGGCTACTACCGCAAGAACCCCGAGTTCGTGACGCTGCTCAACACCGAGAACCTGCACAAGGGCCGGCACATCTCGAAGTCGCTGCGCGCGCGCGAGTATTCGTCGCGGGCGGTGGCGATCATCGCGGAGATCCTCGCGAGCGGCGCGGCCCAGGGGCTGTTCCGCAAGGACCTCGTGGCGCGCGACATCTACCTGCTGATCGCGTCCACCGGCTATTTCTACACCTCCAACCGCCACACGCTCACGGCCTTCCTCGGCGAGCCGCTGGAGTCGCCGGACGCGATCCGGCACTGGGAAGACTTCGTGATCGAGACCGTGCTGCGCACCGTGCGCGCGGACGATCTGCAGGACAACAACACTCCCCCCCACGACGAGGACAACACGAAATGGCAGAAATCGCGAGCAGCGGAAAGTCGGGCAAGGTCGTCATCCAGAACATAGGGCTGCTGCTCTCGGGCGACATCGACAAGCCCATCCTCGACGCCGACACCATCGTGGTGAACGATGGCCTGATCGTCGCCATCGGCAAGCAGAAGGACTGCGACATCGAGGGCGCGAAGACCGTCATCGACGCGCGCCGGACCTGCGTCGCGCCCGGCCTGATCGACAGCCACGTGCACCCGGTGTTCGGCGACTGGACGCCGCGCCAGGGCCAGATCGGCTGGATCGACTCCACCATGCACGGCGGCGTGACCACCATGATCTCGGCCGGCGAGGTGCACCTGCCCGGCCGCCCCAAGGACATCGTGGGCCTGAAGGCCCTGGCCATCACGGCGCAGCGCGCCTTCGACAACTTCCGCCCCGGCGGCGTGAAGGTGCTGGCCGGCGCGCCGGTGATCGAGAAGGGCATGGTCGAGAGCGACTTCAAGGAACTCGCCGAGGCCGGCGTGGGCCTGCTCGGCGAGGTCGGCCTGGGCTCGGTGAAGGCCGGCTACGAGGCCAAGGAGATGGTGGCCTGGGCGCGCAAGTACGGCATCCAGAGCACGATCCACACGGGCGGCCCGTCGATCCCGGGCTCGGGCCTGATCGACAAGGACGTGGTGCTCGAGGCCGACGCCGACGTCATCGGCCACATCAACGGCGGCCACACCTCGCTGCCCGAGGCCCATGTGTGCGAGCTCTGCGAGAAGAGCTCGCGCGCGATCGAGATCGTGCACAACGGCAACGAGAAGGTGGCGATCGCGGCGGCCAAGGCGGCGCTCGAGCTCAAGTGCCCGCACCGCGTGATCCTCGGCACCGACGGCCCCGCGGGCTCGGGCGTGCAGCCGCTGGGCATCCTGCGCATGGTCGCGATGCTGTCGTCGATCGCGAACATCCCGGCCGAGCTGGTGTTCTGCTTCGCGACCGGCAACACCGCGAAGATCCGCAAGCTCAACTGCGGCCTGATCGAGATCGGCCGCGATGCCGACTTCGTCTTCATGGACCGCGCGCAGCATTCGCCCGCGCCGGGCCTGCTCGAGAGCGTGCAGCTCGGCGACATCCCGGGCGTGGGCATGGTGATGATCGACGGCATCGTGCGCTGCGGCCGCAGCCGCAACACGCCGCCGGCGACCGAGATTCCGGTGGTGGTGTCGGGCGCGCACTGAGGCGCCCCGCGTTCAGGGCGAGCGCCGCGCCTTGAAGACCAGGTAGCGCGCGGCGAAGAAGTTCACGACCATGCCCGCGCCGCTGCCCACGGCCACGCCGAGCATCGGCGCCCAGCGGCCGCTCACAGAATGCAGCACCAGCACGTAGGCGCCGTAGTTCACGACCGCGCCGCCGAGCATGGTCGCGAGGTAGCTCGCATATTCACGCCACACCGTGGTCTCGGAATGACGGTCGCCGAAGGCCAGGTGGCGGTTCATCACCCAGGTGGTGGTGGCCGCCGCGAGGAAGGACAGCACGCGCGCGCCATACCAGCCCAGCAGCGGCGCGGCGAGGTACAGCACCGCCACGTCGACGCCGAAGCCCACCACGCCGGCCACGGCGAACAGCAGGAACTGGCGCCCGGCCTGCTTCATCGGCTCAACCGCAGGCGCCGTCTTGCCACGAGGCCGACCCGGCCGCGGGCATGGCGAGGTAGCGCAGCCGCTTGGCCTCCTGCCGCCCGATGGTCACGGTGTGCAGCACCGCGCCGCAGACCAGCGCGAGCATCGCGCTGAGCATCAGGCCGGTGGCCAGCACGGCGGTGGGCAGGCGCGGCACCAGGCCGGTCTCCCAGAAGGTCATCGCGAGCGGGATCGCGAGCCCCACCGAGGCCAGCGCGAGCAGGCCCGCGAGGATCGCGAAGAACATCAGCGGCCGCTCGCTCACGAACAGCTTGGAGATGGTGACGAGGATGCGCCAGCCGTCGCGGTAGGTCGACAGCTTGCTCACCGAGCCCTCGGGCCGCGAGCGGTAGACCGAGGGCACCTCGGCATAGGGCATGCGCAGTTCGAGCGCGTGCACGGTCAGTTCGGTCTCGATCTCGAAGCCCTTGGCCAGCGCGGGGAAGGACTTCACGTAGCGGCGCGAGAAGACGCGAAAGCCCGACAGCATGTCGGTGAAGCTGCCGCCGAACAGGCCCGCGACCGCGCCGGTCAGCATCTGGTTGCCCAGCCGATGGCCGCGACGGTAGGTCTGGGCATCGGTCTGGTCGTCGACGCGCGCGCCCACCACCATGTCGAGCTTCTGCTCGACCAGCATGCGGATCATCTCGCGCACCGTCGAGAGGTCGTAGGTGGCGTCGCCGTCGACCATGACGTAGATGTCGGCCTCGACGTCGGCGAACATGCGCCGCACCACGTTGCCCTTGCCGCGCAGCGGCACGTGCACGACGTGCGCGCCATGGGCGCGCGCGACCTCGGCGGTGCCGTCGGTGGAGTTGTTGTCGAAGATGTGGATCTGCGCCTCGGGCAGGTCGGCACGGAAGTCGGCCACCACCTTGGGAATGGCCAGCGCCTCGTTGTAGCAGGGGATGATGGCGGCGATGCGCAGCGCCGGCGGCAGCGGCGAGAGCGCGGCGGCGGCCGTGGGGGAAGCGAGGCGGTCGGCGGTCGTCATGGCGTGGGCGCGAGTATGCGGTAGGCCTTCACACCGTCCTTCTCGACGATCAGGCTGAAGTACTTGTCGAAGTCGGGCTTGGTGTGGACATAGGGCGCGAGCGCGGTCTGGATCACGATCGAGCCGAACTGCTGCGAGGCCAGCTTGCGCGCGAGCTGGTCGGCCGGCAGGTACAGGTAGTCCGAGTAGCGGAAGGGCCCGAAGATGTCGCCCCACACCGGGTTGGGCGCGAAGTAGATCGAGTCGTTGAGGCCGACCTGGTAGAGCCGGCCCACGGGGTTGGCGCGCAGGTGGCTCAGCACCTCGTAGCCCGGCACATGCCGGGCGAGGAAGGCCTCGCGCGAGGCGGGCGTGGGCGAGATCATGCGCACGTCGCGCACCGAATGCGCGAGCGCGAAGCCCGCGAGCACCACCATCAGCAGCCCGCCGAAGACGCCCGGCGTGCGCCCGCGCGCGAGCGCCGGCAGCCGGCGCCGCACGAAGGCACCGGCCCAGCCCAGCAGCGTGTGCCAGCCCACGGCGGCCATCAGCGCGAGCAGCGGGAACGAGGCCATCATGTAGCGCGGATAGCGCGAGGTCGCGACCCAGATCACCAGCGAGTAGAGGCAGAACACGAAGGCCGCGCGCACCGGGCCCGGGCGCCACAGCGGGCTGAACGGCACCAGCAGCAGCGGCCAGAACAGGCCGTTGGGCATGTTGGCGTGGTCGCGCACGTCGGCCAGCTGCTGCGTGTAGTCGGCCATGTTCCAGTTGGTGAAGCCGAACACGCGCGCGCCGATCGGGTTGAACGGATCGCCGGTCTGCAGGTAGTTGCGCGCATACCAGTAGATGCACGGCACGAGGAACAGCGCGAGGGCCGCGAGCCACGGCAGCGGCCGGCGCTCGCGCCGCGCCACGAACACCGCCACCAGCGGCAGGAAGATCAGCGCCTGGTACTTGGAGCCCGCCGCCACGCCGAGGAAGAAGGCGGCCAGCAGCAGCCAGCGCGCGCGCCCGTGGCGCGCTGCGCCGGGCGCCGGTTCGAGCACGTGGCCCTCGTCCCACCACCACAGCGCGACGAAGGCCGCGAGCACGAACAGCGCCACGCCCATGTCGATGTACGAGTTGGGATAGTCGCCCAGCGCGAGCCAGATGCCGGCGCCCAGGCAGGCGATGTAGCGGTTGGCGTGCAGCCGGCCGAGGCGATGGATCATCAGCACCGACAGCCAGCCCGCGAGGCCGTGGATGAAGTGGGTGAAGACGTCGTCGTAGACCGTCAGCGCGGCGGCGTAAAGCAGGTCGTAGTTGTAGGGGAACCAGGGGTAGCGCAGCCACTCGTAGACGCCCAGCGTGCCGCTTTGCGCGACCTGGCGCGCATAGGGCAGGTGGTACATCACCTCGTCGAAGGCCACCGGCGGCGCCAGCGGCGAGAACAACGTGGGCAGGCCCACGAGCAGCAGCGCGGCGAACGCGCATTTCTCGCCGAGGGTGGCTGCCGGCTGCGCGGGCGCGAGCGCGGCGCGCGTCTTCAGCTCGCGGCGCCAGCCGGGCAGCCGCAGCAGCGCCAGCACGATGCCCGCGCCCAGCAGCGCGAGCACCGCGCCCTGGCGCAGCGCGCCGGCGATCGCCAGCGCCTGGAAGGCCACGATGAACAGGCCGACGCCGAGCGTGGTCGCGATCGCGCCCTCGAGCCAGGCGTCGCGGCGCGCGGGCGCCCCGAAGCGCGCCAGCACGGTGGCGCCGAAGCCCCAGGCGCCGGCCACGAAGAGCGCCAGCGCCGCGTGGTGCGCGAGGATGAAGAGCAGTGTCTGAATGGGAATCCCCCGGAAGCCTGGATCGGTTCAGCGGCCCGCGGGGCGGGCGGCGTGGATGGCGGCGGCGCGGGGGAACGGAAGGGCCCGCCGCGCGCCGTCAGAGGTTGGGCGCCAGCAGCCGCTCCAGTTCGGATTCGCTCGCCTTGCGGCGCACCGCCTGGTCCTGCAGCTGGTCATGGCCGATTTTGCCTACGTTGAAGTACGTGCTGTCGGGGTGCCCGAGGTAGAACCCCGACACGCTGGCGGCCGGCATCATAGCGAGGCTTTCGGTCAGGCTCATGCCAATGTCCGTGCAGTTCAGGAGGTCGAACATCGGCTTCTTCACGCTGTGGTCGGGGCAGGCCGGGTAGCCGGGCGCGGGCCGGATGCCGCGGTACTTCTCGGCGATCATCTGCTCGTTGCTCAGCGCCTCGTCGGCCGCGTAGCCCCAGAGGTCGGTGCGCACGCGGTGGTGCATGGCCTCGGCGAAGGCCTCGGCCAGCCGGTCGGCCAGCGCCTTGAGCATGATCGCGGAGTAGTCGTCGAGGTCGTCGACGAAGTACTTCTCCTTCTTCTCCACGCCCAGGCCCGCGGTCACGGCGAACATGCCCACGTAGTCCTTCAGGCCGCTCTCGCGCGGCGCGACGAAGTCGGCCAGGCAGCGGCTCGGGCGCATCGTGCCCTCGATCTCCTGCTTCTCGGTCTGCTGGCGCAGGCCGTACCAGGTGAGCGCGGCCTCGCTGCGCGACTCGTCGGTGTAGAGCACGATGTCGTCGTCGTTCTCGGTGTTGGCCGGCCAGAAGCCGACCACGCCGCTCGCGCTGAGCCAGCGGCCCTCGATCAGGCGCTTGAGCATGCGCTGGCCGTCGGCGTAGACGCGCACGGCCTCGATACCGACGATCTCGTCCTTGAGGATGGCCGGGAACGGCCCCGCGAGGTCCCAGGTCTGGAAGAACGGACCCCAGTCGATGTACTTGGCGAGCTCGGTCAGGTCGAAGTTGCGGAACACGCGCCGGCCGATGAACTTGGGCGCGGGCGGCACGTAGCTCGACCAGTCGATGGGCGTCTTGTTGGCGCGCGCCTTGGCCAGCGGCCACAGCGGCACCTGCTTCTTGTTGGCGTGCTGCGTGCGCACCTTCTCGTAGTCGGCGTTGATCTCGCCGATGTAGGCCGCGGCCTGGTCGCTCAGCAGCGACTGCGCCACGCTCACGCTGCGCGAGGCGTCGGGCACGTAGACCACCGGGCCTTCGTAGTGCGGCGCGATCTTCACGGCCGTGTGCACGCGGCTGGTGGTGGCGCCGCCGATCAGCAGCGGGATCTTCTTGATGCGGAAGTGGTCGTCCTTCTGCATCTCGCCGGCCACGTACTGCATCTCTTCCAGGCTCGGCGTGATCAGGCCCGACAGGCCCACGATGTCCGCGCCCTCGACCTTCGCCTTGGCGAGGATCTCGTGGCACGGGACCATCACGCCCATGTTCACCACCTCGAAGTTGTTGCACTGGAGCACGACGGTGACGATGTTCTTGCCGATGTCGTGCACGTCGCCCTTCACGGTGGCGATGATGATCTTGCCCTTGGTGCGCACGTCGCGGCCCGCGGCCTCGTCCTGGCGCTTCTCTTCCTCGATGTAGGGGATGAGGTGGGCCACGGCCGACTTCATCACGCGCGCCGACTTCACCACCTGCGGCAGGAACATCTTGCCCTGGCCGAACAGGTCGCCCACGATGTTCATGCCGTCCATCAGCGGCCCCTCGATCACGTGCAGCGGACGGCCGCCCTTGGCGAGGATCTGCTGGTAGGCCTCCTCGGTGTCCTCCACGATGAAGTCGGTGATGCCGTGCACCATCGCGTGCGACAGCCGCTGGTTGACGTGCACCGGCTGCTCGGGCGTGCCGCGCCACTCGAGCTTCTTGCTGTCGTCCTTGGCGCCGCTCTTGGCGCTCTCGGCCACTTCGACCAGGCGCTCGCCGGCATCGGGCCGGCGGTTGAGCACCACGTCCTCCACGCGCTCGCGCAGCTCGGGCTCGAGGTCGTCGTAGACGCCGACCATGCCGGCGTTGACGATGCCCATGTCCATGCCGGCCTGGATCGCGTGGTACAGGAACACGGTGTGGATCGCCTCGCGCACCGGGTCGTTGCCGCGGAAGCTGAAGCTCACGTTCGACACCCCGCCCGAGACCTTGGCGCCCGGCAGGTTCTGCTTGATCCAGCGCACGGCGTTGATGAAGTCGACCGCGTAGTTGTCGTGCTCCTCGATGCCGGTGGCGATCGCGAAGATGTTCGGGTCGAAGATGATGTCCTCGGGCGGGAAGCCCACCTCGTCGACCAGGATGCGGTAGGCGCGCTCGCAGATCTCGACCTTGCGCTCGTAGGTGTCGGCCTGGCCCTTCTCGTCGAAGGCCATCACCACGGCAGCCGCGCCGTAGCGCTTCACGAGCTTCGCCTCGTGCTTGAACTTGTCCACGCCCTCCTTCATGGAGATCGAGTTGACGATGCCCTTGCCCTGGATGCAGCGCAGGCCGGCCTCGATCACTTCCCACTTGGAGCTGTCGACCATCACCGGCACGCGCGCGATGTCGGGCTCGCTGGCGATCAGGTTGAGGAAGCGCACCATCGCGGCCTTGCTGTCGAGCATGGCCTCGTCCATGTTGATGTCGATCACCTGCGCGCCGTTCTCGACCTGCTGGCGCGCGACCGCCAGCGCCTCCTCGAACTGGCCGTTGAGGATCATGCGCGCGAAGGCCTTGGAACCGGTGACGTTGGTGCGCTCGCCGATGTTGACGAACAGGGATCCCTCGCCGATGGCCACCGGTTCGAGACCGGACAGCTTCATGGGAGAAACGAAAGGCGCGGGGACATCGCTCATGGGGCTCACCTGGGCAGGGGAAGACACGTCAGGTGAGCGTCGTTGCAACCGGGCCTTCCGGGCAGGTTCTGCGAGAAGGCGCCTTCCAAGCCTGACGGCGGGTGCGCGGACCCGCACCGGGGTCCCGCGCGCCGCCGCTGCAACGCTCCTTGGAAGGGGTGGCGATTTTACCGGCTGCCGGCCGTGCCAACGGCCCGCGGGTGTATCCGCGGGCCGCCGGAAAGGCTCAGGCCGCCTGCGCGACCGGCGCCGCCGAGGCCGGCAGCCCGAAGGCGCGGTCGAAGGCCCAGTTGAAGACGAAGGTGTAGACCAGGAAGAAGACCACCAGCCCCAGGTCCATCACCAGCGCCTGCCACAGCGAGATGCCCAGGCCCCAGGCGAACATCGGCACCAGCAGCCCGATCAGGCCGCCCTCGAAGCCGATCGCATGGGCGATGCGGCGCTTGAGGCTGCGCCCGCGCACCGCCTGGCGCGCCTCCCAGCGCTCGAACAGGCTGTTGAAGATCAGGTTCCAGATCACCGCGATGACCGAGGCCGCCACCGCCAGCGCGCCCGAATGGCCGAGGCCGGCGCCCGTCAGCAGTGCCAGCCCGGCGCTGGCGGCCACGATGGCGATCCCTTCGTAGAGGGTGATGTAGACGATGCGACGCTGGATTCCCTGCATGACGGACTCTCTTGGCTTGTTGTGTGACTGCGATCCGTGGACTTTATGTGTCTCTTGCTGATATAAAAAGTCAACTTGTTTCAGTTTTATTGAAAGATCGACCCTATGAGGCGGCCATGAGCTTCTCCAGCGACAGCGTCGAGGTCTTCCTGGCCGTGATCGACCACGGCTCCTTCTCGGCCGCCGCCCGCGCCCTGCGCCGCGTGCCGTCGGCGGTCAGCATGGCCATCGCCCACCTCGAGGCCGAGCTCGACCTGCAGCTGTTCGACCGCAAGGGCCGCGAGCCCCGGCCCACGGCCGCCGCGCGCTCGCTCGAGCCGCAGGCGCGCGCGCTGGCGGCGCAGCTGCGCCAGCTCGACGCGCAGGCGCTGGCGCTCACGCAGGGGCTGGAGGAGCGGCTCACGCTGGCGATCGCGCCCGAGCTGCTGGCCGCGCCCTGGAGCGGCGCGCTGGCCGAGCTGGCGCACGAATACCCGCTGCTGCAGGTCGAGGTGCTGGCCGCGCCGCAGGCCGACGCGCTCGCGCTGCTGCACAGCGGCCGGGCCCAGCTCGCGCTGGTGTTCGAGCGACCCAGCCTCGACGGGCGCGAGGGCTTCCAGGAGGTGGGCAGCGACACCATGGTCGCGGTGATGGCGCCGGGCCACCCGGTGCTGGCCGCCGCGCCCGGCGGCCGCCTGCGCGAGGAGCACCTGATCGCCACCCGCCAGATCGTGGTGGCCGGCCGCGACCTGGTCACGGCCATGGACCCGCGCAGCGTCTTCGCGCGCCACCTCTGGCGCACCGACAACGCGCTGGCCGCCCTGAGCCTGATCACCGCCGGCGTCGGCTGGGGCTGGCTGCCGCGCAATTTCGTGCGGCCGCACGTGGCGGCGGGCGCGCTGGTCGAGATCCCGCTCGAGAACCTCAGCAACGGCCTGAACCTGTGGGTGGACGTGGTGTGGTCGCGCGAACGACCGCTGGGGCTGGGGGCGCAGCGCTTCGTGGCGTTGATTTCGCGGGAGCGGGTGGCGGCCAAGTCGATGGGGGTGGATTGACGCGCGCCCGCTGATTGTCATAACATACAAACAAACTAGACCAGGGAGCTGCCATGACCATCACCAGCATTTCCAGCCGGGACTTCACCCGCGACGTGGCCGCCGCCAAGCGTGCGGCCACCCACGGGCCGGTCTACATCACGAACCGCGGCGTGCCCGAGTACGTGCTCCAGCGCATCGAGGACTACCGCCGCGAAAGCGGGGAAGCCGAGGAGTCCTTGCTCGCCCTCATGGACAGCCTGCCCGCCACGGACGACGAACCCTTCGATCCGCCGCGCGCCGAGATCGTGCCGAAGACACCGGACCTCGGCTGATGTACGTCCTCGACACCAACGTCGTGTCGGAACTCCGGCACGGCAAGCCGAACCCGTCGCCCGCCGTGCGCGACTGGGCGGCCTCGATCCCGCAGCGCCATTTCTTCCTGAGCGCGATCACCGTGCTCGAGATCGAGACGGGCATCCTGCGGATGGAGCGCCGCTCACCGCCGCAAGGGGGATCGCTGCGCCGCTGGTTCGACGCCCTGCGCGAAGCCTTCGACGGCCGGATTCTTCCTTTCGGGGCGGAAGCCGCGCTGCTGTGCGCGCCGATGCACGTTCCCGATCCGCGCGACTACCGCGATTCGATGATCGCGGCCACGGCGCTGGCGCACGGCTTCACGCTGGTCACGCGCAACCTGCGCGATTTCGAGAGAAGCGGCGCGAAGCTGCTCAACCCCTGGCCGGCCGAAGGCTGAGCGCCCTGGGCCGCAACGAACTCAAGCGGCTTCCTTGTAGAACCCGGCCGCATTGTTCAGCAGCCGCCCCGCCACCGGCGACACCGCGCGCCCGATCGCCGCGATGTGGTCCGGCGTGGTGCCGCAGCAGCCGCCGACGATGTTGACCAACCCTTCGGCCGCGAACTCGTGCAGCAGGCGCGAGGTCACGTCGGGCGTCTCGTCGAAGCCGGTGTCGCTCATCGGGTTGGGCAGGCCGGCGTTGGGGTAGCAGCTGATGAAGGTGTCGTCGGCCACGCGCGCCAGTTCCTGGATGTAGGGGCGCATCAGCGCCGCGCCCAGCGCGCAGTTCAGGCCGATGGCCAGCGGCCGCGCATGGCGCACGCTGTGCCAGAAGGCGGTCACGGTCTGGCCGCTGAGGATGCGGCCCGAGGCGTCGGTCACGGTGCCGCTGATGATCAGCGGCAGGCGCTCGCCGCTGTTCTCGAAGTACTCGTCGACCGCGAACAGCGCGGCCTTGGCGTTGAGCGTGTCGAAGATGGTCTCGACCAGGATCACGTCGGCGCCGCCCTCGACCAGCGCCTCGGTCTGCTCGTAGTAGGCGGCGCGCAGCGCCTCGAAATCGACATTGCGCGCGCCCGGATCGTTGACGTCGGGGCTGATGCTCGCGGTCTTGGGCGTCGGGCCGAGGGCGCCGGCCACGAAGCGCGGCTTGTCGGGCGTGGAGTACTTGTCGCAGGCCGCGCGCGCCAGCTTCGCGGACTCGAGGTTCATCTCGCACGCCAGGTGCGCCATCTTGTAGTCCTCCTGCGCGATGGTGGTCGCGCCGAAGGTGTTGGTCTCGATCAGGTCGGCGCCGGCCGCGAGGTAGCCCTCGTGGATGTCGGAGATGACGTCGGGCCGGGTCAGCGACAGCAGCTCGTTGTTGCCCTTCACGTCGCGCTCGAAGTCCTTGAAGCGCTCGCCGCGGTACTGGGCCTCGGTGAGCTTGAAGCGCTGGATCATGGTGCCCATGGCGCCGTCGAGGATGGCGATGCGGCGCCCGAGGATCTCGGGCAGTTGCTGGGCACGGGTGTAGACGATCGGCTTCATGGGTCCGGATTGTAGAAAACGAGCCCCCGCCGCACCGCCGAAGCGGTCTTCGGGACTTCAGGCCGGCGCGTACCGGGCCGCGCGCGCCAGGCAGCCGACCGACAGCAGCGCCAGCAGGCCGCTGGCGGCGATGGCCAGGTCGTAGCTGCCGCGCAGGTCGAACAGCAGGCCGGCCGCGCTGGCGCCGATCGATGCGGCCACGCCGACCGCGATGTAGAGCGTGCCGAGGATGGCGCCCAGCGCGCGCGTGCCGTACCAGCGCGCCGCCAGCGCCGGGTAGAGCGCGATGCAGCCGCCGTTGGCCGCGCCGAACAGCAGCGCGAACAGCGCCAGCGCAGCGAAGCCGCCGGCCGCCCACCACAGCAGGTGCAGCACGGCCAGCGCCAGCGTGAGCAGCGAGAGCAGCCGGCGCGCGCCGAGCCGGTCGCCGAGCCCGCCGAGCACCAGCCGGCCGCCGACGTTGCCCACGCCGATCAGTCCGATCAGCAAGGTGGCGTCGGCCGCGCCGATGCCCAGCCCCTGCGCCGCCGGCGCCACGTGGACCAGCGCGACGAACAGCCCGATCGAGCCCCAGCCGATGGCCGCGAAGTACCACCAGAAGCAGGCGCCGTGCACCGCCTCGCGCCAGCGCAGGCCGGTCTCGGCGGGCGCGCCCGCCGACGCGGACACCCGGTCGCCATCGGGCAGCAGGCCGAGCTCCTGCGGCCGGGCCCGGATCGCCCGGGCCGCCACGCCGCCGAGCAGCAGGATGCCGAGCGCGAACAGCTGCATCGTGGCCTGCCACGACAGGTGCTGCTGCAGCGCGCCGGCCGTCACCGGGCCGACGAAGGTGCCGAGACCGGTGCCGGCCAGCGCCAGCCCCGAGGCCCGGCTGCGCCGGCGCACGAACCAGCGCTGCACCGCGGCCACCGCCGGCACGTAGACCAGCCCGACGCCGAAGCCGACGAACAGGCCGAACAGCGCGAACAGCACGGCCAGCGACGGCGCCAGGCTGGCCAGCGCGAAGCCGGCCGCGAGCAGCACGATGCCGGTGCCGACCACCGCGCGCAGCGGGAAGCGGTCGGCCAGCGCGCCCGAGAAGGCGCCGACGATGTAATAGAGCAGCGCCGTGGCCGAGAACAGCGAGGCGACCGGGAAGCGGCCGGCGCCGAAGCTGGCCTGGATGCCGGCGAAGAAGGCGCCGAAGGAATAGGCGGCGCCGAACACCAGCGCCAGCAGCACATGGGCCGCCGCGACGACGCCCCAGCCGCGAAAGAGCCTCATGGCACCTTCGACATGATCGCGTCCATCGCCGCGACGAAACGCTCGAGCTCGTGCGGCGCGCCGACCGAGACGCGGATGAAGCGCTCGAAGCCCGGCTCCTTCCACGGCTTGACGATGATGCCGCGCGCCAGCAGCGCCTCGTTGACCGGCCCGTTCGGCCGGCCCAGGTCGATGAACAGGAAGTTGGCCGCCGAGGGCGCGATGCGCAGCCCCGGCCAATCGCGCGCGCGCAACTGTGCGGCCAGCGCGTCGCGCAGCCGCACCGTTTGTTCCACGGCCGCCTGCATGCAGGCCTCGTCGCCCCAGGCCGCGAGCGCCGCGGCCTGCGCCGCGAGGTTCACGTTGAAGGGCGTGCGCACGCGGTCGAGCAGCTGCACCAGCGCCGCGTCGGACGCGATGCCGTAGCCCACGCGCAGGCCGGCCAGGCCCCAGGCCTTGGAGAAGGTGCGCAGCACGATCCACGGGAAGGCCACCGCTTCGCCGCGCAGCCGCGCGAGCACGTCGGGGTAGCCGCTCGCGAGCCGCGCGTATTCGTAGTAGGCCTCGTCGACCACCAGCAGCGTGCCCGCGGGCACGGCGGCCAGCAGGCGCTCGAAGTCCCGCGCGTCGAACATGCAGCCGACCGGGTTCGAGGGATTGGCCAGCATCACCAGCTTGGGGCCGCGCGCGAGCGCCGCGCACCAGGCCTCGATGTCGAAGCCCAGTTCGGGCGTGAGCGCCAGCAGCTCGACCTGCGCGCCCATCATGCGCGGATAGATCTCGTGCAGACCGAAGGCCGGGCGCTGCGTGAGCACGCGGTCGCCGGGGCCCAGGAAGGCCTGGCACAGCATCTGGAGGATGTCCTCCGAGCCGTTGCCGATCACCAGTTCCGCGGGCTGCGCGCCGCAGCGTTCGGCGATCGCGGCGCGCAGCGCGGTGCAATGGGCATCGGGGTAGGTGCCCGCGCGCGCCGCCAGGTCGACCAGCGCGCGCGCCACCGCGGGACTCGCGCCGTAGGGGTTCTCGTTGCTCGCGAGCCGCGCGATCTCGTCGACGCCGTAGCGCGCGCGCACGGCCTCCGAGGACAGGCCGGCGTTGTAGGCCGGCAGCGGCGCGACTTCGGGCCGCGCGAGGGCATGGATGGCGGTCGTGTTCACAGGTCGAATACCTTGCCGGGGTTGAGCAGGTGGAGGGGATCGAGCGCCTGCTTGATGGCGCGCATCGCGGCCAGTTCGTCGGGGCTGCGGCTCGCGCCCAGGTAGGGCTTCTTGTGCAGGCCGATGCCGTGCTCGGCCGAGATGCTGCCGCCGCGGGCCTCGACCTGCGCGTAGACCATGCGCTCGAAGGCCTCGGCCTCGCCGCCGATGGCCTGGCCGTCGGTGGTCACGTGCAGGTTGCTGTCGCCCACGTGGCCGAAGAACAGCGAATGGTGCCCGGGCCAGCGCGCATCGAGCGCCGCGCGGCAGTCGTCGGCGAAGCGGCCGATGCTGGCCATCGGCAGGCTCACGTCGAGGTTGATCGGCGGATGCATGTGCACCGGCAGCTCGGCCGTGGCCTCGCGGATCTTCCAGAAGGCGCGCGCCTGCGATTGCGACTGGGCGATGGCGGCATCGACCGCCGCGCCCTCCTCCATCGCGCCGGCCAGCGCCGCCTCGAGCGCCTCGCGCAGCGCGGCCTCGTCCTCGCCGGTCACGTCGACCAGCGCCACCAGCGGATGCGCCGCGTCGAAGGGCTCGCGCAGCTGCTGCCAGCGCAGCGAGGTCTGCACGAAGTCGCGCCACATCAGCTCGAAGGCCGCGAGCGCGCCCGGAAAGCGCGCGCCGAGGCGGCGCAACAGCACCAGCGCGGCCTCGAAGTCCGGCAGCGCGACCAGCGCGGTGGCCTTGGCGCGCGGCGCCGGATGCAGCCGCAGCAGCGCACGCGTGATCACGCCCAGCGTGCCCTCGGCGCCGATGAAGAACTGCTTGAGGTCGTAGCCGGTGTTGTTCTTGAGCATGGGCCGCAGCATCGGCAGCACGCGGCCGTCGGCCAGCACCACCTCCAGGCCCAGCGCCTGCTCGCGCATCATCCCGAACTGCAGCACGCCGTTGCCGCCCGCGTTGGTCGACAGCGCGCCGCCGATCTGGCACGAACCGCGCGCGCCGAAGTCCACGCCGAACAGCAGGCCCTGCGCGGCCGCCGCCTCCTGCACCGACTGCAGGGTGGCGCCTGCCTGCACGGTCAGCGTGCCGGCGGCGGCATCGAGCGACTCGATGGCGTTCATGCGCTCGAGCGACAACGCGATCGCATCCGCGCGCGGCACCGCCGCGCCGGCCAGCCCGGTGAGCCCGCCCTGCGGCACCACGGGCACGCGGTGCTCGCTGCACAGGCGCAGCACGGCCGACACCTCGCGCGTGTCGCGCGGCCGAACCAGCGCCAGCGGCAGCACCGGTGCCACGCCGCTCCAGTCGCTGCGGTGGCGCTCGGCGATGGCCTCGCCGCGCAGCACCTGGCCGGCGCCCAGCGCCTCGCCGAGCGCGGCGAGAAAGGCCTCCTCGCTCATTGCCGGCTCACCTGCGGCCTTCGACGAAATCGAGCACCGCCTCGAGCATGCGGCGCACCTGCGGCTGCACACCGGCCGCCACCTGGGGCAGGTAGGCGAAGGGCAGTGCCTCCTGCATGTAGCTCGACTGCGTCATCTCGAGCTGCACCGCGTGCACGCCCCCCGCGGGGTTGCCGTACTGGCGCGTGATGTGGCCGCCCTTGAAGCGGCCGTTGAGCACGCCGGTGTAGCCGGGGTTCGAGCTCGCGATGCCCAGCAGCGTGGCGGCGAGCGCGGGGTCGCAGCTCCTGCCGTCGGCGGTGCCGAGGTTGAGGTCGGGCAGCTTGCCTTCGAAGAAGCGCGGCAGCACCGAGCGGATCGAGTGCGCGTCCCACAGCGCGATGGTGCCGTGCGCGGCCTGGAGCCGGGCCAGCTCGGCCGCGAGCTGCGCGTGGTAGGGCTGCCAGATCGCCTCGCGGCGCGCGGCGATCTCGGCCTCGCCGGGCACGTCGCCCGCGGCGTACAGCGGCGTGTCGTCGAAGGTGTCGACCGGGCACAGGCCGGTGACGCTCTGGCCCGGGTAGAGGCTGGCGCCGTCGGGCGGACGGTTGAGGTCGATCACGTAGCGGGAGTGCGTGGCCACCAGCACCGAGGCGCCGAGTGCGTCGGCGAAGTCGTAGAGCTGCTCGAGGTGCCAGTCGGTATCGGGCACATGGCGCGCCTCCTCGGTGAAGCGCGCGAGCAGCGCGCCCGGCACGTGGGTGCCCACGTGCGGCATCGAGATCAGCAGCGGGCGCGTGCCCTGGCGAAAGCGGAAGGCCGGTTCGGTGGTGGGGAAAGTCATGGCGTGGGGTTCCTCAGTCTTGAAGCAGTTGGGTGCGCGCGGCCACGAAGGCGGACGCGGCCTCGGCGTGCAGCGCATGGCGCCCGGCGGCGACGCGCGGGCGGCCCGCCACCCACACGGCGTCGATGGCGCGGGTGCGGTGGCTCGCGAAGACGTGCGCCGACAGCATGTCGGGCGCCGACAGCCCCTGCAGCGCGAGCTGCTGCGCGTCGAGCACCACGAAGTCGGCCTGCTGGCCTGCCGCGAGGCCGCCGATGGCGCGGCCCGCGGCCTGCGCGCCGCCCTGCACCGCCTGCAGGGTCAACGCGGTCGCCACGTGCGGCTGCGCCGCGGTCGCGCCCACGTTGCGCTGGCGCGTGCGCAGGCGCTGGCCGTACTCGAGCATCAGCAGCTCCTCGGCCGCATCGACGCAGGCATGGCTGTCGGAGCCCAGGCCCCAGGCGCCGCCGTGCTGGCGCCAGGCCGCGAAGTCGAACAGGCCGTCGCCGAGGTTGGCCTCGGTGGTCGGGCAGAGGCCGGCGACCGCGCCGCTGCGCGCACCGCGCCGGTACTCGTCGGCGTCCATGTGCGTGGCATGCACCAGGCACCAGCGCGCGTCGACCGGCGCGTGCTCGAGCAGCCATGCCACGGGACGCTGGCCGCTCCAGGCGATGCAGTCGTCGACCTCCTTGGTCTGCTCGGCGATGTGGATGTGGACCGGCGCGCCGGCCTCGATCGCATCGAGCCCCGCGAGCGCCTCGCGCAACGCCTCGGGCGGCACCGCGCGCAGCGAGTGCGGCGCGAGGCCGAGCCGCGCGCCCTGCGCGTCGCAGGCGGGCTTCAGCGCCTCGAGCAGCCGCAGCATCGAGTCGGTGGAACGAATGAAGCGCCGCTGCCCCTCGTTGGGCGGCAGGCCGCCGAAGCCGCTGGTCTGGTAGAGCACCGGCAGCAGGGTGAAGCCGATGCCGGTCTTGTGGGCGGCGCGCAGCAGCGCGCGGCTCAGCGTGGCGTCGTCGGCATAGGGCTTGCCGTCGGCGTCGTGGTGCACGTACTGGAACTCGCAGACGCTGGTGTAGCCGGCCTCGAGCATCTCGGCATAGAGCCAGGTCGCGATGTCCTCCATCTGCCGCGGGCCGAGGCGCGCGGCGAAGCGGTACATCAGCGTGCGCCAGCTCCAGAAGCTGTCCTGCTGCTCGGCGCGGTGCTCGGTCAGGCCCGCGAAGGCGCGCTGGAAGGCGTGCGAGTGCAGGTTGGGCATGCCGGGGATCACGGGGCCGTTGGCGGTGTCGGCAGCGGCGGGCTTGTCGGCGCCGGCCCTCGCCTCGACGAGCTGGCCGGCCTCGTTCCAGGCCAGCAGCACGTTCTTCGCCCAGCCGGTGGGCAGCAGCGCGTCGGCCGCGAACAGCGCGCGCGTCATGCCGCCGCTCCCACGGCGATGCGACCCTGCCGCACCACGGTGCGCACGGGCCGCTGGCCGAACCAGTAGGCGAGTTCGGCCGCGTCGCGCACCGACCAGAGCACGAAGTTCGCGGGCCGGCCCACGGCGATCGCGCCGTGCGTGGCCTCGAGGCCGAGCGCGCGCGCCGCATGCACCGTGACGCCGGCCAGCGCCTCGGGCACGGTGAGGCGGAACAGGGTGCAGGCCATGTTGACCATCAGCAGCAGGCTCAGCGCGGGCGAGGTGCCGGGGTTGTGGTCGGTCGAGACCGCCATCGGCACGCCAGCGGCGCGCAGCGCCTCGATCGGCGGCAGGTGGGTGTCGCGCAGCGTGTAGTAGGCGCCGGGCAGCAGCACGGCCACGGTGCCGGCCGCGCGCATCGCCTCGATGCCCTCGGCCGACAGGTGCTCGATGTGGTCGCAGGACAGCGCGCCGTAGCGCGCGGCCAGCGCGGCGCCGCCCATGTCCGAGAGCTGCTCGGCATGCAGCTTGACCGGCAGGCCCAGCGCCCGGGCGGCCTGGAACACGCGCTCGGTTTCGTCGAGCGAGAAGGCAATGCGCTCGCAGAACACGTCGACCGCGTCGACCAGCCCCTCGGCCGCGAGCGCCGGCAGCATCTCGCGGCAGACCAGTTCGATGTACTCGCCGCTGCGGCCCGCGTATTCGGGCGGCAGCGCATGGGCGCCGAGGAAGGTGGTGCGCACCGTCACGCCGTAGTGTTCGCCGAGCCGCCGCGCCACGCGCAGCTGCTTGCGCTCGTGCTCGAGCGCGAGGCCGTAGCCCGACTTGATCTCGATCGCGCAGACGCCGTCGGCCAGCAATGCCTCGAGCCGCGGCGCGGCCTGGGCGAACAGCGTGTCCTCGTCGGCCTCGCGCGTGGCGCGCACCGAGGAGACGATGCCGCCGCCGGCCTTCGCAACCTCCTCGTAGCTCGCGCCCGCGAGCCGCATCGCGAACTCGTTGGCGCGCTGGCCGCCGTAGACCAGGTGGGTGTGGCAGTCGACCAGGCCCGGCGTGGCCAGCGCGCCGCCGCCGTTGTGCACGGGCAATGCGGCGTATTCGGCCGGCAGCGCGGCGCGTGCGCCGACCCAGCGGATCGTGCCCTGCGCGACGACGAGGGCGGCATCGTCCGATTCGATGCCGGGCGCGGCGCCCGGCGCGAGGCGCAGGCCGGTCCAGAGGCCGTCGGCGGAAGGATGGGAAAGGGTCATGGGTCTGTGGTCTCGGGTTGCGGCCTCAGGCGGGAACGATGCGCACGGCCACGAGGCGTGCCGTCGCGTCCTCGGGCGCGAGCTGCCAGGCGCGCGGTGCATCGGACCAGCACAGGCCCTCGCCTTCGCGGCACGCCGTGCCGCCGGCATCGAGCCGCCAGCCGCCGCGCAGCGCGAGCAGCACGCCATGCGGCGCGGCTTCGAGCGCGGTGGCGCCGTCGAGCACGCGCACTTCGGCGCGCCAGGCGCCGCGACGGGTCATCACGTTGAAATCGCTCGAGGCGCCGCCCAGCAGCGTGCAGTCGAGCGCGGTGTCGCCGCTGAAGGCGAAGGGCCGGTGCGGCGCGTCGAGCGGATGGTCGATGGCGCCGTCGGCCGAGCGCAGCCGCACGCCGTCGCCCTCGAGCAGCATGATGCTGCGGTCGATGCCCGCGAAGCGCGAGAACGGTCCGGCCTGCGCGATGCTGGCGATGCTCACGCGCCAGCCGAAGTCCTCGAGCCCGGCGCCGGCCGGCCAGCAGGCGATCTCCTGCGTGGTGCCGCCGCCGTTCTTCCACGGCGTGACGGGCAAGGTGGCGCGCGAGAAGCGCTGCGTGCCGCCGGCCATGCTCAGCCCTTGATCATCGGCAGCTTCAGGCCCTGCTTCTTCGCGGTGGCCACGGCGATGTCGTAGCCCGCGTCGGCATGGCGCATCACGCCGGTGGCGGGGTCGTTGAACAGCACGCGCTCGATGCGCTTGGCGGCGGCATCGGTGCCGTCGCAGACGATCACCACGCCCGAATGCTGCGAGTAGCCCATGCCCACGCCACCACCGTGGTGCAGGCTGACCCAGGTGGCGCCGCCCGCGGTGTTGAGCAGCGCGTTGAGCAGCGGCCAGTCGCTCACGGCATCGGTGCCGTCCTTCATCGCCTCGGTCTCGCGGTTGGGGCTGGCGACCGAGCCGGTGTCGAGGTGGTCGCGGCCGATCACGATCGGGCCCTTGAGCTCGCCCGACTTCACCATCTCGTTGAAGGCCAGGCCGGCCCTGTGGCGCTCGCCCAGGCCGAGCCAGCAGATGCGCGCGGGCAGGCCCTGGAAGCTGATGCGCTCGCGCGCCATGTCGAGCCAGCGGTGCGTGTGGGTGTTCTCGGGGAACAGCTCCTTGATCTTGGCGTCGGTCTTGTAGATGTCCTCCGGATCGCCCGAGAGCGCGACCCAGCGGAACGGGCCCTTGCCCTCGCAGAACAGCGGCCGGATGTAGGCCGGCACGAAGCCCGGGAAGTCGAAGGCGTTCTTCACGCCCTCGTCGAAGGCCACCTGGCGGATGTTGTTGCCGTAGTCCACGGTCGGGATGCCCATGGCCTGGAAGTCGAGCATGGCCTGCACGTGCACCGCGCACGACTGCGCGGCCGCCTTCTTGAGCGCGGCATGCTGCGACTCGTCCTTCATCGCGGCCTGCCATTGCGCCACGCTCCAGCCCGCGGGCAGGTAGCCGTTGATCAGGTCGTGCGCCGAGGTCTGGTCGGTCACGAGGTCGGGCTTGAGACCGCCGGCCTTCGCGCGCTTCACCAGTTCCGGCAGGATCTCGGCCGCGTTGCCGAGCAGCGCGATCGACACGGCTTCCTTGGCGTCGCAGTGCTGCTTGATCAGTTCGAACGCATGGTCGATGTCGCGCGCCTGCTTGTCGACATAGCGGGTGCGCAGGCGGAAGTCGATGCTCGACTGCTGGCATTCGATGTTGAGCGACACCGCGCCCGCGAGCGTGGCCGCGAGCGGCTGCGCGCCGCCCATGCCGCCGAGGCCGGCCGTGAGGATCCACTTGCCCGCGAGGCTGTTGCCGTAGTGCTGCCGGCCGGCCTCGACGAAGGTCTCGAAGGTGCCCTGCACGATGCCCTGGCTGCCGATGTAGATCCAGCTGCCGGCCGTCATCTGGCCGTACATGAAGAGGCCCTTGCGGTCGAGCTCGTTGAAGTGCTCCCAGTTGGCCCACTGCGGCACCAGGTTCGAGTTGGCGAGCAGCACGCGCGGCGCGTTCTCGTGCGTCTTGAACACGCCCACCGGCTTGCCCGACTGGATCAGCAGGGTCTCGTCGTCCTCGAGCTCCTTCAGCGAGGCGAGGATCTGGTCGAAGCATTCCCAGTTGCGCGCGGCGCGGCCGATGCCACCGTAGACCACGAGGTCCTGCGGCCGCTCGGCCACCTCGGGGTCGAGGTTGTTCTGCAGCATGCGAAACGGCGCCTCGGTGAGCCAGCTCTTGCAGTTCAGCTGGCTGCCGCGCGGGGCGCGGATCACGCGCGTGGGGTCGTGGCGCGGATCGGCGGCGTTGGCGGCGATGAATTTGTCGGGTGCGTTCATGGCGGGAGTCCTTTCGATGGCAAGGAAGGTCGGACGAGGAATCGGGGGAAGGTTCAGGCGCGGCTCGGCAGCACGGCGGCCAGCGGCGCGGCCCAGTCGCCGCGGCGGGCCCACAGGCGCATGGCTTCCACGTCGGGCGCCATGAAGCGGTCCTGCTCGATGAAGGCCACGCGCTCGCGGATGGCGGCGAACTCGGCCTCGACCAGCGCGGAGCTGCGCGGGCTGTCGGCGTTGCGCTTGAGCTCGATGCCCTGGCAGGCGCCCATGGCCTCGATGCCGACCACCACCGCGGTGTTGTCGACCATCTCGGCCAGGCGGCGGCCCGCGAAGGTGGCCATCGACACGTGGTCTTCCTGGTTGGCCGAGGTCGGCAGGCTGTCGACGCTGGCCGGATGGGCCAGCGACTTGTTCTCGGAGGCCAGCGCCGCGGCCGTGACCTGCGCGATCATGAAACCGGAGTTGACGCCGCCGTCGCGCACCAGGAAGGGCGGCAGGCCCGAGAGGCCCGAGTCGAGCAGCAGCGCGAGCCGGCGCTCGGAGATGGCGCCGATCTCGCTCACCGCCAGCGCGATGATGTCGGCCGCGAAGGCCACGGGCTCGGCGTGGAAGTTGCCGCCCGAGATCACGTCGCCGGTGTCGCTGAAGACCAGCGGGTTGTCCGACGCCGCGTTGGCCTCGATGCGCAGCACCCGCGCCGCATGCGCGAGGTTGTCGAGGCAGGCGCCCATGACCTGGGGCACGCAGCGGATCGAGTACGGGTCCTGCACCCGGCCGCAGTCGGCATGCGAAGGCACGATGGCGCTGCCCTCGAGCAGCGCGCGCACCGCGCCCGCCACCGCGATCTGGCCCGGCTGGCCGCGCGCAGCGTGGATGCGCTCGTCGAAGGGCTTGATCGAGCCCTGGATCGCCTCGAGCGAAAGCGCACCCGCCATCAGGCCGGCCGCGAACACGTCCTCGGCGCCGAACAGGCCCGCCAGCGCGAGCGCGGTCGACACCTGCGTGCCGTTGAGCAGCGCCAGGCCTTCCTTGGGGCCGAGCACGAAGGGCGCGAGGCCGATGCGGCGCATGGCCTCGGTGCCGCCGATGGTCTCGCCCTCGGGCGTGCCGACCTCGCCCTCGCCGATCAGCACGCAGGCCATGTGGGCCAGCGGCGCGAGGTCGCCCGAGGCGCCGACCGAGCCCTTGCTCGGGATGCGCGGCAGCAGGCCGGCGTTGAACAGCGCGAGCAGCGCATCGACGATCTCGGGCCGCACGCCCGAATGGCCGCGCGCCAGGCTCACGGCCTTGGTGGCGAGCACCAGCCGCACCACGCCGTCGGGCAGCGGCACGCCGGTGCCCACGCTGTGCGAGAGCACGAGGTTGCGCTGCAGCTCGGCCAGGCGCTCGGGCGGGATGATGGTCTGCGCGAGCTTGCCGAAGCCGGTGTTGATGCCGTAGACCACCTCGCCGGCCTCGACGATGCGGCGCACGGTGGCCTGGGCGGCCAGCAGGCCGGCGCGCGCGGCGCCGGCGAGCTCGAGCCGCGCGCCGCCCGCATGGATGCGGCGCAGCGCGGGCAGGTCGACCTCGCCGGGCGAGAGCACGAGCGGTTCGGTGGCGGCGTTGGGAGCAAGCTTCATGGTGCGATCCTGTATATACAAGTAGGTGCGAAAAAAATCGAAGGCCGGAATGGCGTGCGTGGATTCAGCCGAAGGCCTGGTTGCCGTCGACGCGGAAGCGGCTGCCGAGCCGGTAGCGCGAGGCCGGGTGCAGGCAGCGCACCAGCGTCACGGGCAGGTCGCGGGTCCAGGTGCGGCGGGTCAGCAGCAGGCAGGGGTCGGCCGGCGGCATGTCGAGGCGCTCGGCCTGTTCGGCGGTGGGCAGCACCGCGTCGACCACGTGCTCGATCTGGTCGAAGGGCACGTTGCGCACCAGGTACTCGCCGGGCGAGACGACCGAGAAGTCCTGGTCGAGGAACTCGGGCACGGCGCGCGGATTGACGTAGCGGTCCTCGATCTGCACCGGCGTGCCGTTCTCCAGGTGCAGACAGACGGTGTGAAACACCGACTCGCCGGGCCGCAGGTCGAGCCACACGGCGATGTCGGGCGAGGCGGCGATGCGCTCGAGCGCGATGAACTCGCAGTGGTAGTCGTGGCCGCGCTGGCGGATCTCGCTCGCGATGTTGGCGATCTGCAGCAGCGTGGACTGCGGCTTGTTCTCGGCCACGAAGCTGCCCACGCCGGCCACGCGCACGATGCGGCCCTGCTCCGAGAGCTCGCGCAGCGCGCGGTTGGCGGTCATGCGCGAGATGGCGAACTGCGCCACCAGCTCGTGCTCGGACGGCAGCCGGTGGCCGGGCGGCCAGGTGCCGTCCTGGATCTTGCGCGAGATGTGGTCCTTGACCTGCGCATAGAGCGCGAGCGACGGCGCGGCCGCGGGCGCGCCGGCGGGGTTCGGTGCGGAGGACGGCAGGTCGCGCTTCATGGTCTCAATGCTCCGCCGCCGCCATCGATTCGGCGCGGATCTCCTCGGTCAGCCGGGCCTTGATCTCCATGAACTCGGGCGAGGTCTTGATCGTGTAGTGGCGCGGATGCGGGAAGTCGACCGCGATCTCAGTCTTGATGCGGCCGGGCCGGGCGCTGAACACGGCCACGCGGTTGGCCATGAAGATGGCCTCGTCGATGTCGTGCGTGACGAACAGCACCGTCTTCTGCGCCGACTCCCAGATGCCCAGCAGCAGTTCCTGCATCAGCACGCGGGTCTGGTTGTCGAGCGCGCCGAAGGGCTCGTCGAGCAGCAGCATCTTGGGGTCGTTGGCCAGCGCGCGCGCGATCGCGGTGCGCTGCTGCATGCCGCCCGAGAGCTGCTTGGGATAGTGATGCTCGAAGCCGCGCAAGCCGACCTTGGCGATGAAGAACTCGCTGCGCTCCTTCTGCTCGGCCTCGCTCATGCCGCGCTCGCGCAGGCCGAAGCGGATGTTCTGCGCGATCGTGAGCCAGGGGAACAGGGTGTAGCTCTGGAACACCACGCCGCGGTCGGCGCCCGGCCCCTCGATCGGCTGGCCGTCGAGCAGCACCTCGCCGGTGGTCGGGAAGTCGAGCCCCGCGACGATGCGCAGCAGGGTGGACTTGCCGCAGCCCGAGGGGCCGAGGATGGTGACGAAGTCGTTCTCGCGCACCTCGAAGTCGACCGGCAGCAGCGCCTGCGTGCGCTGGCCGCGCGTGCCGGTGAAGGTGCGCGAGACGCCGTGGATCGACAACTGGGCCGGCTTGACGATGGCGCTCACAGCGTGCTCCAGGCGAAGAGGCGGCGGTTGACCGCCTTGAAGGCGAAGTCGGACACGAGGCCGATCACCCCGATGACGATGATCCCGAAGATGATCTGGCCGGTGTTCAGGAGCGCCTGGCTGTCGGTGATCATGTGGCCGATGCCCGAGGAGGAACCGATGAGCTCGGCCACGATGACGTAGGTCCAGGCCCAGCCCAGCACCAGGCGCAGGGTCTCGGCGATGCCGGGCGCGGCGCCCGGGATCAGCACGCGGCGCACGATGCCCCGGCTGCTGGCGCCCAGCGTGTAGGCGGCCTCCACCAGGTCCTTGCGCGCGCTGCCCACGGTCACGGCCACCATCAGGATCACCTGGAACACCGAGCCGATGAAGATCACCAGCAGCTTCTGGCTCTCGCCGATGCCGGCCCAGAGGATCAGCAGCGGAATGAAGGCCGAGGCCGGCAGGTAGCGGCAGAACGAGACGAAGGGCTCGAGGAAGGCCTCGATCGGCTTGTAGGCGCCCATCGCGATGCCCAGCGGCACGGCGATGACCGAGGCCAGCACGAAGCCGCCGACCACGCGCCACACCGTCATCCCGATGTCCTGGATGAAGTTGTACTCGGTGAACAGCAGCCAGCCTTCGCGCAGCATCGTGACCGGGCTGGCCAGGAAGGTCGGCGAGACGAAGCCGCCGAGCGTGAAGAAGGCCCAGACGGCGAAGAACAGCACGAAGAAGCCGACACCGAGCATCCAGCGCGCGCGCGGGCTCACGGGTTCGAGCGGGGCCATCGCGCGGCGGCGCCGCGCGGCGGCCACGCGCACGGCGGCGGGGGGAACGGAGGCCGCCGCGGGAGCGGCTGGCGCGGAGGGGATGACGGTCGTCGCTTCCATGGCGGGCGATGCGTGGCGCTTCGTCGTTATGCGTCGAGGTGGCTTACTTGATGAAGCTCGCGTCGAAGGTCGCGGCCAGGTCCTCGGGCGCCTTGCGGATCACGCCGGCCTCCAGCAGGATCGGCACCGACTCCTTCATGAACTGGGTCAGCTCGGCGCTGAAGAACTTCTGGTTCGCCGCCTTGTCCTGCCAGCGCAGGTAGGCCGAGGACTTGGCGAACTGCTCGCCGCTCTGCTTGACCGCGCTGCCCATCAGCTCGTTGGACTTGGCCGGGTCGGACTTGATCATCTCGAGCGCCTCGAAGTAGGAGTCGGTCAGCGCCTGGGCGGCCTTGGCGTTGGCCTTGAGCCAGGTCGGCGCGCAGCCCACGGTGTCCATCACCATCGGGTAGTCGAGCGTGGTCGCGAGGATCTTGCCGGCCTGCGGGTTGGCGCGCACGGTCGACAGGTAGGGCTCGTAGGTCATGGCGGCATCGTTCTGGCCCGCGACGAAGGCCTGCGCGGCCGGCTGGGGCTCGAGCGAGACGGTCTTCACGTCCTTGATGCTCATGCCGTTCTTCGACAGCATCCAGGCCAGGCCGAAGTACGGCGCGGTGCCGGGCGCGCTCACGCCGACGGTCTTGCCCTTGAGGTCGGAGAAGCCCTTGACGTCGTTGCGCACCGCGATGCCGTCGGCGCCGTAGGACTTGTCCATCTGGAAGATCTGCACGATCGGCACGCCGTTGGCGTTCCAGGCCACGTGCGTCTCGATGGTGGTGGCGGCGCACTGGATCGCGCCCGCGGCCAGCGCCAGGTGGCGGTCCTTCTGCGGAATCATCTTGAGCTCCACGTCGAGCCCGTTCTTCTTGAAGATGCCGGCCTTGTCGGCCAGCGACAGCGGCGCGAAGCCGGTCCAGCCCGACATGCCGAGCGTGATCTTGGTCTGGGCGGCGGCGCCTCCGGCCGCGCCCGCGATACATGCACCGGCTGCCAGCAGCGTGGCGATCTTTGCGACTGTCTTGGCCATCGAGGCCCTCCTGTTCGTGTGAAGCGTCAATTGAATCGGCTGGCAGCGCCCGTCGGAGCTTTCCGTGGTGCGCGGCCGCAGTGTCATTCGCCTGAACACCCCTGTATATACAGGATAACCCGAAAAAGCCGCGGCGAGAACGGTGCAAGCCGGCGCGGAGCGCACCTTGTATTGGTGCGAACCGCCCGACGCATGCACCAGTATGCTGTCTATACAGGCGTTTCAGGCGAATGCCGACCGCTTGCAAACGGCGTGCCAGCCGGGCCTGGCACCCAGGCCGACGGGCGGTCGCGCCCGGCCCCGCGACCGCGGCGGCGCGCGTGCTGCGCTGCGGCGACAATCGACCCCTTCCGTCGCCACCCAGCCCGCCGCCTTGTCCAATTCACCTTCCGCCGACCCCGCGCAGATCCTGCACGAGGTCTTCGGCTACGCCGCCTTCCGCGGCCCGCAGGCCCCGATCGTCGACCACGTGACCGGCGGCGGCGACGCCCTGGTGCTGATGCCCACCGGCGGCGGCAAGTCGCTGTGCTACCAGATCCCCGCGATCGCGCGCCAGCGCGCCGGGCACGGCATCGCGGTGGTGGTGTCGCCGCTGATCGCGCTGATGCACGACCAGGTCGGCGCGCTGCACGAGGCCGGCGTGGACGCCGCCTTCCTCAATTCCACGCTCGACTGGCAGCAGACGCAGGACGTCGAGCGCCGCATGGCGCGCGCCGAGGTCACGCTGCTGTACGCCGCCCCCGAGCGCGTGACCACGCCACGCTTCCTCGAGCTGATGGACGCGCTTGCCGCGCGCGGCAAGCTGTCGATGTTCGCGATCGACGAGGCGCATTGCGTGAGCCAGTGGGGCCACGACTTCCGTCCCGAGTACCGCGCGCTCACGGTGCTGCACGAGCGCTACCCGGGCGTGCCGCGCATCGCGCTGACCGCCACCGCCGACGCGCTCACGCGCGCCGACATCGTCGAGCGGCTGCAGCTCGAGCAGGCGCAGCAGTTCGTCTCGAGCTTCGACCGGCCGAACATCCGCTACACCATCGTCGAGAAGAAGGAAGCCACCACGCAGCTGCTGCGCTTCATCGAGCGCGAGCACGAGGGCGATGCCGGCGTGGTCTATTGCCAGTCGCGCAAGCGCGTGGAAGACGTGGCGGTGGCGCTGCGCGACGCGGGCATCAACGCCCTGCCCTACCACGCGGGGCTCGACGCCTCGGTGCGCCAGGCGCACCAGGACCGCTTCCTGCGCGAGGAAGGCATCGTGATGTGCGCCACCATCGCTTTCGGCATGGGCATCGACAAGCCCGACGTGCGCTTCGTGGCCCACCTCGACATGCCCAAGAACATCGAGGGCTACTACCAGGAGACCGGCCGCGCGGGCCGCGACGGCGAGCCGGCCCAGGCCTGGATGGCCTACGGCCTGCAGGACGTGGTGAACCAGCGCCGCATGATCGACGAGAGCCCGGCCGGCGAGGAATTCAAGCAGGTGATGCGCGGCAAGCTCGACGCGCTGCTCTCGCTGGCCGAGGCCAGCGACTGCCGGCGCGTGCGCCTCTTGGGCTACTTCGGCGAGCAGAGCACGCCCTGCGGCAACTGCGACAACTGCATCGCGCCGCCGCAGGTCTGGGACGGCACCGACGCGGCGCGCAAGCTGCTGTCCACCGTCTACCGCGTGCAGCAGCAAAGCGGCATCAGCTTCGGCGCCGGCCACGTGATGGACATCCTGCGCGGCAAGGAGACCGAGAAGGTCAAGCAGTTCGGCCACGAGCGCATCAGCACCTTCGGGCTCGGCGCGGAATTCAGCGAGGTGCAGCTGCGCGGCGTGCTGCGCCAGCTGATCGCGATCGGCGCGGTGGCGGTCGACGCCGAGGCCTACAACACGCTCAAGCTCACCGAGGGCTCGCGCGCGGTGCTGCGCGGCGAGACCACGGTGTCGCTGCGCGAGTCGATCTCCTCGCCGACGGCGCGCGGCGGCAAGGCGCGGCGCGAGAAGACCGCGCGCGGCGCGCCCTCGCCGGCCGCGGCCACGCTCGACGCGCAGGGCCAGTCGCGCTTCGACGCGCTCAAGGCCTGGCGCGCCGAGGTGGCGCGCGAGCACAACCTGCCGGCCTACGTGATCTTCCACGACGCCACGCTGGCCGCGATCGCCGAGCGGGCACCGGCCACGCTCGAGGACCTGAAGGGCATCAGCGGCATCGGCACCAAGAAGCTCGAGGCCTACGGCAGCGAGGTGCTGCGGGTGTGCTCGGCGTTCTAGCCGGCCTCAGTTCGCGACGGGCAGCTTCACCGGCACCGGCCGCGTGAGCAGGTCGACGTAGAGGTCGTAGAAGCGCGCGTTGTCGAACTTCTTCACCACCTTCATCTTCTGCAGCGGCACGCCCGCGGGCGGCGTGGCATAGCCGACCGAGCGGCCGTTCTCGGGATCGCCGGGCTTGGCGATCACGTCGACGTACTCCTCGCTGACCTCGGTCGCGTAGCTCGGGTCGAGCAGGTAGGCGATGGTCAGCGTGTCCCAGATGTTCGAGGTGTAGCCCGGCTTGGTCTCGAACGAATCCGCGAACCACTCCTTGCGGAAGACCTCGGTGACCGGCGTGGGCGTGGCCGGGTGCGCGACCTTGTCGTAGATGGCCTTGGTCATCAGCACGGTGTCGGTCACGTCCAGCGGCAGCACCACCTGCGGGATCGGCAAGCGCACCACGTACTGCGCCGCGTCGGGATCGAACCACCAGTTGAACTCGGCCGTCTTGGTGGTGTTGCCGGCCACGTGGACCGCGCCGCCCATGTAGATGATCTCCTTGATCAGCGGCACGATCTCGGGCGCGCGCTTGACGGCCAGCGCGATGTTCGTGAGCGGGCCGATCGCGAGGATGCTGACCTCCTTCGGGTTCGCCTTGATGGCGTCGATCAGGAAGTCGACCGCGCCCTTGGCCTGCGCCTTGGTGTGGGTGGCGAAGCCGTCGGGGATCGGCACCAGGTCGGCGTCGCTCTTGGGCTCGGGCGAGCTCCAGGCGCCCAGGTAGCCGTCGCCGCCGGCACCGGCCTTCATCTCGGCGTCGATGTCCGCCTTGGTGTGGTTCAGCGCGTAGTTCTCGCCCACGTAGACGCCGATGCGCTCGCCCACGCCGAGCCGCTCGACCGACTTCAGCGCCTCGGCCACGCCCTGGCGCAGCCACTTGTTGCCCGACACCACGCTGATGCCCAGCACGTCGACCTTGCCCTCGGCCTGCAGCTGCGCGGCCATGGCGCCGAGCTGGCCGTCGTCGCTCATCGTGTTGTAGTCGCTGTCGATGATGATCTTGCGCGCCGGCGGAGGGGGTGGCGGCGGAGGCGGCGGGGGTGGGGGCGGCGGCGCGCTGCCGGTCGGCACGAACGCGAAGCCGTTGCTGCCACCGCCGCCGCAGGCGGTGAGCACCGCGGCCGACAGGGCCGACACGATCCATCGTCTTCTGGGCATCTGCATTTCTCTCTCTCCTTGGAATAGTGGTGTCTCTTCAGGGGGAAGCCGTCGAACGGATGCTCGAACGAAAACGTTTGCGCAAACGTTTGCCGAATTCTGGGCGCGAGGGCACGGCGCAGGCAAGGGCCGGGACCTAGGGGTTTTCCGCGAGGCGGATGGCGCGCGGCGGGCGCGCTTGGACACGTGAAAACGGGCCCGTCGGGCCCGTTGTCGGTTCGGCAAGAAAGGCGCCGTCGCGGCGGCGCCGGCCGGGGATCAGTCGGTCTCGATCAACCGGTTCTCGCGCAGCGGCGAGCGCAGCAGCAGCGTCGGCCCCGCGTCGGGCGCCGCCTCCGCCTTCTCGAGTTCCGGCGCGGCGCGCGCCGCGGCCGCGACCGGCACCGGGCAACTGCCGGTGCTGCGCAGCGCGAGCGCGGCCGAGAAGCGGGCCTCGCTCGGGTCGCCCAGCGCATGCGCGAAGTCGTCGGCCACCGTGCAGTTGGGCGTGAAGCCGTCGCCGTAGTCGCCGAAGCCCTTGTTGTTCACGCCCTGGAACTGGATCGCGAAGTAGGTGGTGCCGCAGTTGTCCTGCGGATAGAAGCCATAGGGCTTGCCGCAGGTGGCGCCGCCCACGAGGCTGACCCGGACGTCCACGCCGCGCAGGCCGTTGATGACCGACTCGCTGGCCGAGCAGGTGTCGGGGCTGGTGAGCACCGTGACCTGCGACAGGCCGAGCTGCGGCAGCGGCTGGCTGTTGCGCGAGGTGCCGAGGAAAGGCAGCGGCGGCTGGAAGCCGAACGGACTCTTGTTGTTGAAAGCGAGCCGCTCGAAGGTCTTGCCCGCGGTCGCGGCCGGCGAGGCCACCATGTAGGCGAGCCGGCTCGCGATGTTGAGCTGGCCGCCGCCGTTGTAGCGCATGTCGAGCACCAGGTCCTGCACGCCGTCGGCCTGGAACTTGTTCATGGCCGAGATCAGTTGCGCCTCGGAGGTCGTGATGTGGTCGTTGAACAGCAGGTAGCCGACGCGCCCGCTCGGCGTGTCGACGGTCTTCACGTTCTGCACCGGCGTGCGCGTGATCCGCGCCGAGGTCAGCGTGACGGTGCGCGTGGCGCCGCCGGCCTCCTCGAGCTTGAAGCTGTGCGACTCGCCGAGGGCGTCGGGCGACAGCGCGTTGTTGATGGCGGTGGTGTTGGTGCTGTTGACCACGCTGATGCCGTCGACCTCGAGGATCTTGGCGCCGCGCGCGATGCCGGCGTTGGCGGCCGGCGAGTTCGGTTCGGTGAAGGCCACGCGCAGGTCGCGCGGACGCGAGTTGCGCACGAACGCGAACTCGATGCCGTAGCCGGCCGAGACCCCGGCCTCGGACAGCTGGCGGTAGACCTCGGTGTCGTAGATGTAGTGGAAGCGGTCCTTGGCCCGGCCCGAGGACGTGGTGAGCGGAGTCTTCAGCACGTTGAAATAGGCCACCGGCGTCGCGTAGTCGGCCGCCTTCAGCGTGGTCGGCACTTCGTTGTACCAGAGGTAGGTTTCGTCGATCCAGGCGCGCACCCAGCGCTTCTCGATCGCCAGCGAACCGGCGCGGTCGGGGTAGCCGATGCCGGTGGCCGGGTTGATGCCGGGACGCGGCGCGGCGCACTGGCCGGCCACGCTCGAGGAGGCGACGATCGCGTCGTCGTCGCCGGGCGTGCCGCCGCCCGGGCCCGGAATGAACGGCAGGCCACCGCCTCCGCCGCCGCCCCCACCGCCGCAACCGGCGAGCAGCCCCGCGAGGGCCAGGGCACCGGCCAGGGCCCAGGGGGTCGAAGCCCCGGCATGTTGCCGCGCGCGGCCTGCGTTGCGAAACCTCATCGAACATCTCCCTCATGCGGGCCCGCGAACGCGGGCGGACGTCTGGAACCCGGAAGCGCCCGGCCGCCCTCGGCGCGTGTCTCCCGGCGTGATGGCGGCTTCCCCTCCGCCTTTTTTCTTGCTGCGCCCCGGCGGCGGCGCGGGGCCGCTACTGCACGAAGCCGATGCCGCGCGATTCGCGCACTTCGGGCTTGATGCGGTGTTCGGCCTCGAGCTGGTCGAGGAATTCGGCCGCCGAGAACTCGGTCGCCAGGATATCGGTCTGCCGTTTCACCGCCGCGAAATCGCCGGGACACAGCTGCGAAAGCTGCGCCAGCCGCGCGCGGACCTCGCCCGTGAGCAGCGACGCGTCGCCCGCGAGCGCCTCGGTCACGAACATGCGCTCGCGCTGCGCCACGGTCAGCGGCATGAACTTGATCTTGAAGGTGAAGCGCCGCAGCGCCGCCTGGTCGAGCCGCTCGAGCAGGTTGGTGGTGCACACGAAGATGCCGTTGAAGCGCTCCATGCCCTGCAGCATCTCGTTGACCTCGGTGACCTCGTAGGTGCGCTGGGCGCCGCGGCGGTCCTGCAGGAAGCTGTCGGCCTCGTCGAGCAGCAGCACGGCCTTCTCGCTCTCGGCCTCGCGGAACATGGCGGCCATGTTCTGCTCGGTCTCGCCGACGTACTTGCTCATGAGGTCGCTGGCCTGGCGCACGATCAGCGGCCGCGCGATGGCCTTGGCGATGTGCTCGGCGAGCGCGGTCTTGCCGGTGCCGGGCGCGCCGTAGAAGCACAGCGTGCCGTGGCCGCGCGCCTTCAGCGCCTCGACCACGCGCGGGATCTCGAAGCGGGTTTCGACGTTGAGCATGTCGAGGTCGTAGGTGGTCACGGTGCGGCGCTCGCCGCGGCCGGTGTCGCTGGTGCCCAGCGCGAGGTCGGCATTGCGCAGCTGGCGTTCGATCAGCGCCTCGACCGAGGCGCCGTCGGTCCGGGCCAGGCCCGCGAAGCGCACCGCGGTGCGGATCTGCGCCGGCGTCAGGCCCTTGCGCTCGGCCAGCTTGGCGGTGAAGGCCTCGGACACCGTCACGCCCTCGAGCGTCTTCTTCACGAGCTGCTCGCGCGCGCCCGGCGGCGGCGACTTGAGCTCGAGGTGGTAGGCGAAGCGGCGGCGGAACGCCGGATCGATCTGTTCGATGCGGTTGGTGACCCACAGCGTGGGCACCGGGTTGGCCTCGAGGATCTGGTTGACCCAGGCCTTGCCGCTGACGCTGCCGTTGGCCGGCGCGGGAATCTGTTCGGCGCGCGCCATGTACTGCGCGGCCTCGGTGCTGATCGGCGGGAACACGTCCTCGACCTCGTCGAACAGCAGCGCGGCCTGGGCGCTGCCCTTGAGGAACACCTGCGCGATCTGCAGCGAGCGGTAGCGGTCGCGGCCCGACAGCGAATTGCCGTCGCGGTCGGCGTACTCGACCTCGAACAGCTCGAGCCCCGCGGCCTGCGCCACCACCTTGGCCAGTTCGGTCTTGCCGGTGCCGGGCGGGCCGTAGAGCAGCACGTTCACGCCGAGCTCCTTGCGCGCGACCGCCGCGCGCAGCAGCGTGACGAGCACGCGCACCTCCTCGTCGACGAAGGAGAAGTCGTTGGGCAGCAGCGCGCTCTTGGCCGAGGGCCGCGTGAACACGGCCATCAGCTCGTTGTGGTCGCGGTACTCGCGCATCAGCACCGGCGGCAGCTTCTCGCTGACCTTCATCAGGTCGGCGAGGTCGGTGATGTTGTGTTCGGAGATCAGGTTCTCGACCAGCCCGATGCGCTCGAGCCGCGAGCCGGCCCGCAGCGCCTCGCCGACCTCGCTCGCGTTGACGCCCGCGATGTCGGCGATCGCGGCATAGGCCTCGGGCGCGTTGTTGACCTTGAACTCGACCAGCAGCGAGCGCAGGTCGCGCTGGTAGCGCGCGAGCGTGCCGTACAGCAGCAGCGCGCGCTCGGCCTTGTTGAGCTGCAGCAGGCCCGCGAGCGCGTCGATGTTCTTCTCGACCAAGGTGGACTGCTTGCGCAGCGCATGCGTGAGCCAGTCGCGCGTGACGGCCAGCACCGACAGCAGGTCCTTGGGCTGGTCCTTCGCGTACTCGTCGAGATAGAAGAACAGCGTGCCTTCCTCGTACGGGCCGCGCCAGACGCCGTGGCGCTCGAGCAGCGTGCGGCCGTCGAGGTTCTCGATGCCCTTCCAGGCCTCGTTGCCCGCGCAGCGGCGGCCGAGGAATTCGCGCAGCCGCTGCAGCACCGCGGCCGGCCACACCAGGTGGCGGCCGGTCAGCGAGAGCAGGCCGTTGATGTCGCGCCGCACGTTGAAGCGCGGCCCCTGCTTGGCGGCGAGCGTGAGCACGAAGTGCGAGCACATGAGCTCGAGCACCGGTGCTTCCTTGAGACCGGGCGACGGCAATGCCTGCCCGCGAACCGCAGCAGCCACTACATCGACACCCGCACGCTTGACCATCGGACGAACCTCCAGAGAGGGGAATTACCGGCCAGACCATAACGCAGACTTTTGGCTTCGGGAAGACGCCGAAAGGGTAAAAACCCTGGTGTCCGATTCCGTCCACAATGCGCGCCATGGTCGAAATCGAAGAAATACGCCGCGCCGCGGCACGCCTCGCGGGACAGGTGCTCGACACGCCCTGCGTGGAATCGCGCACGCTGTCGGAGATCGTGGGCGCGCAGGTGTTCCTCAAGTTCGAGAACCTGCAGTTCACCTCCTCCTTCAAGGAGCGCGGCGCCTGCAACAAGCTGGTCGACCTGTCGGAGAGCGGCACCCGCGGCGTGATCGCGATGTCGGCCGGCAACCATGCACAGGGTGTGGCCTATCACGCGCAGCGGCTCGGGCTGCGCGCACTGATCGTGATGCCGCGCTTCACGCCCGGCGTGAAGATCGAGCGCACGCGCGGCTTCGGCGCCGAGGTGGTGCTGTTCGGCGACACGCTCGACGCGGCGCGCGCCCACGCGGTCGAACTGGCGCAGCGCGAGGGCCTGGCCTTCGTGCATCCCTACGACGACGAGGCCATCATCGCCGGCCAGGGCACGGTGGCGCTCGAGATGCTCGCGGCCGAGCCCGAGCTCGACACCCTGGTGGTGTCGGTCGGCGGCGGCGGCCTGATCGCGGGCATGGCCGTGGCCGCGCGCGCGCTCAAGCCCGGCATCGAGATCGTGGGCGTGCAGACCACGCGCTTCCCGGCCATGGTCAACGCGGTCCAGGGCACACAGCATCCGCAGGGCAAGAGCACCATCGCCGAGGGCATCGCCGTCGGCACGCCGGGCGTGCTGACGCGCGAGATCATCGCGCGCCATGTCGACGACCTGGTGCTGGTCGACGAAGGCGACATCGAGCAGGGCGTGCTGATGCTGCTCGAGATCGAGAAGACGCTGGTCGAAGGCGCCGGCGCCGCCGGGCTGGCCGCGCTGATCCGGCACCCCGAACGCTTCAAGGGCAAGCGCGTGGGCCTGGTGCTGTCGGGCGGCAACATCGATCCGCTGCTGCTCGCGGCCATCATCGAGCGCGGCATGGTGCGCGCCGGCCGGCTTGCGCGGGTGCGCGTCAGCGCGCGCGACGTGCCGGGCTCGCTGGCCCAGATCACGGCCACCGTGGCCGAAGCGGGCGCTAACGTCGACGAGGTCCACCACCAACGGGCCTTCACCATGCTGGCGGCGCAGAACGTCGACATCGAGCTGGTACTGCAGACCCGCGGCCGCGAACACCTGGCCAGCGTGCTGGAAGCGCTGGCCACGGCGGGCTTCGAGGCGCAGGAGCAGCACTGAGCCAGGCCGGGCCGGCTCGTCCAGTTACGTCTGGTTCCAGGGGTCTGGCAACCCCCTAGACCGCGGGCATGCACCCCACCGGTAAAATGCCATCAGTTCGTGTCATTCAAAGTATCAGAGGTATTTCCGATGTCCCACCCCACTCCTGTCGAGCCCGCACACGGCGCCGCCGCCGAGCAAGACACGGTCGAGTCGATCGTTCACCTGATGCCGCTCGTGCTGCCGATCGCCGGCGGCGTGCTGATGCTGCTGCTGGCATCGATCGCCGTCTTCCTGGCCTGACAGGCATTTGCGCTTTCGTCCGCGGGTCGTGCGGCCCGCGCTGACGCATCCTCCTCTCCCGAGCCGAAACGTTTTCTCAAACGGACCTCCACGCCGCCAGGCGTGGCGCACCGTTCGGAAAGACGATTTTTCAACTTAGGAGATTTCCGATGAACGCACCCACGACGAAGGGCCTTGGCATTCAGGCGCCCGCCTACGTCAAGAACGCCAAGCTGATTGCCTGGGTGGCCGAGATGGCCGCGCTGTGCAAACCCGAATCCATCTACTGGTGCGACGGCAGCAACGAAGAGTACGACCGTCTCTGCCAGCAGCTGGTGGACGCCGGCACCTTCCAGAAGCTCAATCCCGCCAAGCGCCCGAACTCGTTCCTCGCCTCGTCCGACCCGAGCGACGTGGCGCGCGTCGAGGACCGCACCTACATCTGCTCCGCCAACAAGGAAGACGCCGGCCCCACCAACAACTGGATGGCCCCGGCCGAGATGCGTGCCACTCTGCAGCCTCTTTTTGACGGCTGCATGAAGGGCCGCACGATGTACGTCGTGCCGTTCAGCATGGGCCCGCTGGGCTCGCCGATCGCGCACATCGGCATCGAGCTGTCGGACAGCCCCTACGTCGCGGTCAACATGAAGATCATGACCCGCATGGGCAAGGCCGTGTACGAGGTGCTGGGCGCCGACGGCGAGTTCGTGCCCTGCGTGCACACCGTGGGCGCGCCGCTCGAGGCCGGCCAGAAGGACGTCGCCTGGCCCTGCAACAAGACCAAGTACATCGTCCATTACCCCGAGACGCGCGAGATCTGGAGCTTCGGCTCGGGCTACGGCGGCAACGCGCTGCTGGGCAAGAAGTGCTTCGCGCTGCGCATCGCCTCGAACATGGGCCGCGACGAAGGCTGGCTCGCCGAGCACATGCTGATCCTGGGCGTGACCAGCCCCGCGGGCAAGAAGCACCACGTGGCCGCCGCCTTCCCCAGCGCCTGCGGCAAGACCAACTTCGCGATGCTGATCCCGCCGGCCGGCTTCGACGGCTGGAAGGTCACGACCATCGGCGACGACATCGCCTGGATCAAGCCCCAGGCCGACGGCACCCTGCGCGCCATCAACCCCGAGGCCGGCTACTTCGGCGTGGCCCCGGGCACCAACGACCTGACCAACCCGAACTGCATGGCCAGCCTCGACCGCGACGTGATCTTCACGAACGTGGCGCTGACCGACGACGGCGACGTCTGGTGGGAAGGCATGGGCGACGCGCCCGCGCATTGCATCGACTGGCAGGGCAAGGACTGGACGCCGCAGATCGCCAAGGAAACCGGCGCCAAGGCCGCCCATCCGAACGCGCGCTTCACCGTGGCCGCCACCAACAACCCCGCGCTCGACGACGCCTGGGACGATCCGAAGGGCGTGAAGATCGACGCCTTCATCTTCGGCGGCCGCCGCTCGACCACCGTGCCGCTGGTGACCGAGGCCCGCAACTGGGTCGAGGGCGTCTACATGGCCGCGACCATGGGCTCGGAAACCACCGCCGCGGCCGCCGGCCAGCAGGGCGTGGTGCGCCGCGATCCGTTCGCGATGCTGCCGTTCATGGGCTACAACATGAGCGACTACTTCCAGCACTGGCTCGACCTGGGCAAGAAGCTGCAGGCCTCGGGCGCCACGCTGCCGCGCATCTACACCACCAACTGGTTCCGCAAGGGCGCCGACGGCAAGTTCGTCTGGCCCGGCTACGGCGAGAACATGCGCGTGCTCAAGTGGATGATCGACCGCATCGAAGGCAAGGCCGACGGCGTCGACCACATCACCGGCGTGAGCCCGCGCTACGAGGACCTCAACTGGACCGGCCTGGACTTCAGCGCCGAGCAGTTCGCCACCGTCACCAGCATCGACAAGGCCGCCTGGCAGGCCGAGCTCAAGCTGCACGACGAGCTGTTCGAGCAACTGGCCCATCACCTGCCGAAGGAACTGCCCGCGACCAAGGCGGCGATCGAGCAGCGCCTCGCGGCCTGATGTCAAAGCGCCCCGCAAGGGGCGTTCCAGACGCAAAAAGCCGCCCGAGGGCGGCTTTTTCGTGGGCGCGATCGCCCGCTCCGATCAGTAGTAGCGCGAGCTGTTCATGCGGCGCATCGCTTCGTACAGCGTGGGCATGCGGGCCGCTTGCGTACGGGCGGCGGCACCGGCCAGCGCGTCGATCCTGGCCACGTCGGCCACGCTCGCCGTGCCTTCGGACTGCTGGCGCCAGACGGCGGCTTGCAGTTCGGCCATCACGCGCGGGTCGCTTTGCGCGGTGTCGAGGAAGCGGGCGTCGGCACGGGCCGAAGCGCGGCGCTGTGCGGCGGCGAGCCAGAGCGCGCCCAGCTTGTTGGCACCGTTGGCCAGCGAGCCGGCGAACAGGGCGATGACCGCGAAGGCACCGGCGCAGACCAGGGCCCAGGCCGCGAGCAGCGCGCCTTCGTCCCAGTGGGCGACGATGGTGTCGGCCACCACGAGCACCGCCGAGACGATGGCGACGATCAGCAGCAGGATCAGCGGACGGGCGCTGTTGCCGCCGCGTGCGGCCTTCAGGTGTCCGAACAGGACTTCGGCGCGTTGGACGCCGGGGTGGACGGTGGGTTGGTCGACGTGAATGAAGCTGGTCATGGTGCCCTCCAAGGCGTGTTTCTATTTCCGATGCCTCGATATTAGGGTTTGCCCTAGTAAGTTTCCACTTTATCTTTCTGATGTTTATCATTCACAAGACTGATGGACGTCAATTTCCGCACACTCGACCTCAACCTGCTGCGCGTCTTCGACGAGGTGATGGCGGAACGCAACCTCACGCGCGCCGCGCGCAACCTGTCGATCACGCAGCCGGCCGTGAGCAATGCGCTGCGGCGGCTGCGCGAGGTGCTGGGCGACGAGCTGGTGCGCCGCGCCGGTGCCGGCGTGGAGCCCACGCCGCGCGCGCTGGCGCTGTGGCCCACGGTGCGCGACGCGCTGCGCCAGCTGCAGCACACGCTGGCGCCGGGCGAGTTCGATGCCGGCACCGCCGACACCACCTTCCTGCTGGCGATGGCCGATGCCACCGCGGCCGAGCTGATGCCGGGCCTGGTGCGGATCGCCGAGACCGAGGCGCCGGGCATTTCGATGCGGGTGCTGCCGCTGACCACGCGCGACCCGCGCCGCATGCTCGAGCACGAGGAGGTCGACATGGCGATCGGCTACTTTCCGGCCGTGATCGCGAGCCTGGCGGCGCGCGGCCAGTCGGGCGTGGGCGTGCCCTTCGAGACCCAGCGGCTGTACCTGGGCCAGTACGTGTGCGTGATGCGCCGCGGCCATCCGCTGGCCGAACGGCCGCTCACGCTCGACGACTACTGCGCCGCGCGACACCTGCTGGTGAGTTTCTCGGGCCGGCCCTATGGCTTCATCGACCAGACGCTGGGTGCGCTCGGGCGCGAGCGGCGCATCGTGGTCACGGTGAACCAGTTCTTCACGGCCGGCCAGGTGGTCGCGACCACCGATCTGCTGACCGTGCTGCCGCGCCATTTCGTGACGGTCACGGGCATCGGCGACCAGCTGGTGCTGCGCGACCTGCCCTTCGACCAGCCGCCGGTGCACGTCGATGCCATCTGGCACCGGCGCGCCCAGCACGCCCATTCGCACGAATGGCTGCGGCAATCGCTGCTGCGCTCGGCGGCGGCCGCTTTCGCGGGCTCGATACTCGGGCAGCAGGTGCCGGGCTGAAACGCCCGGCGGTTGGAATCGCTCGCGGGTCAGCGAACGACGCGCAGCCAGGCGGCTGCCGCGCCGCGCAGTTCCTGCGCGTGGTGGGCGTCGAGGCCCGCGCGCACATCGGCGCTTTCCATCAGCGCCGCGGCGTGGCTGGCCGGCGCAGAATTGGCGGAGGAACGGAAGAAACGTGCCACTTGGGCAATGAGGCTGAACATGATGGTGCGCGGCTCTTGGCTGCGCTGCAGTGGTTGATGCCCCATAGATTAGGGGTTAACCCTAGTTAAAAAATGCCACATCTATGCGTGATACGCATAGACTGATCCACCTAGATAGAAACCCTGATGAAACTGCAGCTGCTCTCGGACCTGCATCTCGAGTCCCACCCGCGCTTCCACGCCGAGCCCGTGCCGGGCGCCGACCTGCTGGTGCTCGCGGGCGACGTGGGCTCCTACCAGGAAGGCTCGCGCCTGGAGGATCCCGACTTCGGCCTCGGCCGCTTCTCGCCCAAAAAGGGCTGGCCGACGCCCGTGATCTACGTGCCGGGCAACCACGAATACGACAACCTCGATTTCGACGAGACCCACGTTCGGCTGCGCGCGCTGTGCGAGGAGCTCGGCATCCTCTGGCTCGAGCGCGAAACGCTGGTGATCGAGGGCATCCGCTTCATCGGCACCACGCTGTGGGCCGATTTCGACGCGCTCGTGACGCCCACCGACGGCCTCGCCGAAGCGCTCAAGAAGCGCGGCAAGGCGATGCGCGCGGCCGACTTCTATCTCGAGAAGATGTCCTCGCGGCGCAATGGCATGCCCTTCCTGTCGGCCGAGCTGCGAGAGCAAGGGCTCACATGCCAGGCCTGGCTGCGCGAGGCGCTGGCCCGGCCTTTCGACGGCACCACGGTCGCCATCACCCATTTCGCGCCTTCGCTGGCCAGCGCCGACCCGCGCTACGGGCTCACGCCCGGTACCGCGGGCTTCTGCAACTCGCTCGACGAGCTGCTGCCGCAGGCCAGCCTCTGGCTGCACGGCCACCTGCACTGCGCCTTCGACTACGTGAAGGACGGCTGCCGCGTGGTCGCCAATCCGCTGGGCTACCGCAGCAAGGGCGAGCAGGAGGGCTTCCGGCCCGAGCTGCTGATCGAGATCCGCTGAGTCCGAAAGCCACCGCGATGCCGCCGATATGATGGCCCGCACTCCTCCAACCACCGCCCTTCGGCCTCTTGCCGCCCGCGCATGCTCGACAACCTCGCACCCTTCCTCATCCACTGGGCCATCACCGCGCTTTCGCTCTGGGTCGCCAGCCGCATCTTCAAGGGGCTGAGCTTCGAGAGCACCGGCGCGCTGATCATCTCGGCGCTGCTGCTGGGCCTGGCGAACGCGGTCGTGAAACCGCTGCTGATCGTGCTGACCCTGCCGCTCACGCTGGTGACCTTCGGCCTGTTCCTGCTGGTGATCAACGCGCTGATGATCCTGCTGGTGGCGGCGCTGGTGCGCGGCTTCCGGGTCTCGGGCTTCTGGACCGCGCTGTTCGCGAGCCTGTTCGTCTCGATCCTCAGCATCCTGATCGGCGCCTTCGTCGGCGGCAGCGATCCCGCCACCACGATCCAGATGCCGCAGGGCACCGGCAACTGGCTCTAGCCAGCGCCGCGCTTCAGCGCGCGGCCAGCCCGTCGAAGCAGGTCGAGAGCACGAGTTCGACGATCTGCGCGTCGCTGTGCTGCCCGCCGCCCTGGAGAAAACCCAGCACCGGATCGCAGCCGCGCGCATAGAGCGTGTAGAGCACGCCGATCGCGGGCAGCTTGGGATTCATCGAGCCGTTGGCCTGGGCCGCCTGGATCCAGCCGCCGAGGGTGTCGCTGATGGTCACCAGCCGGTCGATGTAGCCGCGGTTGCCCAGCAGGGTCGCACGCAGGCTGGAGTTCTGGTGCGGCAGCGTGGGCATCTCGCCCGCGAGCTGCAGCTCGAGCGCCCAGCGCACCGTGGCGCGCAGCTTGCCGATCGGCGGCTCCTCGGCCGGCAGCGCCGCGAGCATGTCGAGCGTGCGCTGCATCAGCCGCACCATCGCGGCGGCCGCCAGGTCTTCCTTGCTCGGGAAATGCTTGTAGAGGCTGGCCTTGGCAATGCCCACCGCGGCCGCGACCTCGTCGACCGTCATCGACTCGAAACCCTTCTGCGCCAGCAGCCGGTTGGCGGTCTGCACGATGGCCTCTTCCCGCGCAGCCAGCATCTGCGCCTTGAAGGAAGGCTTGGCGGTCGAAACGGTCATGCCGAAATTCTAGTCTCGCGCGTCATCCGGCATACGGCGCGCGTGCCGAATTACCAAGCAGTCTGAAGTTCCACCCCGGGGCTCAGGCGCCGCGGCGCTCGTGCGCGCTGTCCTTGTAGTGCTGTGCCTTGTCCGCGTACATCGCGCGGTCGGCGCGCTGCAGCGCGGCCTCGAGCGAATCGCCCACGTGGCAGGTCGCCAGCCCGATCGCCAGGCTCAGCGCATGGCCGCTCTGGCCGGCATGGAACTGGTTGTTGAGCTCCAGCAGCGCGAGGATGCGCTCGCGCATCGCCTCGGCGCCGCGCTCGTCGGTCTGCGGCATCAGCACCGCGAACTCGTCGCCGCCGATGCGCGCGGGCCAGGACGGCGTGTCGACCGCCTTGTCGAGCACCTCGCCCATGCGGCGCAGCATGGTGTCGCCGGCGGCGTGGCCTTCCTGGTCGTTGAGCTGCTTCAGGCCGTTGAGGTCGATCGCCACGATCGACACCGGCCACGGCCCCTTGCGCGCGAGCCGGTTGAGCTCCTCGGTGTAGAAGGTGCGGTTGCACAGCTGCGTGAGCACGTCGTGCTTGCCCAGGTACTCGAGGTAGGCCTCGGCCTTCTTGCGCGCGGTGATGTCGACCAGCGAGACCAGCACCAGGTCCCAGCTGTCGAGCCGGTCTTCCTGCACCGCGAACTGCATGTGGATGTTGAGCAGCTCGCCCGAGAGCGAATAGTTGATCACCTCGCGCTGCTGCAGCGTCTTGTGGTTCCACAGGTCGTTGAGCTGCTCGGCGAAGGACTCGCGCATCTCGTCGCGGAAGATGCGCGACAGGCTGCCCAGCAGGGTGCGCAGGTCGGGCGCGCCGAACATGCGCAGGGTCTCGTGGTTCACGTCGATGACGCGGATCTCCTGCATGCAGCGGGTCACGAACTCGGGATGCACCTTGAGGAAGGTGGCGAAGTCGGTTATGCCGCGCGCGCGCAGGTTGTCGAGCAGGCCGCGCACCGCGCTGAAGTCCTCCACCCACAGCGAGACCGGCGAGTGGTCGAACAGGCTGCGCGCATAGCGCTCGCTCTCGGCCTGCCGGCGCTGGGCCGCCACGCGCTCGGTCACGTCGTCGAGCGCGACCAGCACGCGGTCCCAGTGCGCCTCGTGGCCCGGCAGCACGCGCGCGCGCACCCGCACGTCGAGCCGGCGGCCGTCGAGCGCGTAGTTCACGGTCTCGCTCTCGAAGCGCATCTGGCCGCGCCAGAGCTGGTCGAGCTCGTGCACCACGGTGGCCGACATGTCGCCGCGGAACACGCTGTCGAGCGACCCGAGCAGCTGCGCCTGGCTCTCGGCCGCGAACAGCTCGAGCGTGTGGCGGTTCACGCGCAGCACCTTCAGCGAGGCCATGCAGTCGCGCACCCGCTGCGGATCCTCGGCCAGGAAGGCGACGAGGTCGGTCACGCCCTGCGCGCGCCAGCCGTCGAGCATGCGCCGCAGCGCGCTGTAGTCCTCGATCCAGAGCGAGACCGGCGCCAGATCGAAGGTGGCGTCGAGGTCGTCGACGGGAGCGGCATCGGTCGCGTCGGTCAGGTCCATCCGTGAAGCTTTCGAAAGAAGAGGCGGGACAAGCGGGGCAGCGCGGACTAAAACCTAATTATTACCCTGCCAAGACACCATGGCGCATCCCGCAACCGGGGATTCTGCCTGCCGCCCGTCCAGAAAAGCCCCGCTCAGCTCAGCATCTGGCCGCGGCTTCCGATCACCGCCACGTCCACGAAATTACCGCCTTCGCGGTTCGCGCGGCCGTAGTTCAGCTTCAGGCCGCCGAGGTCGAAGCCCTCGATGCGCTCGAGCCCCTGCAACACCGAGGCACGATTCAGCGACGGCCCGGCGCGGCGCATGCCCTCGGCCAGCACGGCGGCATTCACGTAGCCCTCGAGGCTCGCGAGCGAGAACTCGCGCGTGCCGTTGGCGACCATGTCGGCCTGGTAGCGGCGCACGATCTCGAACTTGGTCGCGTTCGGCGACGGCACCACGATCGTGAAGCCCAGCCCGCGCGACAGCTCGCCGAGCGCGCCGAGCGAACTCGCCGTGATCGACAGCCCGTAGGCCGAGCTGTTGCCGCCCGCCTCGCGCAGCGCCTTGAGGAACACCGGCGCCGTGCCCGCGAGGCCGACGATCACCACCTGCGGCTTCGCCTGGGCGATGGCCGTGGCGGCCGGGCCGACCTCCATGCTGGTGGTGTTGGGCGTGGTCGCGACCACGGCTGGCTCGAGCTTCGCCTTCGCGAGCGAGGCCTTGAAGGCCGCCAGCAGCGACTGGCCCAGCGGGTCGTCGGAGTGCACGAGGCCGATGCGGTCCTGGCCCAGCACCCGGGCCGTGCTCACCAGCTTCTCGATCTCCTGCGCGTAGTTGACGCGCACCCAGAAGGTGTTGGGCGCGTTCTTCTTGCGCAGCGCGAGGGTGCCGGTCAGCGGCCCCACCACCGCCATGCCCGGCACCGCGTCCATCACTTCCGAGGACGGGCGCGTGCCCAGCGGATGCAGCAGCGCGAGCACCGAGGCGTCCTTCTCGAAGGCCAGCGCATTGGCCTTGGCCAGTTCGGGCTTGAACTGGTCATCGGCCATCACGAGCTCGACCCTGGTGCCGTTGAAGCCGCCCGCGCGGTTCATCGCCGCGAAGAAGGCCGAGGAGCCCTGGAACAGTCCCTGGCCGTTGACCTTCTCCACGCTGCTGTTGTCGAAGGTGGCGCCGATGCGCAGCGGCCGGTTCTGCGCGAAGGCCGGCAGGCCCAGGCCCGCGGCGAAGGCCGTGGCCGCGATACGGCCCAGGGCCCGGCGGCGGCCGGTGGGCAGGACGGGGGATGGCGGCACGCGCGGCGTCGCGACGGTCATGGTTCGAGGCTCCCTGGCGACATCCTGGCGATGTCTTGGTGACAAAACTTCACACTTTTGCCAGGAATGTAACTCACACCGCTCGCACCGGAATGACAGGCCGGCCCCCCGCCCGCCGCGGCGTGTCAGAGCAGCTCTTCGCCCACGATCGGCAGCAGCAGCCAGTTCTTGAAGCGCAGCCAGATGAACTCGCCGGGCTCGTCCTCGTGGACGATGTCGCCGCCCGCGTCGTCGTACTCGAGCCACTGCACGCGGCGGCCGTCGGGCCCCAGCCGCAGGCGGTAGCCGATGTTGACGCGCGCGGTGGTGCGCATCAGCCGGTCGTAGTCGTTGACCATGTCGGGGCTGTCGATCACCAGCCCCATCTCGGTGTTGACCGCGGCCGAGCGGTGGTCGAGGTTCATCGAGCCGACGAAGAAGCGCTCGTCGTCCACGATCGCGAGCTTGGCGTGCAGCCGGCTGATGGTCTTGCCGAAGTCGCCGAACTGGCCCGAGCGCCCGCTGAGCAGCGGCGCGATCTCGAAGATGTTGACGCCGATCTTCAGCATGTCGGCGCGGTAGCGCTCGTAGCCCGCGTAGGCCAGCGGCTCGTCGGTGGCGCCCAGCGAATTGGTGATCACCGTGATGCGCGCGCCCGAGGCGATGTTCTTCTTCATCTGCGCCATGCCGCGCGCGCCCGGGATGAAGTAGGGCGAAGCGATCTTCACGTCGTGCTGCGCCGAGTCGATGACGCCGAGCGCGCCCTCGGTCACGCTGCCGCGGTAGGCCAGCTCGGGCTTGCGCGTGATCTTCTCGGGGTCGTCCACGAACAGCGTGAACGGCGCCCAGTAGCGGTCGAGCTTGCCGGTGATGAGCTGCTCGCCCACCGGCGACTTGTCGAGGATGTCGCGCGGGCGGATCGGCACGTCGGGCACCGCGGTGCGCGCGATCTCGTCGAAGCGGCGCTGCGCCGCCTCGGGCGTCATCGCCAGCGGCGCGATGTTCTCGATCGGGCGCACGTGCGGGCTGTTCCAGTAGCGGTCGAAGCCGTCCGACATCTGGCGCACCACCGGGCCGCACGAGATCACGTCCATGTCGATGAAGTTCGCCGCGGTGCTGCGCATGAAGTACTCGTTGGCGATGTTGCGCCCGCCCGAGACCGCGAAGCTGTTGTCGGCGATCAGCAGCTTGTTGTGCATGCGGTGGTTGATGCGGCCGAAGTCGGTGATCGACAGCGCCAGCCGCGTGGCCAGCGAGCTCGCGCGCGAAGGCAGCGGGTTGAACAGCCGCACCTCCACGTTCGGGAAGGCCGAGAAGGTGCTGAAGACCTCGTCGGAGCCGCCGGTGTAGAGGTCGTCGACCAGCAGGCGCACGCGCACGCCGCGCGCGGCCGCCTCGCGCAGCTCCTTGAGGAACAGCAGGCCGACGTCGTCGTTCTCGATCAGGTAGTACTGGACGTCGAGCGACTTCTCGGCGTGGCGCGCCAGCGAGATGCGCGCGTCGAAGGCGAAGGCCGCCTCGGGCAGCAGCCGGAAGCCCGACAGCGGGGTTTCGCTGCCGCCCGGCGCGTCCTTGTAGGCGAGCTGGCCCAGCTCGGTCTGCGTCACGTCGGTGAAGGCCAGCGTCGGCGGCTTGTCGGGCGGCGGTGGCGGCAGGCTCGCGCAACCCGAAATCCATGCGGCCGCGGCGCACAGGGCGAGCGCGGCAAGGCGGCGGAGCGAGGTGGCGGACATGGCTCGAAATGTAGCTCGCGGCGGTGACGAACGTCACCCCTATGATCGGCGCGGCGCCACCGGCGCATGCAGGGGTAAGAGAAGGCTAAGAAAAGGGGTCGGAAAAGAGTGCTCAACGGCTTGTGGCTGGGTTTCTTCCTGGTGGCGGCGCTGGCCGCCTTCGGCCGCTGGCTGCTCGGCGGCGACCCGGCCGTCTTCGCGGCGCTGGTCGAGAGCCTGTTCGCGATGGCCAGGCTCGCGGTCGAGGTCATGGTGCTGCTGTTCGGCACCCTCACCCTGTGGCTGGGCTTCCTGCGCATCGCCGAAGCGGCCGGCCTCGTGGCCTGGCTCGCGCGCATGCTCGGCCCGCTGTTCCGCCGGCTCATGCCCGGCGTGCCGGCCGGCCATCCGGCGCTGGGCCTGATCACCATGAACTTCGCGGCCAACGCGCTGGGCCTGGACAACGCCGCCACGCCGATCGGCCTGAAGGCGATGCGCGAGCTGCAGCGGCTCAACCCCGACCCGGTCACGGCCACCAACGCGCAGATCCTGTTCCTGGTGCTCAACGCGTCCTCGCTCACGCTGCTGCCGGTCACCATCTTCATGTACCGCGCGCAGCAGGGCGCGGCCGATCCCACGCTGGTGTTCCTGCCGATCCTGCTGGCCACCAGCGCCTCCACGCTGGTCGGGCTGCTGTCGGTGGCCGCCGTGCAGCGGCTCAGGCTGTGGGACCCGGTGGTGCTGGCCTACCTGCTGCCGGGCGCGCTGCTGCTCGGCGGCTTCATGGCCCTGCTGGGCACGCTCTCGGCCGCAGCCATCGCCTCGCTCTCCTCGCTGCTGGGCAACCTCACGCTGTTCGGCGTGCTCGTCGCCTTCCTGCTGGCCGGCGCGCTGAAACGCGTGAAGGTCTACGAATGCTTCATCGAGGGCGCCAAGGAAGGCTTCGACATCGCGAAGAACCTGCTGCCCTACCTGGTCGCGATGCTGTGCGCGATCGGCGTGCTGCGCGCCTCGGGCGCGCTCGACCTCGCGCTCGAGGGCGTGCGCTGGCTGGTCCACGCGGGCGGCTTCGATGCGCGCTTCGTCGACGCCCTGCCGACCGCGCTGGTCAAGCCCTTCTCGGGCAGCGCGGCGCGCGCGATGCTGATCGAGACCATGAAGAGCCAGGGTGTCGACAGCTTTCCCGCGCTCGCGGCCGCCACCATCCAGGGCAGCACCGAGACCACCTTCTACGTGCTGGCCGTGTACTTCGGCGCGGTCGGCATCCAGCGCGCGCGGCACACGGTGGCCTGCGCGCTGCTGGCCGAGCTGGCAGGCGTGGTCGCGGCGATCGCGGTCTGCTACTGGTTCTTCGGCTGAAGACCGGCGTCCGGCAGGTGCGCCGCGATCTCCTCGCGCATGATGCGCGCCAGCTCTTCACGGCGCGGCTGGATCCTGAACATCGGACCGCCCACCAGCAGCGCGAACTGGCGCTGCCCCACCTGCAGCGGCAGCGCCACGCCGCCGAGGTCGGCCGTGAACTCCGCGGCGCCCTCGAACCATCCACGCTGGATCGAGCGCGCGATCTCGATCTCGACCGCCTCCACGCTCATCAGCGTGGTCGGCGTGTAGCGCTCGAACACGGCCTTGCGCAGCACGGTGGCGCGGTCGGCGTCGGACAGCTGCGACAGCAGCGCGCGGCCGGTGGCGGTGACGTGCAGCGGCACCAGCTTGCCGGGCGCGGCCGAATAGCGCACGGCATGCGGCGACTCGACCGCGTCGATGAACAGCGCCTGGCCGCCGCTGATGGCGCCGAGCACGGCCGTCTCCTGGGTGCGTTTCGACAGCGCCTCCAGCAGCGTGCGCAGGCTCGGCGGCAGCGGCGCGGCGCGCTCGATCGCATCGATGAGCTGCTGCCAGCGCGGCGACGGATAGACGCCTTCGCGCGCGCGCGGCTCGTAGAGGTAGCCGCGATTGGCCAGCGTGCCCAGCAGGTTGAAGGTGCTCGAGCGCGGCCAGCCGAAGTGCTTCGAGATCTCGGCCAGCGTGGCCGGCCGTCGATGCGTCGCGAAGAACTCGATCAGCTCCAGGGCATTGACGACCTGCTTGACATCCACGGATGAAAAATTCCTTCTGACTGACGACGGAGTGGGGCCCGGTACCGGCGGGAAGTCTAGCCGGAGCCCACCGGCCCGCCCGGAGCGGCCAAGCCGAGGATGCGGCGCGCCTGCACCTCGTGCGGCCGGTCGATCATCCGGCCGTCGAGGCTCGCCACGCCCGCGGGCGTGGCGGCGAGCGCGTCCAGCACGGCGCGGGCCCAGTGGCGCTCGGCCTGCGACGGTTCGAAGGCCGCGTTGACGATGGCGCACTGGTCCGGATGGATCGCCGCCTTGGCGCGAAAGCCGTCGACGCGCGCGGCCGAGGCCTCGGCGCGCAACCCCTCGCCATCGGCGAAGTCGGTGTAGACCGCGTCGATGGCCATCACCTCGGCCGCCGCCGCGCCGAGCAGGCACAGGTTGCGCGCGAGCTCGAACGGCGCGCGGTAGCGTCCGTCCGTGCGGTTCGACGATGCGCCCAGCGCGCCCGCCAGGTCCTCGGCGCCCCACATCAGGCCGCACAGCCGCGCGCTGCTTCCCGCATAGCCGGCGAGCCCCAGCACGGCGGCCGGCGTCTCGGTCGCCACGGCGATGATCGAGGTGCGGCCCGGCGGCAGCGCGAGGGCCGCCTCCATGCCGTCGAGCACGTGGTCCAGGTGGACGATGTCCTCGCGCCCCGCGCACTTGGGCAGCACCACGCCATCGGGCCCGCCGGGCATCACGGCGCCGAGGTCGGCGAGCGTGAGGCCGGTGTCGAAGGCATTGACGCGCACGAACACCCGGCGCGCGCCCCGCTCGCGGCCCAGGGCCTCGCGCGCCAGCCGCCGGGCCTCGTCCTTGCGTTGCGGCGCCACCGCGTCCTCGAGGTCGAGGATCAGCGCGTCGGCCGCGCTCGTGAACGACTTGTCGATCTTGCGCGGGCTGTCCGCGGGCACGAAGAGAAAGGATCGCATCAGGGCATCTCGTGGGGTTGGGAATCGAGGGAGCCGGCGACCGCGCCGGCCTGCAGGAGGCCATCGAGCCGGTCGCCACCGATGCCCCAGGCGCGCGCGACGGCCAGGCCGCCCGCGCCGGTTTCGGGTGGCGGGCGCTGGATGGCGCCCGGCGTGCGCGACAGCCGCGGCGCCGGCGCGGGCTGCGCGACGCCGTCGACCCGCACGAAGCTCGCGCGTGCCCGGTTGTGCGGATGCGCCGCCGCCTGCTCGTGCGACAGCACGGGCGTGACGCAGGCATCGCAGTCCTCGAACAGCGCGCACCAGTCGGCCTGCGTGCGGCTCGCGAACAGCGCGCCGAGCATGGCCTTGGCCGCGGGCCAGGTGGCAGGCTCGTCGAGCCCCGCGAGCGCATCGGGCGCGAGGCCGGCGCGTTCGGCGAACACCGCGCGGAACTTGCGCTCGATCGCGGCGAAGGCGACCCAGGCACCGTCCGCGCAGCGGTAGACCTCGTAGAACGGCGCGCCCGAATCGAGCAGGTTGCAGCCGCGCGGCGCCGCGTGCATGCCGGCCGCATAGAGGCCGAAGAACGAGGTCATGAGCAGGGCCGCGCCCTCGACCATCGAGGCATCGATGACCTGGCCGCGGCCCGAGCGGCCGCGCTCGACCAGCGCGCAGGCGATGCCGAAGGCCAGGTTCAGCGCCCCGCCCGCATAGTCGCCGACCAGGTTCAGCGGCGGCGTGGGCGCCTGCCCGGCCCGGCCCATGGCATGCAGCGCGCCGGCCAGCGCGATGTAGTTGAGGTCGTGTCCCGCGGTGCGGCTCATCGGCCCGTCCTGCCCGTAGCCGGTCATGCGGCCGTAGACCAGCGCCGGCTGGCGCGCCAGGCAGGGCTCGGGGCCGAGTCCCAGCCGCTCCATCGTGCCGGGCCGGAAGCCCTCGACGAGCACGTCGGCCGCGCCGGCGAGATCGGCCGCGAGCGCGACGCCCTCGGGCGCCTTGAGGTCGATCGCGATCGATTGCTTGCCGCGGTGCGGCAGCTCGAAGCGCCGCGGCCGCGGCAGCCCGATGTCGGCCGCCTCCCTGCGCTCGACCAGCAGCACCTCGGCACCCATGTCCGCGAGCAGCATGCCGCACAGCGGCCCCGGGCCGATGCCCGCGAACTCGAGCACGCGGATGCCGGCGAGCGGTCCCTGCGTCAATGCCATGCTCTTCTCCCCCCGATGGATGCGCGCCAGCCGCGGGCCAGCGTTTCACGAAATTCGGGCGCGGCGATCGCGACCAGCCGCTCGGCCCGCTGGTCCAGCGTGGCGTGGCGCAGGTCGGCGGCGCCGAACTCGGTGACGACCAGGTCCACGTCCGCGCGGCCGATGGTGGCCGGGTTGCCCGCGAGGTCGAGCACGATGCGGCTGCGCCGTCCGCCGTCGGCGGTGGCCGGCAGCACCGTGATCGCGCGCCCGCCCGGCGACTGCCGCGCGGCGCGCGCGAAATCCAGCAGGCCGCCAACACCGCCGCGCTGGCGTCCGCCGATGGCCTCGCAGTTGACCTGGCCCGACAGGTCGACCTCGAGCGCGCCGTTGATCGCGCACAGGCGATGCAGCCGCGCCATGACCTCGGCCGCGTGCGTGTAGCAGGCGGGGCGCACCTCGACGGCCCGGTTGTCGTCGACCCAGCGATAGAGCTCGGCGCTGCCGATCACGGTGTTGGTGACCGAGATGCCGGCGTCGATGCCCTTGCGGCTGTTGTTCGCCGCGCCCGTGCGCACGAGCCGCGCGCCGGCGTCGCCGAGCACGCCCGAATGGATGCCGAGGTCGCGGTGCCCGCCGAGTTCGGCCAGCGCGGCATCGGGCAGGCTGCCGATGCCGGTCTGCAGCGTGGCGCCATCGGGGATGGCGGCCGCGACATGGCGCGCGATCGCCTGCTCCACCGGCCCGGAACGTGCCGGCGCCAGTTCGACCGGCGGTCCGTCGGCCGCCACCCAGTGGTCGACGCGCAGGTCGCCCGGCAGCGTCGCGCCATGGGTCCAGGGCACGGCCGGGTTCACCTCCGCGATCACGACGCGCGCGCGCCGCGCGGCGGCCAGCGTGTAGTCGTTGGCCAGGCCCAGGCTCGGCGGCCGGTGCGCTCCGCCCGGCGCCACCTGCAGCAGCACCACGTCGGCGCGCAGCGTGCCCTCGGCGAACAGCCCGGCCAGCAGCGCGTAGCGCTCGGGCAGCACCTCGAGCAGGCCGCGGTCGGCCAGGCCGCAGGTGCGCGCCATCGCGCCGTACGAGAGGAAGCGCATGCCTGGCGGCACCGGGCCGTCGAAGCTCGCCGACAGGGTGGTGCCGAGGAACACCGTCGACGGCAGCGCCGCGCCGTCGTCCGCCATCAGCCGCCGCGTCAGCGTCAGCGGCTCGGCCGCGGCCTGGCCGCAGACGATCCAGTCGTCCGCGCGCAGCAGGCCGCGCAGGTCGAAGTCGCGCGCGTCGACCGGCGACGACCCGCCCGTCATGCGAGGGCCGGCTCGGGCTGCCGGCGCATGAAGGCGGCGCGCTGGCAGACGCAGACGATCTCGCCGCGCTGGTTGTAGCCGCGGTGCTCGAAGTCGACGATGCCCGCGTCGGGTCGCGACTTCGAGACGCGCATGCTCTTGACCGTGGTCTCGATGCGCAGCGTGTCGCCCGCGAACACCGGCTTCGGGAACGTGACCTCGCGCATGCCGAGGTTGCCGATGGTGGTGCCCAGCGTGGTCTCGCTGACCGACAGGCCGATGACCAGCGCCAGCGTGAAGGTGCTGTTGACCAGCGGGCGGCCGAACTCGGTCTTGGCCGCGAACTCGACGTCCAGGTGCAGCGGCTGCGGATTCATGCTCAGCACGGTCGCCAGCAGGTTGTCGGTTTCGGTGACGGTGCGCGTGGTCGCGTGCTGGAAGATGTGTCCGATCTCGAACTGCTCGAAGTAGAGGCCTGCCATGGTGGGTCCTGTGCGTGGGTGGAAGCGGAGGGAAAGAAATTCAGTCGCGCGGCCCGGGGCGGCCATCGACCGTGCTGCCTTCGGCCAGCATCGCGTCGATGCGCCCGGCATCGAAGCCGGCCTCGGCCAGCAGCTCGACGCTCTGTTCGCCGATGCGCGGCGCATGCCGCCGGATCGAGACGTCGGCGCTGCTCCAGCGCGTGCTGGGCCGCATCTGCACGATGCGGCCTTCGGACGGATGCTCGCCGCGCTCGAAGAAGCCCACCGCCTCGAGGTGCGGATCGACCAGCAGGTCGTCGATCGAGTTGACGCGCGCGCACGGCACCTCGTGCGCGCGGCACAGCGCGAGCCACTCGTCGGTGCTGCGGGTGGCGATGATCTCGGCGAGCTGCGCGTAGGTCGCGTGATAGTTGCTGGCGCGCGCGCTCTGGCTGCCCAAAAGCGGATTGCTGTCGATCTCGTCGGCGCGGCCGATCGCGGCGTAGAAGGCCCGGAACTGCTTGTCGTTGTAGGGCGTGGCGGCGATGTAGCCGTCGAGCGTCCTGTAGGGCCGGCGGTGCGGCGTGAGCAGGCGGCTGTAGCCCGACTCGCCGATCGGCGGCTCGAAGGCCTGCCCGTTGAGATGGTCGCCGAGCACGGTCTGCACCAGCGTCTCGAACATCGGCACCTCGATCGCCTGGCCGATGCCGGTGCGCTCGCGCATCAGCAGCGCGGCCAGCGTGGCGTGTGCCGCCGTCAGCCCGGTCACGCGGTCGGCGACGGTCATCGGCACGAACACCGGCTCGTCCAGGCCCGCGCGCACGAACAGCCCCGACACGCCGGCGCCGGCCTGGATGATGTCGTCGAAGGCCGGCTGGTTGGCATAGGGGCCGTGCTCGCTGTAGCCCACGAGCGCGACGTAGACGATCGACGGATTGATCGCGCGCAGGTCCTCGTAGCCGAGCCCCGCACGCTGCATCGCGGCCGGACGCACGTTGTGGATGAACACGTCGGCCGAGCGGCAGAGCGCGAACAGCGCCTCCTTCGCGGCCGGCTGCTTGATGTCCAGCACGATGCTGCGCTTGTTGCGGCCGTTCGCCAGGTACATCGCCCCCATGCGCGGCGTGCGCGCCATGCCGGCGTGGCGCATCACGTCGCCCTCGGGCGGCTCGACCTTGATGACGTCGGCGCCGTAGTCGCCCAGCACCTGGGTCGCGACCGGGCCCATGAGCACCGTGCTCATGTCGACGATGCGGAAGCCCGCGAGCGGCGCGGGCGTGGGGGGAACTGTCATGCGTCTCCTGGGAATTGTTCTTTATCGTGTACGAATAGTACACATAGATGAACAACAAAGCCAAGCTCTCAAGACGCTCCTGTTGACTCTGGAAACTCTTTTGACTTCAGGTCTTTGCTCACCTCCAGAGGAAAAACATCTCCGCCGCCGACCAGCCTAGGTGTTCTCCCTCATGTCAATATTGAACACATAGATGAATGATTGGGTTTTCAACCTGTCGCCCGTCCATGAATTTCCAGCTCAGCGCCGAACAGGAATCCATCCGCGATTCCATCCAGAAGATCTGCCGCCGTTTCGACGATGCCTACTGGCTCGAACGCGACCGGGAAGGCGGCTTCCCCACGGCGTTCGCCGACAGCCTGGCCAAGGACGGCTGGCTGGGCATCTGCATTCCCGAGCAGTACGGCGGCTCGGGGCTGTCGATCGCGGATGCGGCCGTGATGATGCAGACCATCTCGCGCTCGGGCGCCGGGATGTCGGGGGCCTCGGCGGTGCACATCAACGTGTTCGGGCTCAACCCCGTGGTCGTGTTCGGCAGCGAAGCCCAGAAGCAGCGCATGCTGCCGCCGATGGCGCGCGGCGAGGTCAAGACCTGCTTCGCCGTGACCGAGCCGAACACCGGCCTCAACACCACCCAACTGCGTACGCGCGCGCAGCGCCGCGGCGACCGCTATGTGGTCAACGGCAGCAAGGTCTGGATCTCGACCGCCCAGGTCGCGCAGAAGGTGCTGCTGCTCGCGCGCACCACGCCGCTGGAGGAGGTCGAGAAGCCCACGCACGGGCTCACCCTGTTCTACACCGACCTCGACCGCAGTCGCATCGAGGTGCGCGAGATCGAGAAGATGGGCCGCAAGTGCGTCGACTCGAACGAGCTGTTCATCGAGGACTTCGAGATTCCCGTGGAAGACCGCATCGGCGAGGAAGGCCGCGGCTTCGAATACATCCTGCACGGCATGAACCCCGAGCGCGTGCTGATCGCCGCCGAGGCCGTGGGCCTGGGCCAGCTCGCGCTCGAGCGCGCCACCGCCTATGCCAACGAGCGCGTGGTCTTCAACCGCCCGATCGGCCAGAACCAGGGCATCCAGCATCCGCTGGCCCGCAACTGGATCGAGCTCGAGGCGGCCTGGCTCATGGTGATGCAGGCGGCCTGGCAGTACGACAGCGGACTGCCCTGCGGCGCGGCCGCGAACGCCGCCAAGTACCTGGCCGGCGAGGCCGGTTTCAATGCCTGCCAGCAGGCGGTGATGACGCACGGCGGCTTCGGCTACGCGAAGGAATACCACGTGGAGCGCTACCTGCGCGAGATCATGATTCCGCGCATCGCGCCCATCAGCCCCGAGCTGGTGCTGTGCTTCATCGCGGAGAAGGTGCTGGGGCTGCCCAAGTCCTACTGAGACACACGGCACGCACGCCACGCATCGACCGACCGGACCCACAACAAGCCCTCAGCGGCACAGGAGACAAGCATGCAGATTCTGGATTCCTTCCTGGCGAAGGCGCTCGCGGCGGGCGCGCTCGCCCTGGCCTGCGCCGCGGCCTCGGCCCAGCCCTATCCGGCCAAGCCGATCCGCGTCGTGGTGCCCTTCGCCGCGGGCAGCGGCACCGACGTGATGACGCGCGTGCTCATGGAAGACGTGCACAAGGGACTGGGCGCCCCGATCGTGATCGACAACAAGCCCGGCGCCAACGGCTCGATCGCCGCCGAGGCCGTGAGCAAGGCCGCGCCCGACGGCTACACCCTGCTGCTGGGCACGAGCTCGGCCCACTCGGCCAATCCCTGGCTCTACAAGAAGCTCAACTACGCGCCGATCAAGGACTTCACCGCGATCGCGCGCACCACCAACTTTCCGTTCGTGCTGGTGGTCAATGGCACCTCGCCCCTGACCAACGTCGCCGACTTCCTCAAGGCCGTGCGCGGCGGCGCGAAGAACACCATGGGCTACGGCAACGCCACCGGCCAGGTGGCGGGCGCCCACCTGATGAACGTCGGCAAGTTCTCGGCGATCGCGGTGCCCTACCGCAGCACGCCGCCGGCGCTGGTCGACCTGGTGGGCGGCCAGTTCGACTTCATGTTCGTGGACCTGGCGTCGTCGCAGGGGCTGGTCAAGGACGGCAAGGTGCGGCCGCTGGCCATGATGGCCGACAAGGGCTCGGTCCTGATGCCGGGCCTGCCGGCGCTGGGCGAGACCTTTCCGGGCTTCTCGTACATCGCCTGGGGCGGGCTGATGGGGCCGGCCGGCATCCCGCCGGACATCGTCGCGAAGCTCAGCGCCGAAGTCGTCAAGTCGCTCAACAAGCCCGCGATCAAGGAACGCTTCGCGGCGCTGGGCCTCGAGCCCTATCCCGCGCCGCCCGAGGAATTCGCGCGCTTCATGGTCGAGCAGGAAGCAGCCTGGGGCACGCGCATCAAGGACGCCGGCATCCAGGCGGAGTGAGCCGGTGTCGAGCACATCCGAAGTCCAGACGCTCGCGCACCTGGCGTCGCGCCGCCGCAGCTGCCGGGCCTTCCTGGACGAGCCGCTGCCCGACGCCACCATCGAGTGCCTGTTCGAGACCGCGCGCCACACGGCCTCGTGGTGCAACACGCAGCCCTGGCGCATCGTCGTGACACGCGGCGCGGGCACCGAGCGCTTCCGCGCGGCCATGCAGGCCGCGGCGCGCGCGCAGCCGCCGGCCAGCGACTTTCCCTTTCCCGCCGAGTACCGCGGCGTGCACCTCGAGCGGCGCCGCGAAGCCGGCCTGCAGCTCTACGACGCCGTCGGCGTGCGCCGCGGCGATCGCGACGCCTCGGCGGTCCAGGCGCTGCGCAACTTCGACTTCTTCGGCGCGCCCCACGTGCTGGTCGTCACCGTGCCGGCCGAGCTCGGGCCCTATGCGCTGGTCGACGCCGGCGGCTGGGTCGCGAACTTCCTGCTGGCGGCCGAGGCGCACGGCGTCGCGGCCATCGCGCAGGCCGCGCTGGCGCGGCACGCCGCGGCGATCCGCGCGCATTTCGGCCTGCCCGCCGACCAGCAGGTCGTGTGCGGCATCTCCTTCGGCCACGCCGATGCGGACGATCCGGCGAACGGCTACAGGACTTCGCGCGCGCCCATCGACGCGACCCTGCAGTGGTCGCGCGACTGAAGGGCGCGGTGCCTAGGATTCCTGCGGCACCGCCTCGCGGCCCGTGAGTCCCACCCTCGCCCCCGCGCGCAGCGCCTGCCTGTAGGCCGTCGGCGAACTCCCGGTGACGCGCTTGAACGCATGGCTGAAGGCGCTCTCGGAGGTATAGCCCAGGCTCTGCGCCACGAGCGCGACCGGCGTGTCGTCCTCGCCCAGCGCGCGCTCGGCCAGGCGCATGCGCCACTCGGTCAGGTAGCCCAGCGGCGCGATGCCGGCCACGGCCTTGAAGTGCGAGGCGAAGGTGGTGCGCGACATGGCGCAGGCGCTGGCCAGCTCCTCGAGGTGCCAGGCACGCGCCGGATCGTCGTGCATCGCCCGCAGGGCCGGCGCGATGCGCGGCTCGCTCAGGGCGCGCAGCCAGCCCGCGACCAGCGGCCCCGAGGTTCCCAGGTGCGCGCGCAGGATCTGGATGAACAGCAGCTGCGCGAGCTGGGCCGCGGCGAGTTGCGCACCCGGCTGTGCCTGCGTGCGCTCCTCCATCAGGTGATCGAGCAGCCAGCGGAACACCGGGGCCTGCGGCGCCGACGCGCGGACATGGATCCACGGCGGCAGCGCATTCAACAACAAGGGCCCGCTGACCGGGTCGAGCAGCACATGGCCGCCGATGTGCGCGAACTCGCTGCCGTCGCCGAGCTGCGCCGAGGAGCGGCCCGCGCCCGAGAACAGGCCCATGGCATCGACGGGCTCGACCTCGGGGTCGCTGGACAGGATCGACCAGCGGTGCGCCGACAGCAGCCCCACGTCGCCGGTCTCGAAGCGCGCGGGCTCGGGCTCGCCCTCGATGCGAACCCAGCAGTGGCCCTTCACGACGGCGAAGAACTTGATCTTGTCGGGCGCCGGAAACCGGATCGCCCAGGTGCCGCCGGCCGTGAAGCCGCCGGTCACCAGGCTCTGCGCATGGGTCAGCTTGAGGATGTCGGAGAAGGGATCGGCGCTCATCTTCGTACTATCGCGCAAGCAAAGCGTACTCCCAAGCATTCACAGTCCGAGCCCCTCGAAATATCGTTCCCCACCTCGCATCACGGACGAACAAGGAACGGACATGGAACAGGCTTTGGTATTGGTCACCGGCGGCACCGGCTTCATCGCGCAGCACTGCATCCTCGCGCTGCTGGCCCAGGGATTTCGCGTCCGCACGACCGTGCGCACGCTCGCACGGGAAGCGGAGGTCCGCGAACACCTCAGGACGGGCGGCGCCGAGCCGGGCGAGCGGCTGGGCTTCGTGGTCGCGGACCTGGGCGCGGACGCCGGCTGGGCCGAGGCCGCGAAGGGATGCACCTACGTGATCCACGGCGCCTCGCCCACGCCATCGGGCAGCTATGCCACCGACGAGGACTGGGTCCGGCCGGCCGTCGACGGCAACCTGCGCGTGCTGCGCGCCGCGCGCGATGCCGGCGTCAAGCGCGTGGTCCTCACCTCGGCCTTCGGCGCGGTCGGCGTCGGCCATGGGCCGATGGGCCGGCCCTTCAATGAAGAGGACTGGAGCAACCTCGCGGGCGACGTCGCGCCCTATCAGCGGTCGAAGACGCTGTCCGAGCGCGCCGCGTGGGCCTTCGTCGAGAAGGAAGGCCGCGGCCTCGAGCTCGCGGCCGTCAATCCGACCGCGGTGCTGGGCCCCGCGCTCGGTGCCGACTTCTCGCACTCGATCCAGATCATCAAGGGAATGATGGACGGCCAGCCCGGCTCGCCGAAGATCAACTCGGGCTTCGTCGACGTGCGCGATGTGGCGGACCTGCACCTGCTCGCAATGACGCATCCGGCCGGCAAGGGCGAGCGCTTCCTCGCGATCGCGGGCGAGAGCCTGTGGCTGGCCGACGTGGCGGGCATCCTGCGCGAGCGCATGGGCACGGCGGCACAGAAGGTGTCGACGCGGGCCCTGCCGAACTGGCTGGTGCGGCTCGGCGCGAAGACCGACCCGCGCATGAAGGCCGTCGTGCCGATGCTCGGCGTGAACATGAACGCCACCAGCGAGAAGGCCCGGCGGCTGCTCGGATGGAATCCGCGCCCGGCCGAGGAGGCGATCGTCGCCACGGCCGAGAGCCTGGTGCGGCTCCAGCTGCTGAAGGCGTGAGCGGCGCACGCCGCCGCCTCATTCCCTCCCGCGCGCCCGGTAGCTGCCGGGCGCGATGCCGGCGAAGCGCCGGAACGCGCTCGACAGGTGGCTCTGGCTGCTGAAGCCGCACTGCAGCGCGATCTCGACCAGGCTCAGCTCGGTGCGCAGCAGCAGCGTCCGCGCGCGCGCGATCCGCGCGGCCATCAGGTAGCGGTGCGGCGGCATGCCGAAGGCGCGCTTGAACCAGCGCGCGAACGAATAGACATCGAGTTGCACGAAGGCCGCCATCTCGGCGAGCGTGAGCTTCTCCTGCAACTGGTCGAGGATGAACTGCTGCACGCGCCGGCGCAGCGCGTCGCCGGCCTCGATGCGCTCGACCTGCAGCCGCGGATCGGCCGTATGGTGCCGCCGCAAGTAGGCCGCCAGCGCCACCGCGATGCTTTCCCCGTAGATCGCGCCGCCCGGATAGCCCTCGCGGATGTCGGCGGCGAGCGCGAGGCTGGCCTGCCAGACGAAGCCGTCGCGGATGCCGTTGCCCGGCACCAGCTCGACCGTCCTCGCGCCCGGCGAGCTCGAGACGGCCTGCACCAGGCCCGGCGTCAGCCCCAGCACCACGCCGCGCCAGCGGCCGCGCGCATGCCCGCTGTACGACAGCCCGGCGGGAAAGATGCCGAAGCTGCCCGGCGCGAAGTCACCCGTCACCGGCCGGTGCCCCGACCAGTGGATGCGCGCGGAGGTCAGTGCCTCGTGGTGCAGCATCACGCCGTGCTGGAACAGCACGGTCTCGGGCATCTCCCCACCCGAGCCGCGCCACTCCTCGAGCCGCAGCCCGGGCCAGAGGCCCTGGTCCTGCAGCAGGACCGCCTCGGGTTCGAACTTCGTGCGGGACGCGGTCGTGGTGTCGAATCGCTCGGCGAAGGTCTGCACGGGCGTCTTGTCTTTCTGTCGGGGAAGGAAGGCACGAGTGTCCGACGCGCGGCCCGCCGCGGGCATGCAGGTTTGCCCGCAGCGCCCGCAAGCAATTGCAAGATTCTGAAAAGCCGCGCCGTTTCGTGGAAGCCATGGCCGCGCGCGCTGCCTAGCATCGCGCCGCCAATCAATACCTGGAGACACGATGAGCGAGAAGACATGGAGCGGCCGCGGCAGCGTGCTGCTGGCGGCGTGGTGCATCGGCGGCGGCGCGCTGCTTGCCGGCTGCGGCGGCGGCGATGGCGGCGCGCGCTTCGCGGGCCTTCCGCCCGCGAGCACGGGCAACCCCGCGCAGCCGCCCGCAACGACGACCAAGGCGGCCGACATCAAGGTGCTGTCGAACCGCGCGGACCTCGTCAGCGGCGGCGACGCGCTGGTCGAGATCGTGCCGGCCGCGGGCATCGCGGCGAGCGCGCTGCGCATCGAGCTCGACGGCACCGACGTGTCGTCCGCGTTCGCGATGCGGCCCGGCGAGCGCTTCATGGGGCTGGTCACCGGCATGAGCGAGGGCCGCCACCTGCTGACCGCGCGCGCCGGCGACACGGCGCTGTCGTCGCTAGTGATCACCAACCACGCCAACGGCGGGCGCATCCTCTACGGCCCGCAGATCCAGCCCTGGGCCTGCGATGCCGGCGCGCAGGACGCCGACTGCAACCGCCCCGTGAGCTACGGCTTCAAGTACCTGTCGAGCGATCCGGCGGTCGCGGGCTTCCAGCCCTACGACCCGGCCCGGCCGCCGGCCGACATCGCCACCACCACCACCGACCAGGGCCGCACCGTGCCCTTCGTGGTGCGCATCGAGACCGGCGTGCAGGACCGCGACTACTACGACGTGGCGGTGCTGTTCGATCCCGCGAAGCCCTGGGCGCCGTGGCAGCCGCAGGCCGCGTGGAACCGCAAGCTGCTGATCCAGCATGGCTCGGGCTGCGGCAACGGCTACGGCCAGTCCAACGCCCTGTCCTCGCAGCGCGTGCTCGACCGCGATGCGCTCTCGCGCGGCTTCGCGGTGCTGGCCGTGTCGCTCAACGACTCGGGCCACAACTGCAACATCGCCGTGCAGGCCGAGGCCACGATGATGGCCAAGGAGCGCATCGTCGAGGCCTACGGCGAGCTGCGCTACACCTTCGGCTACGGCAGCTCGGGCGGCGCCATCGCCCAGCAGTGGATGGCCAACGCCTATCCGGGCCTCTACCAGGGGATCATCGTCGGCGCCTCCTTTCCCGATGCGGGATCGACCGGCAACGAGGTCGAGGACTGCGCGCTGCTGCGCAACTACTTCGGCCGCACCGCCACCGCGTGGACGCCCGACCAGCAGGCCGCCGCCTCGGGCCACCTGAACACCGCCGTGTGCACCGAGTGGATCGACTTCTACAAGTTCAACAACAACCTGAACCCCTACGCGACCAACATCGCGAACATCCCCGGCACCTCGCCCACCGCGCTCGGCGGCTGCGACGCGCCCCCGGGCGCGCGCTACGACGCCACCTTCAACCCCGGCGGCGCGCGCTGCACCTCGGCCGACTCGGCGATCTCGATCTTCGGCAAGCGGCCCGACGGCTTCGCCAACCGGCCCTACTCGAACGTGGGCCTGCAGTACGGCCTGCTCGCGCTGAAGGCGGGCCGCATCAGCGCCGAGCAGTTCGTGGACCTCAACGCGAACATCGGCTCGCACACCATCGACTACGCGCTGCAGGCGCCGCGCGTGGCGGCCGACCCGGGCGCGATCGAGGCCTCGTACCGCTCGGGCTCGTTCAACCAGGCCAACGGCCTGGGCCAGGTGGCGATCATCGACATCCGCACGCTCGACATCAGCGGCATCCATCACCAGCACCGCTCGTGGACCCTGCGCGCGCGGCTCGACCGCGCCAACGGCGGCCACGCCAACCAGGCGATCTGGTACCAAGCCGGCAGCCAGCGCGAGGCCTACGACACGATGGACGCCTGGCTCGGCGCGATCGAGCGGGACGGCGGCGCCACGCCGCTCGCGCAGAAGGTGATTGCCCATCGCCCCGCCAGCGCCAACGACCGCTGCGGCAGCGCCGACGGCACGGGGCTCTCGATGCTCGAATGCAACGGTCTGGCCGACGGCTCGACGCGGATGGCGGCCGGCGAGGCCATCACGGGCGACGTGCTCGAGTGCCAGCTCGCGCCGCTCGACCGCGCGAGCTACGGCACGGTGGTGTTCTCGGACACGCAATGGTCGCGCCTGAAGGCCGCCTTCCCCACCGGCGTGTGCGACTTCGGCCGGCCCGGCAAGGGCCAGCAGCCCACGCGCTTCTGGCAGACCTACCTGGACACGCTGGGCCAGGTCGTCGTCGGCGGCATGCCGCTGCCCGACCTGCCCTGAGCCGGGTTCATCGCGGCTCCACCACCGGGAACATCGGCTCGAAGCTGTCGAGCATCGCCATCAGCTCGGCCAGCTTCGCGCGATCGCCCTCGATGCGCACTTGGCCGGCCAGCACCGCGGCCGGAAAGCTGGTCTGCTTCAGCGTCACGGCGTCGAGCATGGCGCGGCTCAGCGTCACCGTGGCGTCGGCATCCGGCTGCCGCCCGGCGATGTGGGTCAGGGCCGAGTTCTCGAGCGTCAGCACGAACTGCTGCTTCGAGTCCGTGAAGTTCCAGTTGATGACCAGCCGCTTGCCCTCGGCCTTCGCGGCATCGAGGCGCACGCCGAGGTAGTCGAAGAACAGGTCGTTGCTCACGGCCTTGAGCGTGTCGGCGTTGGCGGTGCCGCCCGACGGGATCTTCGGTACGCCGTTGCGCAGCTCCATCGCGCCCACCAGGTAGGCGCTGCGCCAGGTGCCGGCCTCCGACTGGTAGCCCAGCTGCTCCAGCGCATCGGCGCCGAGCTCGCGCGCCGCGCGGTTCGAGGGATCGGCATAGACCACCTGGCTCATCGCGCTCGCGACCCAGCGGTACTCGCCCTTGGCGAAATCGCCGCGGGCGCGCGCGATCACCGCCTCGGCGCCGCCCATGTACTCCACCGTCTTGCGGGCCTGGGCCACGGGCGGCAGCGGATTCAGGTTGGCGGGATTGGCGTCGTACCAGCCCAGGTACTTCTGGTAGACCGCCTTCGCGTTGTGGCGCAGGGTGCCGTAGTAGCCGCGCGCCGACCATTCCTGTTCGAGGCTCGCGGGCATGCGCAGGGTCTCGGCGATGTCGGCCGCGGTGTAGCCGTGGTTGAGCAGCCGCAGCGACTGGTCGTTGATGAACTTGTACATGTCGCGCTGCTTCTTCAGCAGCTCGACGATGCGATCGCGCCCCGTGGTGGGCCAGTGGTGCTGGGCGATCAGCACGTCGGTCCTGTCGCCGAAGGCCACGCGCGCCTGGTCGATGTACTTCGACCACAGGCTGCCGTCGCGCACCTCGGCGCCGCGAATCGTGTAGAGGTTGTGCATGGTGTGCGTCACGTCCTCGGCCATGTTGAGCACGCGGAACTGCGGCAGGTACATCAGCATCTCGGACGGCGCCTCCGAGCCCGGCACGAGCTGGAACACGAACTGCACGCCGTCGATGGTGCGCTCCTCGGTCGGCTTGTCGATGGTGGCGGTGGGCGCGATCAGCGTGACGGTGCCGCGCGCCAGCGCCTTGCCCAGCCCGGTGTCGACCTGGCCGCGCACGCCGGGCGGCAGCAGCGAGCCGAACTGGTACTGCGAGCGCCGGCTCATCGCATTGCCCGCGAGGATGTTCTCGGCCACCGCGGTCTCCATGAAGCCCGAGGGCGCGATCACCTGCACCCTGCCGGCCGCCACGTCGGCCTCGTCGACCACGCCCTTGACGCCGCCGAAGTGGTCGGCGTGGCCGTGCGTGTAGACCACGGTGCCGACCGGCTTGCGCGGCCGGTGCTGGTAGTACAGCGCGAGCGCGGCGCGCGCGGTCTCGGCGGCGAGCAGCGGGTCGATCACGATCAGCGTGCTGTCGCCCTCGACGATGGTCATGTTCGCGATGTCGAAGCCGCGCACCTGGTAGACCCGGTCGGTCACGCGGAACAGCCCGTGGATCGCATTGAGCTGCGCCTGGCGCCACAGGCTCGGGTTGACGCTGTCGGCCGGCGCGTCGGCCTGCAGGAAGCCGTAGGGCTTCATGCTCCATGCCGGGCGCTCGCCGGCGCCGGGCACCAGCGCGTCGGGCACGGTGCCGACGAAGCCGCGCATCGCGTCCTCGAAATCGCGCCGGTCGGCGAAGGGCAGCGTCTTCGCGAACTCGGCGTTGGCGGCCAGCGTGGCGGGCTCCGGCGGCTTGGGCGCGAGGGGCGTTGCCGGCTGCGCCAAGGCCATGGCGCAGGCCAGCGCGGCGCAGGCGGCGGCGGCGCGGTGCGCGCGTGGAAGGACGTGGAGGAGATGCATGGTGCGGCCTGGCGCGAAGCTGGAAAGTGGCGCGATTCTGGGCAGCCCCCAAACCATTGGCAAATGCAAAATACGTCGATCGATTTAAAGAAAAACACAAGATCGCCATGCAGCTGCGCCAGCTCCAGCACCTCGTCGCCCTCGCCGAGCAGGGCAGCTTCGGCCGCGCGGCCCAGGCCTCGCACCTCTCGCAGCCCGCGCTCTCGCGCAGCATCGAGGCGCTCGAGGAAGGCCTGCAGGTCCGGCTGATCGACCGCGCCTACGGCACGGTGCGCTTCACGCAGGCCGGCGAGCTGGTGCTGGCGCGCGCCCGCGAGCTGCTCATCGACGCGCGCCAGCTCAAGGAGGACGTGCTGCAGCTCGAGGGCCTGGCCGCCGGCAGCCTGCAGGTGGGCCTGGGGCCGTTCGCGGCCGGCATTCTCGGGCGCGCGGCGCTGACGCTGCTGGTGCAACGGCATCCGCAGCTCTCGGTGCGCACCGAGGTGGCCGACACCGCCACCCTGGCCGAGCGGCTGCACCGGCGCGAGATCGACCTGTTCATCGCCGACACGCGCGACCTCGCGCGCCAGGGCGGCCTCGAAACCATGCGGCTGCCCGACGTGCCGGTGTCGTTCTTCGTGCAGCCGCGCCATCCGCTGCGCAGGCTGGCGTCGGTCACGCTCGAGCAGGCGATGGACTACCCGGTCGCCGGCCCGAAGCTGCCGGCGCGCGTAGCAGCGCAGTTCGAACGCCAGGCGAAGCGCGCCGGCCGCGGCGTGTTCAACCTGGTCTGCGACGACACCGGCACCCTGCGCCATCTCGCGCTCACGGCGCGCGCCGTGGTGCTGGCGCCCGATGCGCCGGCCTTCCGCCACGAGACCCAGCCGCTGGTGCCGTTGCCCATCGCGGGCCTCGAAGGCATGCGCACCCACTACGGCCTGGTCACGCTCGCGGGCCGCACGCCCTCGCCGGCCGCGGCGGCCTACACCCGCTTCGTGACCGAGGTGATGTCGGCCGCGCCGGGGGCGGGAAGGACGGGTGCGCCAGAATAGGCCCCTGCCCTCCACCGTTCCCGCTCCTTCGTGACCACCTTGCGCAGCGCCCAGCCGCCCACCTTCTCGTCCGCTGAATTCCGCGCGGCGCTCGGCATGTTCGCCACCGGCGTGACCATCGTCACGGCACGCGCGGCCAACGGCACGCTGGTCGGGCTCACCGCCAACTCCTTCAATTCGGTCTCGCTGTCGCCGCCGCTGGTGCTCTGGAGCCTGTCGCGCAGCGCCGCCTCGATGGCCGCGCTGCGGGCCGGCTCGCACTACACGGTGAACATCCTCGCGGCCAGCCAGAAGACGCTGGCCGAGCGCTTCGCCACCAAGGACATCGATCGCTGGGCCGACGTGGCCTTCACCGAGGGCCTGGGCGGCGCGCCGGTGCTCGCGGGCGCCGCGGCGAGCTTCGAGTGCTTCAACCGCAGCCGCTACGACGAGGGCGACCACGTGATCTTCGTCGGCGAGGTGGAGCGCTGCAGCCACGACGCCGGCGCCTCGCCGCTGTTGTTCCACGGCGGCCGCTTCTACACGGAACATCCCTTGTGAAGCACGCGGCGCCGGTGCTCGCCCTGCTGTGCGCCGTTGCCGCGCCGCATGCGGCGAGCGCGCAGGACGCCGCCGCGCCACTCAAGCAGAACTGGTTCGACGATCCCTTCTTCCGCGTCTCGGCCGGACTGCCGGGCTGCCCCGAACCCGAAGGCCCGTTCTACACGGCCGAGGAGCGCCGCATCCAGATCCATTCGCGGCTCGAGCGCGGCACCAGCTGCTGGCTCGCGGGCAAATGCAGCGACAGCAACGCCTACCGCTACGACAAGCCGCTCGCGCCCAAGGTGCGCGCCGCGCTCGAGGCGGTGCCGGGTGTGCGCCGGGGCAGCGTGTGGGTCATGGTGCAGCGGCGCTGGGTCTACCTGCAGGGCTGCGTGCCCTCGCCCGCGCTGGCGCGCCAGCTCGAACGCGCGGCGCGCGCGCTGCCCGACGTCGAGGCAGTGGTGCCCGACCTGATGGTGGGCACGCGCGGCAAGCCGCCGTACCCGGTCGCGGGGCGCTGAAGCCTCAGCGCGGGTCGAGGTGGAGCACCACCACGCCGAGCACGATCATCGCCACGCCGAGGCAGCGCGCGAGCGTGACCGCTTCGCCGAACAGCAAGACCCCGCAGACGGCGATCAGCGCGGTGCCGGCGCCGGCCCAGACCGCGTAGGCCAGGCCGACCTCGAGCTGCCGCACCGCCAGCGCCATGAGCCAGATCGCGAGCGCATAGGCCGCCGCCACCACGGCCGAAGGCAGTGCGCGCGTGAAGCCGTCGGCGTGACGCAGCGCGATAGTTCCGACGACCTCCGCCGCGATGCTGGCCGCGAGCAGCAGCCACGAGAAATTCCGCATGCCCATGCATGCCTCCCGGGCCCCGCATCTATACCGGATGCGGAACCAGGAACGGGAGGGGCGGTACCCGGGAACGAAACCCGGATGGTAGCGGGGAAGCGCCCGCGCGCTAGGATCGTCGGCGCCGCCGCGCGATGCGGGCGGGCCGCCTTGCGAAGAACGAACAACAGATGATCCAGAGAAAAACCCACCTCGACGCGCTCGCCATCGGCCTGCTCGTCGTCTGCTGCGCCTTCTGGGGCCTGCAGCAGATCCTCATCAAGACCACCGTGGCCGAGGTACCGCCGATGTGGCAGGCCTCGATGCGCATGGCCGGCGCGGTCGTGCTGCTGGGGCTGTGGTGCGCCTGGCGCAAGGTGCCGCTGTTCGAGCGCGACGGCACGCTGCCCGGCGGGCTGCTCGCGGGGCTGCTGTTCGCGGGCGAGTTCGCGGGCATCTACCTGGGCCTGCAGCTCACCAGCGCCTCGCGGCTCACGGTGTTCCTCTACACGGCGCCGTTCTGGGTCTCGCTGTTCCTGCCGCGCTGGGTGCCGGCCGAGCGGCTGCGCGGCCTGCAGTGGGCCGGGCTCGCGATCGCCTTCGCGGCCGTGGTGCTGGCCTTCAGCGAAGGCTTCGGCCACACCTCCTCGTCGCAGCTGCGCGGCGACGCGCTGGCGCTCGCCGCCGGCATGCTGTGGGGACTGACCACGCTGACCCTGCGCGCCACCCGGCTCGCCACCGCGAGCGCCGAGAAGACGCTGTTCTACCAAGTCGCGGTGACGGCCGCGGTCTGCCCCGTGATTTCGCTGCTGCTCGGCGAGACCTGGGGCACGCACTACTCGGCCTGGGCCTGGACCTCGATCGCGCTGCAGACCGTGATCGGCGCCTTCGCGAGCTACCTCGCGTGGATGTGGATGCTGCGCCACTACCCGGCCACGCAGATGTCCTCCTTCACTTTCCTCACGCCGCTGTTCGCGCTGGTGTTCGGCGTGCTGCTGCTGTCCGAGCCGCTCACGCCGCAGCTGGTGGTGGCGCTGGCCGGCGTGGCGGTGGGCATCGTGCTGGTGAACCGTGGCGGCGCGCGCCGCGCCTGAAGGAACGAGCGACATGGCGACATCCACCCGATTCCAGCCCGTGCTCGACGAGATCGCGGCCGCGATGCAACCGCTGCTGGGCCAGGCCGGCACGGTGGCCAGCTACATCCCGGCGCTCGCGCGCGTCGACGCGCGGCAGTTCGGCATCGCGCTGCGCACCTGCGACGGCGAGGAGGCCGCGGCCGGCGATGCCGACACGCCGTTCTCGATCCAGAGCGTGTCCAAGCTGTTCACGCTCACGCTCGCCATGCAGGCCGTGGGCGACGCGCTGTGGGAACGCATCGGCCGCGAGCCCTCGGGCAATCCGTTCAACTCGCTGGTGCAGCTCGAGAACGAGCAGGGCAAGCCGCGCAACCCCTTCATCAATGCGGGCGCGATCGCGGTCGCCGACCGGCTCGTGAGCCATGCGCGCGCCGAGGGCGGCAGCGCCAAGGCGCGCATCCTCGCGCTCATGGCCAGCCTGGCGGGCGAGCCCGTGGGCTTCGACGAGGAGGTCGCGCGCTCGGAGGCCGAGACCGGCTTTCGCAACGTGGCGCTGGCCAACTTCATGAAGAGCTTCGGCAAGCTCGACAACGACGTGACCGAGGTGCTCGACACCTACTTCCACCAGTGCGCGCTGCGCATGAGCTGCCGCCAGCTCGCGCGCGCCGCCGGCTACCTGTGCCGCGACGGCGCGCACCCGATCGACGGCGAGGCCGCGATCACCAGCGAGCGCCAGACCCGGCGCATCAACGCGCTGATGCTCACCTGCGGCACCTACGACGCCGCGGGCGACGTGGCCTTCTCGATCGGCCTGCCCTGCAAGAGCGGCGTGGGCGGCGGCATCGTGGCCGTGGTGCCCGACCGGCTCACGCTCAGCGTGTGGTCGCCCGCGCTCGATGCCACCGGCAACTCGCTGCTGGGCATGAAGGCGCTCGAGATGTTCGTGGCGCGCACGGGGCTGTCGGTGTTCTGAGTTGCTTCAGGCGCGGAGGGCGCGCAGCACGTCGTGGCAGGCGCCCATCGTGTGGTAGTCGGTCTTGCCGGCCGGGCTCTTCTCGTCGCCGAGCTTGCGGTTGTCGCGCGACAGGATGCGAAACCACGCGCCATGCTCGTGGTCGACCATGTGCCGCCAGGCGTAGTCCCAGATCCGGTCGTACCAGTCCCAGTAGCGCGGCTCGCCGGTGCGCACCGCGAGCAGCGCGGCGGCCGCGAAGCTCTCGGCCTGCACCCAGAAGTACTTGTCGCCGTCGTAGAGCGCGCCCTCGGGATCGAAGCCGTAGACCAGGCCGCCGAACTCGGCGTCCCAGCCGTGGCGCATCGCCGCCTCGAACAGCGACTGCGCGCGCGGCAGCATCCAGCCGGTCTCCACGCCCCGGCCGGCGAGCAGGCCCTCGAGCTGCAGCAGCAGCTTGGCCCACTCGGTCAGGTGGCCGGTCTGGAAGCCCCAGGGCTTGAAGATGTCAGCGCGGTTGCCGCGGTTGTGGTCGGCATCGACCGACCAGTCCTCGTGGAAGTGCTCCCAGACCCGGCCCCCGGTCAGGTCGGCCTGGCGCAGCGCGATCGCCTGCGCCAGCGTCGCCGCGCGGTCCAGGTACTTCGCGTCGCCCGTGGCCTCGAAGGCCGCCATCATCGCCTCGCAGGCATGCATGTTGGCGTTCTGGCCGCGGTAGGGAGACACGGTCCAGTCGGCAGTGGCTTCGTTCGCATAGAGCTGATGGCGCGGCTCCCAGAAATGCCGCTCGAGCAGCTGCCAGGTGCTCTCGATGCCCGCGCGCGCCTCGTCCACGCCGGCCATCGCCGCGTGCGCGTGCGCGAGCAGCACGAAGGCCAGGCCATAGCAGTAGTGGGTGCCGTCGCGCAGCTGCGCGCGGCCCTCGTGCCAGTCGAGCTCCCACAGGTAACCGCCCTGCGGATGCGCATGGGCGCGCTGCAGGAACGCGAGGCCGTGGCGCGTCGCCGCCAGGTGCTCGGGCCGGCCGAAGCGGCGCCAGGCGGTGGCATTGTTGAAGACGAAGCGCGTGCTGCTCACCAGGTGGCGCGTGCGGCGGTCGTAGACCGTGCCGTCGTCCTTGAAGAAGTGGAAGAAGCCGCCTTGCGGATCGAGGCTGCGGCCGTCGTAGAACGCGAGCGTGTGCTGCACGTGGCCGATCAGGAATTCGGGCGAGCGGAAGTCGGGCATGGCAGGAAGGGCTGGGTTGCGATGGCTGAGCGCGGCACCTCAGGCTATCAGCATCCCGGCCCGATCGTCGAGAAACGACGCCCTTGCGCAGTGCTCACAAGGTGTGAAGAAACCGTAGCGAGCGCCCCGAGGTCGTGCCGAGGACCGCAGCCGTACTCACGTACGGTGGGGACCGCAGGTGCGAGATCGGGGCGCGCAGTAGGTTTATTCACACCTTGTCAGGCCAGCGCCGCGCGCGGCCCCGCCTGCAGGCAGCCCATGCCCTCGAGCGCGGCCTCTACCGCCTCGTCGAGCGGCGTGTGCGGCTCGCGGCCGAGCAGCGCCACCAGCTTCGCGTTGTCCATGGCCACGGGCGTGCGCCACAGGTAGCGCATCTCGCGCAGCTCGCGGAAGGTGGCGACGAAGGGCGAGGCCAGCAGCAGCGGCCACCACGGGAAGGCCGACACGCGCACCTGCGTGCCGATGCGGCGCGCCACCACGCGCCGGATGGCATCGGCCATGCGCGTGCCGTCGGCATCCCAGTGGCCGGCCATGTGGAAGCTGGCGAAGGGCTCGAGCCGGTCGCGCCGCGCCAGCAGCTCGACCATGGTGCGGGCCACGTCGGGCAGGTACGACCACAGGTGGCCGACGCCGGCATCGCCGGGATAGCTCACGCCCCTGACCGGCTGCCCCGCCTTCACCAGGCCCTGCGAGAACCAGTTGTTGCCGGCCTTGGGGCCGAAGAAGTCGCCGGCGCGCACGATCAGCACGCGCGCGCCCTCGCGGCTCGCCAGTTCGAGGCGGCGCTCCATCTCGACCCGGATCGCGCCCTTGCGCGTGGCCGGATGCTGGGGCGCAGCCTCGGCCAGCAGCGGGAAGGCGTCGGCGCCGTAGTTGTAGACATTGCCGGGCAGCACGATGGTCGCGCCCTCGGCCTTGGCGGCGGCGATCGTGTGGTCGAGCATCGGCAGCACCAGCTCCGACCAGCGGCGGTAGCCGGGCGGATTGACCGCATGCACGATGACGGCGCAGCCGCGCGCTGCCTCGCGCACGTCGCGCGCCTCCATCGCGTCGCCGCCCACCCAGTCGATGCCGTCGCGCCGCTGCGACTCCGCGCCGCGCTTCATCGCGCGCACCCGCCACCCCGCGTCGCGCAGCTGGCGGGCCATCTCGCCGCCGACGCCGCCCGTCGCGCCCAGAACCAGAACCGTGTCGTTGCTTGCCATGAAACATCTCCAGAACAGTGATCGATGGATGAATTCTGGGCAGAGTCGGGCTCCAATGGAATTGCCGAACATGAGCCATCGGCCATACATTTATGTATGACCTGGACCATCAGCTGGGAGCTCTACCGCTCCTTCCTCGGCGTGCTGCGCGAGGGCTCCCTCTCGGGCGCGGCGCGCGCGCTCGGCATCACGCAACCCACCGTCGGACGCCACGTCGCGGCGCTCGAGGAGGCGCTCGAGGTCGTGCTCTTCACGCGCTCGCAGGTCGGGCTGCTGCCCACCGAGGTGGCGCTGGCGCTGCGCACGCACGCCGAGGCCATGGAGAGCACGGCCGCCTCGCTGCAGCGCGCGGCCAGCGGCCAGGGCGAAGGCGTGCGCGGCGTGGTGCGGGTGTCGACCAGCGAGGTGGTCGCGGTGGAGGTGCTGCCGCCGATCGTGACGAAGCTGCGCGAGGCCCATCCGGCGCTCAAGGTCGAGCTGGTCTCGACCAACCGCGTGCAGGACCTGCTGCGGCGCGAGGCCGACATCGCGGTGCGCATGGTGCGCCCGCGCCAGGAACAATTGGTGGCGCGCCGCATCGGCGACATCGAGCTGGGCTTCCATGCCCATCCCGACTACCTCGCGCGCCACGGCACGCCGCGCACGGCCGAGGAGCTGATGCGCCACACGCTGATCGGCTACGACCAGCCCACGGCCTTCGTGCGCGACGCGATCAAGTCCTTCAAGGGCTTCACGCGCGACGCCTTCTCGCTGCGCACCGACAGCGACCTCGCGCAGATGGCGCTGATCCGCGCCGGCGCCGGCATCGGCGTGTGCCAGGTCGCGCTGGCGCGGCGCGGCCCGGCGCTGGTGCGGCTGCTGCCGCGCGCGCTGTCGCTGAAGCTCGAGACCTGGGTCACGATGCACGAGGACCTGCGCGCGAGCCCGCGCTGCCGCGTCACCTTCGACGCGCTGGCCGAGGGGCTGCTGGCCTACATCGCCGGCCAGGGGACAATGGCACGCGCAAGAACCTCCGCCTCCGAATGACCGACACGACCCCGACCACCGAATCCGACGACATCCTCCCGCTGCAACAGGACCGCCTCTGGCGCGACGAGCGCTGGACCGCCCGCATCATCAAGAACGAGGAAGACGACGGCTGGGCCGTCGAGATGACGCGCCATGGCGACCCCGAGCCCGCGCTGGTCGGCCCCTGGACCATGGGCCGCGACAAGAAGAACCCCAAGCCGCTCGACGGCCCCGCCTTCTCCACCCTGGTGAAGACCGCGGCCGAGGTGATCCGCCGCCACGAGCAGCAGCTGCACGCCACGCTCAACCGCAGCGTGACCGTGAGCGCCAGCGACCGGCGCATCCGCGTCACGCTGGCCATCGTGCCCGACGAGGACAACCCCTCGGCCACGCTGAGCGCCTTCGACGAGGCCGACGACAGCGAGCTCGCGCGCGTGAACGTGCCGGCCTCGTTCAAGCTCAGCGCCACCAGCGCCTCGGCCTGGATCGACGCGGACTTCGCGCGGCCGCGCTGACCTCCGTCGAAGTGGTCTCTGGCGCGCCTGTGCGCGCAAATAGCACAGTCCCCGCCGGCCCGCCAATCCGCACAACAACGTATTTGCAGACCGGCGCGGGTTGAGAAGAATCCGCCGCAACGAGCAATCGTTACCAGTCATGCGACGCCCGCTGCCAATGCTGCCAGCGAGGTGTCGGGCAACAAGGCCCGAATCGGTTTGAACACCGGTTCGGGCCTTTTTGTTTTTTCGGTCGCAACAGGGCTTTCGTCGAAACGGATGCATGCATCCGCTGGCGGAGCTTTGCCCGAAGCAAGAGCACTGGCGACGAAGCGCCCGTTTGCAGGGCCGCGTGGCGGGAGGAGACACCCCGAGCGCGGTTCCGAAGGTCGGATCTTCCTGACGACTCGCACAACCACAAAGGAATTTGACATGACGAACGCTTTCAACCGCCGCCAGATCGTGAAGACCGGCGGCTCGATGATCGTGCTGGGCGCCGCGGGCGGCGTGGCACCGCTGGCCTTCGCGCAGGACGGCGGCACGGTGAAGCTCGGGCTGCTGCATTCGCTCTCGGGCACGATCGCGATCGCCGAGGCCTCGCTGGTCGACGCCGAGAAGCTCGCGATCGAGGAGATCAACGCCGCCGGCGGCGTGCTCGGCAAGAAGATCGAGGCCGTGGTGGAAGACGGCGCGAGCGAGAACCCGGTGTTCGCCGAGAAGGCGCGCAAGCTGCTCGAGCGCGACAAGGTGGCGGCCATCATCGGCTGCTACACCTCGGCCTCGCGCAAGGCGCTGCTGCCGGTGCTCGCCCAGGCCAAGGGCCTGCTGTTCTACCCCACCTACTACGAGGGCCAGGAGCAGGACAAGCGCGTGTTCTATCCCTCGCAGGAAGCCACGCAGTCGGTGATCGCGGCGGTCGAATGGATGGCGCGCGAGAAGGGCAAGAACTTCTTCCTCGTGGGCTCCGACTACATCTATCCGCGCACCTGCAACAAGATCGCCAAGCCCGCGATCGCCAAGGCCGGCGGCAAGGTGCTCGGCGAGGAATACGCGCCGCTGGGCCACACCGAGTTCTCCTCGATCATCAACAAGATCAAGGCCGCCAGGCCCGACTGCATCTACAGCACGGTGGTCGGCGGCTCGAACGTGGCCTTCTACAAGCAGCTGCGCGCGGCCGGGCTCGACGGCATGAAGCAGGTGCTGCTGTCGACCGTGGTGTCGGAGAACGAGATCGAGGGCATCGGCAAGGACAACGCCGCGGGCTACTACGCCTGCATGGGCTACTTCCAGAGCATCAAGTCGCCGGCCAACGAGAAGTTCGTGAAGGCCTTCAAGGCCAAGTACGGCCAGGACCGCGTGATCGGCGACCCGATGGAGGTGGCCTACAACAGCGTCTACCTCTGGAAGCTGGCGGTGGAGAAGGCCAAGTCCTTCGAGGTCGACAAGGTCACGGCCGCCGCCGCGGGCGTGGAGATCGAGGCGCCCGAGGGCACGGTGCGCGTGCACGCCACCAACCACCACGTGTGGAAGAAGGTGCGCGTGGGCCGCGCGCGGCCCGACGGGCAGTTCGACATCGTCTGGGAATCGCCGCAGCTGGTCGAGCCCAACCCGTTCCCGAAGGTCTGAGCGCGATGAACTTCGACATCGCGGTGATGCAGGTGTTCAACGGCGTGAGCCTGTTCACCATCCTGCTTCTGATGGCGATCGGGCTGGCCATCGTGTTCGGCCTGATGGGCGTCATCAACATGGCGCACGGCGAGCTGATGGCGCTCGGTGCCTACATGACCTACCTGGCGTCGCGCTTCTTCGAGCACTACGCGCCGGGCTTCATGGACCTCTACCTGTTCGCCGCGATTCCGTTCGCGTTCGCCGTGACCTTCGCGTTCGGCTATGTGCTGGAGCGCGGCTTCATCCGCTTCTTCTACGACCGGCCGCTCGACACCCTGCTCGCGACCTGGGGCCTGAGCCTCATGCTGCAGCAGGCCTACCGCTCGCTGTTCGGCGCGCAGGAAGTCAGCGTGCCGCTGGCCTCCTGGCTCGCCGGCGCGTGGGAGCCGACGCCGGGCATCCAGCTGCCGCTCACGCGCCTGTTCATCGTCGGGCTCACGGCCATCGTCGCCATCGGCGTCTACCTGCTGCTCTACCGCACCTCCTGGGGGCTGAAGGTGCGCGCGGTGACGCAGAACCGCGCGATCGCGGGCGCGGTCGGCATCGACACGCAGCGCGTCGATGCGCTGACCTTCGCGCTGGGCGCGGGCCTGGCGGGCATCGCGGGCGCGGTGTTCACGATGATCGGCTCGACCAACCCCGGCACCGGCCAGCTCTACATCGTCGACTCCTTCATCGTGGTGGTGTTCGGCGGCGTGCAGAGCCTGATCGGCACCGCGCTCTCGGGCTTCGCCATCGCGCAGTCGCAGACCTGGCTCGAGTACCTGATGAGCGGCTCGATGGCCAAGGCCACGATCCTGCTGCTGGTGATCGCGGTGCTCTACGTGCGGCCCAACGGGCTGTTCGCGACCCGCTCGAGGAGCTGAGCGCATGGGCATGAAGCTTTCTCCCCAACGCCGCGGCGACCTCGTCGGGCTGGCGGCCGTGCTGCTGCTGCTGGCCGTGGTGCTGCCGGCCACGCTCGACCCGTTCCGCCTCAACCTCGTGAGCAAGTACCTGGCCTTCGCTTTCGTCGCGATCGGCGTGGTGCTGACCTGGGGCTACGGCGGCGTGCTGAGCCTGGGCCAGGGCCTGTTCTTCGGCCTCGGCGGCTACATGATGGCGATGTTCCTCAAGCTCGAGGCCTCGGCGCCCGAGCTGCCGGACTTCATGGTCTGGAGCAGCGTCGAGCAGCTGCCCTCGTGGTGGATCCCCTTCCACTCGCTGGGCTGGACCCTGGTCGGCATCCTCGCGATCCCCGCTCTGCTCGCCTACGTGTTCTCGTACGCGATCTTCAAGCGGCGCGTGAGCGGCGTGTACTTCGCGATCGTCACGCTGTCGCTGGCGCTCACGCTCACCGTGGTGGTGATCGGCCAGCAGGGCGACACCGGCGGCGCCAACGGCATCACCGACTTCCGCACGCTGCTGGGGTGGGACATCGCGGGCGACGCGGCCAAGCGGACCATGTACTTCATCGAGGTGGCGGCCGTCGCGCTCGCCATGGTGGGTGCGTTGCTGATCGTGCGCAGCCGCTTCGGCAAGATCCTGATCGCCATCCGCGACCGCGAGGACCGCGTGCGCTTCAGCGGCTACAACACGGCGCACATGAAGGCCTTCGTGTTCGCGGTGGCGGCCCTGCTGTCGGCCATCGGGGGCGCCTTCTACAGCCTGCAGGTGGGGCTGATCGCGCCGGGCGTGATCGGCGTGGTGGCCTCGGTCGAGATGGTGATCTACGCGGCCGTGGGCGGGCGGCTTTCGATCCCGGGCGCGGTGATCGGCGCGCTGCTGATCGGCTTCCTCAAGTCCTACCTGTCGGAGACCTTCCCCGAGGGCTGGCTCTACTTCCTCGGCGCGGTCTTCATCCTCGTGGTGTGGGCGATGCCGAACGGCCTGGCGGGCCTGGGCGAGAAGCTGCTGCGCCGCCGCGGCGCGGAGGCCGCGCCATGAACGCGACGCTGACGATGCCCAACGGCGGCCTGCCGCAGGCGGCCTCGGCCGTGCCGCCCTCGAACGAGCAGATCCTGCGCGTCGAGGACCTCACGGTCTCCTTCGACGGCTTCAAGGCGGTCGACGGCCTGAGCCTCTCGGTCGAGCGCAACGAGCTGCGCGTGATCATCGGCCCGAACGGCGCGGGCAAGACCACGCTGCTCGACATGGTCTGCGGCAAGACCCGGCCCAGCGCGGGCCGGGTGCTGTTCAACGGCCAGGACCTGGGCCGCATGAACGAGCACGAGATCGTGCGCGCCGGCGTGGGCCGCAAGTTCCAGACGCCCTCGGTCTACGAGGACCTCACGGTGCTCGAGAACTTCGAGATCTCGCTGCCGCGCATGCACGGCCTGTGGCAGTCGCTGAGCTTTCGCCGCACGCGCGCGCTGCGCGAGCGCATCGAGGCGATGGCCACCGAGGTGTTCCTGGTCGAACGGCTCGACCGCCGCGCGGGCCAGCTGAGCCACGGCCAGAAGCAGTGGCTCGAGATCGGGATGCTGCTGATGCAGGAGCCCGAGCTGCTGCTGCTCGACGAGCCCGTGGCCGGCATGAGCCCGCGCGAGCGCGAGCAGACCGGCGACCTGCTGCGCCGCATCTCGGTGGGCAAGTCGGTGGTGGTGATCGAGCACGACATGGATTTCGTCAAGCGCATCGCGCACCGCGTGACCGTGCTGCACCAGGGCCGGCTGCTCAGCGAGGGCACGGCCGCCGAGGTGCAGGCCGACCCGCGCGTGATCGACGTCTACCTCGGCCATTGAAGGAGCCCACCGCATGCTCGAAGTCTCCGCACTCGATGTCGCCTACGGCGAGTCGCACGTGATCCACGATGTCTCGCTGCGCGTCGCGCCCGACGAGGCGGTCGCCGTCATGGGCCGCAACGGCATGGGCAAGACCACGCTGCTGAAGTCGCTGATCGGCCTCTTGCCCGCGCGCGGCGGCAGCATCCGCCTGAACGGCACCGAGCTCACCCGGCTGCCGAGCCACCAGCGCGTGGCGCACGGCCTGGCCTTCGTGCCGCAGGGGCGCATGGTGTTCCCGCACCTCACGGTGGAACAGAACATCCTCTCGGGTGCCGCGCGCTCGGGCCACCACGCGGTGCCCGACTACCTCTACCGCTTCTTCCCGGTGCTGCAGGACATGAAGCAGCGCAAGGCCGGCAACCTCTCGGGCGGCCAGCAGCAGATGCTGGCGATCGCGCGTGCGCTGATCTCCGAGCCCAGGGTGCTGATCCTCGACGAGCCCACCGAAGGCATCCAGCCTTCGATCATCAAGGAGATCGCGCAGACGCTGAACGTGCTGCGCGCCGAGCGCGGCTTCGCGATCGTGGTGTCGGAGCAGGTGCTGAGCTTCGCGCTCGCGCTGGCCGACCGCTTCCTCGTGATCGACCGCGGCCGCCTGGTGCACGACGAGGCGCGCGCCACGCTCGACCAGGACAAGGTCCGGTCCTTCCTCACGGTCTGAACCCTTCTTCCTTCCCTTCCCAACCACCCCTTCAGGAGCAGCGTCATGAGACATGGTGATATTTCGAGCAGCAACGATTGCGTCGGCGTCGCGGTCGTCAACTACAAGATGCCCCGCCTTCACACCAAGGCCGAGGTGCTCGACAACGCGCGCAAGATCGGCGAGATGCTGGTCGGCATGAAGAAAGGCCTGCCGGGCATGGACCTGGTGATCTTTCCCGAGTACTCCACGCACGGGATCATGTACGACGCCAAGGAGATGTACGACACGGCCGCCTCGGTGCCCGGCGAGGAGACCGCGATCTTCGCCGACGCCTGCCGGCGCGCCAACGTCTGGGGCGTGTTCTCGCTGACCGGCGAGCGCCACGAGGAGCATCCGAACAAGGCGCCCTACAACACGCTGATCCTCATGAACAACCAGGGCGAGATCGTCCAGAAGTACCGCAAGATCATGCCGTGGGTGCCGATCGAGGGCTGGTACCCGGGCGACTGCACCTACGTCAGCGAAGGCCCGAAGGGCATGAAGATGAGCCTGATCATCTGCGACGACGGCAACTACCCCGAGATCTGGCGCGACTGCGCGATGCGCGGCGCCGAGCTCATCATCCGCTGCCAGGGCTACATGTACCCGGCCAAGGAGCAGCAGATCCTGGTGTCGAAGGCCATGGCCTTCATGAACAACACCTACGTGGCGGTGGCCAACGCGGCCGGCTTCGACGGCGTGTACTCGTACTTCGGCCACTCGGCGCTGATCGGCTTCGACGGCCGCACGCTCGGCGAATGCGGCGAGGAGGAGATGGGCATCAACTACGCCGAGCTCTCGATGGGCCTGATCCGCGACGCGCGGCGCAACGGCCAGTCGCAGAACCACCTGTTCAAGCTGGTGCACCGCGGCTACACCGGCACCATCAACTCGGGCGACGGCGACAAGGGCGTGGCGGCCTGCCCCTACAACTTCTACACGCAGTGGATCAACGACCCCGAGGGCACGCGCGAGAGGGTGGAGTCGTTCACGCGCAGCACCGTGGGCACGCCCGAGTGCCCGATCGAGGGGATTCCGAACGAGCCGGCCAAGCACCGCTGAAGCGCCGCCCCATGGATCACCAGATCTTCGAGCTCGGCGACGTCGTGCTGCAGCGGGGCGCCACCCTGCGCGGCGCGAAGCTCGCCTACAAGACCTACGGCACGCTGAATGCCGACAAGAGCAACGTCGTCGTCTACCCGACCTGGTACTCGGGCCAGCACCACGACAACGAGTGGCTGATCGGCGAGGGCATGGCGCTCGACCCGGCGAAGTACTTCATCATCGTGCCCAACATGCTGGGCAACGGCCTGTCGTCCTCGCCGAGCAACACGCCGCCGCCCTACGACCTGGCGCGCTTCCCGCACGTGACGCTCTACGACAACGTGAGACTGCAGCACCGGCTGGTGACCGAGCAGTTCGGCATCGAGCGCATCGCGCTGGTGGTGGGCTGGTCGATGGGCGCGCAGCAGACCAACCAGTGGGGCTGCCTCTACCCCGAGATGGTCGAGCGCATCGCGCCCTTCTGCGGCTCGGCCAGGACGGCGCCGCACAACATCGTGTTCCTCGAGGGCGTGAAGGCGGCGCTCACCAGCGACGCGGCCTGGAACGGCGGCTGGTACACGACGCCGCCGACGCGCGGGCTGCGCGCGGTAGGGCGGGTCTATGCGGGCTGGGGCCTGTCGCAGCCCTTCTACCGGCAGGAGCTGTGGCGCGAACTGGGCTTCAGCTCGCTCGAGGACTTCCTGGTCGGCTACTGGGAGGGCTTCTTCCTGAAGAAGGATGCGAACAACCTGCTCGCGATGCTGTGGTCGTGGCAGCACGGCGACATCAGCGCCAACCCGGTGTTCGGCGGCGACTTCAAGAAGGCGCTGGGCGCGATCCGCGCGCGCGCGATCGTGATGCCGGCCGAGCGCGACCTGTACTTTCCGGCCGCCGACAACGAATGGGAGGTGGCGCAGATGCCGAACGCCGAGTACCGGCCGATCCCGGGCGTGTGGGGCCACTTCGCGGGCGGCGGCAGCAGCCCGGTGGACACCCGCTTCATCGACGATGCCCTGCGGGAACTGCTCGCCACGCCATGAACGCACCCGTGCACGATCCGCTCGCGGCCTGGCGCATCGAGTCCGAGCCCTTCTACCGGCCCGCCGGCAACGAGGTGGCGCTGTACCGGCAGGCCTGGCGCCACCGCATGCCGCTGATCCTCAAGGGGCCGACCGGCTGCGGCAAGACGCGCTTCGTCGAGCACATGGCGTGGTCGCTGGGCCGGCCGCTGGTGACGCTGGCCTGCAACGAGGACATGACGGCCTCGGACCTGGTCGGGCGCTACCTGCTCGACGCCGACGGCACGGCCTGGCACGACGGGCCGCTGACGCTGGCGGTGCGCCACGGCGGCATCTGCTACCTCGACGAGGTGGTGGAGGCGCGGCAGGACACGACGGTGGTGATCCATCCGCTGACCGACGCGCGCCGCATCCTGCCGCTCGACAAGAAGGGCGAGCTGGTGCGCGCGCACCCCGACTTCCAGCTCGTGGTGTCGTACAACCCCGGCTACCAGAGCAGCGCCAAGGACCTCAAGCCCTCGACGCGCCAGCGCTTCGCGGCGCTGGAGTTCGACTATCCCGACGGCGCGCTCGAGGCCGAGATCGTGGCGCACGAGGCCGGCATCGACACCGCGCTGGCCGCGAAGCTGGTGGCCGTCGCGCACTGCTCGCGCGAACTCAAGCACCGCGGGCTCGACGAGGGCGTGTCGACGCGCATGCTGATCTACGCGGGGGTGCTGATCCGCGACGGCGTGACGCCGCGCGAGAGCTGCGAGATGACGATGACGCGCGCGCTGACCGACGACCCCGACATGGCGAGCGCGCTGCAGGGCTTCGTCGAGGCCCAGTTCGGATGACGCGCGACACGGGCAGCTTCGCCGCGCTGGGGCTGCTCGCGCGCGGGCTGGCCGGCATGGCGGTCGAGGTGCAGCCGCTGGTGGCCGGCGCGAAGCCGGGCACGCGCGCGGTGCTCGCGGCCGGGCGGCTGCTGGTTCCCGAGGACAGCCCGCCGGCGCTGCGCCGCGCGATGGTCGCGCATGCGGTGGCGCACCTGCGGCATTCGACGCCCGCGCGCCGCGCGAACACGCTGCGGCCGATGGGCATCGCGCTGGTGTCGGCGATCGAGGACGCGCGCGTCGAGCGGCTGCTGGTGCGCGACTTCCCCGGCCTGCACCGCTGGTTCGCCGAAGCGCTGCCGCCCGCGCCCGATCCGCTCGACCTGCGCTTCGAGGCGCTGCTGCTGCGCATGGACCGGCTGCTGCTGCGGCCCGAGCTGCACGACGGCAGCCACTGGGTCGAGAAGGCGCGCCGGCTGTTCGAGGACACCGCGGCGCGCGCGGGCCTGGCGGACTACGAGGCCTTCCGCGCGATCGCCTCGATCCTGGCCAACGACCTGGGCCAGATGCGCGTGCGCTTCGAGCCCCAGGGCTACGCGGTGCCCGCGCCCTGGCGCGACGACAACAGCTGGCTCTGGGACTTCGGCGCCGATGCGACGCCGCCACCGCCCGACGAGGCGATCGCGCTGCAGCAGTCGGGCGCGCGCATGCCGCCACCCTCCGAGGCGGGCGATGCGGCCGCCGGAGCGCCGCCCAAGTTCGGCGACATGGAGCTGGGCCGCTATACCTACCCCGAATGGGACCGCCGCCTCGAGCGCCTGCGCCCCGACTGGTGCACGGTGATCGAGAAGCTGCCCGCCTGGCAGGGCCTGTTGCCGGCGCAGGCACAGGCGGCCCTGCGCGCCGAGAGCCTGCCGCCGCTGGCACTGCCGCGCGCGCGCCACCTCGACCGCCGGCACCGGCTGCGGCGCCAATGGGAGGGCGACGACATCGACCTCAATGCGGCGATCGAGGTGCTGGTCGACCGGCGCCAGCGGCTGCGCCCCGACGCACGCTTGTTCATGCGCCCCGGCAAGGCGCCGCGACCATCGAGCGTGCTGGTGCTGCTCGACCTGTCGGCCTCGGCCAACGATGCGGGCCCGCACGGCCTGTCGCTGCTCGAGATCGAGAAGCAGGCCGCGCTGATGCTGGCGGCGGCGCGGCCGCGCGGCGCGGACCGGCTCGCGGTGCACGGCTTCTCGTCGAACACGCGTGCCGAGGTCTACTACTACCGGCTGCTCGAGTTCGGCCAGCCGCTCTCGCCGCCCGCGCGCGCGACGATCGGCGCGGTGCGCGGGCGCTACTCGACGCGCATGGGCGCGGCGCTGCGACATGCGGCGGCGCTGCTCGAGGACGAGCCCGCGGGCCAGCGCGCGATCCTTTTGGTGACCGACGGCGCGCCGGCCGACATCGACGTGCACGATCCCAAGTACCTCGTCGAGGATGCGCGCGAAGCGGTGGCCGAGGCGCGCGGTGCGGGCGTGCGCACCGCCTGCATCGCGGTCGATGCCGCGGCCGACGCCTATGTGCGGCGCATCTTCGGCTGGCGCAACTATTGCATCGCCGACGATGCGCGCAGCCTGCCCGCGCGGCTCGCGCGCATGAGCGCGCGGCTGGCCGCGGCCCACTGACGAAAGCATCGAACTGCGATAGGGTGGAGCCCCGAACGAATCCCACACGAGACAGAAAAGACATGACGGCCCCTCACCCCTCACGGACGACCGCCCATGGCTGACAAGGATCCCATCCGCGTCGGCATCCTCTATTCGGAAACCGGCGTCACCTCGACCATCGGCCTGTCGCAGCTGCAGGGCGCGCTGCTCGGCATCGAGGAGATCAACGCGGCCGGCGGCATCGACGGCCGCGAGCTGGTGGCGGTGCGCCACGACCCGCAGTCGAACCCGGCGCGCTATGCGCAGCTGGCCGAGAAGCTGATCGTGCAGGACCGGGTCAACGTGATCTTCGGCTGCTACATGTCGAGCAGCCGCAAGGCGGTGATCCCGGTGATCGAGAAGTGGAACAAGCTGCTGTTCTACCCGACGCTCTACGAGGGCTTCGAGTACTCGGGCAACGTGATCTACACGGGCGCGGCGCCCAACCAGAACAGCGTGCAACTGGCCGAGTTCATGACGACGAACTTCGGCGCACGGGTCTACCTGATCGGCTCCGACTACATCTACCCCTACGAGTCGAACCGGATCATGGGCGAGCTGGTGATGCAGCGCCCCGGCAGCGAGAAGCTCGGCGAGCACTACGCGGCGCTCGACGCGACCGAGAAGGACTACCGGGCCATCATGGCCGACATCCGCGACAAGCAGCCCGACTTCATCTTCTCGACGGTGGTGGGCGACTCCACCGCGAGCCTGTACCGCGCCTATGCCGAGGCCGGCTTCGACCCGAAGCGCATGCCGATCGCGAGCCTCACGACCTCCGAGGCCGAGATCTCGCAGATGGGGCGCGGGGTGGCGACGGGGCACTTCACGGCGGCACCCTACTTCCAGTCGATCGACTCGCCGGCCAACCAGCGCTGCCTGGCGCAGCTGCGCGCGCGCTTCGGCGACGGCTGCGTGCCCAACCTGTGCTGGGAAGCGGCCTACTTCCAGATGCACATCTACGCCAATGCCTTCGCGCAGGCGGGCAGCGACGGGATCGCGGAAATCCTGCCGCACATCCTGGGGGCCGAGTTCGATGCGCCGCAGGGGCGGGTGAAGATCGATCCGTCGAACCACCACACCTGTCTCTATCCGCGCATCGGGCGCGTGGATGCGCAGGGGCAGTTCACCATCGTTCGGCAGGCTACGCGTGCCGTGTATCCCGATCCGTATCTGGTGACGCATTCGCTGGGGGACTGGACGGCGCGGCTCGATACGCTGGAGGTTTAGGGTGGAACGTGCTTTCTACCGTTGTGAGGGGGCTCACGCCGACGGGGTACTCCCCTCCGCGAATGTCCCCCGGCCTGCGGCCTCCTCCTTTATTTCGCTGCGGGGAGTACCCCATCGACGTGAGCCTGGACGCGGCCGTGGAACCGGCTGCACAACGACTGCGCCCACGTGCACAGGGCAGTGGGTGCTTCCCGCAGCGAAATCAAGGAGGAGCCCGAAGGGCGGGGGACATTCGCGGAGGGAAGTACCCGCTGTCCTGTGCACGCGCCCCGAACAACAGCCTCAAAACCAGAACCAACAAAAACAAGAGGCCTGACGGTGGAAAGCCCCCCAAAGAGACACACCCTGCGAGTGACGCCACCGCAGTTGAAGGAACTGCGCCTGCTGAAGATCGCGGTCATTCACCCCGACGACAGCGACGGCCGACAGCTGACCCAGCAACTGCAGCGCATCGGCTGCCAGGTGCAGGCCTTCTGGCCACCGGTGCAGGCGCTGCCCGAGGGCATCGACGTGGCTTTCATGGCGGTGCAGCCCGACTTCATCAACCTGCGCTTCGAGTGGACCAAGAGCGAGGACGCGCCGGCCATCATCGCCGTCGTGACCTACGAGAACCCGACCATCGTCGAGGCCGTGCTCGAGATCGGCGCCAAGGCCGTGCTGCCCTCGCCGGTGCGCTCCTTCGGCCTGTTGTCGGCGCTGGTGGTGGCGCGCGAAGCGCACAAGCAGAACCGCTCGCTCGCGCGGCGCCTGCGCAAGACCGAGGCCAAGCTGCTGGGCGTGCGGCAGCTCGCGGAGGCCAAGGCGATTCTCATGAAGACGCACGGCGTGTCGGAGGGCCAGGCCTACGACCTGATCCGCGAACAGGCGATGAGCAAGCGCACGACCATGGAAGAGATCGCGGCCGCCATCGTCAACGCCAACGAGATCCTCTCGCTCGGCGCGCGCAAGCCCGACGCTTCCTAAGACCGTTCAGGCCTGGCGGAACCCCGCCAGCACCTCGAGCACCCGCAGCGTGGCGCCGTCGAGCAGCGCGCGCGGCCGGTGCGCGATGCACAGGCGGCGCGTGAGCTTCGGCACGATCGGCAGGATCTGCAGGCGCTCGCCGAGTTCCGCGTCGGTCGTCGGCTGCAGCGGCAGCAGCGCGGCGCCATAGCCGGCCGCCACCAGGCTGCGGATGGCCGCGTCGTAGTTGAGCTCGATGCGTGCGCGCGGCGCGAAGCCCGCGGCCGCGAACCACTCCATCGTGAGCCGGTACATGTGGGTAGTCGCGTCGTTGAAGATCAACGGCTGCTCGGCCAGCCAGGCCGGCGTGACGCGCCTGGGCGCCTTCGTGCGCTGCGGCACGAAGGCCATCATCGGCTGCGTGCGCCAGGGCGTGAACACCAGGTCGCGCAGCGGCGGCTGCGGCAGCGCCACCAGGCCGATGTCGAGCGTGCCCGCGGCCAGCCGCGCCAGCGCCTCGCCCGAGCCGAGGATCGCCACCTCGACGTCGATGCCCGCGTCCTGCGCGCCCAGCGCCTCGAGCACCTGCGGCAGCAGGTCGACCACCACGCCGGTCGACGTGCCCAGCCGCACGCGGCCGCTGCGGCCCTCGGCCTGCCGCTTGACCGCGTCGAGCGCATCGTCGGTGTCGCGCAGCAGCTTGCGCCCGCGCTCTACCAGTGCCGCGCCGGCCGCCGTGGGCGTGATGCCGCGCGCGCCGCGCACCACCAGCTTGGCATCGAGCCGCGACTCGAGCTCGGAGACGTGCAGGCTGACCGTGGGCTGCGCGAGGTGCAGCGCCTGCGCCGCGGCCGAGAAGCTGCCGAGGTCGGCGATCGCGATCAGGGTGCGCAGCTGGTCGAGGTTGAGGTGGCGCATGGGCGTCGGATCAGGAAAGCTGATGAGAAGGCTCAGAAATCTCAACTTCCACAATAGCACGGCGACGCCGAAGATGAGCGCACCGACACCGCAACCCCAGGAGCCCATCGTGAAGACCGCATCGTCCCCGAGCTTTCGCCAACGCCTTCTGCATGCCCTGCGCGGCTGGCGCCGGCACGCGGCGAATCGCCGCCGGGCCCGCGCCGATGCGTGCCAGCTCGCCGGCATGAGCGAGCACGACCTGCGCGACCTCGGCGTCGGCCGCAGCGAGCTGCCGGGGCTGATGCAGCCCGCGCCCTCGCACTGCGAGCACGGCCACCGCGCAAGCTGAAGGAAGCGCGCCCGGCCCTTGCCGCGGCCTCGATTTGAGGTCCAATGCGGGGCGTGCCAAGTCCCGCTTCCGCTTCATCCCCGCTCGTCGTCGAGCTCACTTCCCCGCAGTCGGTCGACGGCCGGCGCGCGGCCTTCCAGTCGCTGTGGCTGCTGGTGCGCATGCGCCATGCGCACGATAGCCAGACCCCGATGGTGCGGCTGGCCGACCTGCGCGGCGAAGTGTCGGACGCGAGCACCCTGCGCATGGTCGTGAGCCGTGCCTTCCGCGACTTCAAGGCCTGGGGCATCGAGGTCGGCTGGGGCGAGGACAGCACGCGCGAGCCGCGCTTCCTCAACGCCGAGCGGCGCAGCCAGGGCCCTTTCTGGCTGCCGCCGGCCGAGGCGCGGCGCGTGCGCTGCGAGGTCGAGGGGCGCGCCGCCAGCGCGGCCGAGATCGCCTCGTTCCTCGGCCTGCGCGCGCGCACGGGCGCGGCGGCCGGCGCCTCGGCGCCGCCCGAGGCGGTGCACCTGCAGGACGCCGCCTTCTGGAAACAGCTCGTGTCCGCGCAGCGGGCCGCGCGCCAGGGCCGGCTGATGACGCCGGTGGCTGCCGGTGCCGGCGATGGCGCCGGCCAGCCGAGCGCGCTCGAATCGATACGGCTCGCCGGCACGCTCGCGGCCAGCGGCTTCCAGCGCGCGCTGGTCACGCTCAACGAAGCCATGCTGTGGCGCCGCCTCGGCGACAACGAACAGGCGCGCCGCCAGCTCGAGGTGCTCAAGAAGCAGCGCCTCGCGCACCACGTGGCGGGCAACGACTACCTCGGCGCGATGGAATGCATCGTCTCGGCCTGGTGCGCCTACACCGCGCGCGACCTGCCGCTGGCGCAGTCGCTGCTCGGCGGCATGGCCGACGACCCGGCGCGCAGCGTGGTGCTGCGCCACCATCCCGACGTGCGCTTCGAATGGTGCAACCTGTGGGCGCTCGGTTGCCGCTCGCGCGCGCTGGCGCTCGCGGCCGAGGATGCGCCGGCCGCCCGCCTGCTCGCCGAGGAATCGCTGCGCCGCTTCGGCGACGCGCTGACCGCGGCCTTCGAGTCGCACTCCTTCGATGCCGCCCAGCACGTGGCGGCCAACCTCGGCATGGCGGTGTGGCTGTTCGACCGCGTGGGCCTCGCGCTGCCCGCGCTCCCCTCGGCGCCGGCGGGCGGCCCGAAGCGGCGCGGCGATGCCCCGGCAGCGTCCGACACCACGCGCCATGCAGCGCAGTGGATCGCCTTCAGCGAATGGCTCTGCGGCCAGGCCGACGGCCAGGGCCGCTCGGCCTGGAACGCGATCTACCTGATGCGCATCGCGCGCGGCCACTGCGGCGCCGAGCCCCGGCCCACGCTCGCGCAGTTCCGCGCCCAGGCGCCGCTCGACCCGGCCGCGATCTCGGCGCTGGCCGGTCCGCTCGCCGATGCCTTCGACGCCACGCACTGGCCCGCGCGCTGGGTCGAGGTGGCGCAGGCGCGGCTGGCCGACCACCAGGCCGGCCGGCGCCGCTACCCGGGCCTGCAGCATTGCAGCCTGCTGTTCGAGCATGCGTGGTACGCGGCCCATGCGGGCGACCTGAAGGCGGCCGAGCGCTCGCTGGTCACGCTGCGCGAGGCACTGCCGCAGCTGGTGCCCAGCGACCGCGCCTACTTCGCCGGGTCGTGGAACGACGGCCTGCCGGCCGAGCTGGTGCTCGAGGCGAAGCCGCCGCGAAGGCCGGCGGCGCGGCCGAGGAAGGCCGCGCGCTGAAGCGGCCTCAGCCGCGCGCCGCGATGCAGTCGATCTCGATGTCGAAGGGCCCGAACCAGGCCGGCACGCAGACGAAGATGCGCGCGGGCGGCGACTCGGGAAAGTAGCGCGCATAGACCGCGTTGACCGCGGCGAACTTCTCCGCCGAGGTGCAGTACACGTTGCACTTGAGCGCATTCGCGAGCGACGAGCCGGCCGTCTCCAGGCACAGCTTCAGCTGTTCGAGCACCAGCTCGGCCTGCCGCTCGACCGAGGCGCCGACCGCCACCTGCCCGGTCTCGGGATCGAAGGGCGGCAGGCCCGAGACATAGACGGTGTCGCCATGGCGCGTGACGATGGAGGCCGGTGCCTTCCAGCGATCGAGCCAGGTGGAGAGGGGTTCGACACGGATGACTTCGCGCGCGGGCATGGGAATCCTTCTGTTGCGGTGGATGACGATGGCCGCGATGGTGCGGCCTTCGTCCCCCGCACGCTTCGTCCCGCGACGAAGCGTTCAGCCGCCCGTGCCCGCACCCATGCCCAGTGCCAGCCGCACGCGCTCGCGCAGCACCGGCAGCACCTCGCTCTCGAACCACGGATGGCGCTGCTGCCAGCCGGTGTTGCGCGGCGAGGGATGCGGCAGCGGGATGACGCGCGGCGCGAATTCCGCGAAGGCGCGCACGGTCTCGGTCACGCCGTCGCGCGCCCGGCTGCCGAGGTGGCGGCGCTGCGCGTACTGGCCGATCAGCAGCGTGAGCTCGACGCGCGGCATCTGCGCCAGCAGCCGCTCGTGCCACAGCGGCGCGCACTCCTTGCGCGGCGGCAGGTCGCCGCTGGTGCCGCGGCCCGGGTAGCAGAAGCCCATGGGCACGAGCGCGATGCGCGAGGCGTCGTAGAACAGCTCGCGCTCCACGCCGAGCCAGCGCCGCAGCTGGTCGCCGCTGCGGTCGTCCCAGGGCACGCCCGTGCGGTGCACCGTCATGCTCGGCGCCTGGCCGACGATCAGCAGCCGCGCCTGCGCGCCGGCCTGCACCACCGGGCGCGGGCCCAGCGGCAGATGTGCCTCGCAGACGCGGCAGGCGCGGATCTCGGCGAGCAGCGGCTCCACGCGCTTCAGCGGCCGAAGGGCTTGAAGAAGGCGTTGAGCTCGGCCCCGGGCGCGGCGTCGGCGAAGCCGTCGAAACGGCCCTCGTCGGCCAGCGTGCGCGCGGCGCGGATGAAGCCGCCCCAGGCCGCGCGCGCCATCGCGCCGCCCACGCTGACGCGGCGCACGCCGAGCGCCTCGATGTCCTTCATCGTGAGTTCGCTGGTCGCGCCGACCAGCAGGTTCACCGGCTTGGGCGCGACCGCCGCGACCACGGCCGCGATCTGCTCGCGCGTCTTGATGCCGGGCGCGTAGAGGCAGTCGGCGCCGGCTTCGGCATAGGCCTTGAGGCGCGCGATCGCGTCGTCGAGGTCGGGCCGGCCGGCGAAGAAGTTCTCGGCGCGGCCGATCAGCAGCGTGTCGCCGCCCGCCGCATCGATGGCGCCGCGCGCGGCGCGCATGCGCTCGACGGCGACCTCGATGGGGAACAGCGGTGCGTCGGCGTTGCCGGTCGAGTCCTCGATCGACAGGCCGGCCACGCCGGTCTCGACCGCGAGCCGCACGCTCTGGGCCACGGCCTGCGGATCGGCGCCGAAACCGTTCTCGAAATCGGCATTGACCGGCAGCGAGGTGGCCGCCACCAGTTCGCGCAGATGCGCGAGCACCGCGTCGCGCGCGATGGCGCCGTCGGCCTGGCCATGCGACCAGGCGAAGCCCGAGCTGGTGGTGGCGAGCGCCTTGTAGCCCAGGCCCTCGAGGTAGCGCGCGCTGCCGGTGTCCCAGGGGTTGGGGATGACGAAGCAGCCCTGGGCATGCAGCGCGCGGAAGGCCGCGCGTTTCTCGGCGACGGTGGGGTTCGTGGGGGTCATGGGGTCTGTTCCTTCTTTCGATGAAATTCGATGCAAGGGCGGCGAAAGGCGCGAAGCCGTCCAGGATAAGCCAGCGCCCGGCTGCGGCGCGCCGGGCGGATGGGCCAGCAGGTGGTCGATGAAGGCGCGCACCGCCGGCAGCATGCCGCGGCGCGTGGCGAAGGCCGCCTGGATCTCGCTCGCGGTGCAGGCCCAGTCGGGAAACAGGCGCACCAGGCGACCCTCGCGCAACTCGTCGCGGCACAGGATCTCGGGCAGCAGCGCCACGCCCAGGCCCTGCAGCGCCACGTGCCGGAGCGCGAACATGTCGTCGGTGACCAGGCGCGGCACGAAGCCCAGCTCGTGCACCTGCTTTCCCCGCTCCAGCCGCCACAGGTGGCGCTCGCCGGTGTCGGGCAGCGAGAGCATCGGCCACGCGGCCAAGTCGTCGAGGCTCGCGGGCGTGCCCAGGCGCTCGAGCAGCGCCGGGCTCGCGAGCAGCACGTCGACCGTGCGGCCCAGCGGCCGCGCGACCAGGCTCGAGTCCTCGAACGGCGGGCGCCGCACGCGCAGCACCACGTCGACGTTCTCCTGCAGCGGATCGACGCGCCGGTGGCTCACTTCCAGCGAGAGCCGCACCTCGGGAAAGGCGCGCATGAAATCGGGGATCAGCGGCGTGAGCCAGAACTGCGCGAGCGTGAAGGGCGCGCTCACGCGCAGCGGCCCCTGCGGCCGCGCGACGGCCTGGCGCACCACGTCGAAGGCTTCCTCGCCCGCGGCCACCGTGGCCTGGCAGCGCTCGTAGAACTGCTCGCCGACATGGGTCAGCAGCAGCCGGCGCGAACTGCGCTGCAGCAGCCGCACGCCCAGCCGTTCCTCGAGCTGCGCGACGCGGCGGCTCAGGCGCGACTTGGGAATGCCCAGGTGCCGGCTCGCGGCGCTGAAGCCCTGCTGCTGCACCACGTGCGCGAACAGCGCGAGGTCGTTGAAATCGTCCATGTCTCCTGTTCCGCTGGCAGAACGATCCGTTCTTTTTCGGCGGATTGTTGCCGCTTCGTTCCATCAGCATCATCGATCGCCTCGTATCGGTCAACGTCCACGCCCATGAAAATCGCCAGCTTCCATCACCGCGGTGCCCTTCGCTTCGGCGTGGTCCGAAACGACGACGTGCTCGACGCCAGCGCCCTGCCCGGCGCGCCGGCCGGCGTGCGCGAGCTGCTGGCGCGCGGCGACGAGGGCCTGGCCTGGCTGCGCGCGGCCATCGGGACGGCACCGCGGCTTCCGCTGGCCGATGTACGGCTCGCGGCGCCGGTGCCCGCGCCACGCAAGTTCCTCGGCCTCGGCGGCAACTACGCCTCGCACCTCGAGGAGGCCGCGAAGCTGGGCCTGACACGGCCGCCGGGACAGGTGTGGTTCAACAAGCAGGTGTCGTGCGTGGCCGGCCCCTTCGACGACGTGCACCGGCCGCGCGTGTCGGCACAGTTCGACTACGAGGGCGAGCTCGGCGTGGTCATCGGCCGGCGCTGCCGCCATGTGCGCGCCGAAGAGGCGATGGCCATGGTCGCGGGCTACGTGGTGGTCAACGACATGAGCGTGCGCGACTGGCAGCTGCGCGCGCCCACGCACACCTTGGGCAAGTCCTTCGACACCCACGGCCCCTTCGGCCCCTGGCTGGTGACGCGCGACGAGATTCCCGATCCGCATGCGCTGCGGCTGCGCACCTGGGTCAACGGCGAGCTGCGCCAGGACGGCAACACGGCCCAGATGATCCATCGCATCGAGGCCATGCTGGTCGAACTGAGCACCGCCTTCACGCTCGAGCCCGGCGACGTGCTGAGCACCGGCAGCCCCGCCGGCGTCGGCGGCCTGATGGACCCGCCACGCTACCTGGTGGCGGGCGACGTGGTGCGCGTGGAGATCGAGGGCATCGGCCACATCGAGAACCGCGTGGTGGAAGAACCCCTGGAGACCGCCCGATGAACGAACCCAAGCGCGCCCTGCCCGACCTCGCCTCTTCCGACTTGCGGCCCGTCAAGCTCGCCCACGTGGTGCTGCGCGTGGCCGAGCTCGCGCATTCGCGCGCCTGGTACCTCGCGGTGCTGCAGGCGCGCGTGGCCTTCGAGAACGAGATGCTGTGCTTCCTGAGCTACGACGACGAGCACCACCGCATCGGCCTGATCGCGCGCCCCGACCTGGGCCGCGAGGCCGATGCGAACACCGGGCTCGAGCACATCGCCTTCACCTACGGCTCGCTGGCCGCGCTGCTCGCCAACCACCGGCGGCTGGCCGCGCTCGGCATCGTGCCCTACTGGTGCATCAACCACGGGCCGACGATCTCGATGTACTACCGCGACCCCGACGGCCACCGGCTCGAGCTGCAGCACGACGTGTTCGAGACCGCCGCCGAGGTCGACGCCTTCTTCGCGGGCGGCGCCTATGCCGAGAACTTCATGGGCGTGGTGTTCGACCCCGCGGACCTGGCCGCGCGCTTCGAGGCCGGCGAGCCGCTGGCCTCGCTGACCGCGCGGCCCGGCCTGCCAGTAGGCAAGGGGCCGTGGGACATGTTCGTGCCCTGACAAGGTGTGAGGCGGGCTCAGCACTCCACCACGTTGACCGCGAGCCCGCCGAGCGAGGTCTCCTTGTAGGTCGACTTCATGTCCTCGCCGGTCTGCTTCATGGTGCGGATCACGGCATCGAGCGAAACGTAGTGACTGCCGTCGCCGCGCAGCGCCATGCGCGCCGCGTTGATGGCCTTCACCGCGCCCATCGCATTGCGTTCCACGCAGGGGATCTGCACCATGCCGCCGACCGGGTCGCAGGTCAGGCCGAGGTTGTGCTCCATGCCGATCTCGGCCGCGTTCTCGACCTGCGCCGGCGTGCCGCCGAGCACCGCGGCCAGCGCGCCGGCCGCCATCGAGCAGGCCACGCCGACCTCGCCCTGGCAGCCGACCTCGGCGCCCGAGATCGAGGCGTTGGTCTTGTAGAGCATGCCGATCGCCGCGGCCGTGAGCAGGAAGTCGACGATGCCCGCGTCGCTCGCGCGCGGCACGAAGCGCTGGTAGTAGTGCATCACGGCCGGCACCACGCCGGCCGCGCCGTTGGTGGGCGCGGTCACCACGCGACCGCCGGCCGCGTTCTCCTCGTTCACGGCCATCGCGAAGGCATTGACCCAGTCCATGGCCGCGAGCGGATCGGCCGCGCCGGCCTGCGCCAGCAGCTCGCGGTGCAGCTCGCCCGCGCGCCGGCGCATGCGCAGCGGGCCGGGCAGCGCTTGGGCGGCCAGCGGGTTGTCGATGCCGAAGCCGCGCTGCACGCACTGCTGCATCACGCCCCAGATGCGCAGCAGGCCCGCGCGCACCTCGGCCTCGGGCCGCCAGGCGCATTCGTTGCGCAGCACCAGCGCGGCCACCGAGAGGCCGTGGGCCTCGCATTGCGCCATGAGTTCGTCGCCGGTAGCGAACGGATGCGGCACCGCCACCGCCGCGGTCTGCGCCACGGCCTGGCCGCCCTCGACGACGAAGCCGCCGCCGACCGAGAAATAACGGCCCTCGGCGAGCACCGCATCGTCGGTGGCGAAGGCGGTGAAGCGCATCGCGTTGGGATGCTCGGGCAGCGACTCCTCGCCGCGAAACACGATGTCGCGCACGCGGTCGAAGGCGATCGGCGTGGTGCCCAGCAGCATCAGCGTGCCGCCGCGGCGCAGCGCCTCGAGCCGCGGCTGCACGGTCTCGGGCCGCACCGTGTCGGGCGCGTCGCCGAACAGGCCGAGGATCACGCCCTGGTCGGTCGCGTGGCCATGGCCGGTGGCGCCGAGCGAGCCGAACAGGTCGACGCGCAATCGCGCGACGCGCTCGAGCAGGCCCCGCTGCTCGAGCGAGCGCGCGAACAACAGCGCCGCGCGCATCGGGCCCACGGTGTGCGAGCTCGAGGGCCCGATGCCGATCTTGAAGATGTCGAAGGCGGACAGCATCAGCGCATCATGCGGCCGGAAGCTGCTGCTTGACCAGTGCCACCCAGTAGGCCGCGCCGAGCGGCAGGATGTTGTCGTTGAAGTCGTAGTAGGGGTTGTGCACGTTCGGATCGTTCGGGCCCTCGCCCGCGCCGATGCCGATGTAGGCGCCCGGGCGCTTCTGCAGCATGAAGGCGAAGTCCTCCGAGCCCATGGCCGGCGGGATGTCGGTCAGCACCTGTTCGCGCTCGACCAGGCTGGCGGCCGCGGCGATCGCCGCATCGGTCTCGGCCGGCGTGTTGACCACGCCCGGATAGCCGCGGCGGTAGTCGAGCGCCACCTTCGCGCCGTGGGTGGCGGCCACGCCCTCGCAGATCTGCTGCATCGCGGCCTGGGTCTTGTCCTGGATCGCGGCGTCGAGCGTGCGCACGGTGCCGCGCAGCACCACGGTCTCGGGGATCACGTTCCAGGTGTCGCCGCCATGGATCTGCGTGACGCTGACCACGGCCGAGTCGGTGGCGCCGGTGCGGCGGCTCACGATGGTCTGCAGTGCGTTGATGAGCTGCGCCGAGACCACCACCGAGTCGATGCCGGTCTCGGGCATGGCGCCGTGGCTGCCCTTGCCGGTGACCACGATCTCGAAGGTGTCGAGGTAGGCGGTCATGGTGCCCTTGCGGATCGCGAAGCGGCCGCGCGGCAGGCTCGGGAAGTTGTGCATGCCGTAGACGGCATCGGCCGGGAACTGGTCGAACAGGCCTTCCTCGACCATCACGCGGCCGCCGCCCTCGTTCTCCTCGGCCGGCTGGAACACGAAGTGCACCGTGCCCTTGAAGGGCTTGTGGCGCGACAGGTGCTCGGCCGCGCCCAGCAGCATCGCGGTGTGGCCATCGTGGCCGCAGGCGTGCATCTTGCCCACGCACTTCGAGGCATGGGCCTGCGTGCCCAGCTCCTGCATGTTGAGCGCGTCGAGGTCGGCGCGCAGCGCGATGCTCGGGCCGTCGCCGTTCGAAAGCGTGCCGACCACGCCGGTGCCGGCCAGGCCGCGGTGCACCGGCAGGCCCATCAGCATCAGCGCGTTGGCGACCACGTTGGCGGTGCGGTGCTCCTCGAACGCGGTCTCGGGATTGGCATGGATGTCGCGGCGCCAGGCCTGCATGCGCGCGCGGGTGTCTTCGGCGATTTCGGGGTCGCGGTACATGGTGGGGTTCTCTCGTGGGGTCAGTGGAAAAATTCGGCGATCAGGGTCGCGCCGAGGAAGGTACCGGCCGTGGCGGTCAGCGACACCACCACGATGCGCCAGCCGAGCTGGCGGAACACCGGCAGGTCCTTCGCGACCGAGAAGCCGGCCAGCGCCAGCACCGGCGTGGTAAAGGCCAGGAAGTTGAGCTTGGCGGTGAGCGCGATCAGCGCGTCGGAGAACGGCAGCAGGCCCGGGATGCCCACTACCGTGGCCACCACCGACAGCACCAGCACCATCGGCAGCCGCGGCACCAGGCGCTTGAGGCCCTCGACCGCCAGCGCGATCGCCACCACGGCCAGCATGCCCTCGAGCGAGACCAGCGGCGGCACCTTGTAGGTCAGCGAGTTGCCGATCAGCACGCCGCCGCCCACCACGGCCCAGGCGATCAGCGTGTCGCGCAGCGGCAATGCGCCGCCGTGCGCCACGCTGACCTGCGCCACGGCGGCGGTGCCCGCATCGGATGCGCCGCGCTTCGAGAAGCGGCCCAGCACCGGCTCGAGCTTGCCGTAGAGCCACGAGCACAGCGGCAGCGAGAGGAACAGCGTGAAGTAGAAGCCCGCGACGGTGGTCAGCAGGTTCGAGGCGGCGGCGATGGCCGTGAGCTGCGGCAACATCTCGGCCGGCTGCTGCGCGGCGATGGCGCCCAGCGCGGCCGCCATCAGGCTGCCCGAGCCCACGCCGGCGCCCATGGCCAGCGAGCGCGGATCGAAGACGTGCAGGCTGGCGATGAAGCCCGCCAGCACCGCGATGAACAGCGCGCCCAGCACCGTGCCGGTGATGTATTCGGCCAGCACGCCGCGGCCCTCGGGCGAGGCCATGCCGTACTTCTCGCCGATGATCACGAGGTTGCCTTCGCGCCCCACCGAGAAGGTGGCGCCCACGGCCTCGCGCTTGATGCCCAGCAGCAGCGCCAGCGGCAGGCCCAGCGCCAGGGTGCCGAGCGCATGGCCGAACTCCTGGAACAGCAGCGCCCAGCCGGCCTGCTTGACCTGCGGCAGCGCGGCGCCGACCGTGAGGCCCAGCTTCACCACGAACAGCAGCAGGCCGGCATTGAGCAGGCCGCCCGCGAAGGACTGCTCGGCGGTGGCGACGCGCGCCACGCCCGGCACGCGGCGGTGCGCGATGCCCCAGACCGCGGCGATCAGCAGCGCCCACAGCATCGGCAGCAGCGCCACCTTGCCCGGGCCGACGCTGAACTGCACCGGGCCGACCAGCTCGGCCGCGGCCACGATGGCCAGCGTGACGGCCGCGAGCTTGAGTTTTCCGGAAGCGCCGGAGGGCGCGGCCGTGACGGGAACGGAGGCGGCGGAGGTCATGGGTGGGGCGTCGGTCTGGAGCCGTGGGTGAGCCTTTGCTGGCGGATGGCGGCGAGTTTCTCCATGTAGGCCTATTGCATCAATGACCGCAAATCGGGATATTCGATGCATTGAATGCAACACTCAGGAGACCGGGCGATGGACGACAGGCTCGACACGCGCCGCGTGCGCTACTTCATGCAGGTGCTCGACAGCGGCTCGGTGCGCGGCGCGGCCGACGTGCTCGACATGGACCCCTCGGCCGTCAGCCGCGCGATCGGCATCCTCGAGCAGGAGTGCGGCGTGCCGCTGCTCGAGCGCCATGGCCGCGGCGTGGTGCCCACCGACGCGGGCGAGATGCTGGCCGGCTACGTGCGCCGCCAGAACAGCCAGAAGCAGCACCTGATGGCGCAGATGGACAGCATCCGCAAGATCGAGCGCGGCCACATCGACATCGTGGTGGGCGAGGGCTACGTGGACTGGCTGATGCGCCACAGCCTGCGCGAGTTCATGACCACGCATCCGGGGATCACCATCGACCTCGACGTGGCCAGCACCGACGAGATCGTGCGCCGCGTGGTCGAGGAGCGCGCCCACATCGGCATGCTGTTCCAGCCGCCGCGCGACGAGCGGCTGACCTCGCACCAGTCGCATCCGCAGCCGATCCAGGCGCTGGTGCTGCGCTCGCACCCGCTCGCGCAGCTGGGCCGGCCGCTCAAGCTCGCCGACCTGCTGCCCTACCCGGGCGCCACCCTGCACCGCAACTTCGGCGTGCGCCAGCACATCGAGGCCGCCGAGATCAGCGAGGGCGTGCGGCTGCCCTCGCTGCTGACCACCACCTCGTTCAGCGCGCTCGGCCATTTCGTCTCGGCCGGGCTCGGCTACACGCTGGGCACGCGGATCTCGCTGACGCCGAATGCCGACCATCCCGAACTGATCGAGCTGCCGATGAAGAACCCGCTGCTGTCGCAGGGCCGCTCGCACATCGTGTCGCGCCACGGGCGCCTGCTGTCGCCGGCCGCGGCCGAGCTGCTGCGCTGCGTGGTGCGCGACATGAAGCGCTACGCGGACACCGGGCCGCCCAAGGCGCGCAGGCCGGCGCCACGCGCACGCGCGGCCGCCGCCACCGCTTGAGGAAGGCGCGGGGAGATCGTTGCGCGCGGCGGGCATCGGTGGTCTGATCGCCCCCCATGTCCTACCTGCTCCCGCTCTTCGTCCACCTGCTGTGCGCCGCCTTCTGGGTCGGCGGCATGGCCCTCATGCACTTCGCGGTGCGCCCGGCCGCCGTCGCCACGCTCGAGCCGCCGCTGCGCCTGCGCATGATGGCCGCGACCCTGCGTCGCTTCTTCGTCGGGGTCGATGCCTCGGTCACGCTGCTGTTCCTGACGGGCGTGGCGATGATCCTGGCCACGGGCGGCTTCCGCGGCGTGCACTGGCGCGTCGAGGCGATGATGGGCCTCGCGATCGTGATGGCCGCGATCTACGTCTACATCCGCGCCTCGGTGTTCCGCGCGATGCGGCGCGCGGTCGACGACGGCGCCTGGCCGGTGGCCGCGGGCCGGCTCGACCTGGTGCGCAAGCTCGTGAGCCTGAACCTGGTGCTGGGCGTGGCGGTGTTCGCCGTGGCGGTGCTCGGGCGCGGCTAGACCGCTGGCCCCTTGAGCTCGACGCCGTTGCCGTCGGGGTCGCGCAGGTAGATCGAGGGCCCCGTGCCCTCGGCCCCGTAGTTGTTCTGCACCTCGCCGTCGACCTCGACGCCATGGCGCGCCATGCGCTCGCGGATCGCGGCCTCGTCGAAGGGCTCGATGCGCAGGCACAGGTGGTCGAGGTTGCGGCCCTCGCGGCCGGCCAGCGCGCCACCCGCGCGGCCCAGCTTGCCGTCATGCGTGACGAGGTCGATCAGGCTCTCGCCCGCGCGCAGGTGCACCAGGCCGAGGTCGTCGCGCCGCTTGTCGACCGTGCAGCCGAGCACGCCGACGTAGAAGGCGATGGCGCGCTCGGCATCGCGCACGCGCAGCACCAGGTGATCGATGCGCCGCAGCGCGAACGGCGCGGCATCGGAAGGATCGTGCGGGCGGGTCATGCCCGCCAGTGTGTCAGACCACGCCCGAAGCGCGCAATGCCTCGAAGCGCGCCGCGTCGATGCCCAGCTCGGCGAGCACCTCGCGCGTGTGCTGGCCCAGCGCGGGCGGCGCGCGGCGCAGCACCGGCGGCGTGGCCGACAGGCGCAGCGGGCTCGCCACGCCGGTGATGGCCGTGATGCCGTCGCCCGCGTCGCGCGGCAGCGTGACCGCGAGGCCGCGCGCCTTGACCTGCGCATCGTCGAAGGCCTGCGCGATGTCGTTGATCGGGCCGCAGGGCACGGCCTTGTCCTCGAGCAGCGCGACCCAGTCGGCCGTGGTGCGCGTGCGCGTGAGCTCCTCCATCATCGGGATCAGCACGCCGCGGTGTTTCACGCGCAGCGTGTTGGTCGCGAAGCGCGCGTCGCTGGCCCAGCCGGGCTGGCCCGCGGCCTCGCAGAAGCGCGCGAACTGGCCGTTGTTGCCGATCGCCAGCAGCATCGCGCCGTCCAGCGTCGGGAAGTCCTGGTAGGGCGCGAGGCTCGGATGGGTGTTGCCCTGGCGCGCCGGCGCCTTGCCGGTGTTGAGGAAGGCGCTGGCCTGGTTGGCGAGGATCGCCATGCCCACGTCGAGCAGCGCCATGTCGATGTGCTGGCCTTCGCCGGTGCGGTGCCTCACCTGCAGCGCGGCGAGGATCGCGGTGCTCGCGTAGACGCCGGTGAAGATGTCGGTGAGCGCGACGCCCACGCGCAGCGGACCGCCGCCGGGCTCGCCGTCGGGGCGGCCGGTGATGCTCATCATGCCGGTCATGGCCTGGATCATCAGGTCGTAGCCCGCGCGCTCGGCATAGGGGCCGTCGTTGCCGAAGCCGGTGACGCTGCAGTAGATGAGCCGCGGGTTGGCGCGGCGCAGCGTCTCCTGGTCGAGGCCGTACTGCCTGAGGCCGCCGGTCTTGAAGTTCTCCACCACCACGTCGGCCTGCGCCGCCATCTGCCTGAGCAGCGCCTGGCCGTCGGGCGTGGCCATGTCGATGGTGACCGAGCGCTTGTTGCGGTTGCAGGCGGTGAAGTAGCTGGCCTGGTCGCTGTCGTTGCCGTTCGCGTCCTTCACGAAGGGCGGACCCCAGGTGCGGGTGTCGTCGCCGACGCCGGGACGCTCGATCTTGACGACATCGGCGCCCAGGTCCGCGAGGATCTGCGTGCACCACGGGCCCGCGAGCACGCGGGACAGATCGAGAACCTTGATGCCGTCGAGGGCTGCTTGGGTCATGTCGGGAATGCAGGGGCCGAACGCGGAAGTCGCTTGGATCTTCCTTCCGCGTTCGGCTGTCCGTTTTCAGTTGGCGAACGCGGCGATGCCGGTGATGGCACGGCCCAGGATCAGCGCATGGATGTCGTGCGTGCCTTCGTAGGTGTTCACGACCTCGAGGTTCACGAGGTGGCGCGCCACGCCGAACTCGTCGCTGATGCCGTTGCCGCCCAACATGTCGCGCGCCAGGCGGGCGATGTCGAGGGCCTTGCCGCAGTTGTTGCGCTTCATGATCGAGGTGATCTCGACCGCGGCCGTGCCTTCGTCCTTCATGCGGCCCAGGCGCAGGCTGCCCAGCAGGCCCAGCGAGATCTCGGTCTGCATGTCGGCCAGCTTCTTCTGGATCAGCTGGTTGGCGGCCAGCGGGCGGCCGAACTGCTTGCGGTCCAGCGTGTACTGGCGCGCACGGTGCCAGCAGTCCTCGGCGGCACCGAGCGCGCCCCACGAGATGCCGTAGCGGGCGCTGTTGAGGCAGGTGAACGGACCCTTGAGGCCCTGCACCTCGGGGAAGGCGTTCTCCTCGGGGCAGAACACGTTGTCCATCACGATCTCGCCGGTGATGCTGGCGCGCAGGCCGACCTTGCCGTGGATCGCCGGGGCGCTCAGGCCCTTCATGCCCTTCTCGAGCACGAAGCCGCGGATCGGGCCGACGGCGCCGCTCTCGCTGACTTCCTTGGCCCAGACCACGAACACGTCGGCGATCGGCGAGTTGCTGATCCACATCTTGCTGCCGGTGAGCGCGTAGCCGCCCGGCACCTTCTTGGCGCGCGTGGCCATGCTGCCGGGGTCGGAGCCGTGGTCGGGCTCGGTCAGGCCGAAGCAGCCGATCCATTCGCCGGTGGCGAGCTTGGGCAGGAACTTCTGCTTCTGGCCTTCGGTGCCGAATTCGAAGATCGGCACCATCACCAGCGAGCTCTGCACGCTGGCCATCGAGCGGTAGCCCGAATCGACACGCTCGACCTCGCGCGCGATCAGGCCGTAGGCCACGTAGTTGAGGCCGGGGCCGCCGTACTGCTCGGGGATCGTCGGGCCCAGCAGGCCCAGCGAACCCATCTCGCGGAAGATCGCCGGATCGGTCTCGCCGGTGCGGAAGCCCTCGAGCACGCGCGGTGCCAGGCGTTCCTGGCAGTAGGCATTGGCCGCGTCGCGGATCATGCGCTCGTCGTCGGTGAGCTGCTGGTCGAGCAGGAAGGGGTCGTCCCAGTGGAAGGAAGCTTTGGCGGCCATGCGGCTGTCTCCGGAAAAGGGGAAAAGAGGGGGATCGGGCGATCCTAGCGAGGCAGGGGGCGCGGCGCAAACGATGAATCCTCACCCAGATATGCGGATCCAGAATGTCTTGGGCGTTGCCGGAGCCGTGCTTTCATTGATGAAAGCCCTGCGCCAGTCATACACTCGCGGCATACATGCGCCGCAAGATCCCGCCCCTGCAGACCCTCGTGTGCTTCGACGCGGCCGCGCGCCACGAGAGCTACACGCGCGCCGCGCAGGAACTCGCGCTCACCCAGAGCGCGGTGTCGCGCCAGATCGGCACGCTCGAGGCCTTCCTCGGCGTGGCGCTGTTCCGCCGCACGCGCCACGGCGTGGCGCTGACCGCGAGCGGCGCGGCCTATGCGCGGCAGACCGCCAAGCGGCTCGAGGCGATGGAGCGCGACACGCTCGACGCGATGGCGCACCAGGGCGAGGGCGGCTCGCTGTCGCTGGCGGCCGTGCCCACCTTCGCCACGCGCTGGCTGATGCCGCGGCTCAAGGGCTTCGCGGCGCTGCAGCCCGACGTGGTGGTGCACATCGAGACGCGCACCCGGCCCTTCCTGTTCGCCGACGCGGAGTTCGACGCCGCGCTCTACGCGGGCACTGTGGCGCAGGTGCAGAACTGGGCCGGCACGCATGCGCTGCCGCTGATGCAGGAGGACGTGGTGCCGGTCTGCAGCCCCGCGCTGCTGCCCCGCGGCAAGCCGGTCTCGCCCACGGCCATCGCGCACATGCCGCTGCTGCAGCAGAGCACGCGGCCCGACGGCTGGCGCCAGTGGTTCGATGCGCAGCAGGTCGACGCGCCCAATGCGCGCGGCGGCCCGCGCTACGAGCTGTTCTCGATCCTGGCCGCGGCCGCCTCGCAGGGCCTGGGCGTGGCGCTGATGCCGACCATGCTGGTGGCCGACGAGCTCGCGCGCGGCGAGCTGGTGGTGGCCTGCCCGCGGCCGCTCGCGGGCGAGCGCGCCTACTACCTCGTGACGCCCGAGCGCGCCGACCAGCGGCCGCTGCTGAAGTTCTTCAGCGACTGGCTGCTCGCGCAGGCCCGCGAGGCTTGAAGCCGATGCCGCGCGACAGCCGGTCCGAGTACGAGTGGCGCATGCACAAGGTGGTGACGCACATCGACGACCACCTCGAGCGCCCGCTCGACCTCGCGGAGCTGGCCGACGTCGCGCATTTCTCGGCCTTCCATTTCCATCGCCTGTTCGCGGCCTGGGCCGGCGAGACGCTGGGCGACTACGTGCGCCGGCGCCGGCTCGAGGTGGCCGCGCTGCGGCTCGCGACGCAGCCGCGGCTGTCGGTGCTCGAGGCCGCGGTGTCGGTCGGCTTCGGCTCGGGCGAGGCCTTCTCGCGCGCCTTCCGCGCGCGCTTCGGCAGCGCGCCCAGCAGCTGGCGCGCGGCCCACGACTGGTCGCTGCTGCCCGAGGCGAACAGCAATCCCGATCAGATCGAACGGCACGGCTTCACGAAGAAGGGGCCCGGTCCGCGCCGCGATCCCGACGGCGCGGCTTCCCCGGAGCCCCCCATGAACGTCGAACTGATCATCCGCCCGCCCGTCACCATCGCCTACCTGCGCTACGTCGGCCCGTTCGGCGCGCCCGTGGGCGCGTTCTGGGGCGAGCAGGTGGCGCCCTGGATCACCCGGCACCGGCTGTGGTCGGGCGCGCGCTACGGCATCAGCCACGACGACCCGAGCATCACGCCGCCCGAGCAGTCGCGCTACGACGCCTGCGTGGAGGTGCCCGAAGACTTCGTGCCCGACGGCGGCTTCCAGAAGACGGTGCTGCCGGGCGGGCGCTATGCGGCGCTTCGCTTCCATGGCCTGCCGGCCGAGATCAACACGGCCTGGACGCGCCTCTTGCGCGACTGGCTGCCGGGCAGCGGCTTCCAGTTCGACAACCGGCCGGCCTTCGAGCACTACGCGGCGAGCTACGCCTACGACGACAACACGCACGCCTTCGAATGCGACATCTGCATTCCGATCGCGCCGCTCTGAGCGCGGCCTGAAAGCCGCGTCCGGAAACGGCGAGCCCGCGCCCGCCGGCCGCGCCACACTCGCCCCATGCCTTCTCCCGCTTCCGTGATCGATGCGCTCGACTGGCCCCGCATCGAAGCCGACCTCGCCGCGCGCGGCTGCGCCACCACCGGCCGCCTGCTCGGTCCGCGCCAGTGCGCGGCGCTGGCCGCGATGTACGACGAACCACAACATTTCCGCAGCCGCGTGGTGATGCAGCGCCATGGCTTCGGCCAGGGCGAATACCAGTACCTCGCCTATCCGCTGCCCGAGCCGGTCGCGGCGTGGCGCGCCGCGCTCTACGAACGACTCGCGCCGCTGGCCAATGCCTGGGCCGGGGCGATGGGCCTGCCGGCGGACTATCCCGCCACGCATGCGGACTACCTCGCGCGCTGCCACGCGGCCGGCCAGCAACGGCCGACGCCGCTGCTGCTGCGCTACGACGAGAGCGACTACAACTGCCTGCACCAGGACCTGTACGGCGAACTGCAGTTCCCGCTGCAGCTCACGGTGCTCCTGAGCCGGCCCGGCGAGGACTTCACGGGCGGCGAGTTCGTCCTGACCGAGCAGCGCCCGCGCATGCAGTCGCGCGCCGAGGTGGTGCCGCTGGCGCAGGGCGAGGCCGTGATCTTCGCGGTCAACCAGCGGCCCGTGGCGGGCACGCGCGGCAGCTACCGCGTGACGATGCGCCATGGCGTGAGCCGCGTGCGCTCGGGCCGGCGCCAGACGCTGGGGCTGATCTTCCACGACGCCCAGTAGGCGCGCGGCGTCGCCGAATCTCCGACTGTCCCGGCACAGCTTTCGCCCGCTTCGAGGGAGTGGAGCGAGAATCCGCCCCGCATCCGGCACTCGCCAGCATTTCCGACGCACTGATCGGACAGCGAGACCGCCGGCTGCCGATCCGTGGCCCTCCGGCCGCGGATGCGCTTGGGCAGACAGGGAGCAGTATGAACAGATATCCGTCCGGCGCGCCGGACCCGGCCGCGCGGCCGTCTTCCGAAGCGACCGCGTCTGTCACACGGCCATGGACCTTCGGCTTCGCCTCGAACCCGGCGCCTTCGCGGCGCCGTACCCGTCACTTCCGGGTCGACGTGGGCACCATCGTGAGCGTGGTCGCGCTCACGCAATCGCTGCTGCTGGTCTCGCTCGGCTACTGGGGTTCGCAGCGGCTGGTCTCGCGCATCGGGGTGTCGGCCCACAAGTCGAACCACGACCGCACCGAGGACAAGGTGAACGCCTTCCTCTCGAAGGCCGAGTCGGTGGTCGGCGCGGTCGCCGGCACGCCGAGCCTGCGGCCCGCGGGCGAACAGGGCGAATGGACGGCCGAGATGCTCTGGACCATGCTGCAGCAGTCGCCCGAGCTCGACAGCCTCTACGTCGCGAACGACGAGGGCCAGATGCTGATGGCGCTGCGCTATCCCGCGCCGGCGATCCGCCACATCGCGCCCGAGCGCGGCATCACCACCGAGACCTGGCAGTACAAGCGCCCGCTCGAGGTCGATGCCGAGCCGCAGCAGCGCTACCAGACGATCCGCCTCGAGGCCTTCCAGAGCGACTACGACCCGCGCACGCGCAGCTGGTACATCGGGGCCCGCGCGGCCAAGGGACCGGTGTGGACGCAGCCCTATGTCTTCGCGGCCGCGCAGGAACTCGGCGTGACCTACGCGCTGCCGAGCCGGCGCCGCTACGCCGACGGCAATCCGCAGGCGCTGGTGGTGGCCGGCGACGTGTCGCTGGGCCGGCTCTCGGACTTCGTGCGCCAGTTCAGCAGCAGCGGCTTCGGCGGCAGCGCGCTGCTGTCGGCCGACCACCGCGTGCTCGCGCGCAGCGACATGCCGGGCGTGCGGCACCAGCTCGAGGCGCCCACGGGCGTGCTCGGAGAACTGCACCAGCACATGGTGAACGACGGCACCGCGGGCCACGCGGCCGACACCGCCTTCTCGTTCCGCCACGAAGGGCGGCGCTACCTGGCGCAGACCTCGCGCATCGAGATCACGGGTTGGGAACTGGTGAGCTGGGTGCCCGAGGACGCGTTGCTCGGCGACCTGCGCCGTGCGGTGCTATGGTCGATGCTGCTGGTGCTGGGCTTCCTCGCGGTGGCGCTCGCGATCTCGCTGCGGCTTTCGAAGCTGGTGACGGCGCCGGTCGAGAACCTGTCGCGCATCGCGCGCCGCATCGGCATGCTCGAGCTCGACAGCCTGCCGCGCGAGCCGAGCCGGGTGCTCGAGATCCAGCACCTGGACCAGGCGCTCGACGAGTCGGCGCGCAGCCTCAAGGCCTTCAGCAAGTTCGTGCCGGTGGACGTGATCAACCAGCTCATCGCGCAGGGCCATGCGCTCGCGCCCAACGGCTCGCCGCGCCGCGTGACGGTGATGTTCACCGACGTGGAGGGCTTCACGAGCATCTCCGAGTCGATGCCGCCGGCCGTGCTGGTGGGCCAGCTCACCGACTACTTCAACCTCGCGGCGCGCGTGTTCGCGCGCCATGGCGGCGTGATCGACAAGTTCATCGGCGACGGGATCATGGTGCTGTGGGGCGCGCCCGCCGACCTGCCCGATGCCGAGTACAAGGCCTGCCTCGCGGCGCGCGAGCTGCAGGCCGAGATGCGCGCGCTCAACCGCCAGTGGCACAGCCAGGCGCTGCCCGAGTTCCGCACCCGCGTGGGCATCCACACCGGCATGGTGATCGCGGGCGTGCTGGGCTCGAACGACCGGCTGTCGTACACGGCCTTCGGCGACGTGATCAACGTGGCGAGCCGCATCGAGGGCATCAACAAGCAGCTCGGCACCCAGCTGCTGGTGTCGGAAGTGACCCATGCCGGGATCAAGGGCCGGCTCGCGACGCGCCGCGTCGAGGAGCAGGTGGAACTGCGCGGCCGGCAGACGAAGATGGTGCTCTACGAGCTGCTGGCCTGACGAGGTGTGAATCAACCTACTGCGCGCCCCGATCTCGCACCTGCGGTCCTCACCGTACAAGGTACGGCTCCGGTCCTCGGCGCGACCTCGGGGCGCTCGCTACGGTTTCTTCACACCTCGTGAAACTCAGCGCGGCGGCGTTGGCGTGACGCGCACCAGCACCAGGTCCGCGCGCGTGCCCTGGCCCTGCGTGAGCACGCTGTACTGCGTGTCGTTGATGAACAGCAGCTGCTCGCCGCGCACGATGCGCGCGGCCACGGCGTAGCGCATGCGCGGATCGATGCGCGCCGCGTCGACCTGCAGCGTGTAGGCGAACGGCGGCTGGCGGCCGTCGGCGCGGATGCGCTGCTCGGCCAGCACGACCGAGGGCGCGTCCATGCGCGAGACGTCGAGCAGCTGCACGCGCACCTCGGCGGCGGGATCGAGCGCGATGCGCTCGCGGTAGCTCACGGTGCCGCTCACGACGAGCGGCGCGGCCGAGGCCGAAGGCGCCGACGGGGAGGAGGCCGCGCAGGCACTCAGGAGCGCGGCGCCGGCCACGCCGGTGGCGATTGCGAGAAGGAATACGTTGCGTCTGGAAAGCATCGCGCCATCATACGGACGCGCGCTGCGCCGCGAAGGCCACGTACCAGTCGAGGCTGCCGGGGTTGGCCATCGCCTCGCGGTTCACCACCTTCTCGATCGGCTGGCCCAGCAGCAGCTTCTTGATCGGCAGCTCCTGCTTCTTGCCCGAGAGCGTGCGCGGAATCTCGGCCACCTGGAAGATGTCGTTGGGCACGAAGCGCGGCGACAGCGAGGTCTTGATCGCATGGTTGAGCCGCGCGCGCACCGCATCGTCGAGCGCGACGCCGGGGCGCAGCACCACGAACAGCGGCATGTAGCTCTCGCGGCCCAGGTACTCGAGGTCGACCACCATCGAGTCGAGCACCTCGGGCAGGCCCTCGACCGCGCTGTAGATCTCGCTGGTGCCCATGCGCAGGCCCTGGCGGTTGATGGTGGCGTCGCTGCGGCCGTAGATGATGCAGCCGCCGTCGTTGCCGATCCGGATCCAGTCGCCGTGGCGCCAGACGCCGGGGTAGGTGTCGAAGTAGCTCGAGACGTAGCGCGCATTGCCCTCGTCGCCCCAGAAGTAGAGCGGCATCGACGGGATGGGCTGGGTGCAGACCAGCTCGCCGACCTCGCCGATCACCGGCTGGCCCTGCTCGTTCCAGGCCTCGACCGCATGGCCGAGCTCGCGGCACTGCATCTGGCCCGGCACCTCGGGCAGCTCGCGGTGGCCGCCGACGAAGGCGCCGCAGAAATCGGTGCCGCCCGAGATGTTGCACCACCACACGTCCTTCGAGCCCGCGTCGAGCAACTGCTGCGTGCCCCAGCGCTGCACCTCCTCGGGCAGCGGCGAGCCGGTGCTGCCGAGCGCGCGCACGCGCGAGAGGTCGCCGCAGTCCTTCGCGACCAGCCCGGCCTTCATGCAGTTGCTGAAGTAGGCCGCGCCCGCGCCGAAGAAGGTGACCTCGTGCCGCGCGACGAAGCGCCACAGCACGCCCCAGTCGGGCTTCTCCTTGCTGCCGGCCGGGTTGCCGTCGTAGATGCAGATGGTGGCGCCGAAGGCCATGCCCGAGAGCTGCGAGTTCCACATCACCCAGCCGGTGGAGCTGTACCAGTGGTAGCGCTCGCCGAAGTTGTTGGCGCCGTAGCTCGCGCCCACGTCGTTGTGCAGGCCGCAGGCATGCATGGTGAGGATGATGCCGCCCTGGCCGTGCACGATGGGCTTGGGCAGGCCGGTGGTGCCGCTCGAGTAGACGATCCAGATCGGATGGTCGAAGGGCAGCGATTCGGGTTCGAAGGCGGCGACCTCGGCGTCGTCGCGCGCGGTGGCCCGGGCCCAGTCGACGTCGTGCGCCACCTGGCCCGTGGCATGGGGCGAGGGCACGAGCAGCAGCCGGCGCACGCTCGGCAGCTGCTCGCGCAGTTCCTGCAGCACGGCGCTGCGGTCGAGCGGCTTGCCGCCGTAGTGCACGCCGTCGACCGCGATCAGCAGGGTGGGCTCGATCTGGCGGAAGCGGTCGGCCACGGCGGCCGTGCCCATGTCGGGCGCGCACACGCTCCAGATCGCACCGATGCTCGAGCAGGCCAGGAAGGCCACCATGGTCTCGGGCACGTTGGGCATGTAGGCCGCGACGCGGTCGCCGCGCTTCACGCCGAGCGACTTCAGCGTGAGCGCGACCGACGCGACCTGGCGCCGCATCTCGGGCCACGACAGCTCGCGCACCTCGCCGCGCTCGTTGTCGCTGACGATCGCGGGCATGCCGGCCGCATGGGCCGCGTCGACGTGGCGCAACACCTCGCGCGCATAGTTGACCTGGGCCCCGGGGAACCAGCGCGCACCCGGCATGCGCGACTCGGCGAGCACCGCCGTGTGCGGCGTGGGCGACTCGATGCGGGCGTAGTCCCAGATGCTCTGCCAGAAGGCATCGAGCTCGGTGACGGACCAGCGCCACAGGGCGTCGTAGCTGTCGAAAGCGAGGCCGCGCGTCTCGCGCAGCCAGTCTTGATAGAGGCGGATCTGGGGGATGTTGGGAGCGGGCATGGAGCGAGCGTAGCGCCGTGACGGAGTGCGCTCAAGAGGGGTTGACCTCAGGGTTTGTACGCGTGTTCAACATTTTTGTACAAGTGTTCAATACGCCTCCATGAGCACCCGCACACCCACCGCCAAGCGCCGCGCCGCGCGCCCGAGCGCATCGTCCGCCGCCGCAGTCGCCATCGAGACGGCACGGCCCGACCGCAGGCAGGCGATCCTGCTGGCGGCCGAGAAGCTGTTCGCGCAGCACGGCTACCACGCGGTGACGATCCGCCAGATCGCCGAGGAGGCCGGCGTGCCGTTGGCGCTGGTGGGCTACTACCACGGCCAGAAGCACGAGCTGTTCCACGCCATCTTCGAGCACTGGGCCCCCTCGATCGAGGCGCGGCTCGCGGGGCTGGCGGCGGTGAACCTCGACCCCGACGACGCGCGCACGCTGCCGCGCATCATCGAGGCCTTCACCACGCCGGTGCTGGCGCTGCGCGCGAGCCCCGAGGGCGAGTACTACGCGCTGCTGGTGGCGCGCGAACTCGCCAACACCACCGAAGAGGCCGACCGCGTGCTGCGCGCCTACTTCGATCCGCTGGCCGAGGCCTTCATCGATGCGCTGCACGTCGTGCTGCCGCATGCCACGCGCGGCGAAGTCGCCTGGGGCTACCAGTTCGCGCTCGGCGCCCTCATGAACCACCTGAACAGCAGCCGCATCGCGCGCCTGTCGCGCGGCGAGAACACGCCCGGCGATCCGGCCATGGCGCCGATGCTCGTGAACTTCATCGTCGGCGGCCTGCGCCATGCGCTGCCACGGCCGAAGAGCGCCAAGTCACCCCAGAAGAAAGCACCCCTCAGGAGAGAAAAACCATGATGAAGAGACGCACCCTGCTGTCAGCATTGGCCGCGGCATCGGCGGCCGCCGCATTGCCCGCGCGCGCCCAGCCCCTGACGAAGATCGTGTTCGGCTACACGGCCGTGACCGACTTCGCCTCGGTGTTCGTGGCAGCCGACGAAGGCTATTTCAAGAAGCGCAGCCTCGAGGTCGAGCTCAAGTTCATCCCGCTCAACTCCACCATTCCCGCGGCGCTGCAGTCCGACTCGCTGCAGCTCGGCGGCCCCACGCCCTCGGTGTTCCTGCAGGCGGTCGACGGCGGGCTCGACCTGGTGGTGGTGGCCGGCGGCGGCCTCACCTCGAAGACCATCACGGGCGCGGGCCTGGTGGCGCGCGCGGGCAGCGGCATCAAGAGCGCGCAGGACTGCGTGGGCAGGAAGATCGGCGTGCCGGGCCTGGGCGCCTTCCTGCACGTGACCTTCCGCGCCTGGCTCAAGGACAGCGGCGTGGACCACCGCAAGGTCAACTTCGTCGAGGCGGCCTTCCCGCAGCATGCCGACCTGCTGCGCGGCGGCTCGGTCGATGCGGTCGTGTCGACCGACCCGTTCATGACCCGCATCACCGACAGCGGCGCGGGCTACGTGGCCTCGTACTACTCGACCTTCCTGCCCGACAACAACCTGACCATCGTGCACGCGGCCAAGCGCGAATGGGTGGCGAAGAATCCGGGCGCGGCGCGCGCCTTCCGCGAGGCGCTGGTCGAGGCCGCGGCCTTCATGCAGCAGCCGAAGAACGAAGCGAAGCTGCGCGCCTCGATCGGCAAGTACACCCGGCTGCCGGCCGACGTGCTCGCGAAGATCCAGATCTCGCCACCGGGCCCGGTGGCGAGCGAGAAGCAGCTCGCCTACTGGACCGGCCTGATGAAGGAGCAGGGCATGCTGCGCTCGGACATCGACGTCGCGAAGCTGGTGGCCAAATGATCGCGACGCCCGTTCCCAACCTGGCGCGCAGCGCGCTGTCGTCGGGCGCCGCGCTGCCGGGCAGCGGCCCCGCGCGGCATGCCGCGCCCTTCTTGCGCTTCGACGGCGTGACCATCCGCCTCGGGGGCCGCGAGATCCTCTCGCCCACCTCCTTCGACGTGGCGCGCGGCGAATTCGTCTGCATCGTCGGCCCCAGCGGCTGCGGCAAGACCACGCTGCTGCGCGCGGCCAGCGGGCTGGTCACCGCGAGCGCGGGCGAGGTGCGGCGCAACGGCGTGAAGATGCTCGAGCCCTCGCGCGAAGTGGCTTTCGTGTTCCAGGACTACGGCCGCGCGCTGCTGCCCTGGCGCACGGTCGAGGGCAACGTGAGCCTCGCGCTCGAGGCCGGTGGCGTGCCCATGGCCGAGCGCGCGCCGCGCATCGCCGACGTGCTCGCCAAGGTCGGGCTCGCGAAGCATGCCCACAAGTTCCCGGTGCAGCTCTCGGGCGGCATGCAGCAGCGCGCGCAGATCGCGCGCTGCCTCGCGCAGAAGCCCGAGCTGATGATGATGGACGAGCCCTTCGGCGCGCTCGACGCGCTGACGCGGCAGAGCCTGCAGGACGAGCTCGCGCGGCTGGTGCGCGAGGACGGCCTCACGGTGCTGTTCGTCACGCACGACCTCGAGGAGGCGATCTACCTCGGCGACCGCGTGATCGCGCTGCAGGCCAACCCCGGTCCCGGCCGGCCCAGCCTCGCGCGCATGATCGACGTGAAGATCCCGCGCCCGCGCGACCAGCTCACGACCAAGGAGCATCCCGACTACCTGCGGCTGCGGCGCGAGCTGTTCGCCTTCATCGAGCACGGCCATGACTGAGAACCGGCTCCTGCGCGCGCTGCGGCCCTGGGTGTTTCCGGCGCTGCTGATCGGCGCCTTCGAGTGGTACGCGCGCCGCGCGGCCGCCTTGGGCAGCGATGCGCTGGCGCCGCCGAGCGCCGCGGCCAGGGCCTTCGCCGGCGCCGCGCTCGACGGCTCGCTGTGGCAGGCCACCGGCTTCACGCTCGGCACCGCCGCGCTGGGCCTGCTGCTGGGCGCGTTGCTCGGCATCGCGCTGGGGCTGGTGCTCGGGCTGTCGCGCCGCGCGGCCCGGCTCGGCTCGGTCACCATCGAGGTGCTGCGCCCCGTGCCCTCGGTCGCGCTGATCCCGCTCGCGATGCTGGGCTTCGGCTTCGGCGTGCGCATGGAGCTCGCGATCGTCGCCTTCGCCACCTTCTGGCCGTTGCTGGTGCTGGTGCAGGCGGCGGTGCAGCAGGTCGAGCCGCGGCTGCTCGAGGTCAGCCGCGTGCTGGGCCTGTCGGCGCGCGAACGCGCCTTCAAGATCGTGCTGCCGGCCATCGTGCCGCGCCTGTTCGTCGCGCTGCGACTCGGCGTGGCGGTGGCGCTGGTGGTGGCCGTGACGGTGGAGATCGCGGCCAATCCCAACGGCATGGGCTACGCGATGATGATCGCGCAGCAGAGCTTCGACCCCGCGCTGATGCTGGCCTGGCTGGGCTGGATCGGCGTGGTGGGCTTCGCGATCAACGCGGCCATGCTGCGGCTGCAGCGCGGCGTGTCGCGCCGCATGGGAGTCGTGTCATGAACGGCCACGCCGAACGCAAGGGCCTGGAGCAATTCGGCGCGCTGGGCGTGCTGCTGGCGCTGATCGCGCTGTGGTGGATCGCGAGCAACGCGGGCTGGGTCAGCCGCGTATTCCTGCCGACCCCGCAAGCCACCTTCGCGAGCCTGCGCGAAGGACTGAACCTGTCGGGCGAAGGCGGCGGCGAGCTGCTCGCCTTCACCGGCGCGACGGTGGGCCGCATGGTCCAGGGCTGGCTGCTGGCCTCGCTGGCCGGCGTGCTGCTGGGCGCGGCCATCGGCGTTTCGCCCGCGGTGCGTGCCTGGGTCCAGCCCACGCTGGAGTTCGTGCGCCCGCTGCCGGCCTCGGCGCTGCTGCCGCTGGCGATCTCGATCTTCGGGCTCAACCCCGGCATGGTGCTGTTCGTGGTCGCCTTCGGCGCGATGTGGCCGGTGCTGCTGGCCACGGTGCACGGCTTCGCGGCCGTGGAGCCGCGCCTGGCCGAGGTGGCGCGCTGCCTGCAGATGTCGCGCGCGGCCTATGTCTGGAAGATGGGCCTGCCCAATGCGATGCCCGACATCCTGGCCGGCATGCGGCTCGCGCTGACCATCGCGCTGATCGTCGCGGTGGTGGGCGAAATGATCGCCTCGCAAAGCGGCCTGGGCCAGGCCATCCTGCTGGCCGCGCGCGCCTTCCGCGCCAGCGAGCTGTTCGCCGGCATCGTGCTGCTCGGACTCATCGGCTTCGCGAGCAATGCGCTGCTGGCCCTGGCCGAACGGCGCCTGCTGCGCTGGCAGCAACCCTGATTTCCTTTTCCCTCTCTTCCCTCCGCTCGAACGAACACCCCACAAGGAGCCCACCCATGCCACGCAAACTGGTCGACCTCTCGATCTTCCTGGAGAACGACGTGCTCTCCGACCCGCCGGCCTTCGGCCCGAAGATCCAGTACTTCACCCACGAGAACACCTACGAACAGATCGAGCCCTTCTTCCCCGGCCTCAAGAAGGAAGACCTGCCCGACGGCGAAGGCTGGGCGGTCGAGCTGGTGCACCTGTCCACGCACAACGGCACCCACCTCGACGCGCCCTACCACTTCCACTCGACCATGGACAAGGCGCTGGGCGAGAAGAAGCCCGCGATCGCGATCCACGACGTGCCGCTCGACTGGTGCTTCCAGCCCGGCGTGAAGCTCGACTTCCGCCACTTCGCCGACGGCTACGTGGTGCGCGCGGCCGACGTCGAGGCCGAGCTCAAGCGCATCGGCCACACGCTCAAGCCGCTGGAGATCGTGGTGATCAACACGCGCGCCGGCTCGCGCTACGGCAACCCCGACTACGTCTCGGCCGGCGCCGGCATGGGCTACGAGGCGACGATGTACCTGCTCGAGCGCGGCGTGCGCCTCACGGGCACCGATGCCTGGAGCTGGGATGCGCCCTTCGTCCACACCGCGAAGAAGTACGGCGAGACGCACGACGCGTCGCTGATCTGGGAAGGCCACAAGGCCGGCCGCGACATCGGCTACTGCCACATCGAGAAGCTGCACAACCTCGAGGTGCTGCCGCCCACGGGCTTCTTCATCAGCTGCTTCCCGCACAAGATCCGCGGCGCCTCGGCCGGCTGGACGCGCGCGGTCGCGATCTTCGACGACGCATTGATGGCCTCGGTCTAAGGAATCCTCTTTCATGCACACGCTCAACCACACGCACGACGTTCACGCCCGCAGCTGGGTCGAATCGGCCAACCCCACGGCCACCCACGGCAGCGACTTCCCGATCCAGAACCTGCCGCATGCGGTGTTCCGCCGCGCCGGCGGCAGTGAAGCCTTTCGCGGTGGCGTCGCGATCGGCGACCAGGTGCTCGACCTGGCCGCGCTGGTGCAGGCGCAGCAGCTCGACGGCCTCGCGCTCGAAGCGGCCACGGCGGCCGCGCAACCTGCGCTCAACGACTTCTTCGCGCTGGGCCCCGCCGCCTGGAAGACGCTGCGCCATGCGCTGTTCGCGCTGCTGAAGAACGATGCGCCGGTGGCGGCGGTGCAGGCCGTGCGCGCCTGCCTGGTGCCGCAGGCCGAGGCCGAGTACGCGATCCCCGCGCGCATCGGCGACTACACCGACTTCTACACCTCGATCGACCATGCGCTCAACATCACGCGCCTGCTGAACCCCGGCGGCGACGTGACCTCGAACTTCCGCTGGATCCCGATCGCCTACCACGGGCGCGTGTCGACCATCGGCGTGAGCGGCCAGCAGTTCCGCCGGCCCATGGGGCAGGCGATGGCGCCGGGCGCGAAGGCACCGACCTACCAGGCCTGCGCGCGGCTCGACTACGAGCTCGAGCTCGGCGTCTGGATCGGCACCGGCAATGCGCACGGCGAGGCCATCGCACTCGAGGACGCGGAGCAACACATCTTCGGCATCTGCCTGCTCAACGACTGGTCGGCGCGCGACATCCAGTTCTGGGAGATGGCGCCGCTCGGCCCCTTCCTCGCGAAGAACTTCGCGACCACGATCTCGCCGTGGATCGTGACCATGGAAGCGCTCGCGCCCTACCGCCAGCCCTGGACGCGCGCGGCCGCCGATCCGCAGCCGCTGGCCTACCTCGAGGATGCGGCCAACCGCGAGGCCGGCGCGATCGACATCCGGCTCGAGGTCTGGCTCGAGAGCGAGAAGGCGCGCGCCGAGAAGCGCGGCCCGTCGCGCCTGTCGTCCACGAGCTTTCGCCACCAGTACTGGAGCGTGGCGCAGATGGTGGCGCACCACACGGTGGGCGGCTGCCAGCTCAACCCCGGCGACCTGTTCGGCAGCGGCACCATCTCGGGCCCCGGCGAGGGCGAGGCCGGCGCCATCATCGAACTCGCGCGCGGCGGCCAGACGCCCGTGGCGCTGGGCGACAGCGGCGAGCAGCGCAGCTTCATCGAGGACGGCGATGCCGTGCTGCTGCGCGGCTGGTGCGAGAAGCCCGGCCACGCGCGCATCGGCTTCGGCGAGAGCCGCGGCACGGTGCTGCCGGCGCGCGGCTGAGGCGGAGCGCGGTCCATGGACTTGCCGCGTAGGAGCGATCGCGCCGAGGCGATCCAGGTGTCGATCTGGCAAGCCATTTCGCAAGCGGGTGCGGCACCGCCCGCAACCACCCGCGTGCGCCCGGCGGCTCGCCCCCGGCCTGCCGCGCCCGCCACGCCGGATCGGCGCCTGGCGCGAGCGCCGATCAAGACCACGAAGCTTCTTCTGCCCTCAGTTGCCGAAGATCAGTGAGCGGTGCAGCGAGGCTCCAGCCCGCACGCCATCGGCCGAGGCCAGCGTGGCGTTCTGCATCGCGAGCGCCGCATCGCCGGCCGCGAACACGCCGGGCACCGTGCTCGTCTTCATCATCGGATCGGTGCGCACCACGAGGCCCAGCGGCCCCTCGTCGAAGGCGCAACCGAGTTGCGCGGCCAGCGTGCTGCCCTGGCGCTGGGCCGGCGCCACGAACAGCGCGTCGAGCGGCAGCCGGCGCCCGTCGTCGAAGCGCACCGCTTCGAGCGCGCTCGCGGGGCCTTCGAGCGCGACCACGCGGCCCGTGTCGATCGTGATGCCGCGCGCATCGAGCTGCGCGCGCGTCTTGTCATCGAGCGGCGGCATGCCGTGCGTGAACAGCGTCAGCGGGCCCCAGTCGGCCACCAGCATCGCCTGGTGCACCGACAGCTCGCCGCTGCCGAGCACGCCGAGGCGGCGGTCGATGAACTCGTAGCCATGGCAGTAGGGGCAGTGCAGCACGCTGGAACCCCAGCGTGGCGCGAGGCCCTCGATGCCCTCGGGCAGCAGGTCGTGCACGCCCGTGGCCAGCAGCAGCCGGCGCGTCACCAGGGTCTGGCCCGACGCCAGCGTGACGGCGAAGCGGGTGTCGCCCTCTTCGGCCGGCAGCACGCGCGCCGTCTCTGCCGCGTCCGCGACGAAATCGACCGAGGGATAGGCCAGCAGTTGCGCGCGCGCCTGGTCGCGCAGTGCCAGCGGCGCCGCGCCATCGTGGCCGAAGAAGCCGTGCGAGGCCTCGGCGAAGCGGTTGCGCGGCTGGCCCGCATCGACCACGCAGATGCGCCGGCGGGCGCGCGCGAGCTGCATCGCGGCCGAGAGGCCCGCGAAGCTGCCGCCGACGATCAGCGCGTCGTAAGGGATGGGAGAACTCGTGGAATCAGGCATGGGCAATGTCCTTGGCAGTGAAGCCGCCTTCGTGCATGCGGCGGTGGAAATCCTTCGAGAGATCGGCCAGCGTGATGCGGCCCAGGCGCGCGAGCAGCAGCGCCTCGGCCTCGCGGCAGGCGCCGTCGAGGGCGGTGTTGACCGCCTGCTCGACGATGCAGCCCGGGCTCTCGGTGCGGTTGCCGAAGGCCAGCAGCGCGGGCGCGCCCACGGCCGCGTGGATGTCGGCCAGCGTCACCTTCGACAGCGGGCACGACAGCACCCAGCCGCCGCCATGGCCCTTGGCCGAGCTCACGAAGCCGGCCTGCCGCAGCCCGGCCATGAGGCGGCGCACCACCACCGGGTTGGTGTGCATCGCCTGCGCGAGCGATTCGGAGGTCGCGGGTTCGTCCATCTCGGCCATGTGCAGCAGCACGTGCAGGATGGCGGAAAGCTTGCTGTCTCGTTTCATGCAACATTATGAGTTGCTTGAAATGAAAGGCGTGGCGAAGCCGGGCCAAAGCCCCTTCGGGAAAAGCGGTTGCGGCTCAGGCCACCGGATGCCAGGCGAGCGCCGCGGCATAGCCCGCGGGCGCATCGAGCCGGATCGCACGCACCGCCTGCCAGTCCGGCACGCGCATGACGATGTCGATCGCCGCGCCGGCACCGGCCGCGATGTCGAGCGACTGCAGGTGCTCGGTGATGCCGACGCCGATCGCCTTGAGCACCGCCTCCTTGCCGGTCCAGCGCAGGTAGAAGGCCGCGAGCCGGTCGTCGGCCACGCGCAGCGCGGCGCGCTCGGCGGGCGTGAACACGAGTTCGCCCAGGGCCTCGATGTCGATGTCCTCGCTGCGGTGCTCGATGTCCACGCCGACCTCGAGCCCCACGGCGGGGTCGGCCAGCGCGATCAGCGCCTGCGTGCCCGAATGCGCGACGTTGAAGCGCGGCGCCTCGCGCACGAAGGGCTTGCCCTGCGGGCCCGCCTCGAAGCGCAGCCCGAGCGGATCGCGGCCCATGCGCTCGGCCAGCAGGCGGCGCAGCGCCGAGCGCGCGGCGGCGAAGCGCACGCGATCGGCACGCTGCACGAAGCGCTGCAGGCGGGCGTCCTCGTCGCTCGAGAGCGCGGCGCGCAGCGCGGTGGGTTCGGTGGCCAGGTCCAGCTCGAGACGGAACAGCTCGATGCCGGCCGGCAGGGCGGCATCGGCCAGGGGAAGGATGCGCATGCGGCATTGTCTTGCACGCGCTGCTATCGTCCGGCCCGCGGCGACTGCGCCTTCATCGCCGCGCCCGCATGCCTCTTTCCGACCCCGCCCTCCTGCTGCTCGATGCCGCCCTGCGCGGCGTGCTGACCGCCCTGCTGCTCCTGCTGGCGCTGGTGCTCGGCCGCGACCGGCCGAGGCTGCCGGCGGCGCGCGTCGGGGTGGCCCTGGCGCTAGGCCTCGCGCTGCAGGTGGCGGGCTCGACGCCGTCCTTCGAGGCCTGGGCGCCGCGGCTGTGGCAGGCACCGCTGGTGGCGGTGGCGGCGGGCAATGCGGTGCTGTTCTGGGTGTTCGCGCGGGCCCTGTTCGACGACGACTTCGCGCCGCGGCCGCTGCATGCCCTGGCCTGGGCCGCGGTGGCGCTGCTCGCGGGCGCCAACTGCGCCGTGCTGGTCGGAAGCGGCCTGGCGATCGCGCCCCTCGCGCTGGGCCTGCAGCGCGCGGCACCGCTGGTGTTCGCGCTGCTGGCCATGGCCGCGGCGGCCGCGCGCTGGCGTGTCGACCTGGTGGAACGGCGGCGCCGGCTGCGCGCCTTCATCGTGGGGGCCGGCGCGCTCTACAGCATCGCCATGATCGGCGCGCGCTGGCAGTCGCCGCGCTGGCAGCTCAGCGGAACGATGGCGACGCTGGACGTCGCGCTGCTGCTGGCGATCGTGGCGGTGGTCGCCTGGCGGATGCTGCGGCTCGCGGGGTCGGACCTGTTCCCGGCCGCGACGCCCGTGCCGGCATTGCCTGCGATGGAACCCGCGGCGGGCCTCGTTCCGGTGGCCGGTGCCGAATCGACCGCGGTTTCCGAGGCCGGCGTCGAGCGCACCGAATCCGCGCCGGCCGATCCGGCCCCGGCGGCGTCGCCCGAGCCCACGCCCGAGGTCGACCCGGCCGAGGACCGCCTCGCCGACGCCCTGCACCGCCTCATGACGGCCGAACGCGCCTACCGCGACGAAGACCTGGGCATCGCCCAGCTCGCCGCGCGGCTCGCGGTGCCCGAGTACCGGCTGCGCCGGCTCATCAACCAGCGGCTCGGCCACCGCAACTTCAACGCCTACATCAATGGCTTCCGCCTGCAGGAAGCGCTGGCGGCGCTGGCCGATCCGGCGAAGCGCGAGCGGCCGGTGCTGAGCATCGCGCTCGAGGCCGGCTTCCAGTCGATCGGCCCGTTCAACCGCGCCTTCAAGGCCGCCACCGGGCTCACGCCGACCGAATTCCGGCGGCAGAAGCTGGCCGATTCCTGAAATCGCCGGGCCCGAAGCCGCCGTCGCGGTTTTCGGCGAGACGCGGCCCGGGCGGCGCCGGCATCGTGCCGGCTTCGTTCCATCACCAGGAGTTTTCTTGCTTCACCGTTGCTCATCGCTCGGCCGGATCGCCGGTCTCGCTGCCGGCATGCTGGCGCTCTTCGCCTTCCTCACCGGCCTGGCCCAGGCCGCCACGCTCGGCTTTGACCAGCTTCCCGCCACCCCCACCGATGGCCTCATCACGCTGTTCTATCCCGCCGAGTCACCGCCGCAACGCGTGCAGCGCGGCCCCTTCGCCTTCGACGCCGCCCCCGGCGCGGCGCCCGTGCGCAGCAACGGCCGGCTCGTCGTGGTGTCGCACGGCTCGGGCGGTGCGCCGTGGGTGCATGTGGACCAGGCGCGCAGCCTGGTCGCGGCCGGCTTCGTGGTCGCGATGCCCGAGCACCGCGCCGACAACGCGCGCGACGGCAGCGACCCCGGCCCCGACAGCTGGACGCAGCGGCCGGCCGAGGTCTCGCGCGCGATCGACGCCGTGGGCCGCGACCCGCGCTTCGCTCCGCTGCTGCGGCTCGACCGCGTCGGCCTCTACGGCATCTCGGCCGGCGGGCACACGGCACTGAGCCTCGCGGGCGGGCGCTGGTCGCCGGCGGCGTTCGCGCGCCATTGCGACACCCACCTGGACGAGGATTTCCAGTTCTGCGTCGGGCTGATCACGCGGCTCACGGGCGGCCCGCTCGATGGCCTCAAGCGCTGGGGTGCGCGCACGGTGATACGCCACCGCTTCGCGGCCGACACACGGATGCGCGAGGATCACGACCCGCGCCTCGCGGCCGCGGTGGCCGGCGTGCCGGGCGCGGCCGATTTCGACCTGGATTCGCTGGTGACGCCGCGCATCCCGCTGGCACTGATCGGTGCCCGGCAGGACCGCTGGCTGATCCCGCGCTTTCATGGCGACGCCGTGCTGGCGGCCTGCCGGCCGCGCTGCGAACTGCTGGCCGACCTGGCACTCGGCAGCCATGGTTCGCTGCTGTCACCGCAGCCGCCGGCGCTCGATGGGCTGATCGGCGACCTGTTGAACGACCCGCCGGGCTTTGACCGGGCGGCGGTGCGTGCGGCCGAAACCGGAACAACGGCCTTCTTCAGCCGCCATCTTCTGCCTTGAACACCTCATTTCCGCGCCGAACGGGCTAACGCACGAGCCTCCGATTCCGCCGACGGACAGCTCCCACAGCCAGGCGCGGCCCCGGCGCTCACGGCCCCCACCGCGCCCTTCCCTATGTTTCATTCCGAGCCGGCACCCTGCCGGCTCTGTGTTTTCAGCGATCCCCGTATCACTCGAAAAGGAAGGAATCCCAGCCATGAAACAACAACACCATCGCATCGTCTTCGGCGCCCTGCTCGCCGGCCTGCTGGCCACCGCGGGCATTCAGGCAAGCGCACAGGTCTCGACCCCGAACGTCGGCGTCGGCGTCGGCGTGGGCGTGAACGCCGGGGTCGGCGCATCGGGCGGCGGCAATGCAGGCGGCGCACAGGCCGGCGCGCGTGGCGATGCCGCGGCGCAGACGCGCGCCAATGCCGGCGGCACCGGCGTCAATGCCGGAACCAACGCCGGCGGGGGTGCTGCCGCTTCAGGCCAGGCGAACGGCCATGGCGCGAGCGCTGGCGGCAACGCCGGCGCGGGCGGCAATGCCTCGGGCAACGCGAACGGCGGCGGCCTCGGCAATGCCGTGGGCGGCGTGCTCGGCGGCGCGACCGGCGCGGTGGGCAATGTCGGCAACACGGTCGGCGGCGCCACGGGGGCGGTGAACGGCGCCACCAATGCGGTCGGCGGCGTGGCGGGCACGGCCAATGGCGCGACCGGTGCGCTCGGCGGTGCGACCAACACCGTCGGCGGCGCGGTGAACGGCGTGACCGGTGCAGCCGGTTCCGCGGGCGGCGCGCTCAAGCCGATCGGCACCGGGGCCGGCGCGGCCGGTCAGGCCGGTGGCAGCGGTGGCGTGAAGCTGGGCAAGTAAGCACGCCCGCCCGGTGCAACAAGGCCCGTGGCCCTTTCGAGGCCACGGGCCTTTTTCGTGCGCGCTCAGTTCGACGTGTCGTCGCGCAGCCTGAACAGGCTCGTCACCTCCACATCGAGCACCATCAGCTCGCGCTGGTTGAACAGCCGCCAGCGCCAGCGCAGGATGCCCAGCGTGGGCTTGCTCTCGGAGCGGCGCACCTCGATCACGTCGGCCACCAGCCGCAGCGCGTCACCGGGGCGCACGGGGTTCGGCCAGCGCACGTGCTCGAGGCCCGGCGAGGCGAAGGATTCGGAGCCTGCGAGCGCGGCTTCGACCACCAAGCGCATCGCGATGGCGCAGGTGTGCCAGCCGCTCGCGATCAGGCCGCCGAAGGGGCTCTCGCGCGAGGCCTCGGCGTCGGTGTGGAACCACTGCGGGTCGTAGCTGCGGGCGAAGCCGACCAGCTCCTCCTCGCTGAGCAGGTAGGGGCCGGCCTCGATGACCTGGCCCGCGTGGAAATCGGCGAACTTCATCGGCGCAGCGTACCCGGCTCCAGGATGAAGATCAGTAGGTCTCGAGGTGCAGCCGGCCTTCGCGCTTGAGCGCGGCGCCCACGGTGTCCCAGTCCAGGCCCGCGTCCCGCGCCACGTCGCGCAGCGCGAGCACCACGCCCTCCTCCATGCTCTTGAGGCCGCAGACGTAGAAATGGCTGGCGCCATCCTTCAGCAGCGCGGCGAGGTCGGCCGCGCGCTCGCGCATCAGGTCCTGCACGTAGCGCTTGGGGCTTCCCGGCGTGCGCGAGAACGCGAGGTTGATGTCGATGAAATCCTTGGGCAGCGACTGCAGCGGGCCGAAGTAGGGCAGCTCCTGCTGCGTGCGCGCGCCGAAGAACAGCATGAGCTTGCCGCCCTCGAACTTGCCGCTCTTGCGCAGCCGGCGGCGCCACTCGGTCATGGCGCGCATCGGCGCGCTGCCGGTGCCGGTGCAGATCATCACGATGTGCGACTTCGGATGGTTCGGCATCAGGAACGAGGCGCCGAAGGGGCCGACCACCTGCACGGTGTCGCCGACCTTGAGGTCGCAGACGTAGTTCGAGGCCAGGCCGCGCACCGGGTTGCCCTGGTGGTCCTCGGTCACGCGCTTCACGGTGAGCGAGACGTTGTTGTAGCCGGGCCGCTCGCCGTTGCGCGGGCTGGCCACCGAGTACTGGCGTGCGTGGTGGCGTTTGCCGATGGCGTCGACGCCGGGCGGCACGATGCCGATCGACTGGCCCTCGAGCACGGGGAACGGGATGGCGCCGAAGTCCAGCACGATGTGGTGGGTCTCGCTGTCGAAGCCGGCCTCGGTGCAGTTGAAGTTGCCCACCACGGTGGCGGTGGTCGGGGTCTTCGGCGGGAACAGGTTGGTGTAGGCATGCGCGGCCGACCACGGCGGCACGGTGGCGCCGTACTGGGCCGAGTGGAAGACCGGCTCGGCCGCTTCCGCGCTCGCGGCCTGCGCCGGTACCGCTTCGGCCACCTCCGCGGCATCGGCCGCGTCGGCCGTCACGCCCGCGGCCTCGAGCTCCTCGGGCGTGAGTTCGGCCGGCAGCGATTCCCAGCCGAGCTGTTCCTCGATCGAGTAGGCGCGCACCACGGGCATGGTGCGCCAGTTGTCGATCGAGCCCGTGGGGCACGGCGAGATGCATGCCATGCAGCCGTTGCAGACGTCGGCGCGCACGACGTAGTTGTTGTCGTCGTGCGTGATCGCGTTGACGGGGCAGGTGGCCTCGCAGGTGTTGCAGCGGATGCAGATCTCGGGGTCGATCAGGTGCTGCTTGATGACCCCGGCTTCAACGGCCATGTCCATGTTGTTCTCCATCCCCTCGCCGTGGGGACGAGGGATTCATATCCAGGCGCTTAGCCGAAGCGGACGTATTCGAAGTCCACCGGCTGGCGGTTGATGCCCATCACCGGCGGCGCGATCCAGCCCGCGAACTTGCCCGGCTCGATGACGCGGCCCATCAACGATGCCACGAAAGCGAAGTCTTCGGTGCTCGGCAGCCATTCGTCGCGCTTGGCAGCCCATTCCATGTCGTTCACCACGCGGCCCTCGGGCGACATCTTGATGCCGGCGAGCGCGCCGATCTGGCGGTTGAAGGCCTTGTGCGGCACGACCAGGCGGGTCGGAATGCCGGCCTTCTCGAGCACCTTGTTCCAGCGGCCGACGCCGGCCACCGAGTCCTTGATGAAGTCGTCGCGCAGCACTTCGTTGAGCGCGTTGAGCATCGGCACGTCCTTCTCGACGAGCTGGCCGTCCTTCACCTCGAGCACCTTGTAGGTCTGGCCCTTGAGCACGTGGTCGTCGGTGCGCTTGCCTTCCTCGTAGCGGCCCTTGAGGCCCGAGCTGTAGAAGATGGCGGCGTTGCTCGACTGGTCGGCGCCGAACAGGTCGATGGTCACGCTGTAGTGGAAGTTCAGGTAGCGCTGGATGGTGCCGAGGTCGATGGCACCGGCCGCGCGCACCTTCTGCGCGTCGTCGGTCTTCAGTTCGTTCATGACCTGCGCGGTGCGCGCGATCACGCGCGACACGCCGCTCTCGCCCACGAACATGTGGTGGGCTTCCTCGGTCAGCATGAACTTGGTGGTGCGCGCCAGCGGATCGAAGGCGCTCTCGGCCAGCGCGGAGAGCTGGAACTTGCCGTCGCGGTCGGTGAAGTAGGTGAACATGAAGAACGCGAGCCAGTCGGGCGTGCGTTCGTTGAAGGCACCGAGGATGCGCGGGTTGTTCTCGTCGCCCGAGGTGCGCTGCAGCAGTGCATCGGCCTCTTCGCGGCCGTCGCGGCCGAAGTGCTTCTGCAGCAGGTAGACCATGGCCCACAGGTGGCGGCCTTCTTCCACGTTGATCTGGAACAGGTTGCGCAGGTCGTACATCGACGGCGCGGTCAGGCCCAGGTGGCGCTGCTGCTCGACCGACGCGGGCTCGGTGTCGCCCTGGGTGACGATGATGCGGCGCAGGTTGGCGCGGTGTTCGCCGGGCACGTCCTGCCAGGCCTTCTCGCCCTTGTGGTCGCCGAAGTGGATTTCGCGGTTGGCGTCGCCCGGGTTCAGGAAGATGCCCCAGCGGTAGTCGCGCATCTTCACGTGGCCGAACTGGGCCCAGCCCTGCGGGTCGACGCTCACGGCGGTGCGCAGGTAGACCTCGTGGTTGGTCGATCCCTCGGGGCCGACGTCGTCCCACCAGTTGATGAAGTTGGGCTGCCAGCCTTCGAGCGCGCGCTGCAGCGTGCGGTCTTCGCCGAGGTTGACGTTGTTGGGGATCTTCTCGCTGTAGTTGATCGTGCTCATCGTTGTTCCTTGGGTTGTACGGGCTGCAGGTTCAGACGCGGTTGAGATCGAAGCCGGCCTTCTCGCCGGTGCCGTAGACCTTGAGCGCGCCCTTCTCGCCGACGGCGTTGGGGCGGTTGAAGATCCAGTTCTGCCAGGCCGAGAGGCGGCCGAACACGCGCGTGATCATGTTCTCCTTGCTCGCGAAGCGCAGGTTGGCCTCAAGGCCGGTCAGCGAATCGGGCGACATGGCGGCACGTTCCTCGATCGCGATGCGGATCTCGTCGTCCCAGTCGATGTCGTCGGGCGCGGCGGTGACCAGGCCGAGCTGGAGGGCCTCGTCGGCATCGAGCGGCTTGCCGGCGGCGCCGCGCGCGGCCTCGAGCGGCGCGGCCTCTTCGTAGAAGCGGCGCTGCAGGCGGCTCTGGTCGTTGACCATCGGGAAGAAGCCGAAGTTGAATTCGTTGAGCACCAGCCTGGGCGCGCGCTCGGCGTCGTCGGGCAGCGCGAGCATGTAGGTGCGGTCGGCCGCGAAGGCCAGCTCGGCCAGCGTGCCGGCGAAGCAGGAACCGGCCTCGACCAGCGCGAACAAGCTGCGCGAGGAGACGTCGAAGCGCGCCAGCGTGCGGCGCAGCGCACCGATGGTTTCGCGCACCAGCCAGTGGTCCTTGTTCGCGAGCATCACGGCGTCCGAGGCCAGCACGGCCTGGGCGTCGCCCTCGGTCTTCAGCAGCCAGGTGCCGATGTCGAGTTCGTTGGTACGCAGGTTGAGGATCGCGTCGTCGAGTTCGCGGCACACGGCCAGCGGCCACCAGGCGGCGCCCGCGGCTTCGATGGCGGCGATGTCGGCCGGCTGCGCGCCGCTCGGCGCCTTCACGGTGATCGCCGCGGTGCGCTTGCTGCGGTCGATCTGCACGTTGACGTGCGAGTAGGCAATGCCGTCGGCGCTGTCGGTGCGCTCGAGGCGCGTGAGGGCCACGCCCTTGGCGCCGGCGGGGCGGTCGCTGCCGGCCGCGAGCTGCGAGGCGCGTTCCTGCACGGCGGCGGCGAACTGCGCGGGCTTGGCGACCGCGTCGACCAGGCGCCATTCGACGGCACGCTGGCCGCGCACGCCTTCGACGCTGGTGCAGAAGATGTCGGCCAGGTCGTGGCGCACGTGGCGCTTGTCGGTCACGCGGGTCAGGCCGCCGGTGCCGGGCAGCACGCCGAGCAGCGGCACTTCGGGCAGCGAGACGGAGGAGGAGCGGTCGTCGACCAGCAGGATCTCGTCGCAGGCCAGCGCCAGTTCGTAGCCGCCGCCGGCGCAGGCGCCGTTCACGGCCGCGAGGAACTTCAGGCCCGAGTGCTTCGACGAGTCTTCCATGCCGTTGCGGGTCTCGTTGGTGAACTTGCAGAAGTTCACCTTCCAGGCGTGGCTCGAGACGCCGAGCATGAAGATGTTGGCGCCCGAACAGAAGATGCGGTCCTTGCCGCTGGTCACGATCACGCTGCGCACCTCGGGGTGCTCGAAGCGGATGCGGTTGAGCGCGTCGTTGAGCTCGATGTCGACGCCGAGGTCGTAGCTGTTGAGCTTGAGCTTGTAGCCGGGGCGGATGCCGCCGTCCTCGGCGATGTCGAGCGTGAGGCGCGCGATCTCGCCGTCGAAGCCGATCGACCAGTGGCGGTACTGGGAAGGCTCGATGCGGTAGTCGACGCGCGGGGCGGCGGTGGATGCGGTGGTGTCGGTCATGGCGGGGGTCTCCTGGGTCTTCCGTGGGCTTGAAAGGCCGCGGGACAAGGTCGATGCACGAATAATAATGCACTTTCCTGCGGCGATGACATGCATCATGCTGCATGTTTACGGGCACGTCAATGCCTGATGCGGTTTTTTTCGAGAACGTGACCGAAGCCCGGGCCGGCGCGCGGCGGCGCCGGCCGGGTCAGGCCTTCAGGCCCATGGCCTGGCGGGCCGCGGCGCGCAGATTCTGGAAGCTCTGCGGCAGGGTCTGGCGGCTGGTGTCGACCGTGAGATCGGCCTTCGAATAGAAGGCGGCGCGGCCGTTGAGGATGCGGCGCAGGTCGTCCATGGCCTCGCGGCTGGCGGCCATCGGGCGGGTGTCGCCCTGGGCGGCCACGCGGCCCATGTGCTCCTCGGGCGCGGCCTGCAGCCAGACGGTGGTGCAGTGCGCGAGCAGCTCGTTGAAGGTGGCGGGGTCGGAGACGATGCCGCCGGGCGTGGCGATCACCACCTCGCTGTAGATCTGGATCGCCTCCTCGAGCGCGCGGCGCTCGTAGCGGCGGTAGGCGTTGGTGCCGTAGAGGTCGTGGATCTCGCGCACGCTGCAGCCGGCGAGCTTCTCGATCTCGCGGCTCAGCTCGACGAAGGGCACCTCGAGGTCGTCGGCCAGCATCTGGCCCAGGGTGGACTTGCCCGCGCCGCGCAGGCCCACGAGCGCGATGCGCCGGTGCCGCGCCGGGTCGACCGAGGCCGTGCCCAGCAGTTCGCCGAGCGCCACGCGCACCCGGCGCAGGTCGGCCTCGCTGCGGTGCTCGAGCAGCTCGCGGATCAGCAGCCACTCGGGCGAGCTGGTGGTCACGTCGCCGACCAGTTCGGCCAGCGAGCAGTGCAGCGCGCCCGCCACCTGCTGCAGCACCAGGATCGAGGCGTTGCCGATGCCGTACTCGAGGTTGGCGAGATGGCGCTCCGACACCTCGGCCGCGATCGCCACCGCCTTGCGCGTGAGCCCGCGCTGCGCGCGCAGGTTGCGCACGCGCTCGCCGAGCGCGACCAGCAGCGGGTTCTTCACCTCCCCGGGCGCGGCGGGGGCGACGCCTTCCGGCGCGGTGGCCAGCACCGCGTCTACATGCTCATTCATGCCATTCCTCTTGTTTCGCCGGCATTGTGCGCGCTCAGGGTAAACACCATAGATGCACTATATTGCTTGACACTGGTTGTCTCGATGCTTATTGTTCGGCCACACGCAAGATACTGCACGTGCAGCATTCCTGCAAGGCAATACCAAAGTTCGAGGCCCACGATGTCCGACAGCAGCCAGTCCGCCAGCCCCGGCGGCAAGGAAGCCTTCCACCAACTGATCGCCGGCCTGACCGCCGAGATCGCCGGCCGGCCGCTCGACGCCGAGCTCGACCGCTGGCTCAACGCGAACCACGGCGCCGGCAGCCCCACCTTCGCGCGGCTCGGCGCCGCCTGCCGCCAGGGCGTGGCCGAAGGCTGGCTCTGCGAGCGCGAAGGTGGCGGCATCAGGTACGGCCGCGTCTTCAAGGCCGAGGACGCGCTGCACCGCTTCTCGGTCGACGTGGTCGACATGCAGGACATCGCCGGCCCGCACCACACCCATCCCCAGGGCGAGATCGACCTGATCATGCCGCTGGACGACAGCCCCGCCGCCAGCTTCGACGGACGGCCCGCGGGCTGGTGCGTCTACGGCCCCGGCAGCGCGCACCGCCCGACCGTCGCGCAAGGCCGCGCGCTCGTTCTCTACCTCCTGCCCGAAGGGCAGATCAAGTTCACGGTATGAGGCACTCCCCCAGGCTTGCCCACTTCGTGTGGCCGCCAACCCCCTCGCCGGGGGCAACACCAGCGGCCCGGCAAAGCCGGTTCCGCGGTGTTCCCCGAATCTGCACACATCGAGAGCCCATCGAATGACCGAGCTTCTTCCCAATCACGTCGCCGGCCGCTGGCAAAGCGGCTCGGGCGCCGGCACGCCCCTCTTCGACCCGGTGCTCGGCACCGAGCTCGTGCGCGTCGACGCCACCGGGCTCGACCTGCCCGGGGCCTTCTCGTTCGCCCGCGAACAGGGCGGCCACGCCCTGCGCGCCCTCACCTACCGCCAGCGCGCCGGCTTGCTGGCCGCCATCGTCAAGGTGCTGCAGGCGAACCGCGATGCCTATTACGAGATCGCGACCGCGAACTCGGGCACGGTGAAGAACGACTCGGCCGTCGACATCGACGGCGCGATCTTCACGCTGGGCCAGTATGCGAAATGGGGCGACGCGCTCGGCGACGTGCGCGCACTGCGCGACGGCGAGGCCGCCAGGCTCGGCAAGGAGCCGCTGTTCCAGTCGCAGCACCTTCAGGTACCCACGCATGGCGTGGCGCTGTTCATCAACGCCTTCAACTTCCCCTCGTGGGGCCTGTGGGAGAAGGCCGCGCCCGCGCTGCTCTCGGGCGTGCCGGTGATCGTGAAGCCGGCCACCGCCACCGCCTGGCTCACGCAGCGCATGGTCAAGGACGTGGTCGACGCGGGCGTGCTGCCCGCGGGCGCGCTGTCGGTGATCTGCGGCAGCTCGGCCGGCCTGATGGACCAGCTCCAGCCCTTCGACGTGGTCTCGTTCACCGGCTCGGCCGACACCGCCGCGCTGATCCGCTCGCACGACGCCGTGGCGCGGCGCTCGGTGCGCGTGAACATCGAGGCCGACAGCCTCAACAGCGCGCTGCTGCTGCCCGGTGCCGCGCCCGGCAGCGAAGCCTTCAACCTGCTGGTGCGCGAAGTGGTGCGCGAGATGACGGTGAAGGCGGGCCAGAAGTGCACCGCGATCCGCCGCATCCTCGTGCCGGCCGAGCTCTACGACGCCGCCGCCGAGGCGATCGGCGCCAAGCTCGCGGGCGTGAGCGTGGGCAACCCGCGCAACGAGGGCGTGCGCATGGGCTCGCTGGTGAGCCGCGCGCAGCTGGCCGCGGTGTGCGAGGGCCTCGATGCGCTCGCCGCGCAGACCCAGGTGCTGCACGATGGCCGCGACCGCCCGCTGGTCGACGCCGACCCCGCCGTGGCCGCCTGCATCGGCCCGGTGCTGCTGGGCGCGCGCGATGCCGACGCGGCGCAGCAGGTGCACGACATCGAGGTCTTCGGCCCGGTCGCCACGCTGCTGCCCTACCGCGACACGGCCCATGCCTTCGCGCTCGCCCACCGCGGCCAGGGCTCGCTCGTGACCTCGCTCTACGGCGCCGACGAGACGGCGCTTGCGCAGGCGGCGGTCGAACTCGCGGCCAGCCATGGCCGCGTGCACGTGATCACGCCCGAGGTGGCGCAGGCCCAGACCGGCCACGGCAACGTGATGCCGATGTCGCTGCACGGCGGCCCGGGCCGCGCGGGCGGCGGCGCCGAACTCGGCGGCCTGCGCGCGCTGGACTTCTACCACCGCCGCAGCGCGGTGCAGGCGGGCAACGGCGTGCTCGCCGCCCTGGGGCTGTAGCCGCCCCTCTATCTAGATACCGACGCAGCGCCCCCACAGAGGCCCCAAGGAGACACACGATGAGCCTGCCACCCCGCTTCAACTTCGCCGAGCACCTGTTCGCGCTCAACCGCGAGCGCGCCGCGCGCACCGCCTACGTCGACGACCGCGGCACGCTGAGCTACGGCCAGCTCGAGGACCGCGCGCGCCGCCTCGCCGCAGCGCTCAGGGCCGCGGGCCTGCGCCGCGAGGAACGCGTGCTGCTGCTGATGCTCGACGGCAACGACTGGCCCGTGAGCTTCCTCGGCTGCCTCTACGCCGGCATCGTGCCGGTGGCCGTCAACACGCTGCTCACGCCCGAGGACTACGCCTACATGCTCGACCACAGCCGCGCGCAGGCCGCGCTGGTGTCGGGCGCGCTGCTGCCGGTGCTGCAGGAAGCGATGGCGCGCGGCGGCCACGAGCTGCACACGCTGCTGGTGTCGCAACCCGTGGGCGCGCTGCCCGAGGGCGCGCGGGACTTCGAGGCCGCGCTCGCCGCCGCCGAGCCCCTGGCCACGCCCGCGCTCACGGCCTCCGACGATCCGGGCTTCTGGCTCTACTCCTCGGGCTCCACCGGCAAGCCCAAGGGCACGGTGCACACGCAGGCCAACCTCTGGTGGACCGCCGAGCTCTACGGCAAGCCGGTGCTGGGCCTGACCGAGAACGACGTCTGCTTCTCGGCCGCCAAGATGTACTTCGCCTACGGCCTGGGCAATGCGCTGACCTTCCCGCTGTCGGTGGGCGCCACCGTGGTGCTGATGGCCGAGCGCCCCACGCCCGATGCAACGTTCCGCCGCTGGGTCGAGCACAAGCCCACGGTCTTCTTCGGCGCGCCCACCGGCTTCGCGGGCATGCTCGCCTCGCCGAAGCTGCCGGCGCGCGAAGCGGTGGCGCTGCGCATGTGCTCGTCGGCCGGCGAGGCGCTGCCCGGCGAGATCGCGCAGCGCTTCAAGACGCACTTCGGTTGCGACATCATCGATGGCATCGGCTCCACCGAGATGCTGCACATCTTCATCTCGAACCGGCCCGACGACGTGCGCTACGGCACCACGGGCAAGCCGGTCGAGGGCTACGAGGTCGAGCTGCGCGGCGAGGACGGCCGCGCCGTGCCCGACGGCGAGGTCGGCGACCTCTACATCCGCGGCCCGAGCTCGGCGCTGATGTACTGGACCAACCGCGAGAAGTCGCGCGAGACCTTCCAGGGCGGCTGGACCAAGAGCGGCGACAAGTACACGCGCGACGCCGACGGCTACTTCACCTATGCGGGCCGCAGCGACGACATGCTCAAGGTCAGCGGCATCTACGTCTCGCCCTTCGAGGTCGAGGCCACGCTGATGCAGCACCCGGCCGTGCTCGAGGCCGCCGTGATCGGCAAGGAGGACGGCGAGGGCCTCACGAAGACCAAGGCCTTCGTGGTGCTCAAGGACGGCGGCACCACCACCGAGGACGAGCTCAAGGCCTTCGTGAAGGAGCGCCTCGCGCCCTACAAGTACCCGCGCTTCCTCGAGTTCGTGGCCGAGCTGCCGAAGACGGCGACCGGCAAGATCCAGCGCTTCCGGCTGCGCGAGCGCGAGAAGCAGGCATGAGCCTTCCCGACTTTGCCACCATCGACTGGCGCGGCCGCGCGGTGCGCATCGAGTGCCAGTGGATCGCGCCCGAGCGCGGCGACGCGCCGCTCGTCGTGTTCCTGCACGAGGGCCTCGGCTCGGTCGCGATGTGGAAGGACTTCCCCGGGCGCCTGTGCGAAGCCGCCGGCGTGCGCGGCCTGGTGTTCTCGCGCCCCGGCTACGGCCGCTCGACGCCGCGCGCCGACGACGAGATCTGGGACGTCGACTTCATGCACCGCCAGGCGCACGAGGTGCTGCCCGCGCTGTTCAGCGCGCTCGCGCTCGACGGCGAGCAGCCCTGGCTGTTCGGCCACAGCGACGGCGGCTCGATCTCGCTGCTCTACGCCGCGCGTTTCCCCGAGCGCGTCGCGGGCCTGGTCGTGCTGGCGCCGCACATCTTCGTGGAAGACGTGACGGTGGCGAACATCGAGCTCGCGCGCACCGCCTACCTCGGCACCGACCTGCCGCAGAAGCTCGGCCGCTACCACGACAGCGCCGACTCGGCCTTCTGGGGCTGGAACCGCATCTGGCTGCATCCGCCGTTCCGCGACTGGAACATCGAGGCCGAGCTCGACGCGATCCGCTGCCCCGTGCTCGCCGTGCAGGGCCTCGGCGACGAGTACGGCAGCCTCGCGCAGATCCGCGGCATCGCCGCGCGCGTGCCCGGCTGCGAGCTGCTCGAGATCCCCGAATGCGGGCATTCCCCGCATCGCGATCAGCCGGATCGTGTCATCGTCGCGGCCACTTCGTTCATCACCAAAAACAGGAGACAGAGTTCATGACCATTCGCCACACCACCCGCCTCGCGCTGACCGCGCTGTCCTTCGCCGCGCTGTGCACGGCCGCCTCGGCCCAGGGCACGGGCAAGCTCAAGGTCGGCCTGATGCTGCCCTACAGCGGCACCTTCACCGCGCTCGGCGTGGCGATCGAGAACGGCTTCAAGCTCTACGTCGACGAGCAGGGCGGCAAGCTCGCGGGCCGCGAGATCGAGTACTTCAAGGTCGACGACGAGTCCGATCCCGCCAAGGCCACCGACAACGTCAACAAGCTCATCAAGCGCGACAACGTCGACGTGATCGTGGGCACCGTGCACTCGGGCGTGGCGATGGCCATGGCCAAGGCCGCCAAGGAAAGCGGCACCGTGCTGATCGTGCCCAATGCCGGCGCCGACGCCGTGACCGGCCCGATGTGCGCGCCCAACATCTTCCGCAGCTCGTTCAGCAACTGGCAGCCGGCCTACGCCATGGGCGAGGTGGCGGCAAAGCAGCAGGGCAAGAAGAAGGTCATGACCATCACCTGGAAGTACGCGGCCGGCGAGGAGTCGGTCAACGGCTTCAAGGAAGGCTTCGAGAAGGCCGGCGGCAAGGTCGACAAGCAGCTCACGCTGCCGTTCCCGAACGTGGAGTTCCAGGCCCTGCTGACCGAGATCGCGGCGGCCAAGCCCGATGCGGTCTATGCCTTCTTCGCGGGCGGCGGCGCGGTCAAGTTCGTCAAGGACTACCAGGCCGCGGGCCTGAACAAGACCATCCCGCTGTACGGCCCGGGCTTCCTGACCGACGGCACGCTCGAGGCGCAGGGCGAATCTGCGCAGGGCATGCTCACCACGCTGCACTACGCCGACGGCCTGAACACGCCACGCGACACCGCCTTCCGCACCGCCTACGCCAAGACCTTCAAGCTGCAGCCCGACGTGTACGCGGTGCAAGGCTACGACGCCGCGCAGATGCTGGGCGTGGGCCTCGCCGCCACCAAGGGCGACATCACGAAGAAGGCCGACTTCGCGGCCGCGGTCGAGAAGGCCAAGATCGACAGCCCGCGCGGCGCGTTCACGGTCAGCAAGTCGCACAACCCGGTGCAGGACATCTATCTGCGCAAGGTGGAGGGCAAGGAGAACAAGCTGGTGAGCACGGCGATCAAGGGTCTGGCCGATCCCGCGCGCGGCTGCCGCATGTAACCCACCTCCGTCCCTCGCTCGCTTCGTGCAGCTCGACGCCCCCCTCGAGGGGGCGACACCCGCGGACCGGCCAAGCCGGATCCGCGGTGTCTCCCGAACATCGCGGCGCTTCGCGCCTGCTTCTCCAGCCCAACCCGGATGACCTAACGTGGACTTCGGCACCTTCCTCGTCCAGTGCCTGAACTCGGTTCAGTACGGACTGCTGCTCTTTCTCGTGGCCTCGGGCCTGACGCTGATCTTCGGGATCATGGGCGTGATCAACCTCGCGCACGGCAGCTTCTACATGATCGGCGCCTACATGGCGTTCTCGCTGGCGCCGCTGTTCGGCGACCAGTTCCTGCTGATGCTGGTCGCCGGCGTGGTGCTCGCCGCCATCTTCGGCTACCTGCTCGAGTGGGCCTTCTTCAGCTACCTCTACCAGCGCGACCACCTGCAGCAGGTGCTCATGACCTACGGCCTGATCCTGGTGTTCGAGGAACTGCGCTCGATCCTGGTGGGCAACGACGTGCACGGCGTGAAGGTGCCGGCCTGGCTCGACGGCAGCTTCGCGCTGGGCAGCGTGATGAGCTATCCCTGGTACCGCCTGTTCGCCTCGGCCGCCTGCATCGTGCTGGCGCTGGCGCTGTACTGGGTGGTCAACCGCACGCGCCTGGGCATGATGATCCGCGCCGGCGCGAGCAACCGCGACATGGTGCGCGGCCTGGGCATCGACGTGAAGCGGCTCTACCGCATCGTCTTCGCCGCCGGCGTGGCGCTCGCGGCGCTGGCCGGCATGATCGCCGCGCCGATGTCCTCGGTCTATCCGAACATGGGCGCGAGCGTGCTGATCATCTGCTTCGTGCTGGTGGTGATCGGCGGCATCGGCTCGATCACCGGCGCGCTCGTCGCCTCGCTGCTGGTGGGCTTCGTCGACACCTTCGGCAAGGTGTTCTTCGCCGACTTGAGCGGCATCGGCATCTACCTGCTGATGGCGATCGTGCTGATCTGGAAGCCCGAGGGGCTGATGGGACGGCGTCCATGAGTTCGATCCCCAGGACCTCCACGCGCATGATTGCCTCCACGCCCTCTTCTTCACCCGCCCGGGACGCCGGCTCGTTCGGCGGCGCGGCGCTGCCGCTGGCCTGCGCGCTGGCCATCGGCATCGCCGGCCCGCTGCTGGGCAACTACGCCTCGGACTTCATCGTCAAGGTGATGATCCTGTCGATCTTCGCGCTGAGCCTCGAGCTGCTGGTCGGCATGACCGGCCTCGTGAGCCTGGGCCACGCGGCCTTCTACGGCATTGGCGCCTACGTCACGGTGCTGGCCTCGGGCGCCGAGGGCGGCAACTTCGCGCTGCTGCTGCCCGCGGCCATGGGCGCGGCCGGGCTCTATGCCCTGTTCGTCGGCGCGCTGAGCCTGCGCACGCGCGGCGTCTACTTCATCATGGTGACGCTGGCCTTCGCGCAGATGGCCTTCTTCGTGTTCCATGACACCAAGGTCGGCGGCGGCAGCGACGGCATCTACCTCTACGTGCGCCCGGCCCTCGGCGCGCTCGACCTCGAGAACCGCACGGTGCTGTTCTACGTGGTGCTGGCGGCGCTGGTGTTCACCTACGCGCTGCTCGCGCTGCTGCGCCGCTCGCGCTTCGGCGCGGCGCTCGCGGGCATCCGCGTCAACGAACAGCGCATGCGCGCGGCGGGCTTCCCCACCTACGCCTACAAGCTCGCGGCCTTCGTGCTGGCCGGCGCGCTGGCCGGCCTCGCGGGCTTCCTGCTGGCCTCGCGCGACGGCGTGGTCAACCCCGAGCTGATGGCCTGGCACAACTCGGGCGAGGTGCTGCTGATGGTGATCCTCGGCGGCCTGGGCCACCTGCGCGGCGCGGTGATCGGCGCCATCGCCTTCACGCTGCTCAAGGAGATCTTCTCGACCCACGCGCTGCTCGGGCCGCTGGCCGACCACTGGCAGCTCACGCTGGGGCTGACCATCATCGTGTTCGTGGCGCTGCTGCCCAAGGGCCTGATCGGGCTGGTGCAGCGGCTGTCGCCGAGGAGCGGGGCATGAACGCACGCATGAACGATTCAGTGCTGCTGTCGGTCGAGGGCCTCACGCGCCGCTTCGGCGGCCTGGTCGCGGTCAACGCGGTCACGCTCGACCTGCACGTGGGCGAGGTGCATGCGGTGATCGGCACCAACGGCGCGGGCAAGTCGACCCTGATCAACATGCTCTCGGGCGAGATCGAGGCCTCGGCCGGCCGCATCCGTCTCGACGGCGAGGACATCACGACGCGCGCGCAGTTCCGCCGCGCGCTCGCGGGCGTGGGCCGCAGCTACCAGCGCACCACCATCTTCCCGGAGTTCAGCGTGCACGAGAACTGCCGCCTCGCGGCGCAGGCGGCCACGCCGCGGCCCTGGGCGATCTGGCAGCCGTCGCGCGGCTGCGCCGCGAGCTCGGCCTCGGCCGATGCGGCGCTCGAAGCCGCGGGCCTCGCCGCCGAGGCGCACCGCATTGCCGGCACGCTGAGCCACGGCGCGCAGCGCCAGCTCGAGGTGGCGATGTGCTTGGCCACGCATCCGCGCGTGCTGCTGCTTGACGAGCCGCTGGCCGGCATGGGCGCGGAGGAGACCGACCGCATGCTGAACCTGCTCGCGCAGCTCAAGGCCACGCACGCCATCCTGCTGGTGGAGCACGACATGGACGCGGTGTTCCGCGTGGCCGACCGCATCACGGTGATGGTCAACGGCACGGTGATCGCCACCGGCAGCCCCGACGCGATCCGCGAGAACCCCGAAGTCCGCACCGCCTACCTGGGAGAGGAACACTGATGCCCCCACGCTCTGCACTTCGTGTCATCGCTGCCCCCCGGGGGGGCGCAGGCCTGCCTTGGGGCGGCCCGGCGGGAGGCCTCTGATGCTCAACGTCAAGGACCTCAACACCTACTACGGCAACAGCCACATCCTGCGCGGCGTGCATGCCGAGATCCCGGCCGCGACCTCGGTCGGGCTGCTGGGGCGCAACGGCATGGGCAAGACCACGCTGATCCGCACGATCATGGGCTACGTGCGCCCCGCCTCGGGCGAGGTGCAGGTCGACGGCCGCACGGTCACGGGCCTGCCGCCCGAGAAGATGGCGCGCCTGGGCATCGGCTACGTGCCCGAGGGCCGCGGCATCTTCCCCAACCTCTCGGTGCGCGAGAACCTCGTGATGAGCGAGCGCGCGGGCATCGACGGCCAGCGCGCCTGGACCTTCGAGCGCGTGATGGCCACCTTCCCGCGGCTGGCCGAGCGGCTGTCGCACGGCGGCCAGCAGCTCTCGGGCGGCGAGCAGCAGATGCTGTCGATCGGCCGCGCGCTGATGACCAACCCGCGCCTGCTGATCCTCGACGAAGCGACCGAAGGCCTGGCGCCGCTGATCGTGGCCGAGATCTGGCGCGTGATCGAGCAGATCCGCCAGACCGGCATCGCCACCCTGATCGTGGACCGCGACTACCGCAAGGTGCTGGCCCACACCGAGCTCGCGGTGGTGATGGAGAAGGGCCAGATCGTGCGCCAGGGCGCCTCGGGCGCACTGCTCGCGCAGCCTCAGGCGCTGGAGGCGCTGCTCGGGGTCTGAGGGCCCACCGCCATGACGCGCGAGATCAGCCTGCTCGACACCACGGGCAAGCCGTTGCGCATGGACGGCCGGCTGCTGCTGAACGCGGGCGCCACGCCATGGCAGGGCTTCGCCTTCGAGGTGCGCGCGATGATCGGCGACGGCGAGAACCCGGCCTGCTACAACCCGCATCCGCTGATCGGGCTGTGCGTGCGCGGCCATCTGAGCGGCGTCATGACGCAGGGCCGGCGTTCGCACCGCATCGAGACGCGCGCGGGCAGCATGAGCATCTTCGAGCGGGGCTACGAGGTCGACCGCGCGAGCTGGACCGGCTGCCTCGAGGAGATGATTGCGATCGAGATCCGCCCCGAGGCGCTGCGCAGCCTCATGCCCGAGAGCGACGGCGAGCTGCACCTGCAGACCCAGCTGTCGACCACCGACGCCACCTTGCAGCTGCTGGCCACCGCCATGCGCGACGAGATCGAGCGCGGCTGCAGCTCGGGCCGGCTGCATGCGCAGGGACTGTCGATGGCGCTCGCGAGCTACCTGCAGGGCCGCTACGGTTGCGCGCGCAGCACGCAGCGACCGCGCGGCCGGCTCTCGCAGGCCGACCTGCGCCGCGTCTACGACTGGGTGATGGCGCACCTGGCCGAGGACTTCGGCATCGACACGCTCGCGGCCGAGCTGCAGATGAGCGCGGTGCACTTCACGCGGCTGTTCCGCGCCAGCACCGGCGCCACGCCCTATCGCTACGTGATGGAGCAGCGCGTGCGGCAGGCACTCGCGCTGCTCGACGGCCCGCTCGCGCTGGCCGAGATCGCGCACGCGGTGGGCTTCTCGAGCCAGGCGCATTTCACGCAGGTGTTCCGCCAGCTCGTGGGCAGCACGCCCGCGCGCACGCGTGCATCGCGGGTAAGTCCGAGGGCCGGTTGAGGGAATCCTGCAAGCGCTGATCGCATGTCGATAGACCGTGCGAGGCACGCTCGGCACATTCGATGTCTGCCAACACAGGAGACAGAAGATGCGCCACCACAACAGATCCCACACCCGTTCCGTTCCACCCTCCATCGCCCTGCTGTGCCTCGCCGCGGCCGCCGCGCTCTCGGCCTGCGGCGGCAGCGGCTCGTCGAACACCGTGCTGCCGATCGTGCCGGCCGCGCCGCCACCCGCGGCACCGGTCGCGCTGACTTGCGACGACAGCCTCAAGACCGCGTTCAAGCCCGATGCGAACACCACCGTGCGGCTGGTGAAGCAGTTCAGGAAGGGCGACGACCTCAACCTCGACGGCAAGGCCACCGGCACGCTCGCGGCCAGCGACCTGTGCATGGTCAAGCTCAACGTCGGGCCGGGCCACGCCGGTCCCGCCGGCGCGCCTTCGACCTCGCCGGGCATCGGCATCGAGGTCTGGCTGCCCGCCAAGGCCGCGTGGAACCAGCGCGTGCGCGTGCTCGGCGGCGGCGGCTTCGCGGGCGAACCCTCGATCAGCGCGCTCGATCGCATCGGCAACGCCGGCGGCATCGATTCGCCTTCACGCGTGGCCGGCACCGAGGGCTCGGTCAGCGCCATCACCGACACCGGCCATGCCTCGTCGAGCCCCGTGGCCGGCACCGACGGCGCCTTCGCGATGAACCCCGACGGCACTGTCAACACCGCGCTGTGGACCGACTTCGCGAGCCGCGGCATCCACGAGATGGCGGTCAAGGCCAAGGCGCTCGCGGCCGGCTTCTACGGCGATGCGCCGAAGTACTCGTACTGGGACGGCTGCTCCACCGGCGGGCGCCAGGGCCACATGCAGGCACAGGTCAACCCCGACGACTTCGACGGCATCCTCGCGGGCAACAGCGCGATCAACTGGAGCACCTTCATCACGGCCGAGCTCTATCCGCAGGTCGTGATGCAGCGCGACCTCGGTGGCACGCCGCTCACGCCCGAGCAGGCCACGCTGGTGTCCTCGGCCGCGGTCAGCGCCTGCGACAGCCAGCTCACCGGCAAGCACGAGGGCTTCATCAGCGACCCGGCCGCCTGCCGCTACGACCCGGTGCAGGACAAGGCCGTGCTGTGCACCGCGAGCGGCGGCAGCAATGCCACCGCGGCCTGCCTGAGCACCGCGCAGGCGCAGGCCGTCAACAAGATCTGGTACGGCCAGACCCGCGACGGCAGCGCCCCCGCGGCCGCGGGCGACATCGGCTACGGCCCCACGCTGGCGTCGAACCAGCTCTGGTACGGCCCCACGCGCGGCACCGCGCTCTCGGGCCTGGCCGGCTCGGCCGGCGGCGTGCCCGCGCCCTTCCCCATCGCCGTGCACCAGGTCGCGCTGAACCTGCAGGACCCGACGCTCGCCACGCCCGATTTCATCAACGCCACCGGCAACGGCGCCGACCGCTGGAAGGGCCTGGGCTACGCGCAGCTCGCCAACGCCAGCGACCGCGGCAAGGCGCTGCAGGGCGCGTTCGCGAACATCAACGCCGACAACCCCGACCTCGCGCGCTTCCGCGACCGCGGCGCGAAGATGCTGACCTACCACGGCCTGGCCGACCAGGTGATCCCGAACTCGGGCACCGCCCACTACTACGAGCGCGCGGCCGGCGCGATGGGCGGCATCGATGCGCTGCAGAAGTTCTACCGCTACCTCGAGATCCCCGCGATGGGCCATTGCATGGGCGTGGGCTCGGTCGACGGCCTGCCCGGCACCAGCCCCGCGGCCAACCCGCCGCTGCCCGCGCCGAACCAGCTGTTCACCGCGCTCACCGACTGGGTCGAGAAGGGCATCCCACCCGAGAACCTCGTGCTGCGCAACGGCGACAAGTCGCTCGCGCGGCCGCTGTGCACCTATCCGAAGAAGATCGCGTACCTGGGCGGGGACACGTCGAAGGCGGAGAGCTTCGCCTGCCGCTGAGCGGCGCGCTCAAGCCTTGTCAGGCCGCGCGCTGCTTGAGGATCGTGGGCTCGATGGCCGGCGCCGGCCACAGCGCGAGGTGGTAGCGGTCCTCGCCCTCGAGCCCGTCCTCGGACAGCGTCGCGAGCCCCGCGTAGCAGGCGCGCACGCGGTAGGTGCCCGGCGCGATCGCTATGCGCGCGGCGTCCGGGAAGTAGTCGGTGCAACCCGCGATCGCGAGGCGCCCGCTCGCCGTCGCGAGCGTGCATTCGACGATGTGCTCCCAGGCATCGGCAGCGAGCGGCGGCTCGGCCTCGAGGATCTCGAGCGTGACCGGCACGTTCATGTTGCGCGCCGTGCCGATGCCGACCACGCCGGGCGCGGTCGCGAGCATGCGTTCCACGGCCTCGTCGCTCCATGCATCGGAAAGATCGCCTTCGGCGGATTCGTCCTGGATGTAGAACTGAAAGTAGTCGGCGAAGAGCTGGAAGGTGTGCATGCGTCGGTCTCCGATGGAAACGAAGCGTAGCGCGTCCCGGTGAAAGTCCGGCGGCGCACCGGGTTTCACCTCTGTGCTGCGACAGCGCGACAGCCGAATGATGTCCGGCTGCACGTGCGCTCCGATCCCCCGGCGGCCGCGTGCCATCGCGAGGTCGAGCATGCCTTCCCTGCAATCGCGCCACATCGACAACGTCTATTCGATCGCCACCGGCACCGCGCTGGCCGATCCGGCGACCAGCCTGGTCCACAAGTCGTGGGCGCGCTGCGTGCGCGACCATGGCCTCGATCCCTCGCGGCCCACGCCCGCGCGCATCCTGCCGGCGCACGAGGTGCGCGCGCACCAGCAGCAGCTCGAGCACTTCCTGTGCACCGCGCGCGCGGGCATGGAGGACATCTACCGCCGCGTGGCCGACCTCGGCTACATGGTGCTGCTGACCGATGCCGAGGGCATCACGGTCGACTACATCGGCAACCCGGCCTGGGACGACCAGTTGCGCAAGGCCGGCCTCTACCTCGGCGCCGACTGGAACGAGGCCCATGCGGGCACCTGCGGCGTGGGCACCTGCCTGGTCGAGCAGGCACCGATGACCTGCCACCAGACCGAGCACTTCGATGCCACCCACATCGCGCTGACCTGCACCACCGCGCCGCTGTTCGACCATGGCGGGCGGCTCACGGCGGTGCTCGACGTGTCGGCGCTGCATTCGCCCGAGGCCAAGGAGAGCCAGCACCTGGTGCGGCACCTGGTCGCGATCTACGCGCGCATGATCGAGGACGCCGATTTCCTGCGCCACTTCCGCGGCCACTGGGTGCTGCGGCTGGGCAGCGCCTTCGGCCTGGTCGACGTCGCCGGCGAACTGATGCTCGCGCTCGACGAGGCGGGCACGGTGGTCGGCGCGAACAGCAGCGCGCGGCGGCTGTTCGCGGCCCATCCGGTCGGCACCTGCGTGGCCGAGCTGCTGCGCATGCCGCTCGATGCGATCTGGCGCCTGGGCGCGAGCGCATCGGCCATGCCCTTCGCCCACACGGTGCTGCTGCCGGACGGCGGCGAGTACCACGCCTCGCTGCTCGCGCCGCGCGTGGCGCGCCGCACGGCCGCGCCGGTGGCGCCCGCCGAGCGCAAGACCTCCCATGCCGCCGACCGGCTGCCGCCGCTCGAGGGCATCGCGGGCGACGATCCCGCGATGCAGTCGCTGCTCGCGCAGGCGCGCCGGCTGGTCGACCGCGGCATCCACGTGCTGATCGAGGGCGAGACCGGCAGCGGCAAGGAGGTGCTGGCGCGCGCACTGCACGGCGCGAGCCGCCGCGCGGCCCTGCCCTTCGTGGCCGTGAACTGCGCGGCCATTCCCGATTCGCTGATCGAGAGCGAGCTGTTCGGCTACCTGCCCGGGACCTTCACCGGCGGCCGCAGCAAGGGCATGAAGGGCCTGATCGCGCAGGCCGACCGCGGCACGCTGTTCCTCGACGAGATCGGCGACATGCCGATGGCCCTGCAGACGCGGCTGCTGCGCGTGCTGTCGGAGGGCGAGGTGCTGCCGCTGGGCGGCGACGCGCCGCAGCGCGTGGACCTCGCGGTGGTGGCCGCCACGCACCGGGGCCTGAGTGACCTCGTCGCGGCAGGCCGCTTCCGCGAGGACCTCTACTACCGCCTGTGCGGCGCCGTGCTGAAGCTGCCGCCGCTGCGCGAGCGCGGTGATCGGCGCCACCTGATCGATCGCCTGTTCGCCGACGAAGCCGCGGCGATGGATTCGAACGCGCGGCTGTCGGCCGAAGCGATCGAGGCGCTGATGGCGCACCGCTGGCCCGGCAACCTGCGCGAGCTGCGCAACGTGCTGCGGCTCGCGCTGGCGCTGTGCACGGGGCGTGAAGTCATGGTGGAGGACCTGCGGTTGCCGGAGCGGGTCGCGACGACGATGCCCGCAACGGTCGATGAGGCCGAGGACATGGCCGCCGAATCGGAGCGGCTGCTCGCCGCGCTGCGCCAGCATCGCTGGCGCGTCGCGCAGGCGGCCGACGCGCTGGGCCTGAGCCGGGCCACCGTGTACCGGCACATGAAGCGGCTCGGCATCGTCGCGCCCCGGCGCGGCTGATCGCACACCGCTACAACGCGGTCCATGCGTTCGATTCGTAGCAGGCCTTCAGGCGCTCGTGCAGCGGATGCGACACCGAGAATTCGGTCGCGTCGATGCGCCGCAGCGGCCGCACGGTGTCGGGCACGTTGGTCCAGAAGGCCAGCTCGAAATCCTTGATCTCGTCGATGCGGATGTCGCGCTCGACGAAGGGAATGCCATGCGAGCGCATGCCCAGCCGCAGCAGGTGGATCGCACCGCCGGGCAGCGCGGGCGCGGTCGGCAGCACCACGCGACGCCCGTCGTAGAAGCCGACGTTCCACGTGCTTCCCTCCGAGATGCTGCGCCGCGCATCGAGGAACAGCGCGTCGTCGAAACCCGCCGCCTGCGCGAGCTTGCGGTGGTGGAACAGGCCGAAGGTGCCGACGTGCTTGACCTCGGGCAGCACGCGCTCGTGCTGCACCGAGCGCACGGCGCGCGGCGGCGGCGCCTCGGCCGCGAGCGGCGACTGGGTGACGAACACCCCGGCGGGCATCGGCTTGGTGAGGTCGGCGAAGCCCGCCACGCGCGGGAAGACGTTGATGCGCACCAGCCAGGTCCTGTCGTCGTCGGGCACGGCCTCGCGCACCAGCCGGCGCACCCGCTCGCCATCGAGTTCGCTGCCGAACAGGAGCCGCGTGCTGCGGTCCAGCCGGGCCAGCTGGAAGTCCAGCCCCTGCACGCTGCGCCGGCGGATGCGCATGGTGCTGAAGTGCCCGTAGTTGGCGAGCGCCATCGCGCGCAGGTCGCCGACCGAGGGCGGCTCGCCGTCGATGCGGCCCACGGCCGGTGCGGCTGCGGGCGCAGGCGCATCGGCCGCGCTGGCGCCGCCCATGGCCGACAGGCCCGCGGCGAGCAGCGCCCGGCGCCCGAGGAAGGAAACGTTGTCGACTTGCATCTCAAGCTCCTGCAGTTGGAAAACCATGGCGCGCCCCGGCCCAGGCATCGACGAGAAAGGCCAGCACCGCGGCATTGAAGTTCTGCGCCTGTTCGAAGTACGGCGAGTGCCCCGCGGCCGCGATCTCGGCCACGCGGCTGCCCTCGACCTGGCGCGCGATGTCGCGCACCACCGCGGGCGTGACCACGCGGTCCTCGGCACCGACCACGAACAGCGTCGGGCAGCGCAGGCGTTGCAGGTCGTCGAGCGCGAGCAGCTGCTCCGGCGCGAACAGCGCTGCGAGGCGCTCGCCCCATCCCGGGCCGCCGCGGCCGGCCGCGGCGCCGTGCACCGCGGGATTGAACTGGTTGATCTGCCGGTACAGCCAGGCCATCGCGGGCCGCTCGCGCACGAAGGCCGGGCTCAGCGCGCGGTCCTCGAGCTCGGTCGCCGCCACCTCGCCGAGAAAGGCCGCGACGTTGGCCAGCATCCGCGGATGGTCGATCGCCAGCGGCGAGTCGCAGCAGGCGAAGGCCCACACCCGCTCGGGATGGCGCAGCGCGAGCCGCGCGCCGGTCATGCCGCCGAGCGACTGGCACACCAGCGCGGCGCTGTCGATGCCCTCGGCATCGAGCACCGCGAGCGCATCGGCCACCAGCGCCTCGTGCCCGAAGGCTTCGAGCGGCGCGACCGAACGGCCGAAGCAGCGCGCGTCGAACGCGATGCAGGTGAAGCGCTGCGAGAACGCAGGAATCTGCTGCCACCAGGTCGCGGCATTCGATCCCGCGCCATGGCAGAACAGCAGCGCCGGCCCCTGGCCCGTGCGCTCGTAGTAGATGTCGACGCCGCCGGAATGCACGAAGCTCATGCCAATGCTCCTCGCGCGGCGCTCATTCGGGTCGCACGCCGATGCGGCGCGCGAGCGTGCGGTAGCGCTCGGCCTCGGCGGCCAGGAAGCGCGCGGCCTCGGCCAGGCTCATGCGCTCGGACACCTGCGAGCCCGAGGCCTCGAGGGTCGTGCGCACCTGCGGGTCGGCCAGGCTCGCCTGCAGCGCCTTGTGCAGGCGCTCGACCACGGCCTCGGGCGTGCCCTTGCGCACCATCGGCCCGGCCCAGGCACCGGCCTCGTAGTCGGCGGCGACGCGGCTTTCCGCGAAGGTCGGCACGCTCTTCATCTGCGCGAGGCGCTGCTTCGAGGCGACCGCGAGGATCTTGAGCCGGCCGGTCTCGGCCAGTCCCAGGTAGCCGGTGGTGAAGGGCATCAGCGCGAAGTCGAGGTTGGCGCCGCCCAGGTCCTGGATCAGCGGCGCACCGCCGCTGTAGGGCACGTGCATGACCCTGGCATCCATGCGCGCGGCCAGGTCCTCGGCCGCGAGGTGGAACATCGAGCCCACGCCCACGCTGCCGTAGGTCAGCGGCTGCGCGGCGGAAGAGCGCGCGAGCGCCGCGAAGGCATCGAGGTCGTCGGCCGCGAGCGCCTTGCGCGTCAGCAGCACCAGCGGGTTGTTGGTGGCCGGCGAGACCAGCACGAAGTCCTCGAGCTTGAGCTTCACCGCGGCCCGCGCGAGCGGCGCGAGGATGACTTCGTTGGGCGAGCCCTGCAGCACCGTGTAGCCGTCGGCCGGCGCGTTCAGCACCTTCTGCGCGGCCAGCGCGCCGCCCACGCCGCCGAGGTTCTCCACCAGCACCGGCTGGCCCAGCTCGCGGGCCATGCGCGGCGCGATGGCCCGGGCGATCACGTCGGCCGGGCCGCCCGCGGGATAGGGCACGACCCAGTTGACCGGCCTGGCGGGCCAGGCCTGCGCACCCGCGACCAGGGGAAGCACCGCGAGGCCGATGGCCAGGCGGCGCGCGATCCATGTGAGGCTCATCTCGAACTCCGGCTGTGGTTGACGTGGGAGCGGATGCTACAAACGCGGTCCCGCGCGGCACAGGACCTTTTCAGCCACTCGAGGTACACAATCCGCCAAGCCCATGATCCGCTTCGACCTCTACCTGCCGCATGGCGGCCTGCCCGGCAGCGTCTTCGGTGCCATCGACATCCTGCGCGAGGCGAACTCGCTGGCGCGTGCGCGCGCGGGGCGGCGCATCGACGCGCCGGTGTCCTGGCGGCTGCTCGGGCCCGACGGCGGACCGCATGCGATGCGGCGCCTCGCGTTCCAGTCGGACGAGGAGGCGAAGCGCTCGCGCCGCGCGCCCGCCACCGCGCTCGCCGTGGTGCCGCCGCTGATGATGGTGACCATTCCGGGCCTGCGCCGGCTGGTGGCGCAGAACGCCGCGCTCTGCGCGCAGCTCGCGAGCCGCCACGCGGCCGGCGACTGGATCGGTGCCTGCGGCACCGGCCTGTGGCTGGCCGGGCGCGCGGGGCTGCTCGCGCACCAGCCGGTGCCGCTGTCGTGGCTCTACCAGTCGGGCTTCGCGCACGACTTCCCCGACACGCCGATCCACAGCGAGACACCGCTGACGCTCGGCCCGCACATGGTGCTGGCGGCCACGCCCGACCTGATGCACGCGATGGTGCTCAAGCTGCTCGACGGCGTGGGCCTGTCGGACCTCGCCTCGGCCTGCCGCGACAAGTTCCTCGCCAACCCCGAACGCCAGCACCTGGTGCTCGACATTCCCGAGCAGGTGGTGGGTACCTCGCGCGATGCGCCGCTGCACCGCGCCATCGCCTTCATCGAGGCCAACGCGGGCCGGCCGCTGACGGTGGCCGAGATGGCCTCGGCCGCGGCGGTCAGCGAACGCACGCTGGTGCGGCTGTTCGCGCGCCACATCGAGCGCTCGCCGATCCAGTTCCTGCACGAGCTGCGCGTGAAGCGCGCGCGCATGTGGCTCGAGGCCACCTGGCGCTCGATGCACGAGATCGCCGACGCCTCGGGCTACGCGGACGTCTCGACCTTCCGGCGCACCTTCAAGCGCATCGCCGGCATGAGCCCGTCGGAATACCGCGAGCGCTACACGGTGCGCACGCCGCGCGCGGTGTGGCAGTTGCAGGCTTTCGACGACGTGCTGGCGCCGGGCAAGGGAAAGCCGGCGGCCCGCCCATGAAAAAAGCCCGCACCCTGGGGGCGCGGGCTTGTCGCGGAGTGGACGCGATCAGTCGACCAGGCCCAGGTGCAGGAAGCCAGCTTTCGCCGTGCCGCGCTCGCCGATCAGCAGCTCGAGCCGCTTCGAACGCATTGCGACGTAGGCATCCCCGCCCTGCGTCGCCGAGCGCATGCCCAGCGGACCGTAGGAAGGTTGGGGCGCCAGGGTGAGATCGGCCTGCGTGGTGATGGCGCCGATCGAAGTCGACAGCGTGTACTTCGAGCCGGCCGCCACCGCGACGTCGGTCGAGCCGTCGGCCGACCAGCCCCTGCTGTTGAAGTCGGCGTAGTCCGGTGCGGCCGGCACGCCCACCGCCAGCACCTGGGAGTTGTAGGTCGACGGACCCGCGCTCAGGTACACGGTTTCGCCGCCGAAGTCGGCGAGCGCGAAGCGGCCGAACAGGCTGCCGTCGACGGCGCTCTTCATCATCCACAGCCCGGGCTGCTGCGGGTCGGGCTCGATGTTGCTGACGGACACGTCGGCGCTCGGACAGCGTTCGATCTTGTAGACGGTCAGGCTGAGGCACTGCTTCATCACCTTGCCGCCGCCCGAGACCTGGATCTGCGTGATCGTTGACTCCTTGCCCGTGGCCGAGTAGTCGATGCGGCCGCGGTCGTAGGTGCCGTCGAGCTTGCCCTGCTGCAGGACCAGCGCGCGCGACGCGATGAAGGGGAACGGTTCGTAGGTGGTCGGCGACTTGTAGCCCACCGCGAACGCAAGCGAGCCGACGATGTTGTCGCCGAGGCCGCGCAGCGCGAGGACGCTGCTCTTGCTGCGGCTGCTCTGCACCTTCCAGTAGCCGTCGCTCGACGCGCCCGCGGTCAGGGTGCCCGAGCTCGCATCGCCCGCCGTGTCGGTCAGGGTGTAGGTGGCCTTGTCGAAATCGATGGCGAGCACCTGGCGCGAGCCGTTGGCCGCGTACACGGTGTAGCGGCCGTTGCGGTAGTCGCCGTTGCCGACCGAGAAGCTCAGTTCCTTGCGGCGGTTGCCCGATGCGCTGGCCGTCAGCTTGAACTCGGCGCTGCCCGTCGCGTTGGGATTCTTGAAGCGCGACAGCCACTGCGAGCCGGAGGTATCGACCTCGACGCGCTGGGCCACGCCGCTGCGGCTGTCGCCGGTCCAGGTGATCTCGCTGCCATCGCTGGACTTGACCGTCACGAGCTGGCCCGGCGCCACCTGGTACTTGCCCGCGCTGTCGGGACTCGCGGCGCTGCCTTCGACCTCGACGGACAGCTTGGCTTCCGACTCGGCGGGCGTCTGCGGCAGCGCGCCGAACGGCAGCCCACCACCGCCACCTCCCCCGCCACCGCATCCCGCGATGACCGCCACCAGTGCCGTGGCGCACAGGGACTTCGTTGTGCTTCTCCTCATCTCTTCATCTCTTTCTGTTGGATTGACCCGATGCCCCGCCGACCTCGTCGGCAGACGGCGGCCAAATCTATACGCGGTGGAATACTTTTGCATCATCATGAAACGCGGTCGTCGCCACCCTGCAACGCTCCTCCCAATGGGTGATTGAAGGACATCGCAAGAGCGAGCGGCCGTCGCGCTGTCTCATCGCCGTCGCACCGGGATCGCGACAACGCATCCCACCCGCGACAAAACCCCCGCCAAGTCCTTGATCCACCGTGCGCCGCCGCGCGGCACGAAAGCTGCGCAACGCAACCCGCGCCGTCCGCGGCGCAGCGTTCGTTCTCATCCATTCATACACGGAGACATTCGATGACCGCATCCACCGCCGCCCCCACGCGGGCTGCCGCCACCTGGCTGGCCGACTTCGGCGCCGCGCTCGCGCGCAACGACGTCGAGGCCACGGTCGCGCTGTTCGAGGCCGAGGGCTTCTGGCGCGACCTCGTGGCCTTCACCTGGAACATCCGCACGCAGGAAGGCGCGGGCGCGATCCGCGCGATGCTGGCGGCGCGGCTGGCCGACACGCAGCCCTCGAACTTCGCGCTCGAGGGCGAGGCCAGCGAGGCCGACGGGGTGACCGAGGCCTGGTTCACGTTCGAGACCCGGGTGGCGCGCGGCCGCGGCCACCTGCGGCTGCGCAACGGCAAGGCCTGGACGCTGCTGACCACCATGACCGAGCTCAAGGGCTTCGAGGAGAAGACCGGCGCGAACCGCATCAAGGGCGCGGAGCACGGCGTGCACAAGGGCCGCCAGAGCTGGCTCGAGAAGCGCGAGGAGGAAGCGCGCACGCTGGGCTACACCGAGCAGCCCGAGGTGGTGATCGTGGGCGGCGGCCAGGGCGGGATCGCGCTCGGCGCGCGGCTGCGCCGGCTCGGGGTGCCGACCATCATCATCGAGCGCAACGCGCGCGCGGGGGACTCCTGGCGCAACCGCTACAAGTCGCTGTGCCTGCACGACCCGGTCTGGTACGACCACCTGCCCTACATGCCCTTCCCCGACGACTGGCCGGTGTTCGCGCCCAAGGACAAGGTCGGCGACTGGCTCGAGATGTATACGAAGGTGATGGAGCTCAACTACTGGAGCTCGACCACGGCGAAGAAGGCGCGCTTCGACGAGGCCACGCAGCGCTGGGAAGTGCGCGTGGAGCGCGACGGCAAGGAAGTGGTGCTGCGGCCGAAGCAACTGGTGTTCGCGCTCGGCGTGTCGGGCTATCCGAACGTGCCCGCGCTCGCGGGCGCCGAGAACTTCCAGGGCGACCAGCACCATTCGAGCAAGCACCCCGGGCCCGAGGCCTACGCGGGCAAGAAGTGCGTGGTGCTGGGCTCGAACAACTCGGCGCACGACATCTGCGCCGCGCTGTGGGAACACGGCGCCGACGTGACCATGATCCAGCGCTCGTCGACCCACATCGCGCCCTCCGACTCGCTGATGGAACTCGCGCTCGGCGGCCTGTATTCCGAGCAGGCGGTGAAGAGCGGCATCGACCACCACAAGGCCGACCTGATCTTCGCCTCGGTGCCCTACCAGGTGATGCACACCTTCCACATCCCGGTCTACGACGAGATGAAGAAGCGCGATGCCGACCTCTATGCGCGGCTGGAGAAGGCGGGCTTCATGCTCGACTTCGGCGCCGACGGCTCGGGCCTGTTCATGAAGTACCTGCGGCGCGGCTCGGGCTACTACATCGACGTGGGCGCCTCGGAGCTGGTGGCCAACGGCAGCGTGAAGCTCAGGAGCGGCGTGAACATCGAGCGCGTGAACGAACGCTCGGTGACGCTGACCGACGGCAGCGAGCTGCCGGCCGACCTGCTGGTCTATGCCACCGGCTACGGCTCGATGAACGGCTGGCTCGCCGACCTGATCTCGCCCGAGGTCGCCGACCGGGTCGGCAAGTGCTGGGGCCTGGGCTCCGACACGCCGAAGGATCCCGGCCCGTGGGAAGGCGAGCTGCGCAACATGTGGAAGCCGACGCAGGTGCCCAACCTCTGGATCCACGGCGGCAACCTGCACCAGTCGCGCCACTACTCGCAGTTCCTCGCGCTGCAGCTCAAGGCACGCGCCGAAGGGCTCGACACGCCGGTGTACGAACTCGCGCCCTCGCACCACCGGCGCTGAGGCGCGCGGCGCTCAGCCGTCGATGCGGCGGCGCAAGCCGTCGAGATCAGTCACGGTGATGCCGCCGTACTCGATGCGCAGCAGTCCGGCCGATGCCAGCCGCCGCAACGCCGCGTTGCAGCGCTGGCGCGACAGGCCCGAGAGGTTGGCGATCTCCTCCTGGGACACCTCCAGGTGCGGATCGCTGCCCGGATGCAGCCACTCGTGGAACAGGCCGACGAGCGCGCGCGCGACCTGGCTGTCGGTGTCCAGCAGGTGGTGGGCGGCGAAGTTGCCGAGGAACCAGTGCATGCGCTCGTTGATCTGGCGCAGCAGGAAGTCGTCGAAGCTGCGGTGCGTGGCGCGCAGCCAGTCGAAGGTCTCCAGCGGCATCAGCGCGACCCGGCTGGGGCGCAGCGCGATGATGTCCGCGGTGCGCGGCACGCCGCGCAGCAGCGTGCCTTCGCCGAACCAGCTGCCGGTCGACAGGCCGCCCAGGGTGACCGAGCGTCCGTCGGGCGAGCTCACGCACCACTTGAGCAGGCCGTCGATGGTGCCGTACCAGTGCAGCGGGGTGTCGCCGCAGCGGCACAGCGCGGCGCCGGTCGCCACCTCGACCTCGCGCATCTCCTCGAGCACGCGCTCGCCGGCGGCCACGCCGAGCTGCGGAAACCAGGCCGAGCCCTGCAGCAGTTGAGCCAGGGTCAGCGAGGCGGGGGGAGGAACAGGCCGGGCAGCGGGCATCTTCTCTCGAGGCTCAGGGCAGGTCCCTGACGCGCTGCAGCTCGGCCTGGGCTTCGCGCAGCTTGTCCTCGCGGCGCGCGATCTTGTCGCGATCGCCCTTGCGGCGTGCCTCGGCCAGCTCGCGTTCGCGCTGCGCGACCTTGCGTTCCTCGCCACGGATGCGCTCCTGGTGGCGCGCGGCCAGCTTGGCATCGCTGCAGTTGCGCCGCACCTCGGCCAGCGCGCGTTCGAGGCCGCGCACGCGGTGGTCCTGGCCCTCGGCCTTGGCCGCTTCGATGTCGCGCGAGATGGCCTCGCGCTTGGCGGCGCAGCCCGCTTCGGGACCACCCTGCGCGAAGGCCTGGCCCGATGCGAGGACGGCGGCGGCCGCGAGGACCAGCGATGACAGTTTCATGAGCGCTCCTTGTTGTGGATGAATGCGAACGACAGGGGCGACTGTAGCCCCTGCACGCCGCGTAAACCCTGCCCCCGAATGTCGTCGCGATGACTGAGTGCGCTGCCCGCGCCAAAAATAATGGCGCGCTCCACGAAGGACTCCAGGAACCCCGCCATGTCGAAGCGCAAAGTGATCGTGACCATCGCCCCCACCGGCGGCATGGCGCACAAGTCCCAGAACCCCCACCTGCCCACCCAGCCCGCCGAGATCGCGGCCGATGTCTTGCGCTGCTGGAATGCCGGCGCCAGCGTGGCGGCGATCCATGCGCGCCGCCCCGACGACGGCGCGACCTGCGACGCCGAGGTCTACCGCGAGATCAACAGCCGCATCCGCGCAGGCGGCTGCGACATCGTGCTCAACAACTCCACCGGCGGCGGCGTGCACGGCGACATGGTCAAGCCGCTGGCCGGCGACCGCTGGGAGATCGCGTGGGAGGAACGCATCAAGGGCATGGACGCGGGCGCCGAGATGTGCACGCTCGACGCCACCACGCTGAACCTCAGTTTCGAGGGCAAGCAGATCCTGATGGACACGCCGATCACGCGCGGACGCGAGCTCGCCGCCGGCATGAAGGCGCGCGGCATCAAGCCCGAGTGGGAGGTGTTCAGCCCCACGCACATCCTGCAGGACGCGACCACGCTGATCGGCGAGGGCCACGACGACGAGCCCTACTTCATCAACCTGGTGATGAACGTGCACCGCAACTTCCAGAACGCGATGCCCTACTCGCCGCGCTTCCTGCAGATGATGGTCGACACGCTGCCCAAGGGCAGCATCTTCGGCGTCAGCGGCATCGGCACCTCGCAGCTCGAGGCCAACGTGGCGGCGCTGCTGCTGGGCGGCCATGCGCGTGTCGGCCTCGAGGACAACCTCTACTTCCGCCAGGGCGAGCTGGCCACCAACGTGCAGCTCACCGAGCGCATCGTGCGCGTGATCCGCGAGCTCGACATGGAAGTAGCGACACCCGCCGAGGCACGCCAGCTCATGGGCCTGCCGCGCGTGGGCACGCCGCGGCCCGAGTTCGCGCTCGGGTGAACCGGCCCCCGCCACAACAACGAACGGAGACAGATCGAATGAACCTTTCCCGCACCGCCCTGGCCCTCGCGCTCGGCACCGCCCTGGCCGCGAGCGCATCGGCCCAGGTGTCCGACGACGTGATCCGCATCGGCTTCATCAGCGACATGTCGGGCCTGTACCGCGACTACGACGGCCCGGCCGGCGCCGAGGCCATCCGCATGGCGATCGCCGACATGGACGGCGCCATCGGCGGCAAGAAGATCGAGCTGGTCACGGCCGACCACCAGAACAAGCCCGACATCGCCGCCGCCAAGGCGCGCGAGTGGTTCGACGTGCAGAAGGTCGACATGCTGATCGGCGGCGTCAACTCGGGCGCGGCCATCGCCATGGCCGGCGTGGCGGCGGACAAGAAGAAGCCCTACTTCGTGGTGGGCTCGGGCGCGTCGAGCCTCACCAACGAGTACTGCTCGCCGTACACGGTGCACTACGCCTACGACACGGTGGCGATGGCGCGCGGCACCGCGAGCGCGGTGGTCAAGGCCGGCGGCAAGAGCTGGTACTTCGTGGCGGCCGACTATGCCTTCGGCGCCGCGCTGCAGAACGACGCGACCAAGACGGTGCTGGCGAACGGCGGCACGGTGGCGGGCTCGGTCAAGCATCCGCTGGGCGCGAGCGACTTCTCGTCGTTCATGCTGCAGGCGCAGAGCTCGAAGGCGCAGGTGCTGGCGCTGGCCAACGCGGGCGGCGACACGGTCAACGCGATCAAGTCGGCGGCCGAGTTCGGCATCGGCAAGAACATGAAGCTGGCCGGCATGATCATCACCATCAACGACGTGCATGCGCTGGGCCTCAAGGCCTCGCAGGGCATGTACCTGACCGACAGCTGGTACTGGAACCAGAGCCCCGAGGCACGCACCTGGGCGCGCCGCTTCTTCGACAAGCACAAGCGCATGCCCTCCTCCTTCCATGCGGGCGACTACTCGGCCGCGCTGCAGTACCTGCAGGCCGTGAAGGCCGCGGGCAGCGACGATGCCGACAAGGTGATGGCGCAGCTGCGCAAGACGAAGTTCGACGACATGTTCGTCAAGGGCGGCTGGCTGCGCGACGACGGCCTGATGGTGCACGACATGCACCTGATGCAGGTGAAGTCGCCCGAGGAATCGAAGGAACCCTGGGACTACTACAAGGTGGTGGAAGCGATCCGCGGCGAGGCTGCCTGGACGACCAAGGCCGAGAGCCGCTGCGCGCGGTGGAAGTCATGAGCGGGGCGCACGGCGTACGGCGCGTCGCGGTGGTCGGCACCGGCGTGATCGGCGCGAGCTGGACCGCCTACTTCCTCGCGCAGGGCCTCGATGTCAACGCGACCGATCCCTCGCCCGGCGCCGAGGAGCGGCTGCGCCAAGCGGTGGCGCAGCACTGGCCCACGCTCGAGCGCTTCGGGCTGGCGGCGGGCGCCTCGGTCGACCGGCTGCGCTTCCACGACAGCCTGGAGGACGCGGTTTCGGTGGCCGACTTCGTGCAGGAGAACGGCCCCGAGCGCATGGATTTCAAGATCGAGCTGTTCCGCCGCATGGACGCGGCCGCGCCGCCCGACGCGATCCTGGCCTCGAGCTCCTCGGGCCTGGCGATCAGCGGCGTGCAGTCGGGCTGCGCGCACCCGCAACGCGTGGTGCTCGGCCATCCGTTCAACCCGCCGCACCTGATCCCGCTGGTGGAAGTGATCGGCGGCGAGCGCACGTCGGCCGACACCATCGAGCGCACCATGGCCTTCTACGCGGCCATCGGCAAGCGGCCGATCCACGTGAAGCGCGAGGTCAAGGGCCACATCGCGAACCGGCTGCAGGCCGCGCTGTGGCGCGAGGCCTTCCACCTGGTCGAGCAGGGCGTGGCCTCGGTGGCCGACATCGACACCGCGATCGCGCACGGCCCGGGCCTGCGCTGGGCCGTGATGGGACCGTTCATGAACCTGCACCTGTCGGGTGGCGCGGGCGGCATCGCGCACGTGCTCGCGCACCTGGGCGGGCCGATCGAGGACTGGTGGAAGGACCTGGGCGCGCCCTCGATGACGCCTGCGCTCCAGGCGCAGGTGAGCGAAGGCGTGGCGCAGGAGCTGGGCGCGCGCCGCACGGCCGAGCTCGAAGCCGCGCGCGACACCCTGCTGTTGAACCTGATTCGCGCCAAGGCCGGCACCGGCACACTCGATTGACATGACCGACTTCCTCCAGGACGACAGCCTGATCGCCCCGCCCCGCACGGTGCGCATCGACTTCGACGACGGCTCCTTCGCGCTGCGCTCGCCGCAGGCCCTGAAACCCTATGCACGCTGCATCGGCGAATGGATCGAGCGCTGGGCGCGCGAGACGCCCGGGGCACTGGCCTTCGCCGAGCGCGACGACAGTGGCGAGGACTGGCGCCGGCTCGACTACCGCGCGCTGCGCCAGGCCGTCGGCGCGGTGGCGCAGGGCCTGCTCGACCTCGACCTGCCGGCCGACGCGCCAATCGTGATCCTGTCGGACAACGCGATCGACCATGCGGTGCTGATGCTGGCCACGATGCACATCGGCCGAGCGGCCTGCTCGCTGTCGAGTGCCTATTCGCGCATGGCCAAGGATCCCTCGCGGCTGCACGAGATGCTGCGCGCGCTGCGGCCGGGGCTGGTCTATGCCTCGGACGCCAGGGCCTACGGCGCCGCGCTCGCGGGCAGCGGCGTGGAAGCGGTCACTGTGTTCAGCCGCCATGCCGACGCGCACCCCGGCGCGCTGGCCTTCGCGCAACTGCTCGCCAGCGCCGAGACGCCCGCCGTGATGCAGGCCTTCGAGGCGGTGCTGCCCGACACCCATGCCAAGTACCTGCTGACCTCGGGCTCGACCGGCAAGCCCAAGGTGGTGATCAACACCCACCGCATGCTGTGCGCCAACCAGCAGATGATGGCCCAGACCTGGCGCTTCCTCGCGCACGAGAAGCCGGTGCTGGTCGACTGGCTGCCCTGGAGCCACACCTTCGGCGCCAACCACGACCTGAACATGGTGCTGGCGAACGGCGGCGCGCTCTACATCGACGAGGGCCGGCCCGCGCCGAGCCTGATCGAGAAGACGGTGCGCAACCTGCGCGAGGTGAAACCCACGCTGCTGTTCAATGTGCCGCGCGGCTACGACATGCTGCTGCCCTTCCTCGAGGCCGACGACGCGCTGGCCACCGAGGTGTTCTCGCGCCTGCGCCTGGCCTTCTACGCGGCCGCGGCGCTCGCGCCCTCGACCTGGCAGCGGCTCGAGGCGGTGGCGCGGCGCGTGCGACCCGACCGGCCGCTGTGGCTCACCACCTCCTGGGGCGCCACCGAGACCTCGCCCGCGATCACCTCGGCGCACTGGAAGCTCGATGGCGCGGGCTGCATCGGCGCACCGCTGCCGGGGCTGGAACTGAAGTTCGTGCCCAACGGCGAGAAGCTCGAGATGCGCGTGAAGGGCGTGTCGGTGTTCCCCGGCTACCGCGGCGCGCCGCGCGAGACCGCGCAGGCCTTCGACGCGGAGGGCTACTACCGGCTCGGCGACGCGGGCTTCCTGGCCGACCCGGCCGATCCGGCGCGCGGCGTGATCTTCAACGGTCGCGTGGCGGAGGACTTCAAGCTCTCGACCGGCACCTGGGTCTCGGTCGGCACGCTGCGCGTGAAGCTGGTGTCGCTGCTGGCGCCGCATGCGCAGGACGTGGTGCTCACGGGCCACGACCGCGACGAGATCGGCATGCTGGTGTTCGCGAGCCCGCAGGGCGCGGCGCTCGCGCCCGAGGCGCTGGCCGAGCGCATCGCGGGCGTGCTGCGCACCTTGCGCGCGGAGGGCGCGGGCTCCTCGCAGTGCCCGGCCTGCGCGCTGGTGCTGAACGAACCGCCGAGCCTCGATGCGGGCGAGATCACCGACAAGGGCTACATCAACCAGCGCGCGGTGCTGGTGCGGCGCGCGGCCGAGGTACAGCGGCTGCATGCGCGCGCGCCGGAAGATGCGCTGGTGGTGCGGCTGGGCTGAGCCTCAGGCCACCGGCAGCGCCAGCCACTGCCGCCACAGCTGCCGCGCCGTGTCCTGGTAGCGGCGCGTGACCGCGAGCAGCTCGGCGCGCGGCTCGGGCGGCATCAGTTCGGCCGGCAGCAGCGGATCGCGGATCAGGTGCGCGATCACCGCGCGGCCCAGCAGCAGCGATTCGCGCACGGCCGTTTCGAGCGGCCGCGTGCGCAGGCGCTGCTCGCTGCGCTCGAGGCCGGCCTGCAGGCGGCGGCATTGCGCGGCCAGCGCGCGCACGTCCCACAGCCGGCGCGCGCTCGCCTGCGCCGCCTCGTCGAGGTCGGCGAGCCGGAACACCGGCGCGCCCGGCGAGAGCCCCAGTTCCTTGAGCTTGCGGCGCTCGGCCTCGAGGCCGCCCGCCAGGTTGTCGGGCCGGATCTGCAGGCCGGGCCGCAGCGGCGCGAAGCCGCGCAGCGAGAGCGCGAGGCCATGGCGGCGCCAGGCGGTCTTGTCGGCGCGCGCCACGCCGGCATCGTGCACGGCCAGCCAGTCGCCGCGCCAGCCGACGGCCTGCGCCTGCTTGTGCAGCCAGCCGTCGACCGCGCGCGACAGCGCCGGGCCCTCGCGCTCGAGCCGGTAGTTGCCGCGCTCGCCGCGCGCGATCTTGCCCTCGGCCGCGAGCCGCGTGAGACCCACGCGCATCGTGGTCTCGCCGATGCCCAGCAGCGCGCCCGCGCGGCACAGCGCCTGCGAACTCAGCGTGCCGCCGTCGGCCACCAGCAGGTCGAGGATCAGGTCGGGCGCGCTCGGCAGGCTGACGGAGACATTACATATCTTGTCCATGTTTGCGAAATGATGAAATGTTTCCTACGATGACCGGGACCGACCCATTCCGTAATTTTGTGTCCGAAGGAGCCCCTCCATGGCATCCGAACAAACCCCTTGTGTACGCGCCGAATCCGACGGCGCCATCCTGACCGTCACCATCGACCGGCCCGCCCAGCGCAACGCGGTCGACGGCGCGGTGGCCGCCGAGCTGCGCGCGGCCTTCGAGCGCTTCGAGGCCGACGACGCCCTGCGCGTGGCGGTGCTGACCGGCGCGGGCGGCCACTTCTGCGCCGGCGCCGACCTCACGGCCGTCGGCGACCCCGCGCGGCGCAACGAGCTCGACCCCGAAGGCGGCGGCAGCGGACCGATGGGGCCGACGCGCATGGCGCTGTCCAAGCCGCTGATCGCCGCGATCAACGGCTACGCGGTGGCGGGCGGGCTCGAGCTGGCGCTGCTGGCCGACCTGCGCGTGGCCGACGAGGACGCGGTGTTCGGCGTGTTCTGCCGCCGCTGGGGCGTGCCGCTGATCGACGGCGGCACGGTGCGGCTGCCGCGGCTGGTGGGCATGGGCCGCGCGCTCGACATGATCCTGACCGGCCGCCCCGTGGGCGCGGCCGAGGCGCTGGCCATGGGCCTCGCGAACCGCGTCGTGCCGCCCGGCGGCGCGCTGGCCGCGGCGCAGGAGCTGGCGCGCCAGATCGCCGCCTTCCCGCAGCAATGCATGCTGGCCGACCGCCGCTCGGCCTTCGAGCAATGGGACCTGCCGCTGGCCGAGGCGCTGCGCCGCGAGGGCGCGCGCGGCGTGCCGATCGTCGCGGCCGAGGGCGAGGCAGGCGCCGCGCGCTTCGCGGGCGGCGCGGGCCGGCACGGCGAATTCGGGCGCTGAGCGCGCCCTCATCGAAGAACACACAGGAGACACGGACTTGCACCAACCCACCTATCTCGAACTGATTCGCCGTGGCGCGCTGCAGCATGGCCCGCGCACCGCCATCGTGTTCGGCGAGCGCAGCCTGAGCTTCACCGAGGTCGACCAGCTCAGCAGCCGGCTCGCGCAGGCGCTGCACGCGGCCGGCGCGGAACCGCGCACGCGCGTGGCGCTGCTGCTCAACAACGGCCTGCACAGCGTGCCGCTGGACTTCGCCTGCGTGAAGGCCGGCATCAACCGCGTGCCGCTCAATGCGCGGCTCTCGCTGGCCGAGCATGCGCGCATGCTGGCCGATACCGGCTGCACCCACCTGGTGTTCGGCCCCGACCTGGCCGAGCGCGCGGCGGCGCTGCGCGAGGCGGCACCGGGCCTGGCCTGCCTGGGCCTCGGCGCGGCGCTCGAGGGCGCGCCCGACCTGCTCGCGCGGGCGGCGACGCTGCCCGCCACGGCGCCCGACTTCGAGCCTTCGCCCGACGACGTGGTGCTCACGCTCTTCACCTCGGGCACCACCGGCACGCTGAAGGCCGCGCAGCACACGCAGGCCTCGTACGCGGCGATCTGCCGCAACGTGCTGCTGAACCTGCTGAACGCCACGCCCGAGGACGCGATGCTGCACGCGGCCTCGCTGATCCATGCCAGCGGCGTGTTCGTGCTGCCGTTCTGGCTGCGCGGCGGCCGCACCGTGATCCTGCCGGGCTTCGAGCCGGGCCTGTTCCTGCGCACGCTGCGGGCCGAGCGCATCACGGCGATCAACCTGGTGCCGACCATGCTGCAGATGCTGTTCGAGCACCCGGAACTGGCCGCCACCGACGTGAGCGCGCTGCGCTACGTGATCTACGGCGCCTCGCCGATGCCGCGCAGCGTGATCCAGCGCGCGATGGCGGCCTGGGGCCGGCACCGCTTCTGGCAGTACTACGGCCAGACCGAGGTGCCGCTGTGCCTCGCGGTGCTGCGGCCCGAGGACCATGTCGACGAACTGCTGGGCGCCTGCGGCCAGCCCGCGCTCGAGGTCGAGATGCGCCTGGTCGACGAGGCCGGCAACGAGGTGCCCGCCGGCACGCCGGGCGAGATCGCGGTGCGCGCGCCCTCGGCCGTGGCGGGCTACCACGATGCGCCCGCGCTCAATGCCGAGACCTTCGTCGCGGGCGGCTGGGTGCGCACGCGCGACGTCGGCGTGTTCGACGCGCGCGGCTTCCTGCACCTGAAGGACCGCACCTCCGACATGATCATCAGCGGCGGCTACAACGTCTATCCGCGCGAGGTCGAGGATGCGCTGATGACGCACCCCGCGGTGCGCGAGTGCGCGGTGATCGGCCTGCCGCACGAGAAGTGGGTGGAGGTGGTCACGGCGGTGGTGGTGCTACGCGCGGGCCAGGCCGTCGACGAGGCGGCGCTGATCGCGCACGTGGCCGGGCGGCTCGCCTCGTACAAGAAGCCGCAGCGCGTGATCTTCGCCGAGGAGATTCCGAAGACCGCGGTCGGCAAGCTCGACCGGCGCGCGCTGCGCGAGCGCCACCGGGGTTGATCAGCCGCCCACGCGCTTGAGCGTGGCGCGCATCGCCTTCGCGAAGCGCGGGTCGGCCATGGCGCCGACGTTGAAGCGCGACCAGCGCGAGACCTGCGTCGAGTCGACGCTGAAGATGCGGCCCGGCGCCATCACGATGCGCCGCGGCAGCAGCTCCCTGGCGAAGGCCAGCGAGTCGGCCACGCCCGGCAGCGCGGCCCAGACGTAGAGCGACTGCGGGCTGCGCGCGAACACCTCGGCGCCCACCGAATCGAAGAAGCGCAGCGCCTCGCGCGTGGCCTCGCCCAGGCGGTTCTGCAGCCGGTTCAGGTGGCGCTGGTAGTGGCCCTCGCTGAGGATCACGTCGACCGTGCGCTCGGCGTACTCCGAGCTGCTCACGTGGATCAGCGCCTTGAGGTCGGCGAGGTCGCTCGCGAGGTCGGCGCCGCAGGCGACGAAGCCCACGCGCAGCGCGGCCGAGAAGGACTTGGAGAAGCTGCCGATGTAGATGGTGCGCTCGAGCTGGTCGAGCGCCGCCAGGCGCGGCAGCGCGGTGGGCTTGAAGTCGGCCAGCGGGTCGTTCTCGACGATCAGCAGGTCGTGCTTCTGCGCCAGCTGCAGCACGCGGAAGGCCTTGGCCGGCGAGATGTCGGAGCCGGTCGGGTTGTGGGCCAGCGACTGGGTGAAGAACAGGCGCGGCCGCTCGGCCACCAGCAGTTGCTCGAGCACCTCGAGGTCGGGCCCGTCGGCCAGCCGCGGCACCGCGAGCATCTGCGCGCCCGCGAGCTTGAGCTTGCCGAACAGCGGGTAGTAGCCGGGATCGTCGACCAGCACCTTGCCGCCGGGCGGCACGAAGTAGCGGATGACGATGTCCATGGCCTCGTTGGCGCCGTGCGTGAGCACGATCTGCCGCGGCTCGGCGCCGATGCCGAAGTCGGCCAGCTTGCGCACCAGGTGCTCGCGCAGCGGGCCGTAGCCGAAGCGGCTGCCGTAGCGGAACAGCGCGCCGAGCCCCGTGCGCACCACCTTCGGGTGGTACTTGTCCAGCCGCACGTCGGCCAGCCATTCGACCGGCGGGAAGCCGTCGCCCACGGCCACCGCGTCGGGCTCGGTCTTGAGCTGCTCGCGCATCAGCCACACGATGTCCATCGCGCGGCCCAGGCTGCCGGCATCGTCCTCGGGCGGCCTGGCGCTCGCGGGCTTGGCCTGCGCGCGCACGAAGTAGCCCGAGCCCCGGCGCGGCTCGACCAGGCCGCGCGAGACCAGGTTCTCGAAGGCCGCCACCACGGTGTTCTTGGCGTAGCCGTGCAGCTGCGCGAGCTCGCGCAGCGAGGGCAGCTTGTCGCCGGCCTTGTAGGCGCCGCTGGCGATCTGGCGCGCGAGGGCCTCGGCGAGCGAATCGGCGATGGGGGCGGCGCGCGGGCCGCGGCTGGAAGATGCGCTCATGGCCGGCGACTGTGACACAGCGGGCACTGGACGCGCCGCACTGTCCCGACTGTCCCGCGAAACTGTGCCTGCCGAGGCTGGTACAGCGGGCCTAGATTCGCACGCTTCCGAATCCACCCCTTGCACGAACCGAAGCACGAACGATGGTCGCCGACGCCCGCCTCCCCAATTTCCGAGCCCTGACACCCGCGCAGCGCCTCGATCACATCGCGCAGGCCGCTGCGCTCACGCCCGAGGAGAAGGCGCTGCTCGCCACGCCCGGCGCGCTCGGCATCGAGCGCGCCAACGGCATGGTCGAGAACGTGATCGGCACCTTCGAGCTGCCGCTGGGCGTGGCCGGCAACTTCACGGTCAACGGCCGCGAGTACCTGGTGCCGATGGCGGTGGAGGAGCCCTCGGTGGTGGCCGCCGCCTCCTTCATGGCCAAGCTGGCGCGCGAGGGCGGCGGCTTCGAGGCCTCGAGCAGCGGGCCGCTGATGCGCGCGCAGGTCCAGCTGCTGGGCCTGGGCGATCCGCACGGCGCGCGGCTGGCGCTGCTGCGCGCGCGCGATCGCATCCTCGAGGTGGCGAACAGCCGCGACAAGGTGCTGATCGGCCTGGGCGGCGGCTGCCGCGACATCGAGGTGCACGTGTTCGAGGACACGCCGCGCGGCGCGATGGTGGTGCTGCACCTGGTGGTCGACGTGCGCGACGCGATGGGCGCGAACACGGTCAACACCATGGCCGAGGCGGTGTCGCCGCTGGTCGAGCAGCTCACGGGCGGCACGGTGCGGCTGCGCATCCTCTCGAACCTGGCCGACCTGCGGCTGGCGCGCGCCCGCGTGCGGCTCACGCCCGCGGTGCTCAAGACCGCCGAGCGCGGCGGCGAGGAGATCGTCGAGGGCGTGCTCGACGCCTACACCTTCGCGGCCGTCGACCCCTACCGCGCGGCCACGCACAACAAGGGGATCATGAACGGCATCGACCCGGTGATCGTCGCCACCGGCAACGACTGGCGCGCGGTCGAGGCCGGCGCGCATGCCTATGCCTGCCGCCATGGCCGCTACGGCTCGCTCACCACCTGGGAGAAGGACAGCAGCGGCGCGCTGGTCGGCACCATCGAGATGCCGATGCCCGTGGGGCTGGTCGGCGGCGCCACCAAGACCCATCCGCTCGCGCGGCTGGCGCTCAAGATCCTCGGCGTGCAGTCGGCGCAGGAGCTCGGCGAGGTGGCGGTGGCCGTGGGCCTGGCGCAGAACCTCGGCGCGCTGCGCGCGCTCGCCACCGAGGGCATCCAGCGCGGCCACATGGCGCTGCATGCGCGAAACATCGCGCTGGTGGCCGGTGCCACGGGCGACGAGATCGATGCCGTCGCCAAACAGATGGCCACCGAGCACGACGTGCGCACCGACCGCGCGGTGGCGCTGCTCGAAGCCCTGCGCGCCAAAAACTGAATCTCACGGATCGCGGGAAGGGCCCGCACCACGGACCGCGGCCGATACCGCGGCGGCACGCGAGGCGCGTGCCGTCACACCAGCAAGAACGGAGACAAGCAATGAACCCGAACGGCACGACGCAGGCGCGATGGCGCCTGGTGGAAATCTGGGGCGACACGGCGGACCTGCGCCATCTCGCGGGCGCGATCGCGATCGGCATCGCCGTGAGCCTGGCCGGCTTCCTGCTGGCCAACCGCCTGCTCGCGGGCGCCGTGCGCTCGCCCGAGCTGGCGCGTGCCTACGCGATGCTGGCGGGCCTCGCGGGCTGCGTGATCGCGGGCCTGATCTGCGCGCTGCTGTTCGCGCCCAAGCGCGAGGTGGTGGAAGGCGGCGCGGCCGATCCGCGCTGGCGCGAGGAGGTGCTGGCCGAACTGGCCGGCGAGCATGGCGACCTGGGCGCGATGAGCGACCTGCCGCCCGCCGCGCTGCGCGAGCTCCAGGAGCTGGGCCTGCACGACCTGTTCGCCAACCACCGCCCGCGCACCCGCGCCGCCGCCGAAGGAGCCGCCTCGTGATCGACGCCGCACTGCTGAACCAGATCCTCGTCGCCACCGGCATGGGCCTCGTGGGCGCCGTGGTGTTCGCCGCCATCGGCCTCGTGTCGGGCACCGACGAGACCACCACGCTCGCGCCGCTGACCCTGCTGGTGGTGCTGCTGGGCGTGCCGCCCGAGGGCGTGTTCACCTTCTTCCTCGCGGCCGCGGTGGCCAAGCACATGACGCACGCGGTGCCGACGGCGCTGCTGGGCATTCCGGGCGACACCATGGCCACGCCGCTGCTGCAGGACGCCAACATGCTGCGCAACCTCGGCGTGCCGCACATCGCGCTGCGCAAGATGGTGTCGGGCGCGATCATCGCGGCCTTCGTCGCGGTGCCGCTGGCCGTGCTGTTCGCGGTGCTGCTCGCGCCCTACGGCGCGGCCATCACCAAGGCGGCGCCATGGATCTTCGTGGTGGCGGCCGTCGCCATCGCCTGGTTCTCGAGCGGTCGCTGGGCCTCGGTGGCGACGCTGGTGCCGTTCGTGATCGTGATCGTGGCGCTGCAGTCGCTGACCGCCAAGTACGGCGTGAAGCTCAGCATCAGCTACTTCCTGGGTATCGCGATCGGGCCGCTGGTGGCCGACCTGTTCTCGGTGCTGTCGCCGACGGCCAGGGCGCGCATGGCGCGCGAGAAGGTGCGCACCTTCTCGCTGGCGCCCGACGTGAAGGGCTGGAGCGGCTACTTCCCGAATCCCTTCAAGGTGCTCGACCGCGGCCAGGTGAAATGGACGCTGGCCACCGCCACCATCTCGAGCGCCACCTTCGTCTTCAGCCCGGTCGCGATGACAGTGGTGCTCGGCGAGCTGGTCGGCTCGCGCATCAAGCATGCCTACCACCGGCTCACCACCACGCTGGCCGCGCGCAACGGCGTGACCGAGGCCACCTACGTGGCCGAGGCGCTGATCCCGCTGATCGCGATCGGCCTGCCGCTGAGCCCGGTGGCCGCGGGCCCGGCCGCGCCGCTGTTCAATGCGCCACCGGTGTTCACCATCGACGCCGCCACCGGCCAGACCCACAACCTGCACAACCTGCTGAGCCACTGGGAGTTCCTGGGCTACGGCATGCTGGCGGTGATCCTCGCGGCGCTGGTGGCCTATCCCTTCACCATGAACTTCGCGCGCCGCGCGGCGCTGTTCGTCTCGCGCAAGGTCAGCCACGAGGCGATCATCGCCACCTTCGTCGGCCTGATCGTGGTGATCAGCGTCTGGGAAGGGCAGCTGCTGGGGCTGTTCGTGATCCTCACCATGGGCCTGCTCGGCGGGCTGCTGTCGCGCGCCATCGGCTTCAACACCGGGGTGCAGTTCATGGGCTATTACACGGCGGTGCTGACGGTGCCCGCGGTGCTCAAGGCGATCGGCTAGGGCTTGGCCTTCTTCTTCGAGCCGGGCGGCTCGTCGAGCCCGAACAGCCGCTCCACCTGCTGCCCCACGCGCGCACCGATCGCGGTGCCCACGCCCGGCAGCACCGCGCTGCCGACGGCCGCGCCCGCGAGCGCGCCGCCGGTCAGCGAGAGCTCGGGATCGCTCAGGGTGCCGCCGATCTTGAGTGGCACGCCGACCACGCCGTCGATCAGGTCGACCGCGGCATCGCCCTGGATGCGCCGGTTGAACAGCCGCACGTTGCCGCTGGCGGTGAGCACGCCCGAACGCGCCTTGAGGTTGGTGTAGCGCAGCACGGTGCCGTCGGGCGTGGCCTCGGTGTCGAGCGTGCCGTTGAGCTCGTCGAGCGCGGTGCGCCCGCCGCGGCTGATGCCGGCGGTGCTCACGGCCTTGGCGAGGTCGAGCTTGGTCAGGGTGGCCGGGCTGACCGAGAACACGGTGCGCGTGCGCAGGCCGCGCATCAGGGCGCCGGCCTTGTCGGCCTCGGCCGTCAGCGTGGTCTGGCCGTGCAGCTTGCCGGCGACGAAGGTGCGGCGGCCGAAGGTCTGGACCAGCGCCTCGATGTCGACGTCGCGCGGCGCGAGCTCGGCCGACACGCGCAGGCGGCCGTTGTCCAGCGTCTCGAAGCGGCTGACGCCGTTCCAGCTGCCGCCCGCCACGTCGATGCGGGTCTGCCAGCGGTCGTTGCGGCCCTCGCGGTCCAGCCGCAGCCGGGCCGGCGGCGAGGCCTGCGTGCGCTCGGCCAGCGCATGGCGCGGGCGCCAGCCGGGGTCGAAGTCGATCTGGCCGTCGTAGGCGAGTTCGATGTCGCGCCGGTCGATCCAGCGCACGTCGCGCCAGCGCAGCTGCTCGAGCGGCGTCTCGGCCAGCGTCCAGGGCGCGGGCAGGGCGATCTGCCCTTTCTCGATGGTCTCGGGCGCGCGGCCGCGGAAGGCGCGGATCGATTCGCCCGGCAGCACCGCGCCCTCGACCTCGAGCGTGTCGGCCGCGACCACGCGCTTCCACAGCGGCGCGAGCTGCAGCCGCAGCGCGATGCGGTGCACGGTGACCGGGCGCGGCTGGTCGGTGGCGACGTCGGTCAGCACCAGCACCGGCATCGGCAGCAGCGACCAGTGGGCGCCACCGATCCTGAGGCCGATGCCGTAGTGCTTCTCGAAGCCCTCGGCGATGCGTTGCGACACCTCGGCGTCGCTGGGCAGCAGCCAGCGCGCGGCCCCCCACAGCGCGAGGGCGCCCGCCAGCAGCACCAGGGCCGAGCCGGCGAGCCAGAACCGGACGCGCCGGGAGAGGGGTTTCATCCACGCAAGCTAGCACGCCTAGGCGACTGCCGATGTCAGCCGCCGTCGCCAGGGCCTGTTAACTCTATAGAAGGGGTCGCGCTGCTTCGCCAAGGGGCTGGATGCAAGGCGCCCGCGCGCAGCAAGGCGTCCGCCTTGCAAGCGCGGGCAACGCCGCAGACGGCCCCTTGGCGAAGCAGCCCGGAGGGAAGCTTGCCATAGCCCGCCCCTCGGCGTTGCGCTCCTAGCGTGTGCGGACGCACACGCGTCGTCGCGCGCCTTGATGGGCAGGCTATGGCAAGCTTCGCGACCCCTTCTATAGAGTTAACAGGCCCTAGTTTCCGCCACCCTTTTCGAAGCACACCAAGACGAAAGACGAGCACGCCATGCGCATCTGGAAGAAAGACATCTCGGTCGAGGCCCTGACCCAAAGCCACGTCGGCACCACCGTGGAACACCTGGGCATCGAATTCCTCGAGGTCGGCGACGACTTCATCCGCGCCCGCTGCCCGGTCGACAACCGCACGCGCCAGCCCTACGGCATCCTGCACGGCGGCGTGTCGGTGGTGCTGGCCGAGACGCTGGGCTCGTGCGGCGCCCACTACTCGGCGCCCGACGGCGAGCGCGCCGTGGGCCTGGACATCAACGCCAACCACATCCGCTCGGCCTCGAGCGGCTGGGTGATCGGCACCGCCCGCCCGGTGCACCGCGGGCGCAGCACCCAGGTCTGGCAGATCGACCTGACCAACGAAGCGGGCGAGCTGACCTGCGTTTCGCGCATCACAATGGCGGTGCTCCAGCCCCGCGGCTGAGCACGACCGGCACCCTACAAGCCTGGACCACGACACGAGGAGACAAGCCATGAGCAATCCATTCACCTGGCGCGAAGTCGCCGCCACCGAGGGGCGCGTGGTCGCGCCCGACGAACGCCTGCCCTGGGTCCAGACCGGATTCATGGGCGTGCAGCACGTGATCGCGATGTTCGGCGCCACCGTGCTGGCGCCGATCCTGATGGGCTTCAGCCCCAACATCGCGATCCTGATGAGCGGCATCGGCACGCTGATCTTCTTCCTGATCACGGGCGGCAAGGTGCCCAGCTACCTGGGCTCGAGCTTCGCCTTCATCGGCGTGGTGATCGCGGCCAGCGGCTACGCCGGCAAGGGGCCCAACGCCAACATCGCGGTGGCGCTGGGCGGCATCGTGGCCTGCGGCGTGGTCTACATCGTGATCGGCGCCATCGTGCAGGCCGTGGGCACGGGCTGGATCGAGCGCTTCATGCCGCCGGTGGTGACCGGCGCGGTGGTGGCGGTGATCGGGCTCAACCTCGCGAACGTGCCGATCAAGAACATGGCGGCCGGCAACTTCGACGCCTGGATGCAGGCCCTGACCTTCCTCTGCGTCGGCCTGGTGGCGGTGTTCACGCGCGGCATGGTGCAGCGGCTGCTGATCCTGGTGGGGCTGATCCTGGCCACCGTCGTCTATGCCGTGCTGACCAACGGCATGGGCCTGGGCAAGCCGGTGGACCTCAGCGGCATCGCCAACGCGGCCTGGTTCGGCCTGCCGGCCTTCACCGCGCCGGTGTTCACGGCCAACGCGATGCTGCTGATCGCGCCGGTGGCGATCATCCTGGTGGCCGAGAACCTGGGCCACCTGAAGGCGGTGACGGCCATGACCGGGCGCAACCTCGACGGCTACATGGGCCGCGCCTTCATCGGCGACGGCATCGCCACCGTGGTCAGCGGCGCGGCCGGTGGCACCGGCGTGACCACCTATGCCGAGAACATCGGCGTGATGGCCGCCACCCGCATCTATTCGACCGCGGTGTTCGTGGTGGCGGCGGTGATCGCGCTGGTGCTGGGCTTCAGCCCCAAGTTCGGCGCGCTGATCCAGGCCATCCCGCTGCCGGTGATGGGCGGCGTGAGCATCGTGGTGTTCGGCCTGATCGCGGTGGCGGGCGCCAAGATCTGGGTCGACAACAAGGTCGACTTCTCGCAGAACAAGAACCTGATCGTGGCCGCGATCACGCTGATCATCGGCACCGGCGACTTCACGCTGAAGTTCGGCGACTTCGCGCTGGGCGGCATCGGCACCGCCACCTTCGGGGCCATCATTCTTTACGCACTGCTGGGCCGCACGAAGAACTGAGGCGCTCCCGGGGGCCCGCGCAAGCCCCCAAAGTGAAACCTCGTGCAATAAATGTGCTTCCGGGCCGGCCCGGGCCGCGGCGCTGCACCGCCGCGCGCCCCGCGCCCGTTAGACTCCCAGGCTTTTCGCACCGACGTTTTCCAGACGTTTTCCAATGGCCGATGTTTCCGCCGCGCGCACCAGGGCGGTATTCGAATTCAAGAGCGCCACGCTGCCGCTGATCGCAGTCATCCTCAAGACGACCGATCTGGGCGTGCTGGCCGAGGCGCTCGACGCCCAGCTGGCGGATTCCCCCGATTTCTTCGAACAGGAACCGGTGGTCATCGATCTCTCGCAACTGCCGGAAGCCTCGGCCGAGGGCGGGGCGGGCGACGCGCTCGATTTCGAGGCCCTGCGCGGCCTCTTGGCGCGCCACCAGACCCAGCCGATCGCGGTGCGCGGCGGCAGCGAGGCCCAGCACGCCGCGGCCCGCGCCGCCGGCCTGGTGGTGACCGACATGCCCGCCGCCCCGGCCCCGCGCCCGGCCGAGCCGCCGCCGGCCACCCCGTCGCCCGCGCCGCAGATCGTGCGCGAGGTGCCGGTGCCGGCCAACGGCACGCTCCTGATCGACCGGCCGCTGCGCTCGGGCCAGCAGGTCTATGCCCGCGGCGGCGACGTGATCGTGACGGCCGTGGTGAGCCATGGCGCGGAGGTCATCGCCGACGGCAACGTGCACGTGTACGCGCCGCTGCGCGGCAAGGCGATCGCCGGCGCGCGCGGCAACACCGAGGCGCGGATCTTCTCGACCTGCCTCGAAGCCCAGCTGGTGGCGGTGGCCGGCATCTACCGGACCTCGGAAGTGCCGCTGCCCGACTCGGTGCTCGCGAAGGCGGCCCAGATCCGGCTCGATGGCAAGAAAATCGTGATCGAGCCCATTGCCTGACGGCAGGGCGGGACGACGCGGCAGCGATCCAGCAACAACCGAATCGAAACAAGAAGGAATGGCCATGGCCAAGATAGTGGTGGTGACCTCGGGCAAGGGCGGCGTCGGCAAGACGACCACGAGCGCCAGCTTCTCCTCGGGCCTCGCGCTCGCGGGCAAGAAGACGGCCGTGATCGACTTCGACGTGGGCCTGCGCAACCTCGACCTGATCATGGGTTGCGAACGCCGCGTGGTGTACGACCTGATCAACGTGATCCAGGGCGAGGCCAACCTGAGCCAGGCCCTGATCAAGGACAAGCAGTGCGAGAACCTGTTCGTTCTCGCCGCCTCGCAGACGCGCGACAAGGAAGCGCTGACGCAGGAAGGCGTGGAGAAGGTGCTGACCGACCTGGCGGCGATGGACTTCGACTACATCGTCTGCGACTCGCCTGCGGGCATCGAGACCGGCGCGATGATGGCCATGCACTTCGCCGACGAGGCGCTGGTGGTGACCAATCCCGAGGTCTCGTCGGTGCGCGACTCGGACCGCATCCTGGGCATGCTCAGCAGCAAGACCAAGCGCGCCAAGGACGGCGGCGATCCGGTCAAGGAGCACCTGCTGATCACGCGCTACAACCCGAACCGGGTGGCGGGCGGCCAGATGCTCTCGCTCGAGGACATCCAGGACATCCTGCGCATTCCGCTGATCGGCGTGATCCCCGAGTCGGAGAGCGTGCTGCACGCTTCCAACCAGGGCGTGCCCGCGATCCACGACAAGGACACGGACGTGGCCCAGGCCTACAGCGACGTGGTGGCGCGTTTCCTCGGCGAGGACAGGCCGATGCGTTTCGTCGAGGCCGAGAAGCCGGGCTTCTTCAAGCGGATTTTCGGAGGCAGATAAGGCATGTCGTTCCTCTCGTTCCTCCTTGGCGAAAAGAAGAAGACTGCCAGCGTTGCCAAGGAACGCCTGCAGATCATCCTCGCCCACGAGCGTTCCAGCCTCAGCGGCAAGAGGCGGCCCGACTATCTGCCCGAACTCCAGCGCGAGCTGGTGGCGGTGATCTCGAAGTACGTGGCCATCAATCCCGAGGACATCAAGGTCCACCTGGAAACGCAGGACAACCTCGAGGTGCTCGACATCAAGATCGAGCTGCCCGACCCGGCGCCCACGCCGGCGCGCTGAGTCAGTCCGGCGCGAAGAAGCGGAAGCGGACCGTCGGGTCCGCGACCACGCGCGCCGACAGGGCGCGCTCCCACGCCAGGTAGTCGGCCCAGGCCGGGTCGCGCCGCGGCCCGAACACGCGCATCACCGAGCCCCAGTCGTCGTCGAACGGGGTCAGCAGGCGCGCCGCCTCGAGCGTGGTCGACAGCGGCCGCCCCGAGGCCTTCCAGGCCTGGGTGCCGCCCGCGAGCCAGCCGAAGCGCGCGCCGGCCCCGGGCCAGCGGCGTTGCGCATCGCGCGCCACGCGGCTCGCCGCGATGCCGTCGGGCGAGGTGAAGACCAGCGTGCGGCCCGGCACGATCCATGGAGAGAGCGGTGCCAGCGAGGCCGGCAACAGGTAGAGCGCGCCCGGCAGGTGGCCGCGTTCGTACTCGAGGCTGGGGCCGACGTCGACCACCGTGGCGCCTTCGAGCGCCTCGGCCTCGATGGCGGGCGGGGCATCGGCGATCGCGGCGGAAGGGGCCTGCGGCAGGCCCTGGGAGGGCAGCGGGCCGTCGAACACATGCACCTCGGCCTGGCCGAGCTGCGTGAGCCAGAAGCTCGTGATGGCGGCGCGCAGCCGGTGCGCCGGGTCGTCGAACAGCACGATGCGCGCGCCGCGCGTGCCCACGAGGTTCTCGAAATGCATCAGCAGCTGCCCGCCGGGCACCTGCTGCACCGCCGTGCCCGCGAAGGCCGGGTCGGGCTGCGGGCGCACGTCGAACAGGTAGAGGCTGCGCCGCGGGTCGGCCTGCCAGCGCGCGAGCTGCGCGGCATCGGCGAGCGGCAGGCGGTGGCGCGCGATCAGGCCGTCGGCCAGTTCGCGCAGCCGTTCGGGCGACTCGGCCGGCAGCAGGTCGGCCGGCGCGGCGTTCTGCACCACGGGGCCGCCCTGCAGGCCCCAGTCCATCACGCCGTCCTCGACGAACACCGCATCGCGCGCGCGGCCCAGCAGCCGCAGGGTGGTGGCGCCGACGATGCCACGCGTGCGGCTGAAGCAATTGATGGCCCAGAGGTGGTCGGCAGCGGCGGGCGTCTCGAAGCGCCGCAGCGCGAGCTCGGTGCCCGCATGGTTGCGCGCGCCCGGCAGCGAGAGGAATTCGAATTCGGCGCGCGGCCGCGCATCGACCAGCGTGGTGGGCCGGCCGTCGCGCAGCCGCTCGCGCAGCGCCTCGACACCGACCGAGGGCGTGCCGAAGTGCAGCCGCGCGCGGTCGCCGAAAGCCTTGACCAGCGTGCCGTAACCGTCGATGAACGGCAGCCCCTGCGCGGCCCAGGCCTCGATGCCGCCGGCCAGCAGGCGCACGCCGGTGTAGCCCAGGCGTTCGAGCACGGCCGCGGCCTCGTGCGCGGGGCCATCGGGCGCCGCGCGGTCGTCGTAGAGCACGATCGCCGTGGAACGGCGCGGCACCAGCGTGGCGACCTGCGGCTCGAGGCCGCTCAGCGGCGCATTGCGCGCGAGGTTCGGATGCCGCGCGACGTAGTGGCGGGTCTCGCGCACGTCGAGCAGCGCGAGCTCGGGGCCGTCGGCGTCCAGCAGCAGCGCATGCAACGCCGCGGCATCGAGGGTGGGGCGGTCGTGCGCGCTCATGCTCAGTTCGGCTGGATGCCGGCCTGCTTCACCACCGCGGTCCACTTGACGGTCTCGGTCTGGATGAAGCGAGCGAACTCCTCGGGCGAGCTGCCGACCGTGAAGGCGCCGATGTCGTCGTAGCGCTTGCGGAAGTCGGCCGACTGCACGATCTCGCGCAGCTCGCGCGAGAGGCGCTGCACCAGCGGCGCGGGCGTGCCACTGCGCACCACCACGCCGTACCACGAGGTGACCTCGAAGTCGCCGAGGCCGGCCTCGGCGGCGGTGGGCACCTCGGGCAGCCAGGGCGCGCGGCTGCGGTAGGCCACGGCCAGCGGCTTGAGCGTGCCGGCCTTGACGAAGGGGATCGCGGTCACGACCTCGTTGAAGATGAACTGGGTCTGGCCCGCCAGCAGGTCGTTGATGGCGGGCGCGCTGCCCTGGTAGGGGATGGGCGTGAAGTCGGCGCCGGTCCGGGACTTGAGCAGCTCGCCCGCGAGGTGCGAATAGGCACCCACGCTGATGCCGTAGTTGACCTTGCCGGGGTTCGTCTTCGAGTAGTCGATGAGCTCGCGCGGGCTGTTGACCGGCACCTTGGGATTGACCAGCAGCAGCTGCGGCGTCTGCACCAGCAGCGACACCGGCGTGAAGTCGCGCGCGAGGTCGTAGCTCAGCTGTTTGAACAGCGCGGGCTGCACCGTGAGGTTGGAGGCCGGCGCGAGCAGCAGCGTGTAGCCGTCGGCCGGCTGGCGCGCCACGTAGTCGAAGCCGATGTTGCCGGCCGCGCCGCTGCGGTTCTCGACCACCACGGGCTGCTTCAAGCGCTGCTGCAGCTGCTCGGCGACCTCGCGCCCGATCTTGTCGGCGATGCCGCCCGCGGGGTAGGGCACGACCACGCGCACGGTGCGCTGCGGATAGTCGTCGGGCGCGGCGGCCCGGGCCGGCAGCACGGTCGACAGGGCGAGCAGCAAGGCGGCGAGGCCGCGCGAGGGGAGGGTGTTCATGGGACGACGCAAAAAGCCAGCGAGCCTAGGGCGCGGGGGCGGCGGCGCGAACGAAGTTTCGCACCCTTGCTTATGCGGAATGGGCGCATGCGGCGCGGCCCAGGCTTCCTAGCATCGCAGGCCGGACCGCCTCCTCATGAACACCGCCGCCCGCACCTCCACCCAGCCGCTGCAACCCGCGGCCATCGCGCCCGCCGTTGCGGCGCTCCCCGCACGCGGCCGCCGCCACTGGTGGTGGCACTACGAGGTGCCCACCCTGCTGCTCGCGGGCGCGCTCTACCTGGCCTGGGCCGCGCTGGTCTGGTGGCATGCGGCGCTGCCGGGCTGGGCGCTGTTCGCGGCCGGCGGCTACCTCGCGCAGCTGCACTTCTCGCTGCAGCACGAGAGCATCCACGCGATGCGCCAGCTGCCGCAGTGGCTGCGCTGGGCCGTGGTGTGGCCGCCGCTCAACCTGTGGCTGCCGTACCCGTTCTACAACCGCGGCCACAGCGCGCACCACGTCAACTTCCACCTCACGCATCCCGAGCGCGACACCGAGAGCGCCTACCACTCGGCACCGGCCTGGGCCGGCTACGGACGCTTCTGGCGCTGGATCTACCTGGCGAACCAGACGGTGGCCTTCCGCGTCGTGCTGGGGCCCTTCCTGCGGCTGTGGAAGCTGGTGCGCTTCGAGACCGGCCGGGTCGCCGCCGGCGACTTCTCGCGCTTGCCGACCTGGGGCTGGCATGCGCTGAGCGTGGCGCCGGTGCTGTACTTCGTGATCGGCGTGGCCGGCATGAGCCTGGGCGAGTACCTGCTGTGCTTCGTCTACCCGGGGATGATGCTGGGCTCGCTGCGCACCTTCACCGAGCACCGCTGGGCCGACACGCCGCACGAGCGCGTGGCGATCGTCGAATCGAACGCGGTGTTCGGCCTGCTCTACCTCTTCAACAACCTGCACCACGTGCACCACCGCGCGCCGACCATGCCCTGGTACGAGATCCCGGTGTACTTCCGGCGCCACCGCGCGGCGGTGCTGGCGGCCAACGGCCACTTCTACTACCGCGGCTATGGGCAGATCGTGCGGCGGCACCTGTTCCGGCCGGTGTTCGTGCCGGTGCATCCGGCCTGGTAGCCAGGGCCCGTCAGCCTTATCCGGCGACGAAGCCCAGCACGCGCTCGATCACCTCGGCCTCCTTGAGGATGCGGCGGTGCCCCAGCCCCTGCGTGGCGACGAGCCGCGCGCCCGCGATCGCATCGCGGTAGGCCTCGCTGTCGGCGAAGCGGTTCACGCGATCGTCGCGGTCGTGCACGATCAGGGTCGGCCGCGCGATGCGCGGGCCCACGGCGGGCGGCTCGAACTGCGGCATCAGGATGCCCTCGCGCGATTCGATGCGCCGCTGCATCGCGGCGCGCGTGCGCTCGCGCAGGCCGAACACATGGGCGAAGTAGCGCGTGTATTCGCGCGGCGAGGCGGGCGGTGCCAGCAGCACCAGCCGGTCGGCCGGCAGTCCGCGCGCCGCCGCGTAGGCCAGCGCGTTGCCGCCCATCGAGTGCGCGATGGCCGCGCGCAGCGCATGGCCCTCGGCCGCGAGCCGTGCCGCGACGTACTCGAGCGCGCGCGCGAACTGCGGCAGGTTGCTGGCCCAGCCCGCGCTGCGGCCGTGCGCCGGCAGCTCGAGCAACACCGGCCGCAGCCCCGCCGCGGCGATGGCCTGGGCCAGCGGCAGCATCTGGCCCGCATGGCCGCCCCAGCCGTGCATCAGCAGCACCACGGGCGTCTCGTCGACGGCCGAGGCCTGCGAGGCGAGGTGGTAGAGGCCGAGGCTGCCCTGCTCGAAGGCCCAGGTCTCGCGCCGCCACTCGGCGCCCGGCCCCTGGCCGCGGTAGAGCCACTTGGGCGGCAGCGGCGTGCGGAACACGCGGCTGGCCGCGCGCACGCCGAGCGCGGGCCAGAGGCGCTCGATGGCGCCGAGCGTCCAGCGCACGGCGCGCAGGCGGAGGCTGGCGCCGTAGTAGCCGGAACGCGCGGCGTGGGTGGAGGCCGAAGGCGTGGCGCTGCTCGTCATGCCGTGCGCCCCTTCAGTACCAGACCCAGTCCTGGTTGCTGCCGGGCAGCGCACGCAGGGCTTCGCGCAGGGTTTCGACGCCGAGGGCCAGCGCGTAGACGGCCAGGCAGAGGGCAATGATCAGCATGGTGTTTCTCCTTTTTTATCGCACGATTGTGCGAAATTCAGATAAGCAAAGACGAAAGGCGTGCGCCCGGGACCTGCCTCAGGCGCGGTAGTCGGAAAGGATGCGCCGCCAGCTGCGCGCGGCATGCTCGCCGGCCAGAGGGTCGCGCAGGAAGCGCGCGTCGTGCAGCAGGGTCATCACGAGGCCGTTGAGCTCGCTGACCAGCAGCGCGGCGTCGGTGCCGGCCTTGAGCTCGCCGCTGTCCACCGCCTGCAGCACGGTGCGGCGCAGCGCGGCGCGCCAGCGGGTGATCTCGGCGAGCAGCAGCTCGCGCAGCTCGCCCTCGCGGTCGTCGTACTCGAAGGCACCGGCCATGTAGAGGCAGCCGGTCTCGCTCTCGACGTCGCGCGTGCGCGCGATCCAGCGCTCGACGATGTCGGTCAGCCGCGCCAGGCCCTTGGGCTTCTGCATCGCGGGCACGAACACGTCGGCCAGGAAGCGGCGGCCGTATTCCTCGATGACGGCCTTCTGCAGCGCCTCGCGCGATCCCACGCGCGAGAACACGCCGCTCTTGGACAGGGCCAGCCGGCTCGCGATCGCCTGCAGCGTGATCGCCTCCAGGCCCTCGGCCAGCGCGAGATCCATCGCCGCGCCGACGATGGCGGTGCGGGTCAGTTCGCTCTTCTGGGTCTTGGCGTCCATGCGGCGAACTTTAGCACAGTCGTGCGAAATGGCAAGCCAACGCGAAGGCCGCCTTGCCAGGGGGCCCAAAGATGATTTGCTCATGTGAAACCAACAAACGCATCGTTCCCCGCATAAGCCGTTGTGCAGAGAATTCCCGGTCCGTCCCGCTCCGGGACATGACCCTTCCGCGCCAGATGAACTTCCAACAACTGCGCTCGGTACGCGAGGCCGTTCGTTGCGGCTTCAACCTGACCGAGGTCGCCCATACCCTCCACACCTCGCAGCCCGGCGTGAGCCGGCAGATCCGCGAACTCGAGGAGGAGCTCGGCATCGAGCTCTTCGTGCGGGCCGGCAAGCGGCTCACCGGCCTCACCGAACCCGGCGGCCACGTGCTGCCGATCATCGAGCGCATGCTGCTCGAGAGCAGCAACCTGCGGCATGCCGGGCAGGAGTTCGTCGCGCAGCAGAGCGGCCTGCTGTCGGTGACGGCCACGCACTCGCAGGCGCGCTATGCGATGCCGGTGGCGGTGCAGGAATTCCGCGCCCAGTTTCCCAACGTGAAGCTGCACCTGCACCAGGGCTCGCCCAAGCAGATCGCGCAGATGCTGATCGACGGCGAGGCCGACGTGGGCATCGCCACCGAGGCGCTGGGCGACTACCCGCAGCTGGTCGCCCTGCCCTGCTACCGCTGGACCCATTCGGTGATCGTGCCGCCGGGCCATCCGCTGCTCGACGCGCCGCTCACGCTCGATGCGCTCACGCGCTATCCGCTGATCACCTACGACACCGGCTTCACGGGCCGCTCGCGCATCGACGAGGCCTTCGCGCAGCGCGGGCTCACGCCCAACATCGTGCTGGCCGCAATGGATGCCGACGTGATCAAGACCTACGTGCAGCTCGGCATGGGCGTGGGCATCGTGGCCGGCGTCGCCTACGAGGCCGAGCGCGACACGCAGCTGCGCGCGATCGACGCGGGGCGCCACTTCGGCATCAACCTCACGAAGCTCGCGGTGCGGCGCGGCAACTACCTGCGCAAGTACGTCTACGCCTTCATCGAGTCCTTCGCGCCGACCCTCACGCGCGCTGTGGTGGAAAAGGCACTGACTGACGAGACCCGCGCTTCGCACTACGAAATCTGAAAAGCGTGGCCCGACAAGGGCTTGGCGCGTGGACTTCGCACGGCGGATGCGAGGCTTCGGTCACGATGTCGACCGAAGCGGCGAGACTTCCATACGAAAGCATGAAAAAGCTGCCAGTTGCTTCACACAAGGAGCGTACATTCGCATTCATCCCAGCTTTCCGGAACGGATCAGCAATGGCATCGATTTCGCAGCAGCACCCCACAGCGAAGGCCAAGGCCCTCAAGGCCGCCGAAGCCAGCGAACGGCGCGAACGCCTGCGACGAGGGCTGCCCGCCACGGTGGAACTGCTGCAGCAACGCCATGCCGACCGCATCGACGACAGCGACATCGATGCCTACGTGAACCTCAACTGGCTCGAATGGCACGGCGGCGGGCTGCGGCTCACGATCACGGGCCGCAACGTCTGCGCGCAGCTCGCGCCCACGGCACTCGTCTGAGACACCCCCAAGAGAAAGCCGCCGCGGCGTGAAGCCTGCGGCGGCTTTCGTGCGGGCTCCTCTCGGAGCCCTGCGGCAGTGGGCACTTGTCGTTATTGGCCAGCGATGATCTGCGAGATCACGCCCGTGGCGATCGCGGCCAGCACGAAGTCGCCGCCCACGCCCATCCACTGGTAGCCGCGCGGCGGCGGCTGCAGGCGGTAGGCGCGGTAGTCGTTGACCACGTAGTTGCGCGTGCGGTACTCGCTCGGCACGCGGCCGCCGCGGCGCCATTCGGCATGCGGCTGCGGGAAGCCGCGGCGATCGAACTGGCGTCCGTCGCGGAAGTCCTGGTTGCCCCAGTGGCCGGGCGGCGGGCCGCGGCGCTCCATGCGGTCATGGCCCGGAGGGCCGCCGCGATGACCGTCATGGCCGCGGCCCTGCGCGAAGGCGCTGCCCGCTGCCATGCACATGGCGAGTGCCGCGGCGGCCACGGCCATGCTCTTCGTCTTGTTGATGAACATCTGGAACTCCTTCGTGCGTGTTGTGATGACGAGTCCATTGTGGGCGGCCTGTGTGTCGGTCAGCCGGCGCTCAGGTAGGCGCGAAGTGAAACAAGGTAAGCGGCGGTATCCGCGCCTCCTGCACTCCTACAGCCGCGCGGCGCCATGGTGCCGTTTCAGGGCAGGCCGGGCACGTAGCGGTTGACCACGATGCCGCATTCGTAGGCGTCGGAGCGCAGCAGCGCGAGCCGGTGGCCCTTGCTGCGGTCGTTGAACACCGACAGCCCGCCACCCACCGCGGCCGGATTGACGAAGAACTGGAACTCGTCGACCACGCCGGCCTCGACCAGCGCCGACGCGAAGCCCACGCCGCCGATCGAGAGGATGTCGCCGCCCTCCTGGCGCTTGAGCGTCTCGACCGCCTCGGCCAGGTCGCCATGGACCACCGCGGTGCGCTCCCAGCGCGAGGCCTCGAGCTTGTTCGAGAGCACCACCTTGTCGGCATTGACGATCTTCTGGGCGAAGGCGTAGTGGCGATCGGCCGGAAAGCGCTGCGCCGCGCGGCCCCAGTGGTCGAGATAGCCCTCCTCCGCGATCTTGCGGCTCAGGAGGATGGTGCCCACGCTGTCGAACACGGTGTTGAAGTCCTGCTTGAGGCGCTCGTCCCAGGGCCAGGGATCGCCCCAGCCCCAGAGCTGCCAGTCGAGGTGGGCGTGGGCCGCCGACACATAGCCGTCGACGGACATCTGCATCTGAAGGATCAGCTTTCTCATGCGCGTTCTCCTCATGGGTCTGGAAGGGATCGAAGCGCCCTGCTTTCTGCTTGCGAATTGCAATCGGTTTCCGGCGGGCGGTTGCAGTGTCTTCCGACCGATGCAAGAATGCAAGCGGTTCCGAAAGAAAAGCGTAGGAGCGCGCGCCATGGCATCCCAGGAAAAATCCCTCTGCCCGATCAACCTCGCGCTGGAAGTCTTCGGCGACCGCTGGAGCCTGCTGATCGTGCGCGACATGATGTTCGCAGGCAAGCGCCATTTCCGCGAGTTCCTGCAGTCCGACGAAGGCATCTCGACCAACATCCTCACCGAACGGCTCGGCAAGCTCGTCGAGCAGGGCGTGCTGCGCAAGAGCGACGATCCCACGCACCGGCAGAAGGCGCTCTACAGCCTCACGCCCATGGGCATCGACCTGCTGCCGGTGGTGGCGCAGATCGGCATCTGGGGCCGCAAGCACACGGCGGCCACGAAGGACAGCGCCGCCGATGCCGCCGCGCTCGACAAGGGCGGGCCCGCGCTCTGGAAGAAGCTGCAGGCGGAGCTGCGGCGCGCGCATGCCGAGGGCCGCGCGGCCTGAAAGACACGCGTCACGTCCGGTCACCAGACTCGCGCGGGAGCGCTGGCAGAATGCCGCCCGGCACCCTGCCAAACCCGAACGCAGCAACCACACACCGAGGGGTCCGATGACCGAACACACCGTCGCGGCAGCCGTCGTCTACGCCAAGGACGTGACGCGCCTGAGCACGTTCTACACGCGCGTCGCCGGCCTGTCGCTCGCCCATGCCGAAGGCGGATTCAGCACCCTCGAATCGCCCGCGCTGCAGCTGTTCGTGGTCGCGATGCATGGCGACATCGCGGCCCGGGTCCATGTGTCGCAGCCGCCGGTACGGCGCGAGAACACGGCGCTGAAGTTCGTCTTTCCGGTCGAGAGCCTGCGCGATGCGCGGCGCGCGGCCGCCGAGCACGGCGGCGCATTGAAGCCGGCCGAGGCCGAATGGGCGTTCGGCGGCCATCGCTACTGCGACGGGCACGACACCGAGGGCAATGTGTTCCAGCTGCGCGAGCGCGCGGTTGGCACGGGCGACGAGACGAACGATTGAGCGGGCGCGGCCACAGCCCCATGCCCGGATCGCTCGACGTCCCCGAGGGTAGCGACAGCGCCGTCTGCGCACGCGTGCGCCTGAACCCCGGCTCGCTCGAACGCGTGCGCGCATGGGCCCGCTACATCGCCGAACACCGGGAGGAGGCGCTGCGAACGCTGGCCGCGGAAGGCGTCACCATCGAGTCGGTGTTCCTCGACAGCGGCACCGAAGGCGACTTCCTCGTCTATTACATGCGCGCCGCCTCGCACGAGAAGGCGCAGCAGATCGCGACGCAGTCGACCGCGGCCATCGATCGCTATCACCAGGCCTTCAAGCGCGAGACCTGGGCCGAGGTGAAGCGGCTCGAAGCGCTGGTGGACCTGCGCCGCTGACCGCCCTCCTCCGCCCTGCCCGGTTGTCGCCAGACCCGGTACGGTCTTTCAGGCGCGCGCGAAATGCGCCGCTATGCTGGCGCCCGCCTTCACTTTCGCCTACCCACGCATGAACCGACGCCACCTGCTGCAGCTCCTCGCCGGCGGCATCGCCGCCTCCACGCTCGCCGCCTGCGGCCGGCGCAAGGCCTCGGAGCCGGCCCTGAAGTCCGATGCCAAGCTGCTCGCGCTGGGCGACAGCCTGACCTTCGGCTATGGTGCCCCGCCCGGCGAGGACTGGCCCGCAAGGCTCGCGACGCTCACGGGCTGGCAGGTGGTCAACGAAGGCATCAACGGCGACACCTCGGCAGGCGCGCTGAAGCGGCTCGACGCGCTGCTCGCGGCCGACAGCTACGACGCGGTGCTGGTGGGCATCGGCGGCAACGACATGCTGCGCGGCGTGCCGCTGCAGACCACGCGCGACAACATCGCGGCGATCGTGCGCCAGGCGCGCACGCACACGCCGCGCGTGGCACTGATCGCCACGCCCGCGCCCGAACTGCTGCGCGCGACCATCGGCGCGCTCAGCGATGCGCCGCTCTACGAAGAGGTCGCGACCGCCGAGCAGGCGCTGCTGATCCCGGCGGTGTATGCGGGCGTGCTGTCCGATCCCGCGCTGCGCTCCGACCGCATCCATGCGAATGCGCAGGGCTACGAGAAGATCGCGCAGCAGATCGCCGAGCAGTTGCAGAAGGCCGGCTGGCGCTGAACGGCCCCGATGCGCCTCAGGGCGCGTTGCCCTGCGGTCCGACCGGCGGCGGCGCGGTGCGGCCGCTGGAGCCCGGCGCGAGCTTGCGGCCGAAGGCCTCGCCCACGTTGCGCACCGGGCGGCTCGCGCGCTGCGACACGTTGTCGACGCCGCGGCGCGTGGCATCGTCGGCGCGGTCGATGCCGCGGCCCGCGGCGTTGGTGCCGCGCTGCACGCCGCCGATCACCTTGCTGTCGCGCGGCGGCGGCTTGAGCGTATGGGCGCGCTGCGCGCGCGGCGGGTTGTCGGCGCTCTGGGCCTGCACTGCGGCGGCCGGCAGCAGCAGCAGCAGCAGCAGCAGCGCGGCGAGCGACGCGGCGGCCGCAAAGCGGAAGTGAGGACGAAGGGTCATCGGATCTCCTCGAAACGTCGGGTTCATCGTCACGCGGGCTCGTCGCCCGCGGCCGCGGCGCGCGCCATGCGCTCGCTCTTCCAGTAGACGTCGTCGCCGCCATCGACGCGGTTGAGCACGCGCGCGAGCACGAACAGCAGGTCGCTCAGGCGGTTGAGGTACTGGCGCAGCGTGTCGTTGAGCGTGGCCGTGGCGCCGAGCGCGACCACGGCCCGTTCCGCGCGGCGCGCGATGGTGCGGCACACATGGGCCTGCGCCGCGCCGCGGGTGCCGGCCGGCAGGATGAATTCGGCCAGCCGCGGCAGCGTGGCGTTGTGGTCGGCCAGCGCGTTGTCGAGCTGCAGCAGGGCCTCGGGCTTGAGCAGCGCATAGCCGGGCATCGAGAGCTCGCCGCCGAGGTTGAACAGCTGGTGCTGCACGTCGACCAGCAGCTCGCGCACCGCCTCGGGCAGCGGCTCGCACAGCAGCAGGCCGATGTGCGAGTTGAGCTCGTCGACGTCGCCCATCGCGTGCACGCGCAGGTGGTCCTTGGGCACGCGCGTGTTGTCGCCGAGGCCGGTGGTGCCGTCGTCGCCGGTGCGCGTGGCGATCTGCGAGAGTCGGTTGCCCATGGTGTGTTCGTTCCTATGCCGAAGGGGTGGAGGCGGTCTGTGCCTCGATCTTGCCGCGCAGCCATTGCAGGCCCGCGAGGTGCTGCTGGTCGTGGCTGCACAGATAGTGCACCAGGCTGCGCAGCGTGAGCGGACCATAGCCTTCGAACACCGCGGTGCGCGCGAACTGCGCGGCATCGAGCGTGCCCAGCAGCGCCAGCGTGTGGGCGCGCGCGGCACGGAACTCGACCAGCGCGCGCTCGGCATCGGCCGCGCCGTAGGGGCGCTGCGCGTTCACGGCCTCGCTGTCGATCGAGGCCAGCACCGGGCGCTCTTCGTCGAGCGTGCGGCGAAAGCGCAGGTGGTAGCCCTCGACCTCGATGTCGCGCACATGGCAGACCTGCTGCAGCGGCGTGAAGGGCTCGCTCGGCACGCCCTCCCACGAGGCCGGCGCGAAGTCGCGCGAAGCGGCGGGGATCGCGGCATAGTGGGCTTCGAGCTGGGCCGGAAAGGCGGCCAGTGCCTGCAGGGTCGTGGGATCGATGGTCATCGCGGCACGCGGCCCGTGCATCGCGGGCCGCGGAGAAAAGCGGGAGGAGGATTTTGCGGCATCGGCGTCCCGGGCACGGCCGCTTAACCCCCTCGGCCGACTGCCGTACGGGGATCGGCCCGATGCCGATTCGCGCCCCGCTTCGTAGAATGGTCCGTTCGCCCCCGCGCCTCTTTTCCCCCTCTTCCACAGCCAGGAGACCTCCGATGAACGCCCCGACCTCGACCTCGCATCTGCTGCCGGAGCTTCATCTGCGCGAGGTGCCGGCAGTGCTGATCGATGCGCTCAAGGCCCGCTTCGGCGAACGCTGTTCCACGGCGCTCGCGGTGCGCACGCAGCACGGGCGCGACGAGTCCTCGTTCGATGCACCGCCGCCCTCGGCCGTGGTGTTCGCCGAGAGCACGCAGGACGTGGCCGATGCCGTGAAGCTCGCGAGCGAGTACAGCGTGCCCGTCATCCCCTTCGGCGTGGGCTCCTCGCTCGAAGGCCACCTGCTCGCGGTGCAGGGCGGCATCAGCATCGACGTGTCGCGCATGAACCGCGTGCTGTCGGTCAATGCCGACGACCTCACGGTCACGGTGCAGCCGGGCGTCACGCGCAAGCAGCTCAACGAGGAGATCAAGAGCACCGGCCTGTTCTTCCCGATCGACCCGGGCGCCGACGCCTCCATCGGCGGCATGACGGCCACGCGCGCCAGCGGCACGAACGCGGTGCGCTACGGCACGATGCGCGAGAACGTGCTGGCGCTCGAGGTGGTGACGGCCGCCGGCGACACGATCCGCACCGGCACGCGCGCGAAGAAGTCCTCGGCCGGCTACGACCTCACGCGCCTGATGGTGGGCAGCGAAGGCACGCTGGGCGTGGTCACCGAGATCACGCTGCGCATCTATCCGCTGCCCGAGGCGGTGTCGGCCGCGATCTGTTCGTTCCCGAGCATCGAGGCGGCCGTGCGCACCACCATCGAGACCATCCAGCTCGGCGTGCCGATCGCGCGCGTGGAGCTGATCGACGTGAACACGGTGCGCATGGTGAATGCCTACGCCAAGCTGAACCTGCGCGAGGAACCGATGCTGCTGATGGAGTTCCACGGCTCGCCCGCGGGCGTGAAGGAACAGGCCGAGACGGTGCAGGAACTCGCGAGCGGCCACGGCGGCAATGCCTTCGAATGGGCCAGCACGCCGGAAGAACGCACGCGCCTGTGGACCGCGCGGCACAACAGCTACTTCGCCGCGGTGCAGTCGCGCCCGGGCTGCCGCGTGATCTCGACCGACACCTGCGTGCCGATCTCGCGCCTGGCCGACTGCCTGCTCGACTCGGTGGCCGAGGCCGATGCCAGCGGCATCCCCTACTTCCTGGTCGGCCACGTGGGCGACGGCAACTTCCACTTCGGCTACCTGCTCGATCCGAACGTGCCCGAGGAGCGCGTGAAGGCCGAGGCGCTCAACCACGCGCTGGTGAGCCGCGCGCTCGCGCTCGAGGGCACCTGCACCGGCGAGCACGGCGTGGGCCTGCACAAGATGGACTTCCTGGTGACCGAGGCCGGCGCCGGCGCGATCGACATGATGCGCACGATCAAGCGCGCGCTCGATCCGAAGAACATCATGAACCCGGGCAAGATCTTCCAGCTCTGAGCGCACGCTGCGCATCCGGCAAAAAGCCCGGCGGCTTCGAAGGAAGCCCCGGGCTTTTTGCATGGCGTGAAGCAAGGGGCCCCGAAGGCCCCACGCCCGATTACTTGCGGCGGCGCGCCGGCTGCTGCGGCTGCTCGGCCGGCACGTAGGTCTGCGACGGTGCCGCGCCGCCATCCACGCCGAGGCGCCCACCGCCGCCCAGGCCCTGGCCCCGCACCGTCTGCGCCTTGTAGTTGCGCAGCGAACGGACCATCTGGTTGAAAGCGTCCATGAAGGCCGCCGCGATCACCTTGCCCTGCGCGGTGTTGGTGTAGCCGCCGAGGCCGCCGCCGGCACTGCGGCCGACGATGGAGCCGAAGGCGCCGAAGTCGGTCTTGGAGGCGCTGCCTTCGGAGGCCGCGACCTGCACGCCCGAACGGTTGTCGATCAGGGTCAGCAGCGCCGAGGCTTCCTTGGTCTGCATGCTGCCGCCGATCGCGGCCAGCGCGCGGCCGCGGTTGCCGCCCACCAGGCCGCCGAGCGAGCCGCCAAGGCCGCCCGCATCGCTGTTGCTGAACACGATCTCGGGCGACAGGCCGTAGTCCGACGCGACCATCTGGCCGCGGCCGAAGTTGCTGCCGCCGCGCATCTCGCCCGACTGCTGCAGCGCGCGTTCGCGCGTCATCGCGTTCATGCCGGCCGCGCCGCGCTCGACCACCACGAAGCAGTTCGACTGCTGCACCAGCAAACGCAACAGATTTGCAGTAGGCGGCAGGCGGTATTCGCCCGTGAGGATGGTGTACCAGCCCGCGTTGACGTTCTCGATCAGCGAGACGGTGCCCAGCGGCGATTCGCAGCGCTCGAGCTGGCTGCTCTCGCCCGAGGTGGCGCCGCCGGCGGCGCTGCCGGTGGCCATGGTCTTGGCCGACTGGCTGCCCATCTGCATGTCGGTGGTGGCGCAGCCCGTGAGCAGCAGCGCGCCCACGGCCACGGCCGCGAACGGGAAACGGGTGGTGATGAACTTCATGGAGAGCTCCCTCGGCAGTAGCGGGTGGAAAAAAGCTGCGGCGAGGATACGCGCAATGGATGACTGGAACAATCAAGCGGACGTCGGAGGACGCCGCGAAGCGGCTTAGGCCGTTCGGCGGATCCGCTCGATCAGGCCGTTGAGCGCATCGATCGAGCCGAAGTGGATCGCGAGCTCGCCGCTCTCCTCGATCTTGCCGCCACGCTTGCTGCGCTTCTTGATCCGCACCTCGACCTCGGCGGTCAGCAGGTCGGCCAGTTCTTCCTCGACCCGCTCGAGGTCGCGCGACTTCTCGCCGGTCTGGCCGCTGCGCCGCGGCGTGGCCGTGAGGCTGAATTCAGCCGCGAGCTTCTTCACCAGCGCCTCGGCCTCGCGCACCGACATCTTCTTGGCGGCGATCTGGTTGGCCGCCGTGATCTGGGTGCCGCGGTCCAGCGACAGCAGCGCGCGCGCATGGCCCATGTCGATGTCGCCGGCCATCAGCATCGCCTGCGCGGGCTCGGCCAGGTTGAGCAGGCGCAGCAGGTTGCTGGCGGCGCTGCGCGAGCGGCCCACGGCCTGGGCGGCGGCCTCGTGCGTGAGGCCGAACTCGCTGACCAGGCGCTGCAGGCCCTGGGCCTCTTCGAGCGGGTTCAGGTCCTCGCGCTGGATGTTCTCGATCAGCGACATTGCCGCGGCGGCCTCGTTGGGCACGTCGCGCACCAGCACCGGCACGCTCTCGAGACCGGCCAGCCTGGCGGCGCGGAAGCGGCGTTCGCCCGCGATGATTTCGAACTCGGCGTTCTTGGCGGCGGCCGAGGCCTCGTCGAGCCGGCGCACCAGGATCGGCTGCATGATCCCCTGCGCCTTGATGCTCTCGGCCAGCTCGTAGAGCGCGCCCTCGTCCATGCGGGTGCGCGGCTGGTAGACGCCGGCCACCATCTGGTCGAGCCGCAGGCTGTTGGGGTTCTGCGGCGCGCCGTTCTCACCGGAGCTGCCGTCGCCGGCGTTGTCGCTGGAAGGGGCGGCCGTCGGGCCGAGCAGCGCTTCGAGGCCGCGGCCCAGGCCCTTGGGTTTCTTGGTCGCCATCAGTTCTTTTCTTTCGACACGTCGTTCAGGAGTTGCCGGCCCTCGGGCCAGTCGCCCAGGCCGGATTCGGCATTGAGGTGGCCGCGCGCGCCCGCGTCGACGAAGCGCGCGCCCCAGTCGCTCGCCATCTGGCGCGAGCGGGCGGCCTCGCAGTACGGGTCGTCGTTGGCGGCGATCAGCACGGCGGGAAAAGGCAGCGGCTGGCGCACGATCGGCGCCCAGCCCGGGATCATCTGGCGCACGTCCTCGCGCTCGAGGTCGCCGGGCGCGACCAGCAGCGCGCCGCGTACCCGCGCGGTGTTGCGCGAATGAGCGGCCCAGGCCGCCACCAGGATGCAGCCCAGGCTGTGGGCGGCGAAGACCACCTCGCCAGGCGAAGCCAGCACTTCCTCCTCGAGCCGCGCCGACCAGTCGCCGCGCAGCGGCCGCATCCATTCATGCTGTTCCACGCGGTGGTCGTGGTGCTTTTCTTCCCAGAGGGTCTGCCAGTGGCCGGGGCCGCTGTTCTGCCAGCCAGGCAGCAGGAGGACGCGGGGTTCAACACTCATTTGCTATTATTTTTATAGCTAACTATAGAGACTGGATAGGGGTCAGACGTTGTTTTCGCTGCTGGACTTGGGCTCGCCCACCGGCGCCAGCACGTCCTCGGGAATCGGCAGGTCGGGCGAGGTGCGGCCCGGCGCCGGCGGCGTGCTGGGCGCCACCGCGCCCGAGGCGAAGGCGCTCGCGGGCGGCATCTTGGCGATCAACTCCTCGGCGAAGGCGATGAAAGCCTGGCTGCCGCGCGCCGCCGGATCGAAGACCACGCCCGGCAGTCCATAGCTCGGCGCCTCGGCCAGCCGCACATTGCGCGGGATCACGGTGTCGAACACCTTGTCGCCGAAGTGCGCCTTGAGCTGCTCGCTGACCTGCTGCTGCAGCGTGATGCGCGGATCGAACATCACGCGCAGCAGGCCGATGATCTGCAGGTTCTTGTTGAGGTTGGCGTGCACCTGCTTGATGGTGTTGACCAGGTCGGTCAGGCCCTCGAGCGCGAAGTACTCGCACTGCATCGGCACGATCACGCCATGCGCCGCGCACAGGCCGTTGAGCGTCAGCAGGCTCAGGCTGGGCGGACAGTCGATCAGCACGAAGTCGTATTCGGCACCGACCGCGGCCAGCGCGGTGCGCAGGCGTTTCTCGCGGCGGTCGAGCGCGACCATCTCGACCTCGGCACCGGCCAGCTCGCGGTTGGCACCCAGCACGTCGTAGGCGTAGCCGCCCTCCGCCAGCTTGTCGGCCTTGACCCGCGCCTCGGCCACCGAAGCCGACTCGAGCAGCACGTCGTACACCGTGGTCTCGAGCTGGCGCTTGTCGATGCCCGAACCCATGGTGGCATTGCCCTGCGGGTCGAGGTCGATCATCAGCACGCGCTGGCCCACCTTGGCCAGGCCGGCGGCGAGGTTGACGGTGGTGGTGGTCTTGCCGACGCCGCCCTTCTGGTTGGCGATGCAGAAAATCTTGGCCATGGAGGAGGATCAGTTCGAGGCGGCGAGCTTGACGCCGAAGGCGATCAGGAAGACACCGGCCAGCTTCTCGAGCGTGGCCGAGATCCGCGGATTGGCGCGGATGCGCTCGGCCAGGAAGTGGGTCAGCAGCGTGGAAGTCAGGCCGTAGAGAAAGGTCAGCGCCGCGATCGTGACCGCCATCGCGCCGAAAGTGACCACGCCCTGGTGGCGGGCCGGGTCGACGAACAGCGGGAAGAAGGCCATGTAGAACACGATCGCCTTGGGGTTCAGCAAGGTGATCATCAGCGCCTGCCGCATGAAGTGGCGCGGGCGGATGTTGAGGATGGGCGCGGCACCGGGCTTGGCGCGCAGCATCTTGAAGCCCAGCCAGGCCAGGTAGCCGGCGCCGAGCCACTGCACCGCCTTGAAGGCGGTCGGATAGGTGGCCAGCACGGCCGACACGCCCGCCACCGCGGCCCACATCAGCACCTGGTCGCCGGCAATCACGCCCAGGGTCGCCGCCAGGCCGCCGCGAATTCCGCCTTTGCTGGTCGACGTGATCAGCGCCAGGTTGCCCGGGCCGGGAATCAGGAGGAACAGGATGATGGCGACGACGAACGCGCCGTAGTCAGCGATGCCGAACATGGGAATTGCCTCGTGGAAAGAGGGAAAGGGGAGCCGTCGAGTCTAAGCGAGGCAGGTGGCGCGGCGATTGGCCGAACGGCCGGTTTTGCGCGGCCCGCGCGTTTCTTTTGGCAAGACGACGAGCAGCGCCGTCTTGCCGAGCACGGATCAGGCCTGTTTTCGCGCCCAGACGATGCAACGCTCGGCGTCGAGGCCGGGCACCGTCAGTTGTTCCACGTGAAACACTGCGACTTCAGCGGGCAATCCGGCGAGTTCATCGGCCGGATTCTTGCCCTTCATCGCGAGCCACTTGCCACTCTCGGCCAGCAGGTGCGAGGAGCCCGAGAAGAAATCGGGCAGAGACGCGAAGGCGCGCGAGCTGATCAGGTCGAAGCGGCCTTCGAGCTTTTCGACCCGGGCGTGCAGCCCGCGCAGGTTCGGCAGCACCAGCTCGCCGGCCACCTGCTGCACGAAAGCCATCTTCTTCGCGACCGCGTCGAGGCAGGTGACGTCGAGATCGGGTCGCAGGATCGCGATGACCACGCCCGGCAATCCGGCCCCCGATCCCACGTCGAGCAGCTTGCCCTGCCCTGCCCACTCGCGCTGCAGCGGCGGAATCACCGCGAGGCTGTCGAGCAGGTGATGGGTCAGCACGCTGTCGGGGTCGCGCAGCGCCGTGAGGTTGTAGACCTTGTTCCACTTGAGCATCAGCGCGCCATAGGCCGTGAGCTGCTCGGCCTGGCGCTGGGACAAGGCCACGCCCAGCGTCTCCGCGCCCGCGCGCAGCCGTTCGATCGTCGCCGTCATTCGGCGGACTGCGGCTCGGTGGCTGCTTCCTTGGTCGCGGAAAAGGCCTTGTGGCCGCCCTTGCGCAGGTGGATCAGCAGCAGCGAGATGGCCGCCGGCGTCACGCCCGAGATGCGCGAGGCCAGACCCAAGGTCTCGGGCTTGTGCTTCGCGAGCTTCTGGCGCACCTCGAAACTCAGGGCCTTGACCTGGCCATAGTCGAAATCGGCCGGCATCTTGAGGCTCTCGAAGTGGGCAGCGCGCTCCACTTCGTCGTTCTGCCGCTCGATGTAGCCCGAATATTTGGCCGAGATTTCGATCTGCTCGATCTCGGTCTCGCTGAGTGGGGCCTCGGCACCGTACTTGCCGCCGTCCAGCGACATCAGGGTCTGGTAGTTCACATCGGGCCGGCGCAGCAGGTCGGCCAGGTTGTATTCGTGCTCGATCGCCTTGCCGAGCACCCGCACCGACTCGGTCGCCGGAAGGTTGCGCGGGTTCACCCAGATCGACTTGAGCCGCTCTGTTTCACGTGAAACAGCGTCGCGCTTGCGGCTGAAAGCAGCCCAGCGCACGTCGTCGACCAGGCCCAGCTTGCGCCCTGCTTCCGTCAGGCGCATGTCGGCGTTGTCTTCGCGCAGCTGCAGCCGGAACTCGGCGCGGCTTGTGAACATGCGGTAGGGCTCGGTCACGCCCTTGGTGATCAGGTCGTCGACCAGCACGCCGAGGTAGGCTTCGTCGCGGCGCGGCAGCCAGGCGTCTTCGCCCCGGCATTGCAGCGCGGCGTTGATACCGGCGAACAGGCCCTGGGCGGCCGCTTCTTCGTAGCCCGTGGTGCCGTTGATCTGCCCGGCGAAGAACAGCCCCTGGATCGCGCGGGATTCGAAGCTGCTCTTGAGTTCGCGCGGATCGAAGTAGTCGTACTCGATCGCGTAGCCGGGGCGCAGGATGTGAGCGTTCTCCAGCCCGGGCATCGAGCGCACCAGCTGGTACTGGATGTCGAAAGGCAGGCTGGTCGAGATGCCGTTCGGGTAGTACTCGTTGGTGGTCAGGCCCTCGGGCTCGAGGAAGATCTGGTGGCTGTCCTTGTCGGCGAAGCGATTGATCTTGTCCTCGACGCTCGGGCAGTAGCGCGGACCGACGCCGTCGATCTTGCCGGTGAACATCGGGCTGCGGTCGAAGCCCGAGCGGATGATCTCGTGCGTGCGCGCGTTGGTGTGCGTGATCCAGCACGGCATCTGTTGCGGATGCATCTCGACCTTGCCGAGGAAGCTGAACACCGGCATCGGCCCTGCCCCACCGGGCATGCCGTCGCCGGGTTGCTCGGTGCACTTCGAGAAGTCGATGCTGCGGCCGTCGAGCCGCGGCGGCGTGCCGGTCTTGAGCCGGCCCTGCGGCAGCTTGAGTTCCTTGAGACGCGCCGAGAGGCTCACGGCCGGCGGGTCGCCCGCGCGGCCGGCCTGGTAGTTGTCGAGGCCGACATGGATGCGGCCGTCGAGGAAGGTGCCCGCGGTCAGCACCACCGTGCGCGCGCGGAAAGCGATGCCGACCTGCGTGACCGCGCCCACCACGCGATCGCCCTCGACCATCAGGTCGTCGACCGCCTGCTGGAACAGGCTCAGGTTCGGCTGGTTCTCGAGCCGGCGGCGGATCGCCGCCTTGTAGAGCACGCGGTCGGCCTGGGCACGCGTGGCGCGCACGGCCGGACCCTTGCTCGAGTTGAGGATGCGGAACTGGATGCCGGCCTCGTCGGTGGCGATCGCCATCGCGCCACCGAGCGCGTCGACCTCCTTCACCAGGTGGCCCTTGCCGATGCCGCCGATCGAGGGGTTGCAGCTCATCTGGCCCAGCGTCTCGATGTTGTGGGACAGCAGCAGCGTCTTCGCGCCCATGCGGGCGGCAGCGAGCGCGGCTTCGGTGCCGGCATGGCCGCCACCGACGACGATCACGTCGAATTCTTCGGGATAAAGCATGAGAGGGGGCGCACTGACGCGTGCGCGGCGCAAAGGAGGGCCATGATTTTAATCGGCCCACCCTGCTCGCGCCCACTGTGGGGGCAAGCTGGTCACTAGACTCTAAAAGTCCGCCAAACCCTTCACGGCCTCGATAGTTTGCTATCTTTTTTGTAGCAAACTATCATAGGTCAAGCCGACGTGGCCAGCTCCACCACCGGCACCGGCTTCTCGATGCCCACGAGTGCGCCGCTGGCCGGCGGTTCCACGGGCGGCGCCACGCTCTGGTCCTGCAGCTCGGTCACCACGATCTGCTTGTCGCGCATGCTCACGCTGCCGAAGATGGTGCAGAAGGCCACGTCCTTCGCATCGCGCCCGGTGCCCACGCGCACGAGGCGATCGACCGGCGCCATGCGCGTGGCGTCGAACAGCACCCAGCGCCCGCCGAGCCAGGCCTCGAACACGGCATGGAAATCCTGCGGCGGTTCCTCGAAGGCCACGTAGCCCACGACCAGCCGCGCCGGGATGTTGAGCGCGCGGCAGAAGGTGATGCCCAGGTGCGCGAAGTCGCGGCACACGCCCGCGCGCTGCACGAAGACCTCGCGCGCGGTGGTGGTCGAGTCGGTGCTGCCCGACTCGTAGGTGATGCTGTCGTGGATCCAGTCGACGATCGCCTGCACGCGGCCGATGCCCGGCGGCAGGTCGCCGAAGAGCTGGTAGGCGCAGCGCGCCATCAGGTCCGACTCGCAATAGCGCGTCGGCATCATGTAGTGCAGCACCTCGTCGGGCACTTCGTTGACGGGCACTTCGGGCAGGTCGTGCGGCACGTCGACCTGGGTGCGCTGCACGGTCGCGGTGTAGGCGATCTTCAGCGGCCCCGGCGCCACGTCGAAGCGCAGGAAGCGGTTGCCGCTGGCCTCGTCGCAGAACACCTGCACCTCGGCCGCCGGCTCGATCGTGAGGGTCTCGCGGATCACCGCCTGCGCGCCCGCGCGGGCCGCCTCGATGTTCAGCAGCAGATGGGCCGGCGCGCTGACTTCGTAATCCAGCTGCGCCTCGATGTGCGAGATGTGCATGTGGCTCCCCTTCCCTTCTTCGCCTGGCTCAGGCGCGCCTTCGGCGCGAACGGTGCTCGGGCAACTGCCAGTGCGTCTGCGTCACCAGCAGCACCCGCAGGACGCAATGCGCGGGGCTCTGCAGCAGCAGGCGCAGCGAGCGCGTGCGCGGCCAGCGCACCGACCGGTGCCGGTGCATCAGTCGAGCGCCTTCTTCACCGCGCCCACGCCCAGCGCGGCGAGCACGATGAAGATCACGGCCAGAATGAGGAACAGGCCGAACAGCACCTTGGCAATGCCCGCGGCGCCCGCCGCGATGCCGCCGAAACCCAGCAGGCCGGCCACCAGGGAGATGACCGCGAAAATGATGGCGTACTTCAACATCGAGTGACTCCTTTACCGCGGGTCGCAGCCCTCGGTGCCCGAAGAATAAAAAAGGGTGCGCTACGCCCCGATAGTCACCGAGCCCAAGCACCCGTAGGACAAACCCGCGCCGCCCAAACCCGCTAGCATCCGGTGCGTTCCAAAGAACCATTTCAACGATCGATTGGAGTTTTTCGCATGAAGCTGTACTACTCGCCGGGCGCCTGCTCGCTCTCGCCGCACATCGCGATGCACGAAGCCGGCCTCGCCTTCGAACCCGTGCTCGCCAGCACCAAGAGCCACAAGCTGCAGGACGGCACGGACTACTACGGCATCAACCCGCTGGGTTACGTGCCGATGCTCGAACTCGACGACGGCACGCGCCTGCGCGAAGGCCCTGCGATCCTGCAATACATCGCCGACCTCGTGCCCACCAAGAACCTCGCGCCCGCCGCCGGCACCCTGCAGCGCTACCGCCTGCAGGAGTGGCTGACCTTCATCGGCACCGAGATCCACAAGGGCTTCAGCCCGCTGTTCAACCCGGCCATGCCCGAGGAAGCCAAGACCATCAGCCGCGACAAGCTCACTTCGCGCTTCACCTGGCTCGACGGTGAACTCGCGAACAAGCAGTACCTGATGGGCGACCAGTTCAGCGTGGCCGACGGCTACCTGTTCACCGTGACCAACTGGGCCAAGCCCACCGGCGTGGACCTCGCGGGCTTCGCGAACATCCAGGCCTGGCGCGCGCGCGTGAGCGAGCGTCCCGCCGTGCAGGAAGCGATGAAGGCCGAAGGCCTGCTGAAGTAATCCAGCACCACCGGGGCGCACCATCGCGCTTCGCCCCCAGCGGCCGGCACCTCGCCGGCCGTTTGCTTTTTGGCGGGCCACCCGCGCAATGCCACCCGATTGCATTTGCACCGCCGCATCGCCTAGCACCAAGACTACAACCCCGTGGCAGCAGGGTTGAGGCCCCGCCCCTACCCTTGCGCCTGCGTTTGCCGTTCACACCTTCTTTTTCATTCCACTTCCCAAAGAGCCTCGGCCATGTCCACCCTTTTCGACCCCGTCCAAGCCGGCGACCTGAAGCTCGCCAACCGCATCGTGATGGCGCCGCTCACGCGCAATCGCTCGCCCAACGCCATCCCGACCGCGCTCGCGCCCACCTACTACGCGCAGCGCGCGAGCGCCGGCCTGCTGATCACCGAGGCCACCGCCATCAGCCAGCAGGGCCAGGGCTACGCCGACGTGCCCGGCCTCTACGGCACCGAGCAGCTCGACGGCTGGAAGAAGGTGACCGACGCCGTGCATGCCGAGGGCGGCAAGATCGTGGTGCAGCTGTGGCACGTGGGCCGCGTCTCGCACAACAGCCTGCAGCCCGACAACGGCCAACCGGTCGCGCCCTCGGCCATCACCGCCAAGACCAAGACCGTGCTGATCCATGACGGCGTGCCGACCTTCACCGAGACCTCCGAACCGCGCGCGCTCGACGCCGCGGAGATCCCCGGCATCGTCCACGGCTTCGCCACCGCCGCGCGCAACGCGGTCGAGACCGCGGGCTTCGACGGCGTCGAGATCCACGGCGCCAATGGCTACCTGCTCGACCAGTTCCTCAAGGACGGCAGCAACCAGCGCAGCGACGACTACGGCGGCAGCATCGAGAACCGCGCGCGCTTCCTGCTCGAGATCACGCGCGTAGTGGCCGATGCCGTGGGCGCGCGCCGCACCGGCATCCGCCTGTCGCCGGTCACGCCCGCCAACGACGTGCACGACAGCAACCCGCAGCCGCTGTTCACCTACGTGGTGAAGGAACTGGCCAAGCTCGACCTGGCCTACGTCCACATCATCGAAGGCGCCACCGGCGGCCCGCGCGAGATCGCCGACCGGCCCTTCGACTACGAAGCGCTCAAGGCCGCCTACCGCGACGCCGGCGGCAAGGCCGCCTGGATGGTCAACAACGGCTACGACCGCCCGCTCGCCGAGGAAGCCGTGAAGGAAGGCGACGACCTCGTGGCCTTCGGCAAGCCCTTCATCTCGAATCCCGACCTGGTGCGCCGCCTGCGCGAGCACGCGCCGCTCAACGAGCTCGACAAGGCCACCCTGTACGGCGGCGGCGCCAAGGGCTACACCGACTACCCCGCGCTGGCCTGAGCCCGCGGGCGACCGGCGCGCGGTGCTTTCGGGTACCGTTGCGCCATGTCGCAGATCGAGAACCAGCTGGCCGCGCGCGGCCTCGTCCTTCCGCCCGCCGTCCAGCCGCCACCGGGCGTGGTGCTGCCCTTTCGCTTCGTGCGCATCGTCGGACGGCGCGCCTTCGTCTCGGGCCACGGCCCGCTGAATGCCGACGGCAGCATCGCCGCGCCGCTGGGCAAGCTCGGGCGCGAGCTCGACGTGGAACAGGGCTACGCGGCCGCGCGCCTCACCGCGCTCGCGATGCTCGGCAGCCTGCAGCGCGCGCTCGGCGACCTCGACCGCATCACGGCCTGGACGCGCGTGTTCGGCATGGTCGCCTCGGCCCCGGGCTTCGACCGCCAGCCCTCGGTCATCAACGGCTTCTCCGACCTCGTGCTCGAGCTCTTCGGGCCCGAGGTCGGCGCGCATGCGCGCAGCGCGGTCGGCATGGCCGAGCTGCCGTTCAACATCCCGGTGGAGATCGAGGCCGAGGTGGAGATCGCCGAATGAGCGAAGCGCCGCGCTGGACCCTGCGCCGCGCCGAAGCGGCCGATGCCGATGCGATCCGCGACTGCGCGGTCGCCGCCTTCAGCGTCTACCTGCCGCGCCTGCAGATCGTGCCGCTGCCGATGCGCAAGGACTACGCAAGCGCCATCGAGTTGCAACAGGTGTGGGTCGCCGCCGATGTTGCGGATGCCACGGAGATCGCGGCCGCGCTCGTGCTCGACATCACCGACGAAGGCTTCCTGATCGACGTGATCGCGGTGCAACCGAAGCACCAGGGCAGCGGCGCGGGCCGCGCGCTGCTCGAGCTCGCCGAGCGCGAGGCGCTGCGCCAGGGCTTCGATTCGATCTACCTGTTCACCAACGAGAAGATGAGCGAGAACCGCGCGCTCTACGAACGCATCGGCTATGTCGAATACCGGCGCCTGGTGCTCGAGAACCGCACGCGCGTCTTCCTGCGCAAGGCGCTGCGATGAACGCCACGCCCAAGCTCGCGCGCATCCACCATGCCGCGATCATCTGCTCCGACTACGCGGTGTCGAAGCGCTTCTACAGCGAGGTGCTGGGCCTGCGCATCGTCGCCGAGCACCTGCGTGCCGAGCGCCATTCGTACAAGCTCGATCTCGCGCTGCCCGACGGCTCGCAGATCGAGCTGTTCTCCTTTCCCGATCCGCCGCCGCGCGTCTCGCGCCCCGAGGCGCGCGGGCTGCGCCACCTGGCTTTCGAGGTGCCCGACGTGCGCGCCGCGGCCGACGTGCTCGAGGCGCAAGGCGTCGTGGTCGAGTCGATCCGCGTCGATGAATACACGGGCCAGCGCTTCACCTTCTTCGCCGATCCCGACGGGCTGCCGCTCGAGCTCTACGAGGCCGCGCCCTAGCCCTTGCGCGTGAAATCCACGCTGACCTTCAAGCCCGTCGGCTCGGCCGCCTCGAGCCGCAGCTCGGCCCCCAGCAGCTCGGCATAGCGTGCCACGATCGACAGGCCCAGCCCCGAGCCCTGCCCCAGCTTCTGCCCCGCCGGGCCCTGTGCCCAACGCTGCATCAACAGGCGCTGCGCATCGAGCGGAATGCCGGGGCCGTCGTCGATCACGCTGAGCACTTCGCCACTGACTTCGACCGTGATGGTGCGGCCGCCATAACGCAACGCGTTGTCGATCAGGTTGTCGAGGATGCCCTCGACCAGCGCCTCGTTGGCCTGCACCGTCACGCTGTCGTCGAGGCCGCGCGCGCCCAGGTCCACGCCGCGCGCATCGGCACGCGCGAGGTGCCGCAGCACCGTCTGCTCGGCCAGCGCATCGAGCCGCACGGGCGCGGTCTCGAGGCTGGTGCTGGCCTCGTCGGCCAGTGCGAGCGCGAGCAGCTGGTCGATCAGGTGGCTTGCGCGCTCCTGGCTCTTGGCCACCTGCTCGAGCTGCTCGCGCCACACCGAGGGCTTCTGCTGCGCGAGCCCGTAGTCGGCCAGCGCGCGAATGCCCGCGAGCGGCGTGCGCAACTCGTGCGCCACGTTGCCCACGAATTCGCGCTGTCCGCGCACGCTGTGGCCCAGCCGCTCGAACAGCGCATTGACCGCTTCGCCGAGCCGCTGCAGCTCGCGCGAAGTCTGCACCACCGTCACCGGCGAGAGGTCGCGCACGTCGCGCCGATCGAGCGCCTGCTGCAGGTCGCCGAGCGGCCGCAGATCGCTGCGGATCCCATGCCAGAGCCACACGGCGAGCAACATCAGCAACAGCACCTGCGGCGCCAGCGCATAGCCCAGCAGCTGCCGCACGAGCGCCGTGCGGCTCAGCGTGGTCTGCGCGATCACCACGCGATAGGGCATCGCGACACCGGGTTCGGCATCGTGCTCGAGCACCACCGCGCGCATCGGCTTGCCCTGGTAGGTGACGTCGGAGAAGCGATAGCGCGCGCCGCCCACGGGCAGTGGCGCCTGCAGGTCGTCGGCACCCGAGATCAAGGTGCCGTCGAGCCGCTGCACCGAGAAGTTGACCTTGTCGATCTGGTCGAACAGCACCGTCGCCACCTCGCGCGGCGTGAGCAGCAGCTCGATGCCGCGCTCGCCCGCCTGCACGTTGGCCGACAGCGCATAGGCGTCGTCGAGCATGCCGCGATCGAAGGCCTGTTCGGAGAAGTAGTTGGCGATGACCAGCGCGATCACCGCGCCCACCATCCAGCTCAGCGCGAGCGGCACCAGCACGTTGCGCAGCACGCGCCGCGTGAGCGTGGACACCGCGCGCGGCGGCCTGGGCGCGATGCGCGCGTGCGCTGCTTCGCTTTCGCTCACGGTCGCGGCGCGCTCAGACTTCGGCTTCGAGCAGGTAGCCGATGCCGCGCAGCGTGCGGATGCTCGCGCCCGAACCGACCAGCTTCTTGCGCAGCCGCGAGATGAAGGCCTCGAGCGCGTTGTCGCCCAGCGATTCGTCGAAGCTCGAGAGCTTGTCGGACAGCGCACGCTTGCTCACCGTGCGGCCCGGCGGGCTCATGAGTTCCCACAGCACCTCGAACTCGCGCGCCGGCAGGTCGAGCGGACCGCTCGCGGTGGAGAAGCGCCGAGCCTTGCGGTCGAGCTTCAACTGGCCCAGCAGCACGATGTCTTCGGTGCCCTTCGCGCGCCGCACCAGCGCGCGCAAGCGCGCCTCGACCTCGGCCAGGTCGAAGGGCTTGCCGAGGTAGTCGTCGGCACCGGCATCGAGGCCCGCGATGCGTTCCTCGGTGCGGCCGCGCGCGGTCAGCACGAGCACCGGCGTGCGATCGCCGCGCGCACGCGCCTGTCGCAACGCGGTGAGTCCGCTCGCGAGACCGCTGGTCGCGCTCGCGGTGGCGGGCAGGTTCAGATCGAGCAGCACCGCATCGAAGGGCTGCACGCGCCAGAGGTGGTCGGCGTCCTCGACGTTGGTGGAAACATCGACGCGGTGACCGGCGTCCGCGAGGCTGCGAAGCATCACGTCGCGCAGCACGGCATCGTCTTCGACTAGCAGGATTCGCATGATTTTCGAGTGGGTTGAGGTGCCTATTCTTGCTCGCGGGAGGGTCAGCAGGCGGTCAGTACGACACGCGATAAACACGGCATGAGCATACGACAGCCCATCGCCGCACGGTTCCTTTTCATCGGGGCCGCATCGTCATGAGCGCACGCGAACCTTCCAGCCTGCTGAGCTTCGTGCACCCCGCCGTGCAACGCACCGCGGTCGTGCTGCTGCATGGTTTGTGCAGCACACCTGACGAACTGCTGACCGTGCAGTCCGCGCTGCGCGACGGCGGCTACGCGGTGCACCCGATGTCGATCCCCGGCTACTCCTTCGACGCCAACGCGCCGATGCAGCAGGCCGCGCCCTTCCAGCAGTGGCTCGACAGCATCGAGGCCCAGGTCACGGCCCTGCGCGAGACGCACGAGCGCGTGCTGCTCGTGGGCATCTCGGCCGGCTCGTCGCTCGCGCTCGGCGCCGCCATCCGCTGCGGCGACGCGGTCGATGCGCTGGTGCTGATGTCGACCACGCTGCGCTTCGACGGCTGGGCCATCCCGCGCACGCAGATGCTGCTGCCGCTGGCTTACTACACGCCGCTGGGCCGCTTCTGGCAGTACCGCGAACGCCCGCCCTACGGCGTGAAGAACGAGCGCGTGCGCGCCTGGATCGAGCGCGAACTGCGGCACCGCAAGATCTCGCGCGCCGGCAGCTCGGTGATCGGCGTGAGCCACCTGCGCGAACACCATCGGCTGATCCGCCATGTGCGCGCCAACCTGCATCGCGTGCAGTGCGACCGCGTGCTCGCGCTGCATGCGCAGCAGGACGAGGTGGCCAGCGTGGCCAACCTCGAGATCCTCGCGCGCGGCCTGCGCTGCCGGTCGTTCCGCAGCGTCGTGGTGAGCAACAGCTACCACATGATCACCATCGACAACGACCGCCAGCAGGTGGTGCGCGAGACCGTCGCGTTCGCCGACGAGGTCGCGCATGGCACGGGCGCCGATGCCCCGATTTCCTCTCTGAAGGCTTCCTGAAAAGGAATGCGTTCGCCACCGCGATGCCATCGATCCCACTCCACAATGAACCACGCAAGGTGACGCGGCGACGCGCGTCTTCCCTGCATTCGCAGCGCCGACCGATGGCACTTCCGCACGACGATCGTGCATCACGCTTCGCCTGAAAGGAACAAGCCCCATGTCCACTTCGCCCACCTTCAACAGCATCGCGCGCATCCTCGAGAACGACTTCCACGTCGAAGCGAACCTGGTCGCACCGCAGACCGCGCTCACCGACCTGGGCCTCGACTCGCTCGCGCTGATGGAGTTCGTCTTTGCGGTCGAGGACGCCTTCCACCTGCGCATTCCCGAGGACCGTCTCGATCCGCGCGAAGCAGGCATCACGCTGCAGCGCTTGTGCGAGGTGATCGATGCGGAGAGCGCCGCGACGGCGAACACTGCGAACGCGCCTGAGGCGGCGCACGCATGAGCAGCGGTGTTGAACACGCGGTGATCGCTGCTTCGGCGCAGCGCATCGCGGCGCCGCCGGTGCGCGTCAGCGGCATCGGCTTCGTCACGCCGATCGGCCGCACGCTCGAGGCCTTCGACGACGCGCTGTTCCATGGCCGCTCGGCCGTGCGTTCGCACACGCTCGCGATCCCCGGCATGGACAGCGTCGAGATCGCGGTGGCCGCCTGCGACTTCGACTCGAACGGCGTGCGCAGCACCTCGCGCCTGCCGCTCGATCGCGGCACCGCGATGGCGCTCGCGGCCGCGCAGGATGCCGCGGCGCAGGCCGGACTGGCGCGCGACAGCGTCGACCCCGAGCGGCTCGGCATCTTCTGGGGCAGCGGCCTCGCGGGCGCGGGCAGCTTCGACAACACCACGCAGGCGCTCTATGCCGAGCAGCGCCGCATGCGGCCGACGACCGTGCTCACCGTGATGCCCAATGCGGCGGTGGCCGAACTCGCGCTGCACTTCGGCGCGCACGGCGCGGCGATCGCCTATGCCTGCGCCTGCGCCTCGTCGGCGGTGGCGATCGGTGAAGCGATGCGCGCCATCCGCGGCGGCTGGATCGACGTCGCCATCGTCGGCGGCCACGACGCCATGCTCACGCCCGGCGTGATGGCGAGCTGGCAGGCGATGCGCGTGATGGCCGCGCCGCCGGCTGATGCACCCGAGACCGCCTGCCGCCCCTTCTCGGGCGACCGCGCGGGCTTCGCGCTCGGCGAAGGCGCCGCGGCGCTGGTGCTCGAATCGGAAGCGCATGCGCGTTCGCGCGGCGTGGCCGACACGGGCAACGGTGCGTCCTACGTGTTGGCCGGCTACGCCACCAACTGCGACGGCACGCACATCACCAACCCCGACAGCGCGGGACAGGTGCGCGCGATGCGCGCGGCACTGCGCGACGCGGGCATCGATGCCGCCCAGATCGGCCATGTGAATGCCCACGGCACCGCGACCATGGCCGGCGATGCCGCCGAGGCCGCCTCGGTGCGCGAGCTGTTCGGCAGCGCGATGCCGGTGTGCGCCACCAAGGCGATCCACGGCCATGTGCTCGGCGGTGGCGGTGCGATCGAACTGATCGCGACCTTGCGCGCACTGGCGCACGAGGCCGTGCCGCCGATCGCCAACTTGCGCGAGCCCGACGCGGCCTTCGACCTGGCCTTCGTGCGCGGCGAGGCACGCGCCGTGCCTGGCATGCGCTGGGCGATGTCGAATTCCTTCGCCTTCGGCGGCACCAATGCCGTGCTGGTCGCGGGACGCATCGACGCACCATCTCGCTGAAACTTCGCTGAAGTTTTTTCGCGCGCAGGAAGGCTCAAGGCAGGCAGTGCATCGGCTGGTGGTTCTCGTCGTGCCGGTGTTCGTGCTGCTGATGGCCTGCGAGTTCGCCTGGGGCTGGCTCAAGCAGCGCAACACCTATCGCTTCGGCGACACGGTCTCGAGCCTGAGCCAGGGCCTCTTGAGCCAGGCGCTCGCGGTTTGCACGCAGCTGTTCCAGATCGGTCTCTACGCGCTGATCTATCCGCACGTCGCGCTCTGCACCGACGCGGGCTTCTGGGACAGCGCATTCGGCTGGATCGCCGCGGTGCTGCTGTTCGACTTCTGCGACTACTGGCTGCATCGCGCGGGCCACGAGTCGGCGCTGTTCTGGGCCGCGCATGCGGTGCACCACCAGAGCCGGCGCTTCAATTTCTCGACCGCGCTGCGGCAGGAGAGCATGGTCGCCTTCCTCGGCTGGGCCTTCTACCTGCCGATGGCCGTGGTGGGCGTGCCGCCCGAGCAGTTCGGCCTCGCGGGGCTGATCGTGCTGGTCTACCAGTTCTGGATCCACACCGAGCACATCGGCAAGCTCGGCTGGTTCGACCGCGTGTTCTCCTCGCCCTCGAACCATCGCGTGCACCATGCCGTCAACGACGGCTACCTCGACCGCAACTACGGCGGCATGCTGGTGGTGTGGGATCGCCTGTTCGGCACCTTCGCCGAGGAGAGCGAGCGCTGCGTCTACGGCACGCGCAAGCCGCTCGCGGGCTTCGATCCGCTGCGCGCCGTGCTCGGCCCCTATGCGCCGCTCGCGCGCGATGCCTGGCACACGCGGCGCTGGCGCGACAAGCTCGGCGTGTTCTGGCGCTCGCCGGGCTGGCGACCGGCCGACGTGGCGGCGCGTTTTCCCGAACCCGACTTCTCGCTCGAGGCGGCCGCCGCCCTCGACGATCCACCGGTCGGCCGTGCGCGCGCGATCGCGGCCACGCTGCATTTCGCGGGCTGGGTCGGCATGACGCTGGCCTTTCTCTGGCGCGCGGACGACATGGCTTTTCGCACCGGGCTCGAACTGCTGGCGCTGACGATCGCGGGCTTCTGGGCCGTGGGCGCGGTGCTCGATGCGCGGTTGCGCTTACGCTGGGCCTGGCCCGCGCAGGTGCTGCTGCTGGCGCTGGCCGGCGCCCTCGTGCTCGCGGCCGGTTGAGCGGCCGCGCGGGATTGCTATCCTGCGGGCCCCTGACCGACCTCGAACATGGAGCCACCGTGCGCCGACTTGCCACTTCCCGCGACCTCGCTGCCGTCCATGCCCTCTACATGCACGAGAAGGTGGTGCGCTTCCTCGGCTACGACCCGATGCCGCTCGCGGACTTCCGGCCGATCCACGAGGAGCTGGTGCGCAGCGGCTGCTTCCACATCTGGGAGGTCGAGGGCCGCATGGCCGGCTTCTACCGCGCCACGCGCTATCCGGGCCGCGTGGCGCACGTCGCCTGTCTCGGCACGCTCGCGGTGGACCCGGCCTTCCATGGCCGCGGCGTGGCGCTGGCCATGGTGAGCGATGCCATCGAGCAACTGCGCGCGGCCGGCGTCAAGCGCATCGAGCTCTATGCCGAGAGCGACAACGCGCCCGCGCTGCGCTTCTACGAGAAGCTGGGCTTCGTGCGCGAAGGCACGCTGCGCAAGTTCTACAAGCGCGCCGGTGAAGCCGACTACATCGACGACCACCTGATGGCGCTGCTGCTCGATTGAGCCGAAATCAGGAACCCTTCCAGCGCCGCAGCAGCAAGGCATTGGCCATCACGCTCACGCTCGACAGCGCCATCGCCGCCCCGGCCACCACCGGGCTCAGCAGTCCGAAGGCCGCCAACGGAATCCCCGCCACGTTGTAGGCGAAGGCCCAGAACAGGTTCTGCCGGATCTTCGCCACGGTGCGTCCCGAGAGGTCGAGCGCCTGCGCCACCAGCGCGAGATCGCCGCGCATCAGCGTGATGCCCGCGGCCTCCATCGCCACGTCGGTGCCGCCATCGGCCGGCGCCATCGCGATGCCCACGTCGGCGGCCGCGAGCGCGGGCGCGTCGTTGGCGCCATCGCCCACCATCGCGACCACGTGGCCGTCGCGGCGCAGCGCGCTCACCTGCTGCGCCTTGTCGGCCGGCAGCACCTCGGCGCGCACGTCCTCGGGCGCGATGCCCAGCCGCGCCGCCATGGCGCGCGCGGCGCGCAGGTTGTCGCCCGAGATCATCACCACGCGCAGGCCGCGCGCACGCAGCGCGGCAACGGTCTCGGCCGCCTGCGGCTTGGGCTCGTCGGCAAAGGCCAGCAGGGCCAGTGCCTCGGCCGCACCGCCGGCATCGAAGCGCAGCAGTGCCGACACCGTGGCGCCCTGCGCCTGCAGCCGGTCGACCTCGGCGGCATCGACGTCGGCATCGAGCTCGCGGCACCAGCGCAGGCTCGCGAGCGCCCAGGCCCCGGCGAATTCGCCCTCGACCTCGCCACGCACGCCGCGGCCCGGCATGGCCTGCATCGAACGCAGCGCCGGCACCGCCAGTTTCTTGTCGGCGGCGGCCACGAGCACGGCGCGCGCCAGCGGATGTTCGCTGCCGCTCTGCAGGCTCGCGGCCACGGCCAGCAGCGCATCGGCATCGACGGCCCGCGCGACGGGCACGAGCGCAGTCAGCACCGGCCGGCCCAGCGTCAGCGTGCCGGTCTTGTCGAAAGCCACGGTGTCGACGCGGTGCGCGAGTTCGAGCGAACGCGCGTCCTTGATGAGGATGCCGCGCCGTGCCGCCACGCCCGTGCCCGCCATCACCGCCACCGGCGTGGCCAGGCCCAGCGCGCAGGGGCAGGCGATGACCAGCACGGCCACCGCGTGGATCAGCGCGGTCTCGATGTCGGCGCCGCCGAGCAGCATCCAGCCGCCGAAGGTGAGCAGCGCGATCACCAGCACCACCGGCACGAAGATGGCCGCCACCTTGTCGACCAGCCGCTGGATCGGTGCCTTCGCGGCCTGCGCATCCTCGACCAGACGGATGATGCGCGCGAGCACGCTCTCGGCACCGACCGCGCGCACCTCGACCACCAGCCGGCCGTCGCCATTGACGGCACCGCCGGTCAGCAGGTCGCCCGGTCCCTTGGGCACGGGCAGCGGCTCGCCGGTCAGCATCGATTCGTTGACCTCCGATTCGCCCTCGACCACGCGCGCATCGGCCGGCACGCGTTCGCCGGGGCGCACCGCGAGGCGGTCGCCCACCATCACCTCGGCCAGCGGCACGTCGCTCTCGCCGCGCGGGCCGACCAGGTGCGCCACCTCGGGCCGCAACTGCTGCAGCGCGCGGATCGCCGAGGTCGCCTGGCGCTTGGCGCGCGCCTCGAGCCACTTGCCCAGCAGCACCAGCGTGATGACCACCGACGAAGCCTCGAAGTACAGGTGCGGCATCATCCCGTGGCCCGCGTGCTCGCCGGTGGCCGAGCGCCACCAGAGCCACAGCGAGAGCCCGTAGGCCGCGCTGGTGCCGAGCGCGACCAGCAGGTCCATGTTGCCGGTCAGCGCGCGCGCCGCATGCCAGCCCGCACGGTAGAAGCGCGCGCCGAGCCAGAACTGCACCGGCGTCGCGAGCAGCAGCTGCAGCCAGGGGTCGAGCATCCAGTCGCGGCCGAAGAACTCGCCGACCATCGGCAGCATCAGCGGCGCCGACAGCGCGAGGCCGACCGCCACCGGGCCGAAGCCGTGCCAGGGCGAGAGCGCCGCGGCTTCCTCCTGCGCATCGGCCGCGGCGCGCGGCTCGTAGCCGGCGGAGCGCACCGCGCGGCGCAGCCGGGCATCGATGTCCTCGCCACCCTGCGCCTGCGCCACCACGCGCGCCGATTCGGTCGCGAGGTTCACGCTGACGTCCTGGACGCCGGGCACGCCCTTGAGCGCGCGCTCCACGCGCATCACGCAGGAGGCGCAGGTCATGCCGCCGACCGAGAGGTCGAGCGTGAGATTCGGCAGAGGCCGTTCTTGTACGTTTTCCATGGTGCGAAGGCTAAAGCTTCACACCATGGCAAGGTCAAGCGCGGCAAAAAGAGTCCCTGGACTGGACATTGACATCGTGGCAAGGTTCAGACTTCGGTTTCCGAACGGGCCAACACCCACCTTTCCATCCACGAAGGAGCAGAAACGATGAGCCAGAAATTCCAGGTCGCGGGCATGAGCTGCGGACATTGCGTGAACGCCGTGCAGAACGCGGTGCAGACGGTCGACCCCGAGGCCCAGGTCACGGTCGATCTCGAGACCGGCCATGTGGACGTGCTGAGCCAGCAGCCGCGCCAGGATCTGGTGGCGGCGATCGAGAACGCCGGCTACCGGGTGCAGTGACGGTGCCGGTCACGCACGGCCCCGTGGCGATCGGCGAGGCCGCCCGGCTGTCGGGCGTGTCCGCGCGCATGGTGCGCCACTACGAGGGCCTGGGCCTGCTGAGCGCGGTGGCGCGCACCGACAGCGGCTACCGCCAGTATGGCGATGCCGACATCCACACGCTGCGCTTCATCAAGCGCTCGCGCGACCTCGGCTTCTCGATGGAAGAGATCGCCGAGCTCGTGGGCCTGTGGCACAACCGCCGGCGCACGAGTTCGAGCGTGAAGCGCATCGCGCAGAAGCACCTCGAGGAACTGGAGCAGCGCATCGCCGACATGCAGTCGATGCGCAGCACCCTGGCCCACCTGGTGCACTGCTGCCATGGGGATGCGCGGCCCGAGTGCCCGATCCTCGACGACCTGTCGAAGACCGCCTGACGGTTCAGGCGCCCCGGACCAGCGACAGCACCTTGCCTGCATCGAGCGTGCGGGCCTTCTCCTGGATCGCCGGCAGGTAGCGCGACTGCAGGCCCTGGCCTTCCTGCACCACGCCCGAGAAGGCGTCCTTGAGCATCTGCGTCGACAGCGTACGGCCGCCCGCGTAGTAGCGCTTGGCGACATGGCCCAGCGCATAGGTGGTCGCGAAGCTCATGCCCGAACTCACGGCCTGCTTGCCGACGCCGCGCAGCAGGCCCCCGCCCACCTTGCCGAGCAGCCCGCCCAGCAGCTTGCGCCCGGCCTGCTCGAGGTACTGCGAGGTCAGGCCCACGCCCACGGTGGCGATGAAATCCTTGACGTGGCCGCTGTCGAGCTCGTAGCCGTGCGCCTTGCCGATGCGGTAGACCAGCTTCATCTGCAGCGGAATGATCGCCATGGTCGACAGCGTCTCGGGCAGCAGCTCGAGCGCGCCGTTGAGGATGGCGGCGTTGAGGATCGACTTGTCGAGCTCGGCGCTGTCGGGCGTGAGCGGCGACGCGCCCGCCGCGACGGCCGGTACCGGCGCCGCGGCCACCACGGCTCCCGCAGAGGCACCGGCCACCGCCCCGGCCGCCGCGATCTCCTCGGCCTGGTTCGAGAACTGCGCCGCCGAAGCATCGAGCCCGAGCGAGGTGCGCACGTCGGTCAGGAACATCCGCTCGGCCTGCGACTGCGCGCCGTCGGCATCGCACACGCACACCGCCATCTCGTAGGCGAGCTGCTTCGCCTCGGTGCTCTGCAGCTGCGCCGCCACCGACGGCAGCGAGACGCGCTTCATCAGCACGTCCTGGTAGAGCGTCGGCAGGTTCAGGCCGTCGGTCTGCGACAGCCCTTCGGCGATGCGCTTGATCTCCGCGCGCTCGCGTTCGTGCTTTTCGCCGTCGACGAAGGCGGCCAGCAGGCTGAGGGTCACGATGGCCTGGGTTTCGGAAGGTGTCACGGCTGGAATTTCCACAAGGTGAAGGACGAAGTTCGGTCGGAAGACCCGGGGAAGGTTCCGCCGCGCGTTCTCCCCACAAAGCGGGTGCAACTCTGTGGATAACCACAGAACTACTTTGTAGGGGCGCGGCAAGTTATTGATTTTTATGGGGAATCTACAGACCGCTTAAAAAATAGGCAATGAATTTCCTCACCCGAAAAACGCCTTTCGCAGATTTCCGGAGGGCTGTCAAAGGACAACTCTGGGGAGAGTTCTGGCACAAGCAGGTGGTTATCCACAGCGCCGGACGGATGCGCCAGGTTGTCCCTTTGGACGCGACAGCACAAAAGCACGGCTGCGCACAGTGACCGCTGTATGACAAGTGCTTGTCACATAACGAAAAAAGCGGCCTGTCCACAGAAGGGGCGGACCCTTATCTACTACTACTAATTTGAATAAGAAGAATAAGAAATAGAGAGAGACCAAAGGTCGCGCCCGAAAAAAAGTCCGAAGGCCGCGCCTCGTTGCAACGCCGTCGGCGTGGCTGGCGCCCGCCCCGTCGCGCTCGCTACCATCGCTGGATGAGCTTCAAACCGCGGATCCTGATCGCCGAGGACGAATCGGGCATCGCCGACACCCTCCAGTACGTGCTCAAGAGCGACGGCTTCACGCCGGTCTGGTGCGCCACTGCGGAAGACGCGCTGGCGCAGTTCGCGCAGGAGGCGCCGGCGCTGGCGATACTGGATGTGGGATTGCCCGACATGAACGGCTTCGAGCTGTTCAAGCGGCTGCGCACGCTGAACCAGGCCATGGGCGGACCGGAGGTGCCGATGCTGTTCCTCACGGCGCGCAGCGACGAGATCGACCGCGTGGTGGGGCTGGAGCTCGGCGCCGACGACTACGTCGCCAAGCCGTTCTCGCCGCGCGAACTGGTGGCGCGCGTGCGCACCATTCTTCGGCGCAGCGCGCGGGGCGCGCCCGGGCCCTCAGGAACGCCAGGAAGCCACGGAACGCCCGAACAGGGGGTCCCCCATGCCGGCGCGCCCCAGGCGGCGCCTGCGGCGCGCCAGGCCCCTCCAGTGCCCAGCCAGCCCTTCGTGCTCGACCAGGAGCGCATGCAGATCCGCTACTACGGCCGGCTGCTCGAACTCTCGCGCTACGAATACGGTCTGCTGCGCCTGTTGGTGCAGCGCCCGGGGCGCGTGTTCACGCGCGACGAATTGCTCGAACTCGTCTGGGACGACGCCAGCGAGAGTTTCGACCGCACCGTCGATGCCCACATCAAGACCCTGCGCGCCAAGCTCAAGGCGATCGCGCCCGAGGTCGAGCCGATCCGCACGCTGCGCGGCACCGGCTACGCACTCAACGAAGAACTGCCCGCCAGGATCTCGTGACCCGGCGCACGCGCATCTTCATCGGCATCCTGCTGATCTACACGGCCGGCATCGCCTTCCTGCTGTACCGCGTCGTCTCCGACATCGATCCGCGCTACCGCGAGTCGGCCGAGGAATCGCTGGTCGAGACCTCGCAGCTGGTGGCCAGCCTGGTCGAGCAGGACGTGATCGCGGGGGCCATCAACACGGCGCGGCTCGAGCCGCTGTTCCGCACGCTCTATGCGCGCGAGTTTTCGGCCCAGATCTACAACCTGCACAAGAGCCGGGTCGAGCTGCGCGTCTACGTGACCGACCGCGGCGGCCGCGTGATGTTCGATTCGCTCGGCCGGCACCTGGGCGCCGACTATTCGAAATGGAGCGACGTCAGCCGCACGCTGGCCGGTCTTTACGGCGCGCGCACCTCGCGCGACGTCGACGTCGATCCGCGCACCTCGGTGATGTACGTGGGCGCGCCGATCCGCTGGAACAACGAGATCGTCGGCATGGTCAGCGTGGGCAAGCCGGTGCAGAGCTTCGGCCAGTTCGTGGAGGACGCGCGGGCGCGCACGATCTGGGTCGGCGTGGGCTCGGCGCTGGCGCTGCTGCTGCTCGCGGTGATCGTCTCGGTCTGGCTGGTGCGGCCCTTCGGGCTGATCCGCGACTACTGGGGCTGGGTGCGCGCGCAGCGCAGCCTGAGCCTGCGGCGCATGGCGCGGCGCGCGGTCGACGCGGTGCGCAGCGGCTTCAGCGAGATGCGCGACACGCTGACCGGCCGCAACTACGTCGCCGACTACGTGCAGACCTTCACCCACGAGGTGAAGAGCCCGCTGTCGGCGATCCGCGGCGCGGCCGAGCTGCTGCAGGAACCCTCGATGCCGCACGAGGAGCGCGAGCGCTTCCTCGCCAACATCGCGCGCGAGACCCAGCGCATCCAGGAGATCGTCGACCGCATGATGGAGCTGACCGCGCTCGAGACCCGGCGCGCGCTCGAGCGCACGCAGCCGGTGGCGCTGGCTTCGCTGATCGAGGACATCGCGATCAGCGCGCGGAGCGCCGCGGCCCAGCGCAACATCCGCGTGCACGTGGACATCCGGGCCGAGGCCTCGGTCGAGGGCGATCCCTTCCTGCTGCGGCGCGCCGTCAGCAACCTGCTCGACAACGCGATCGATTTCTCGCCGACCGGCAGCGAGGTGCGCATGACGCTGGAGACCACCTCGCGGCTGGCACGCGTGAGTGTGCGCGACCGCGGACCCGGCATTCCCGACTACGCGCAGGAAAAGGTCTTCCAGAAGTTCTATTCGCTCGCGCGGCCGCACAGCCAGAAGAAGAGCACCGGGCTGGGCCTGGCCTTCGTCAAGGAGATCGCCGCGCTGCACCACGGCCGCATCGAGCTCGGCAATGCGACGCGCGGCGGCGCGGTGGCCACGCTCACGCTGCCGCTGCTGTCGCCCTGAGCTGCTACTCGCGCCCGATCAGCGCGAGGTAGTCGCGCCGCGTGCCTTCGCTGACCGAGGCGATCAGCTGTTCGTACGGGGTCTTGTGGCGCGCCAGCATGCGCGCCGAGGCCACCATCTTCGATTTGCAGAACCAGTGGCAGGTGTGCTGCATCAGGAACAGCTCGGCCGACAGCGTGTAGGCCTTGTCCTTGGGACTGCGGCCGGCGCGGTTGTGCATCACCTCGTTGATGCCGCGCGCATGGATCGCGAAGGCCGCGCGCAGGTCGAAGGTCTCGCGCGGAAACAGCAGGTGCGCATAGGGCAGCGTCGCCAGCGGCGAGGTGCTCACGCGCGTCTGCGCGGCATCCACGCGCGCGAACTCGGCCGCGAAATTGGCGAACTGGGCCGCGAGCCGCGCCTCGGTCGCGTCGAGCACGCCCCAGATCTGCTGGCGTCGTTCGGGATCGTCCTCGCCGAGGCAGCGCAGGTAGCCCTCGGTGAGGTTTTCCATCAGCTTCTCGATCTGGTAGTTGCCCAGGTGGCGCGCCAGCAGCGCGATGCGCCGGCGCTGGTCGTGGGACTTGAGGAGGTAGGCGCCGATGGCGATCAGCGCCACCAGGGTGAGGATTTCCATGGACTTGGGAACGGGCGGACGGGAAGAAAGGGTGTGCGCCGAGTGTAGAGACCCCGGCGCGGCCCCTGCCGCCCGCGGCCCTAGCGGAAGAAGTCCAGGATGCGGTTGCGCTCCTCGGGCTGCGGCGGCGCGCCGATCGGCACGCCGGTCAGCACCTCGACCGGCTGCGGCGCGGCCTCGGGCTCGAGGCCCAGGCTCGCGACACCGCGGCCCGGCGCGTAGTCGTCGAAGTAGAGCTCGCCGTCCACGTGCACCAGGCCCGGCGGCTCGGGCAGCTGCGCCACCGGCACGCCGCGCAGCGCGGTCTGCATGTAGCCGGTCCAGATCGGCAGGCTCAGGCTGCCGCCGGTCTCGCCGCGCACGCCGAGCTGGCGCGGCGTGTCGTAGCCGATCCAGGTCACGCCGACCATGGTGGGTTGGAAGCCCGCGAACCAGGTGTCGAAGGAGTCGTTGGTGGTGCCGGTCTTGCCGAACAGGTCGTCGCGCTTGAGCGCCTGGTAGGCCTTGAAGCCGGTGCCGTTGCGCACCACGCTCTGCAGCAGCGAGTCCATCAGGTAGGCGTTGCGCGCGGGGATCGCGCGGTTGCTTTCGTCGAGCGCCGGCGGCTCGGTTTCCATCAGCACCTTGTCCTTGGCATCGGTCACGCGCGTCACGAGGTAGGGATTGACGCGGTAGCCGCCGTTGGCGAACACCGAATAGCCGGCGGCCATCTGCAGCGGCGTGACCGAGCCCGCGCCGAGCGCCATCGGCAGGTTGGCCGGATGCTTGTCCTTGTCGAAGCCGAAGCGCGTGATCCAGTCCTGCGCGTAGTCGGTACCGATCGATTGCAGCACGCGGATCGTCACCAGGTTCTTCGATTTCATCAGCGCGGTGCGCAGCGGCATCGGGCCTTCGAAACCGCCGTCGAAGTTCTTCGGTTCCCAGGGCTGGCCGCCGTTGGCGCCGGGCTCGAAGTACAGCGGCGCGTCGTTCACCACGGTGGCGGGCGTGAAGCCCTTCTCGAGCGCGGCCGAGTAGATGAAGGGCTTGAAGCTCGAACCGGGCTGGCGCCAGGCCTGCGTCACGTGGTTGAACTTGTTCTTGCTGTAGTCGAAGCCGCCGACCAGCGCCTTGATCGCGCCGGTGCGCGGGTCCATGCCGATGAAGGCGCCTTCGACCTCGGGCAGTTGCGTGATCTCCCAGCTGTTCTTGGCCGTGCGCGCCACGCGGATCACCGCGCCGCGGCGGATCTTGATGTTCGGTTGCGCCTTGGCCGCCAGGCCCGACTGCGCGGGCCGCAGGCCTTCGCCCGTGATCTCGATCGCCTCGCCGTTCGCGCGCACCGCGCTGACCTGCTTGGGCGATGCATCGAGCACCACGGCCGCGATCACGTCGCCGTTGTCGGGATGCTCGGCCAGCGCGTCGTCGACCGCTTCGTCGACCTCCTTCGGATCGTCGGGCAGGTCGACGAACTTCTCGGGGCCGCGGTAGGGCTGGCGGCGCTCGTAGTCCATGATGCCGCGGCGCAGCGAGCGGTAGGCCGCCGACTGGTCGGCCGCCACCAGCGAGGTATAGACCTTCATGCCGCTGGTGTAGATGCTGTCGCCGTACTGCGAATGCATCATCTGGCGCACCGTCTCGGCCACGAATTCGGCGTGCAGCCGGTTCGGGTCGGCGGCATCGCGCAGGTGCAGTTCCTCCTTCTTGGCCTCGGCCGCCTGCTCGGCGGTGATGAAGCCGGTCTCCTGCATGCGGTCGATCACGTAGAGCTGGCGCGCGCGGGCGCGGCGCGGATTGGCCACCGGGTTGTTGGTGCCCGGCGCCTTCGGCAGGCCCGCGAGCATCGCGGCCTCGGCGATCGTGATGTTGGCCAGCGGCTTGCCGAAGTAGGCGTCCGATGCCGCGGCGAAACCGTAGGCACGGTTGCCGAGGTAGATCTGGTTCATGTAGATCTCGAGGATCTGGTCCTTGGTCAGCTGCTGCTCGAGCCGCAGCGACAGCAGGATCTCGTAGGCCTTGCGGCTCAGCGTGCGCTCGGAGCTCAGGTAGACGTTGCGCGCCACCTGCATCGTGATGGTGGAGGCACCCTGCTTGCGTCCGCCCTTGAGGCTGGCCACCGCCGCGCGCACGAAGCCCTTGTAGTCGACGCCGCCGTGGTCGTAGAAGCGCGCGTCTTCCACCGCGAGCACCGCGTCCTTCATGACCTTGGGGATCGCCGCGAAGGGCGTGAGGTTGCGGCGCTCCTCGCCGAATTCGCCGAGCAGCTCGCCGTCGGACGAAAACACGCGCAGCGGCTGCTTGGGCCGGTAGTCGGCGAGTTCGGAGCTGTCGGGCAGGCGCGGCGAGATCAGGGCGATGGCGACGGCGCCCGCGACCGCGAGCACCAGCACGCCCGAGCCGGCGACGATGGCGCTCCAGACGGCGATGCGCTGCCAGCGCGATGGTTCGGGGGCGTCGGGTGAGCGGGGCTTGAAGGGATTGAACATGAGGGAGGTCCTGCTATTGAGAGAGTCCGCGCAGGCGCGGGTTCCGGGCCAGCCGCGATGCGCTCGCGGCCAGCATGGCGGCGTCGATGGCGCCGCGGCTCTCGGCCTGCCGCGCGCAGTGCATCGCGTCGAAGTACTTGTCGTGGTCGTAGGCGACCAGCAGCAGGTCCACGCCGGCATTCAGCGCACGCACCGTGGCGTTGCACAGGCCCCGGTCGTAGGCTGCACCCATCGTGAGATCGTCGGTGACGAGCAGGCCGTCGTGCCCCCACGCGCCGCGAATCACGGACTGCACGATTTTGCGCGAGAACGATGCCGGATGGTCGGGGTCGAGTTCTGGAACGATCACATGGGCGAGCATGACAGCCGCTTGTGTCGAAGCCGACACCTCTTGAAACGGTTTCCAGTCATGTGTTGCAAGTCGGGCCGCGGGCGTGCGCAGGAAGCCGGCCGCATGGTGCGTGTCCTCGGCCACGCCGGCCAGTCCCGGAAAGTGCTTGAGCGTGCCTTGCACACCGGCCGCTTCGAGGCCCTGTTCGTAGGCCCGCGCCACCTCGGCGACGAGTGCCGGGTCGGCCGAGATCGCGCGTTCGTCGATGCGGGTGTGCAGGTCCCAACGGCCCGGCGCGCGGCCGGTGCGCAGGTCGACCACCGGGCTGAAGTTGAGCGTGATGCCCAGCGCGGCGAGCGCCCTGCCCTGCTGCTCTCCGTAGGCACGGGCGCGCTGCGCGAGTTCGTTCTCGGGCACGTCGGCATCGATCAGGGTGGCGAGCGAAGGCTGGCGTTCGATCAGCGGCGAGAGCCGCGACACGGCGCCGCCTTCCTGGTCGGTGGCGACGATCAGCGGCGGCAGGCTGGCCGCCGTGCGCAACTCCTGCAGGCTCGAGATCTCCTCGCGCAGTTGCGTCGCGCTGCGGCCTTTGACGTTGCGGCCGGTCACGAAGATGCCGCCGATCGCGCCGTGGCGCGCGAGCTCGCGCAGCATCGGCATCTCGGCGTTCTCGTAGCCGACGATGAAGTGCGCGCCGAGCCTGCGTGCCTGCGCGTCCGATGCGGCGAGCACTTCCGCGCGGCGCTGGCGGCTCGAGAGCTCGTCGGCCCCGCTGCAGAGCATCACCGCGCACAGCAGCCCGAGCAGCATCGGGCGCAGCGAACGACGCGCGAAGCGCCAGACGATCGCCACGCCGCCGCCCGCGAGCGTGAGCAGCAGCGGCACCTCCCAGGCGCGCAGGAAGCGCAGGTGCGGATCCTTCAGGTGCCAGGCCCAGAAGCAGAGAGCGACCAGTGCCAGCCAGCCCAGGGCACCGAGCGCGACGCGCAGCGCTTTCATGCCGGATCGGTGAGGGCCGCCGGTGCGGCTTCGGGCCGGCGCGACAGCGCATACCAGTCGACCTTGCGCGTCATCAGCATCAGCGCCGAGAGCATGCCGAAGATCAGCAGCGCGCCGAGCAGCAGCGCATTGCTCTCGGAGGCCAGCAGCCCGTAGAGGGCGCCGTAGAGCACCGCGACGAAGCCCGCGAAACCGGCGCCGCGCTTCCAGCTGCCGAGCACGGCGGCGAAGTAGATGCCCAGCAGCAGCACGCTCGCGCCGGCCGCGCCCGCATAGGCGAGCCAGAAGGCCAGCTTCTCCGACAGTGCCAGCAGCAGCAGGAAGAAGATCGCGATCGACAGGCCCACCAGGCCGTACTGCACCGGGTGCAGCCGCAGCTTGCGGAACAGCTCGAACATGAAGGCGGCCATCAGCACCAGGCCGATGAAGAGCGCGCCGTACTTGCCCGCGCGAGTGCTCATCGAATAGACGTTGATCGGCTGCGCGAGCGAGACATCGAAGCTCTGCGGGTTGAAGGGCTGCGGGCCGGCGCGCACATTGCCGTTGGCCGAGGCCGCCGTCGCGTCGGCGCGGCCCGCCAGGTCGACGCGCACCTGTTCGCGCGCCGAGCTCACGAGCGAGGACACGCGCCAGTGTGCATCGAAGCCTTGCGGCGTGACCTCGCGCTGCGCCGCGAGGAAGCGGCCGCCGAAGCTCGGATGGGCCCAGGGTGACTTCAGGTGCGCGCTGGTTTCTTCCGCGATCGGCACCATCGACAGGGTGTCCTGGCCGACCAGCGAGAGCTTCATCTCGAAGGGCAGCGGCGCGCGCGACTGCCATGCGGCCAGGGCCGCGCCGCCGAGCGGCGCGTGGATGCCGTTGGCGAACCAGGAGTCGTCGGGCAGGCCGGGCACGCGCTGGCGCAGTCGCAACTCGGCGCCGTTCACCGTCAGCGCGGGCGAACCGTCGAGGCCGCGCAGGTCGCTCACGTTGAAGGCCACCAGCGGGGCCTTGAATTCGATCTTCGACCCGGGCTCGCTGTGCGCGACCGCCTCGGGGTCGAAGGCCGCGAAGCCGCCCGACAGCGTGGCGTCGAGCGTGTAGAACGGGATCTTGAAGATGCCGCGGTAGCGCTGCTGCGGCGTCATCGAACCCTCGATGTGCAGCTTGTCGGGGAACACCACGTGCGCCATCTCCTTGCTGCGCGCTTCCTGGCCGATCACCTTGCCCTGCGCGTCGCGCAGTGGCTCCATCCAGCGCTCGACGTAGGGCACCAGCAGCAGCGGGCCGACCACGGTCTGCGGGCCCGCGTAGGTGGCGGCCAGTTCGGCGGCGGCCTCGCGCTGGCTGTCGCCGCGCTCGTTGTTGATGCGGTCGATCTCGGCCAGCGGAATGCACAGCAGCAACACCAGCAGCAGCAGCCCGCCCACCTTGGCCAGCATCGAATCCTTCAGCAGTTGAAGCATGTTTTCTCTCCTCGTTGACGACGGACCGGATGCTCGCCGTGCGATCCGAAGCCCGTGTGAAGCGTGGCGGCGCGGCGACTTCACGCGGACTTCACACAGCGCGGCGGACTTCAAGAAGCCTTCCCAATGCCTTCTCGCAGGCTGGCGACAGTGCAGGCCATCCGATACACAGAGAAGAGGACCCGACATGCACACCCCCTCCACCCATCGACCCGGCCGCTGGCTCTGGCTGGCGACGCTGAGCCTCGCGGTCGCGGGCTTCGTCGCGCTGAGCCTGAATCCCGTGCATGCGCAGGAAGCGGCCGCGCCGCGCCTGAAGACCGAGAGCCCGTATTTCTTCGTGAAGAGCGACGATCCCTCGATCGACCGCCTGCCGCTCAAGGGCACCGAGGTCTCGGTGAAGATCTCGGGCGTGATCGCCGACGTGACGGTGACCCAGACCTACCGCAACGAGGGCCAGCGGCCCATCGAGGCCAAGTACGTGTTCCCGGGCTCGACCCAGGCGGCCGTGAGCGGCCTCAACGTGCGACTGGCCGACCGCCTGATCACCGCGCAGATCCGCGAGAAGCAGCAAGCCAAGATCGAATACGACACCGCCAAGCGCGAGGGCAAGACCGCCGCGCTGCTCGAGCAGCACCTGCCGAACGTGTTCCAAATGAACGTCGCCAACATCCTGCCGGGCGACGACGTGAAGGTGGAGCTGCGCTACAGCGAGCTGCTGGTGCCGCAGTCGGGCAACTACGCGTTCGTGTTCCCCACCGTGGTGGGCCCGCGCTACAACAGCCCGCAGTCCTCGAACGCGCAGGCGCCCTGGGTCGGCCAGCCCACGCTGCGCGCGGGCGTGGCGGCCGGCACCACCTTCCGGCTCAAGGCCAGCATCGACACGCCGATGGGCCTGAAGGAGATCCGCTCGATGACGCACGCCATCGCCGTGAAGAAGAGCGACGAGGACCGCCATGCCGAGATCGAGCTGGCCGCCGACGGCCGCCCGGCCGACAACCGCGACTTCGTGCTCGACTACCGCCTCGCGGGCGAGAAGATCGAATCGGGCCTGATGCTCTACAAGGGCCAGGGCGAGAACGCCGAGAACTTCTTCCTCGCGATGGTCGAGCCGCCCAAGGCCGTGGCCGCCAGCGCCATCTCGCCGCGCGACTACATCTTCGTGGTCGACATCTCGGGCTCGATGCACGGCTTTCCGCTCGACACCGCGAAGACGGTGCTCGAGCGCCTGATCGGCGGCCTGCGCCCCAGCGACACCTTCAACGTGCTGCTGTTCTCGGGCAGCAACAAGATGCTGTCGCCGGCCTCGGTGCCCGCGACCCGCGCCAACATCGAACAGGCGCTGGCCACCATCAAGAACTTCGAGGGCGGCGGCAGCACCGAGCTGATCCCGGCACTCAAGCGCGTGTATGCCGAGCCGAAGGACGAGAAGGTCTCGCGCACCGTGGTGGTGGTGACCGACGGCTACGTGACGGTCGAGCGCGAGGCTTTCGAGCTGGTGCGCAACAACCTGTCGAAGGCCAACGTGTTCGCCTTCGGCATCGGCTCCTCGGTCAACCGCAGCCTGATGGAAGGCATCGCGCGCGCCGGCATGGGCGAGCCCTTCATCATCACCGACCCGGCGCAGGCGCCCGAGCAGGCCGCGCGCTTCCGCCGCATGGTCGAGTCGCCGGTGCTGACCAGCGTGAAGGCCACCTTCGGCGGACTGGACGTGTACGACGTGGAGCCGCAGGCGCTGCCCGACGTGCTGGGCGAACGGCCGGTGATCGTGTTCGGCAAGTGGCGCGGCGAAGCGCGCGGCCGCGTGATCGTCGAGGGCCAGGGCGCCGAAGGCCCGTACCGCCAGGAAGTGCGCATCGATGCGCGCACGCGCCAGGACACGGCCGCGCTGCGCACGCTGTGGGCGCGCCATCGCATCCAGAGCCTGAGCGACCAGGAAGCGCTCGAAGGCAGCGCCGCCTTCAAGGACCGCATCACCGAGCTCGGCCTCAAGTACGGCCTGCTGACCCAATACACCAGCTTCATCGCGGTCGACAAGGTGGTGCGCAATGCCGCGCCGCAGGACAGCGCCAGCGTGAACCAGCCGCTGCCGATGCCTCAGGGTGTCAGTGATACCGCCGTGGACGGCGGCGCGCTCAGCGCCGAGGTGCCGAGCACGCCCGAGCCCGAGACGCTGGGCGCCATCGCGGTCGTGCTGTCGGTGCTGGCGATGCTGCGCCGCCGCGCGCGCCGCCAAGATGCACGCCGTTTCACGGCCTGATGCGGGAGCACGACCTCATGTCCCTGGCAACGCTTGCCCACCGCCATCCACGCATCGTGGATTGGGGGATCCGCATCGACCGATTCCCGGCCGCCGCCTGGCTGGCCCTGCAGTTCGCCGCGCTGGCGCCGACCTGGGGCTGGATGCTGCGGCGCATGGTCGACGGATCGGACGATCCGCTCGGGCTGCTGGCGCTGGTCGCGCTCGCGGCGCTGGCCTGGCAGTGCCGCGGCGAACTGCGCGCCGCGCCGCGGCTGGGCTGGCTCGCGCTGGCCGGCACCGGCACGCTCGCGGCGACCGTGCTGCGCACCGGCCTCGGCAGCCTGCCCGCGCTGCCGCCGCTCGCGGCCGGCCTGCTGGCGGTGCTGTCATTGGCGGCGGGCCTCATGGCCTTCCTGCCGCGCCGCGTGGCGGCCGTGCCGGTCGCGGGCCTCGCGGTGCTGGCGTTGCCGCTGCTCTCGTCGCTGCAGTTCTATGCCGGCTATCCGCTGCGCGTGGTGACGGCCGAGGCCAGCCGCTGGTTGCTGGCACCGGGCTTCGAGGTGGCGCGCGAAGGCAGCACCTTGCTGATCGACGGCCGGATGGTGATCGTCGATGCGCCGTGTTCGGGCGTGCAGATGGTCTGGCTCGGCTACTTCACGGCCTGCGCCGTCGCGCTGTGGGCGCGGCGCGCCGACCGTGGCTTCCTGGCCCGGCTGCCGCTGGTCGGCCTCGCGGTGCTGGCCGGCAACATCGTGCGCAACAGCGTGCTGATCGCCTGCGAGGGCGCCGGCCATCCGCTGGCGCCGTGGGCGCACAACGCGCTGGGCCTGGTCGTGCTGGCGCTGGTGTGCGGTGCCATCGCGCGGCTGATGGCGCGCGAGCGAAGCGGCGCGGGCCTCGATTTCGTCATGCGGCCCGTTCCGGGCCTGATCACCACCCAGGGAGGCCGCCGTGTCGACACTGCCCATTGAGCGTCTGTTCGAACGCCTGTTCGCGAATCACTTCATCAACCGCATGGGCCACAAGACGCTGTTCGCCATCGCGATGCTGCTGTGCATCCTGTGGTCGGGCGCCGCCGCGCTGCGCACGCCGGCCGTGGCCGCGCCCGTGGCGAGCACGATCGAGTGGCCGCGCGAATGGGAGGGCGCCGCGCTGCGTCCGCTCGCGCTCAGCGAGGTGGAGCAGCGCTTCGCCGACCGCTTTCCAGGCGCCATCGGCCGCATGACCGACGGCCGCCAGACCCTGGTGATGCGTGAGGTGCGCGAACCCACGCGCATGCTGCATCCGGCCGCCGACTGCTATCGCGCGCTCGGCTACCGCATCGCGCAGGAGCGGCTGGAGCACCAGGTGCAGGCCGGCGAGTCGCATTTGTGGCGCTGTTTTGTTGCGCAACGGCACGGCGGGCAAAAGTTCCGCGTCTGCGAGCGCATCGTCGACGCCGATGGCGCCGCTTTCACCGACACTTCAGCCTGGTACTGGGCGGCAGCCAGCGGCCGGTCGAACGGACCGTGGCAAGCCGTCACCGTGGCGAGACCGATGTGAACCCATTGCTGAAAAAGACCCTGCGATTTCTCCTCTTCGGCCTGCTGGCTCTGGTAATCACGGCCGGCGTGGCGATCTTCCTGATCGTCAAGCTCGCGCTGGCCCCCGCGCCCGGCGAATGGCGCACCACGGTGAAGGCCGGTCCGCTCGCCTTCGAGACCGGCGTGCCGACCGCGGTGCGCATCGCCACCTCGCCCTGGTTCGCGCCGTGGCTCGACGGCCGCTCGCTCGACACCGGCCACGGCACCGTGCGCTTCGCCTGGAAGGCGGCCGACGGCCTGCTCGAGCTGCACTGCGCGCCATGCAGCGTCGAGTTGCCGGCGCTGGGCGCGCAGCCGATCCGCGTGCAGCAGCTGGTGGCCACGGTGCGCCGCGACGGCAACACGCTCAACGGCACGCTCGGCGCCACGCCGCAGGGATCGCCCGTGGGCGATCCCGCCGCCACGCTGCAGGGCAAGTGGGAAGGCCGCCTCGCGCCGAAGAACCTGCAGCTCAGCGTCGACATCCAGGATGCGCCGATCGCGCGCTGGTACGCGGTGCTGGTGCCCGGCCTGCCCGAGCTGCAGCGCGCGCGCATCGGCGGCACGCTGGCATTGCACGGCCATGTCGTGCTGCCCGAAGCCACCTTCTCGGTGCTGCCCAGCGTCAGCCAGTTCACGGTCGAGGGCCTGGGCACCGAGGCCATGCTGGGCGCGCGCACCAGCTGCGGCCCCTCGGCCAGGTTGACCAACGACAGCTGGCTCGCGCGCGCGGTCATCGCCGCGGAGGACCAGCGCTTCTTCACCCACACCGGCTACGACCTGACCGAGATCCTGGCCTCCATCGACAACAACCAGAAGGAAGGCGCGCAGAAGCGCGGCGGCAGCACGCTCACGCAGCAACTCGCGAAGCTGCTGGCGACCGGCAGCGAGCGCACGGCCGAGCGCAAGCTGCGCGAGCTGCTCTACGCGGTCGAGATGGAACAGACGCTGGGCAAGGCGCGCATCCTGCAGCTCTACCTCGACAACGCGCCCTGGGGCGGCAACCTGTGCGGCGCGGAAGCCGCGGCCAAGCGCTATTTCAAGCGCAGCGCGCGCAGCCTCGAACCGGCGCAGGCGGTCTGGCTCGCGGCCATGCTGCACAAGCCGCAGGCGGTGCTCGAGCAGTGGCGGCGCGACGGCACCATCGATCCCGACCGCGTGAAGTGGGTGGCCGAGGGCGTGCGCGGCATCAGCCGCAATCAGCGTGAGGCCTTGCTCAAGAGCGTGGCCAGCGCGAAGTTCGCGCCGCCGGAGCCGAACCCATGAGCGCCGAGGTCGAAGCGATCGAGCGCGCCACGGTCGCGGCCGTCTCGCCCGATGCCGTCGGCGCCATCGAGGGCTGGCTGCTGCCCTTCGATCACGGCACGGTCTCGCGCGCCCGCTCGGCCGTGCCGCTGCGCCATGCGCCGGCGGCCGAGGGCACGCTCGAGCGGATCGAGCAAGACTACGCCGCGCAGGGGCTCCCGCCCATGCTGCGGCTGGCCGATCTCGCCTGCTTCGACGGCCTGCGTGCCGAACTCGAAGCCCGGCGCTATCGCGGCGCCAAGCCCACGCTGGTGCAGACCGCCACCTTGCGCCGGATGCAGGCCGTGGCACCGGCCGGCGCGCTGCCGGCCGAGGTCGACACCGCGCCCGACGAGGCCTGGGCGGCGCTGTTCCTCGGCGAGGGTTTCGATCCCGTCGACGGCGCCCACCGCGTGCGCGTGCTGGCGCGTGCCCAGGGTTCGCTCTATGCGAGCGTGCGCGAAGGCGGCCGCACCGTGGCCGCGGGCGCGATGGCTTTCGGCCATGGCTGGGCCAGCGTGCACGGCATGCGCACCGACGCCGCGCAGCGCGGCCGCGGCCTGGCCGGGCGCGTGCTCGCGGGGCTGGCGCAGGTGGCGGTCGAGCGGGGGTTCGAACGGGTGTTCCTGCAGGTCGAGGCGCAGAACGATCCCGCGCTGGCGCTGTACCGGCGCGCCGGTTTCCAGACGCGCTGGCAGTACCGGTACTGGCAGCCGTCGGCCTGAAAACGGCGGACTCAGCCCCGCGGCTCGAGCTCCAGCCCGAAGCGCACCTCGTCCAGTGCCGCGTCGACCAGCGCCAGCGGATCGTCGAAGCCCGGCGCGAGCTTGAGGATGCCGCGCAGCCGGTGATCGATCAGCAGCACCGCGAGCCCGTGCACATAGCCCCAGGCCGAGGTCATCTGCATGGCTTCGGCATTGCTCAGCGAGGTGGGCGGGCTGTCGGGCAGCCGCGGCGCGCCGCCGATGATCGAGGCCATCACGCGCATCGCCTCGGCGGCCGCGGCGCCCAGCACCGGGTGCAGCATGTCGATCTTCTCGGTGCGGAACATCAGCCCGAACAGCGCCGGGTTCTCGTGCGCGAAATGCACGTAGGCGCGGCCGATCGCGTTGCGCCGCGCGCTGGCGTCGGCACCCTCGGGCGCCGAGGTGCGCATCGCGTCGGCCAGGCGATGGAACCCCACGGCGGCGAGCGAGCTCAACAAGCCGGTGGTGTCGCCGAAGTGGTGCTTGGGCGCGGTGTGCGAGACGCCCGCTTCGCGCGCGATCGCGCGCAGGCCGAGCCCGGCGATGCCGTCGCGCTGCAGCACGGTCTCGGCCGCGGCCAGCAAGGCATCGGGCAAGGCGCCGTGGTGATAGCGGCGGGCCGGCGCGGTGGACTCGGCCGGTGTGGCCGCTGTGGCCGGCGAAGATTCGGCGGTGGCCGGCTCCGTGGAACGGGGACGGCGCGGACGGGAGGCAGCAGGCATCCAAAAATCTTACCACTGGAAAAATCTCTTGACTTCATCGGAGGGCTCGACGATATTTCCACTGGAAAGATAAGCCCTCCCCGCTTTTCCAACTCCCTACCGGCCCCGGCCGACGATCCGAAGGAACCCCGATGAACGATGCCGTCACCCGCAGCGCCCCGCCTTCCAACATGGGCCCGATCGACTTCGAGACCGACGTCGGTCCGCTGCCGCTGAAGGGCACGCTGCCCGCCGGCCTGCGCGGCACGCTGGTGCGCAACGGCCCGAACCCGGTGGCGCCCGACCCGCGCGCCCACTGGTTCGCCGGCGACGGCATGCTGCATGCCTTCCACATCGCCGACGGTGCCGTGCACTACCGCAACCGCTGGGTGCGCACCCAGCGCTGGCAGGCCACGGTCGAAGGGCAGGAACGGCGCCGCGTCGGCTTCCAGAGCACCGAGGGCGAGGCACCGAAGCGCGAGGACGACGGCACCGGCAACACCAACGTGATCGGCCATGCCGGCCGCATGCTCGCGCTCGAGGAAGCGCACCTGCCGATCGCGATGACGCTGCCCGGGCTCGACACGCTCGGCGCCACCGACCTCGACGGCCGCCTGCACGGCAGCTTCACGGCCCATCCCAAGACCGATCCGCGCACCGGCGAGCTGCTGTTCTTCGGCTACGGCACGCCCGCGCCGCTGTCGGCGGGCATGAGCTTCGGCAGCATCGCGGCCGACGGCCGCGTCACGCGCTTCGAGACCTTCGAGGCGCCCTATGCCAGCATGGTCCACGACTTCATGGTGACCGAGGGCCACGTGATGTTCCCGATCATGCCGATCACCGCCAGCCTCGAGCGCGCGCAGCAGGGCCGCCCGCCCTATGCCTGGGAGCCCGAGTTCGGCACCCGCGTCGGCCTGATGCCGCGCGGCGGCACCAGCGCCGACATCGTCTGGTGGCGCGGCCCGGCCTGCTACGTGTTCCACGTGATGAATGCCTGGGAGGCCGACGGCAGCCTGTACGCCGACGTGATGCAGTTCGACACGCCGCCGCTGTTCCCGCGGCCCGACGGCTCGCCGATCGGCGCGGGCGATCCGCCCGCGCGCCTGGTGCGCTGGCAGTTCGAGCTCGCCAACCCGGCGCGCGAATTCACGCGCACCGTGCTCGATCCGCGCCCCGGCGAATTCCCGCGCATCGACGACCGCTTCGCCGGCCTGCCCTACCGCCATGGCTGGTACGTGCTGCGCGACGACGAGGGCTCCACCGAGGCACGGCGCAACTTCGCGGGCCTCGCGCATGTCGACCATGCCAATGGCGAGCGCGGCATCTATCGGTTGCCGGCGCCCGACACGATGTCGGAGGCCGTGTTCGTGCCGCGCTCGGCGCAGGCCGAGGAAGGCGACGGCTGGCTGCTCGCCACCATCTGGCGCGGCGCCACCCACACCAGCGAGCTCGCCGTCTTCGATGCGCGTGCCGTGGCCAACGGCCCGCTATGCACCGCCGCGCTGCCGCACCGCGTGCCCGTCGGTTTCCATGGCAACTGGTTCGATGCCGCGGGCAGCGTGCCCGGCGCCGCCGCGCAGGCCGATGCGCAACCCACCGTTCGCTTCGGAGCGTCGTCATGAGCATGCTGCTGGCCTTCGCGCCCTTCATCGTCTTCGCGCTGTTCGACCGCCTGCTCGGCGTGGTGCCCGCGCTCTCGGCCGCGGCGGCGCTGTCGGCCGTGCTGCTGCTGCGCGACTGGCTCACGCCGAAGCGCACGGTCAAGGTGCTCGAGATCGGCACCGTGCTGCTGTTCGGTGGCCTCGCCGTGTTCGCGCTCGCCACGCACACCGAGTGGTCGCTGCTCGGCGTGCGGCTGCGCGTCGACGCGGGGCTGCTGCTGGTGGTGCTGGCCTCGATGGCCATCGGCCAGCCCTTCACCCTGCAGTACGCGAAGGAGCAGACGCCGCCCGAGGTCTGGGTACTGCCGGGATTCAAGCTGGTCAACATGGTCATCACCGCCGCCTGGGCCGTGGCCTTCGCGCTGATGGTGCTGGCCGACGTGGCGATGGTCTATGTGCCTTCGCTGCCGCTGTGGGTAGGCATCGCGGTCACGGTCGCGGCCATCGTCGGCGCGATCCGCTTCACGCAGTGGTACCCCGAGCACATGCGCGCGCGCTTCGAGGCCGCGGCCGGGGGCTGAGCGCCCGCCCCCACGGGTGGCGCGGTCGGGCCATTGGTGCCACCATGGCCGGATGACCCACACGAACCACCATCATCTCCACCATCCCACCGAGCCCGTGGCCGCGCCGCGCGGCATCGACCACATCGTGGCCGGTGTGTCGGCCAGCGATGGCGACGGCGTGAAGCTCACGCGCGTGCTCGGGCAGCCGCTGCAGAAGCGGCTCGATCCCTACCTCATGCTCGATGCCTTCGGCAGCGACAACCCCGGCGACTACGTCGGCGGCTTTCCGAACCATCCGCACCGCGGCTTCGAGACGGTCACCTACATGATCGCGGGCCGCATGCGGCACCGCGACAGCGCGGGCCACGAGGGCCTGCTCGAGAACGGCGGCGTGCAATGGATGACCGCGGGCCGCGGTCTGGTGCACAGCGAATTGCCCGAACAGCAGGAAGGCCTGATGGAAGGTTTCCAGCTCTGGCTCAATTTGCCGGCCGACGAGAAGCTGCGCGAGCCCTGGTACCGCGACATCCAGAGTGCCGAGATCCCCGAGTTCACCACCGCCGAGGGCGTGCACGTGCGCGTGATCGCGGGCGCGAGCCATGGCATCGAGGGCGCCGTGCGGCGCGAGCGCACCGAGCCGCTGTACCTCGACATCACGCTGCCGCCGGGCGCCGAGTTCGCGCAGCCGCTGCCGCCGTCGCACAACGCGCTGGTCTACGTGTTCCGCGAATCGCTGTGGATCGCGGGCAGCGAGGTGCCGACGCGGCGCATGGCCATCCTCGCGAACGAGGCCGGCAGCGACGGCGTGCTGCTGCGCGCGGGCTCGACCAACCACAGCCCGGCGCGCGCGCTGCTGATCGCGGGCCATCCGTTGAACGAGCCCATCGTGCAGTACGGCCCGTTCGTGATGAACACGCCCGAGCAGATCAAGCAGGCGGTCGACGACTTCCGCCAGGGCCGCTTCGGCTGAGCCTGCGCCGACGCGGCGGTGCGGCCTGCGCCTACCGCGTGTCGGCATGGAGGTCGGCGCACGAGGCCGGGCGAGGCTTCTACGTTGCCTGCATGCCCCCCACGATCCGAAAAGGACAGGCGCCCGCCACGCTGCAGCGCGCCGAGTTCCATGAACGCTTCATGCAGGACTTCCAGGACCCGGCCTTCCAGGCCGAGTCCGAATCGCTGCGGCGCATCGAGCTGATCGCCTGGGAGGCCTACCACGAAGGCCGCAAGGCACCCGTCACGCGCAAGGCCGGGCCCGGCTATGCCGATCCCGACTACGAGCTGTCGGTCGACTGGCTCGAGGCCAAGGCGCGCATCGACGCGGCGCACGCCAAGTGGGCCGATCCGCAGAGCCATTCGCGCGTGCTGCTGGTCAATGGTTCGCCGCGCAACGACGGCACCTGCCCCGGCGAGATTTCCAAGACCTGGCGCCTGACGCAGCTCGCGCGCGAGGTGCTCGAGGGCAGTGGCGTGAAGACCGACGTGCTCGACCTCAGCCTGCTGACCTCCGACTACGGCCGCGAGATCCACCCGTGCAAGGGCTGCGTCTCGACCGCGATGCCGCTGTGCCATTGGCCCTGCAGCTGCTATCCCAACCATTCGCTGCGCCAGACCGGCGACTGGATGAACGAGATCTACGAGCGCTGGACCGCGGCGCATGGCGTGATCGTGCTCACGCCCGCCCACTGGTACCAGGCCACGAGCCCGCTCAAGCTGATGATCGACCGCCTGGTGTGCGCCGATGGCGGCAACCCCGATCCCACCAGCACGCACGGCAAGAAGGCCGAGGAGGCCAAGGCGCTCGAGCTCGAGGGCTGGGGCTATCCCAAGCATCTCGATGGCCGTGCCTATGGCGTGGTGGTGCATGGCGACGTGGCCGGCATCGAGAGCGTGCGGCGCAACCTCTGCGACTGGCTCGACTGGATGGGACTGATCGACGCGGGCAATGCGGCGCAGCTCGATCGCTACATCGGCTACTACGAGCCCTATGCCACCAGCCACGACACGCTCGATGCCGACGCCGACCTGCAGGAAGAGGTGCGCAACGTCGCGCGCGCGGTGGCACAGGCGGTGCGCCAGTTGCGCACCGGCAAGCTCAAATCGCCTGACCGGGGCCTGAAGAGGCCGCGTCCCAAGTAGCTCGCGCCCAAAAATTCACGGCCGCCCGCGCCGCCATTCACCATTCTTTACGCAGGCTCACGCGGGGCTCACGGACGGCTTACAGAAGGCTTCCACACTTCGTCTCACCAGCTGCCCATCGGCGGCGGTTCTTCGAAAGGAAGCACTCTCATGATCTCTCTCCGCCAACGCATCCTCTGGGCCGGCCTGCTGGGCTCGGCCGCCCTCGCATCGTCGGGCGCTTTCGCCCAGACGCCGGCGCCCACGACCGCGGCACCCGCCGCTGCCGTGGCGCAGGCGGATGGCGCGGCCCCGCAGCGCAAGGCCCACGCGGACCACAAGCGCATGGATCCGGCTAAGCGTTTCGAACGCATGCAGGAACATCGCGCCAAGCGTCTCGCAGCCCTCAAGGACAAGCTCAAGCTCAATGCCTCGCAGGAAAGCGCCTGGTCCAGCTACACCGGCGCGACGCAGTTCTCCGGCCCGCGTCCCGATGGCCAGCGCATGACCCGCGCCGACTTCGCCAAGCTGACCACGCCGCAGCGCATCGAACGCATGCAGGCCCGCCAGGCCGAACGCAGCGCGATGTTCGCCAAGCGCGCCGACGCCACGAAGTCCTTCTATGCCGCGCTGACGCCCGAGCAGCAGAAGACCTTCGACGCCGAGACCCTGCACTTCGGCGGCCACCGCTTCCATCGCGGCGGCCACCATGGCGGCCCCGACGCCCAACCGGCCAAGGGTTGAGCCCCGGCCCTCGGCGCTGTCGCCGAGGGTGGCCCATGACGAAGGTCCGCAACGCTTCGCGCGTTGCGGGCCTTTGTTCTGGTCGATCCGACCGATCCGATTACTTCGGCGTGCCGGTCTTCTCGGTCGGGTTGGTCGGCACCTCCGGACGCTCGCCCGGCTGGCCGAAATGCGGCTTCACCTTGCGCGCCTGCTGGCTCACCTGCCAGCGCGACTGCTCGCCGGTCGGTGCCGTCACCATGTTCGGCTGGCCGTTCATCACGGTGCTGGCCTCGCCCTTGGGCACCAGGTTGTTGGTGTTGTTGCGGTTGTGCGCACGGGCCTCGGCGCGCACGGTCTCGAGCGACACCGGCGCATTGCCGTCGGGCTGCTGCGTGGGATTGGCCACGCCGGTCGGCGATTGCGTGCTGGCCTGGCCGCCCAGCGCCGGATCGGGTGCCGCGGGCATCGAGGAGGTCTGCGCCATCGCGAAGCCGCCCGCGCCCATCAGGCCGGCCAGCAGGGTCGCTCGAAGAAGTCGTTGCTGTGCGTGTTTCATGATCGGTTTCCTTTGCGTCTCGATAGATGGTGTGGAGAAATCGCGGACGCCTTTCCCGACGTCCTGAATTCACCGTAGGAGCCGCTCCGTTCGGGCCTTGTGGGGGTGCGTCAGGGCTGCCTGTAGGAGCCGGCCGGCCGCGCGCGAAGGCGCCGCGAGCCTCTCGCGTCGGAGGGCTGGAGGCGCCACGAGAAGGTGGCGCGTTCCTACAGGCGGGCACGGATCGAGCACGTACAACCCGAAATCCGATGTCCTCCACACCGATCTTCACGAACGAATCCGTCGCAAACGCGGAAACCGCCCGCGCCGTGGGCGCGAATCCGCCCGGCCCCGTCACCGCGGCCGGACTCGCGGCCGCGCCCGTGTCGCTGAAGGTCATGACGGTGAACACCCACAAGGGCTTCACCGCGCTCAACCGCAAGTTCATCCTGCCCGAGCTGCGCGATGCGGTGCGCACCGTGGGCGCCGACGTGGTGTTCCTGCAGGAGGTGCTGGGCACCCATTCGCGCCATTCGCGCCGCGTGAGCAACTGGCCCGAGGCGCCGCATTACGAATTCCTGGCCGATACGATGTGGCCGCAGTTCGCCTACGGGCGCAACGCGGTCTATCCCAAGGGCCACCACGGCAATGCGCTGCTGTCGAAGTTTCCGATCGTGCATCACCGCAACCACGACGTGTCGGTGGCCGGGCCCGAGAAGCGCGGGCTCTTGCACTGCGTGCTGCGCCTGCCGGGCCGCACGGTCGACGTGCATGCGATCTGCGCCCACCTCGGCCTGGCCGAGGCGCATCGGCAGCAGCAGCTCGAGCTGCTGTGCCACATCGTGCGCGACGAGGTGCCGGCCGACGCGCCGCTGATCGTGGCCGGCGACTTCAACGACTGGCGCGGCCGCGCGCATGCGACCCTGGCCGAGGGCGCGTCGCTGCGCGAGGTGTTCGTGCATGCGCACGGCCACGCGGCCAAGACCTTCCCTTCGCGTTTCCCGGTGCTGCCGCTGGACCGCATCTACGTGCGCAATGCCGGCGTGCACGCGCCGGTGGTGCTGCCGCGCCGGCCCTGGTCGCACCTGTCCGACCACGCGCCGCTGGTGGCCGAGATCGATCTCTGAAAGCGCATCCATCCATGAGCAACGGCAACCACTGGGTCGCGGGCAACCGCATCGAACTGCTCGAGAACGGCGAGCAGTTCTTCCCGCGCGTGTTCGAGGCGATTCGCGCGGCACGACGCGAAGTGGTCATCGAGACCTTCATCCTGTTCGAGGACAAGGTGGGCCTCGACCTGCACGCCGCCATGTGCGAAGCCGCTCGGCGCGGCGTGAAGGTCGACCTGATGATCGACGGCTTCGGTTCGCCCGACCTCTCGCGCGAGTTCCTCGAGGAATTGAGCAGCGCCGGGGTGAAGGTGCGCGTGTTCGATCCGGGCCATCGCTTCCTGGGCCAGCGGCTCAACGTGTTCCGCCGCATGCACCGCAAGATCGTGGTGATCGACGGCGAGCGCGCCTTCGTCGGCGGCATCAACTACTCGGCCGACCACCTGATGGACTTCGGCCCGAAGGCCAAGCAGGACTACGCGGTCGAACTCGCCGGGCCGATCGTGGCGCAGATCCACCACTTCGCGTTGCGCGCGATCGCGGTCGGCGGCAAGGGGCCGGGCTGGTTCCGGCGCCGGCTCAGGCAGGCGCCGCCCGTGGGCGACACGGTGGCCGGCGAGGCCGAGGTGATGTTCGTCACGCGCGACAACCGCCACCACACCAACGACATCGAGCGCCATTACCGCGCCGCGATCCGCAGCGCGCGCGAGCGCATCGTGATCGCCAACGCCTACTTCTTCCCGGGCTACCGGCTCATCAAGGAACTGCGGCGCGCGGCGCGGCGCGGCGTCGACGTGCGGCTGATCCTGCAGGGCGAGCCCGACATGCCGATCGTGAAGACGGCCGCGAGCATGCTCTACCACCACCTGCTGCATGCGGGCGTGCGCATCTACGAATACTGCGAGCGGCCGCTGCACGGCAAGGTCGCGCTGATGGACGACCGCTGGAGCACCGTGGGCTCGAGCAACCTCGATCCGCTGAGCCTGTCGCTCAACCTCGAGGCCAACGTGGTGGTGCGCGACGCGGCCTTCAACACGCTGCTGCACGAGCGCCTCGACCACCTGATGCAACACAGCTGCAAGCAGATCGACACCGCCGACCTCGCGAGCGAATGGAGCGGCTGGCGGCTGGTGCGCAGCTTCTTCATCTTCCACTTGATGCGCTGGTATCCCTCGCTGCTGGGCTGGCTGCCGCGCCACGTGCCGCGGCTGAAGCCCGTGGAGGTCACCGACCTCGGCGACCGGCGACGCAAGAACCACGGCGACGGCGTCGAGGGCGCGCCCGCGTCGACGGAGGCCGCATGACGACGGCGGCTGGCGGCCGCCTGCATGCGTTGCCCGCCAGCGGCTGGCGCCGTGCCTGGCCCTGGGCCAAGCGAACGCTGGTGTGGGGCTTCTTCGGGCTCGTGGCCTGGCTGCTCGTGAGCCAGGCGCGTTCCATCGACTGGCACGAGGTCGGCGACGCGATCGCCGCGCTGCCGCCCCTCACGCTGCTCGGCGCGGGCCTGCTCGCGGCCTGCAGCTTCGCGCTCTACAGCACCTACGACCTGCTGGGGCGCCACCTCACGGGCCATCCGCTGCGCGCCGGCACGGTGATGGGCGTGACCTTCATCAGCTATGCCTTCAACCTCAACCTCGGCTCGCTGGTCGGCGGCGTGGCCTTCCGCTACCGGCTCTATTCGCGGCTGGGGTTGCGCAACGACACCATCACGCGCGTGCTGGGCTTCAGCATGCTCACCAACTGGATCGGCTACCTGGTGGTGGCCGGGGCCGCGTTCTTCTTCTGGCCGCTGGGCCTGCCGCCGGCGTGGAAGGTCGATGGCGAGGAGTTGCGGCTGCTGGGCGCGGCGCTGCTGGTGCTGGCCGCGGTCTATCTGCTGCTGTGCGCCTTCGCGCATGGGAAGCGCTGGCATGTGCGCGGGCACGAACTGCGCACGCCGACCCTGCGCATGGCGCTGCTGCAGTTCCTGCTGTCGTGCACCAACTGGTCGCTGATCGGCGGTGTGATCTGGCTGCTGCTGCAGGGCCAGGTCGCCTATCCGCAGGTGCTGGCCGTGCTGCTGGTGGCCGCGGTGGCCGGCGTGATCACGCACGTGCCGGCGGGGCTCGGCGTGCTCGAGGCGGTGTTCGTCGCGCTGCTCGCGCACCAGGTGGCCGAGGCGCAGTTGCTGGCCGCGCTGCTTGCCTACCGCGGCCTCTACTACCTGCTGCCGCTGGTGGTCGCCACGCTGGCCTACTTCGCGACCGAACTGCGCGCGCGGCGCGGGCGCCGGGCCCGCATCGCGCATCAGAAGTGATAGGTGTAGCGCACCCGCACGAAGTTCTCGCCGGGGTTGGGCTTCTTGATGCCGCCGTTGGAGAAGTGCTGCACGCGCAGCGACAGGTCGTGTTCCCCATGCTCGCCGAAGCTGCGGCCCACACCGAGCACCTCGGTGAACTGGAACGCGGTGCTGAAGCTGCGGTCGGGCGTCCGGTAGACATGGTCCATCACGCTACCGCCCACGCCGCCTTCGACGTACCAGGACGAGCCGCCGTGCGCGAAGCGCCAGCGCCAGGTGTAGATGGCGCCGATCTGCACGTAGTCGCGCCGGCCGTCGTCGAGCGCGGGCGCGTGCCAGTCGCTGAGGAAGACGTCCCAGTAGGTGGTGAGCGCGCCTTCCTGCACCGGCTGTCGCGGTGACCACGGCAGCGTCATCCCGACGGTGAAGGCATTGGTGCTGCCCATGTCGCCGTGGGGCGCGCGTCCGCCTTCCACGTAGAAGCCGCGCTGGCTGTCCTCGAAGGCGTGGGCGCTGCTGCCCAGCAAGCCCAGCAGTCCGGCCAGCACGGCGGCACGGAGCGGGGTGGAAGCGTTGAATCTCATGATCCGGATCGCCAAAGCGAATGATGAAAACTGAAGGTCATATTCACTTTGCGTTCAGTTTCGTGTCGTGCCGCTACGCGATTTCCACGTCGAGAAGTAGGACTTCATCACCAAAGCTGCAAAACGCCACGGAATGCGCTCAGGTTCTTGTTGCACTGCAGCATTCGCCACGCGGCAGGCCTATAGTGGGCCGATCTCCCTCGCAGGCATTACGCCGCTCCCCACGATGTCGTCCACTTCTTCCCTTCCCTCCTTCAGCGTTTCGTCATGGCCGCTGTGGCCGCTGCGCGAATGGACCGAGCTCGCGCTCAAGACGCAGGAGATGCTGCTGTCGTCAGGCACCGTGATCCGCCTGCGCACCGAGCGCATCGCGCAGGCGGGGCTCGCGCCGAGTGCCGACGACCTGGTCGAATTCCGGCGCATGGGCGACGAGAAGCTCGAGGCCGCGCATGCCTCGGGGTTCGCGATGGCGCGGCAATGGCACAGCAGCCAGATCGGCCTCGCGAGCCGCATCTGCCAGCAATGCCTGCATGGCGCCGCGGCCTTTCTTTCGCTGGCCGGCAGCGTCACGCCGGCACAGGCGGCCGAGCATGGCGATGCGCTGATCCGCGCGGCCTCGCGCGCCGCGAACGCGGCCCAGCGCTGGCCGAACAGCACGGCGCGCATCGCGAGCGAGGGATTGAAGCCGATCCACGCGGTGGCCACCGCCAACGCGCGGCGGCTCGGCGCGCAGCAGGCCGCAGGCTGAGCCTCGCTCAGCCGCGCGCCGGCATCAGCGTCAGCAGCGTGATCTCGGACGGGGCGCCGAAGCGCTTGGGCGGGCCCCAGTAGCCGGTGCCGCGGCTCACGTAGATCCACATGTCCTGCAGCCGGTGCAGGCCCGCGGTGAAGGGCTGCTGCATTGGCACGAACAGATTCCACGGGAAGAACTGGCCGCCGTGCGTGTGGCCCGAAAGCTGCAACTGGAAGCCGGCCGCGGCCGCCTTCGGTGCGCTGCGCGGCTGGTGCGCGAGCAACACGCGCGTGTGCACCAGCGGCGGTGCGTCGTCGAGCGCGCGCTGCGGATCGCTCTCGTGCGAGGCATCGAAGTGGCCGGCCGTGTAGTCGGTCACGCCGGCCAGCACCAGCTGGCTCTCGAAGGTTTCCTCGTCGTTCTGCGCGCCGCGCACGTTGCGCGTCTGCAGCACCACGTGCTCGTTGAGCAGCACCTGCAGGCCGAGGCGGCGCAGTTCGTCGATCCAGGCATGGGCGCCCGCGTAGTACTCGTGGTTGCCGGTCACCACGAAGGTGCCATGGCGCGCGCGCAGCCCGGCCAGCGGCGCGATGTGCTCGCGCAGCTCGGGCACGGTGCCGTCGACCAGGTCGCCGGTGATCGCGATCGCGTCGGCGCCGAGCCGGTTCACCGCGTCGACGATGCGCTGGATGTAGCTGTTGCGGATGGTCGGGCCGACGTGGATGTCGCTGAGCTGCACGATCGTGAAGCCCTTGAGCGCGGCCGGCAGGCCGCGGATCGGCACGTCGACGTGCTTCACGTCCGCGGTGCGGCGCGCATTGACGAAGCCGATCAGCGAGACGAGCGTGGCCAGCGCGAACACCGCCAGCGCGCTCCAGGGCCGCAGCGTGTCCCACGGCACCGCGAGGCCGGCCACGCGCTGCGCGACCCAGGTCAGCAGCAGGCCGGCGTCGCGCACCAGCGTCAGCACGAACAGCGACGAGAACCAGCCCATGCTCAGCAGGCCGGTCCATTGCAGTGCGGCGTGCAGCGGCTTCTTGCGCGGCGCGTGCCGCGACAGGAAGGGCAGCGGAATGGTCAGCGCCGACACCACCAGCGCCAGCAGGCCGATCGGCCAGGCCGGCGTGAGCCCCGCGGCCGCGGGCAGCAGACGCAGGGCGATGTAGGCATGCAGGAGCGCGGTCAACACGCTCAGGGGACGGATCGGCATCGGGGCAATGGGTTCGGGCACTGCCCGGGACACGTCATCTGCAAGGCGCATGCCGTGCATTCAAGTCGCTGCCACGCTATTTTTTCAGTAGCGCAGCATGCCGGGATGACGGGTGCCGGGGTGCGGACGGCGACGTGAGCGCCTGCACCCGGCGTCCGTGCCGCCGTGCCTTCGTGCGCTTACTGCACCGCGCGCGTGCCGGCGGCGGCCATGTCGGTGCCCGCCGGCCAGAGGAAGGTGGCCTTGGTGGGCGTGCCGAACACCACCTGCAGCGGCTGCTTGAGCGTCTGGCCGCGCAGCGTGGCCTCGACCTGGTAGCTGCCGGGCTCGAGGCGCGCCACCATGAACGGTCCGCCCGCCACCACGTTGTCGAGCAGCGCCACGCCGCGGCCATCGCGCACCGTGACGTGCACGTCGGCCGCGAAGTCCGCGCCCTGGTGGTCCTTGATCGCGAATTCGAAGCTCGCCGGCCAGCGCGGCAGGACCGTTTCCATCAGCTTCGCCTCGTCGCTGCCGATGCCGCCGCTCATGTATTCGATGCCGTGCGACATGCGGATCGGCGGGTTGAACGCGGCTTGCGCGGAGGTGGCGAGCGCGCCGAACGCGAGGGCGCCGCACAGCAGGGCGGCGGCCAGCGGCCGCGCGCGCGGTGAAATCCGGGGGGTCATGATCAGTCCTTTCTTTCCATGCTCTCGTGGCGGAAAACCACGGCGCCACTGTGCGGCGCACGGCTTAGACAGGACTTAACGAAACGGCGCGGCGGGTGGCCGCCGGCCGTGGAAGCGGCTTGGCGCCTCAGCGCGCGGCGCTGGTCTGCGCCATCGCCTGCGTTTCGGGCTGCGGCGGCAGCACCGAGGCCATGTCGAAGTTCGACGGCCACATGAAGGTCGCCTTCGACGGGATGCCCGCGAACACCACCAGCGGCTGCGTCAGCGTGAGGCCGCCGAGCGTGACGTTGACGTCGTAGGCGCCCGGGTCGAGCCGCGCGAGCATGTACGGGCCCTGCGACAGCGCTTCCATGATCGGACGGCCGGTGTAGCGCTCGCGCACCTCGACCTTGGCGCGGGCCGGGAAGCTCGCGCGCTGCGCGGGGCTGCCATTGATGCCCAGCTCGATCGTGGCGGCCCAGCGCGGCGCGACCATCTGCATGAAGGCAGCTTCGTCCTTGTTGGTGCCGCCGCACATGTATTCGACGCCCTGGGCGGTCTGGATGGGCGGATTCGGGGCAGCGTGGGCCGGAAGGGTCGCGCCGAGGATGGCGGCCGTGCCGCACGTTGCAAGGACGGCCAGGGACCGGCGGAAACGCATGGATTTCATTGCTTCGATGTCCTCGATCAGGGTGACGCGGAATTCGTCGAGGATTTTGCTTAGCAAGACTCGGGCTAGATATAGCGTTTACGAGGAACGATCCTCGCCGAGGCTTTGAACGCTATTGTTTTAATAGCTGGTGACGGGCTTGTGACAAGCGTTTACAGCCTGTGTGGCGATCTACCCTCAGACAAACCCTTGGGTCCCGCCGCGAGGGGCCCGCGTTGCGTGCGCGCACTCCGCCGCGAGGCGGCATGGGAATGGTGCGAAGGCGCCGGGCGCGACGATCGGGCGCCCCATGAAAAACGCCGCCGGGTGCGAACCACGGCGGCGTGACGGCGAGGGCGGAAATCGACTCAGACGTCGATGTTCGCCGCCCGCAGCGCGTTCTGCTCGATGAACTCGCGGCGCGGCTCCACCTCGTCGCCCATCAGCATCGTGAACACGCGGTCGGCCTCGATCGCGTCGTCGATCTGCACGCGCAGCAGGCGCCGCACGGTCGGGTCCATGGTGGTTTCCCACAGCTGCTCGGGATTCATCTCGCCCAGGCCCTTGTAGCGCTGGCGCGCGGTGGCGCGCTCGGCCTCGCCGATGAGCCACAGCATGGCCTGGCGGAAATCGAACACCTTCTCTTCCTTGGCGCGCTCGCCCTCGCCGCGGCGCACCACGGCGCCCTCGGGGCTCAGCAGGTTGCGGAAGGTATCGGCGGCGCCGGACAGCGCGGCGTAGTCGGCGCCGTGCACGAAGTCCTGCGTGATCACGCTGCTCTTGATGTTGCCGTGGTGGCGGCGGCTGATGCGCAACAGCGGCTTGTCGGTGCGGGCGTCGAACTCGTTGCTGACCTCGGCCGGCACGCCGGTGGTGTTGAGCTCGCGCAGCTTGGCCTGCAGCGCCACGGCCGAGGCCTCGGCCGCGGGCGTGGTGTCGAGGTCGAGCGCCACGCCGTCGGCGATGGCGCGCAGGGCCTCGGCGTCCATGAAGTTGCGCAGCCGGTGGATCACGGCCTCGGCCACCTGGTGCTTGCGCGCCAGCTCGGCCAGCGTGTCGCCGCTGAGCGTGTGGGAGGTGGCGCCGCCGGTCTCGATGCTGGCGTCCTTCAGCGCGACCTTGAGCAGGAAGGCGTCGAGCGCATTGCCGTCCTTCAGGTACTGCTCTTCCTTGCCAACCTTGACCTTGTACAGCGGCGGCTGCGCAATGTAGATGTGGCCGCGCTCGACCAGCTCGGGCATCTGGCGGTAGAAGAAGGTCAGCAGCAGCGTGCGGATGTGCGCGCCGTCCACGTCGGCGTCGGTCATGATGATGATGCGGTGGTAGCGCAGCTTGGCGACGTTGAAGTCGTCGGCGCCGCCGCCCGCGGTGGTCGCGCCGGCACGGCCGATGCCGGTGCCCAGGGCGGTGATCATCGTGAGGATTTCGTTGCTGGTCAGCAGCTTCTCGTAGCGCGCCTTCTCGACGTTCAGGATCTTGCCGCGCAGCGGCAGGATGGCCTGGAACTTCCGGTCGCGGCCCTGCTTGGCGGAACCGCCGGCGGAGTCGCCCTCCACCAGGTAGACCTCGCACAGCGCCGGGTCCTTCTCCTGGCAGTCGGCCAGCTTGCCCGGCAGGCCCATGCCGTCGAGCACGCCCTTGCGGCGCGTCATCTCGCGCGCCTTGCGCGCGGCTTCGCGGGCCCGGGCGGCCTCGACGATCTTGCCGCAGATGATCTTGGCGTCGTTCGGGCGTTCCTGCAGGTAGTCGGTCAGCAGGCGGCCGACGATGTCCTCCACCGGCGCGCGCACTTCGCTGGACACCAGCTTGTCCTTGGTCTGGCTCGAGAACTTGGGCTCGGGCACCTTCACGCTCAGCACGCAGCACAGGCCTTCGCGCATGTCGTCGCCGGTGACCTCGACCTTGGCCTTCTTGGCGAACTCGTTCTCTTCGATGTACTTGTTGATGACGCGGGTCATCGCGGCGCGCAGGCCCGTGAGGTGGGTGCCGCCGTCGCGCTGCGGGATGTTGTTGGTGAAGCAGAGCACCTGCTCGTTGTAGCCGCTGTTCCACTGCATCGCGACTTCTACGCCGATGTGCGTGCCGGGGATGCCGCCGTAGGTGTCGGCCGGCTTCTCGCCCTCGGCGTAGAACGAGTTCGGGTGCAGGACGGTCTTGCCCTTGTTGATGAACTCCACGAAGCCGCGCACGCCGCCGGCGCCCGAGAAGTCGTCTTCCTTGCCGCTGCGCTCGTCCTTCAGGCGGATGCGCACGCCGTTGTTCAGGAAGCTCAGCTCGCGCAGGCGCTTGGAGAGGATCTCGTAGTGGAAATCGTTGTTCTCCTTGAAGATTTCCGTATCGGGCAGGAAGTGGACCTCGGTGCCGCGCTTGTCGGTGTCGCCGATGATCTTCATCGGCGAGACCTCGAAGCCGTTCACGGTTTCGAGCAGGCGGTTCTGCACGAAGCCGCGGCTGAACTCGAGCTCGTGGATCTTGCCTTCGCGCCGCACCACCAGGCGCAGCATCACGCTCAGCGCGTTCACGCAACTCACGCCCACGCCGTGCAGGCCGCCCGAGACCTTGTAGCTGTTCTGGTTGAACTTGCCGCCCGCGTGCAACTCGGTCAGCGCGATCTCGGCGGCCGAGCGCTTGGGCTCGTGCTTGTCGTCCATCTTCACGCCGGTCGGGATGCCGCGGCCGTTGTCGGTCACCGAGATCGAGTTGTCGGAATGGATGGTGACGACGATGTCGTCGCAGTGGCCGGCGAGCGCTTCGTCGATGGAGTTGTCGACGACCTCGAACACCAGGTGGTGCAGGCCGGTGCCGTCGGAGGTGTCGCCGATGTACATGCCGGGGCGCTTGCGAACGGCCTCGAGGCCTTCGAGGATCGTGATCGAGCCTTCGCCATAGGAGGTGTCGGGCGTGACCTCGATCGGCACCGCGTTGTCGATCTCGGGTGTGTAGACCGGTTCGGTGTGCGGCACTTCCGGCTTGTTCTCTTCTGCGCTCATTCGGATATTCCTCTATCTCTCACGGATTCACGGGGTCCACGGACTCGCGGGCACCCGGTTTTTCAGGCCTCTTGAAAGCGCAAACCCGCGGGGGCGAACCGCGGGCTGTGTGCGCCAGGGCGCTGCGACGATGCGGGGTGACTAGATCCGCATCGGCATCACGACGTACTTGAAGGACGCGTTGTCGGGGATGGTCAACAGCGCGGAGCTGTTGGAATCGGCCAGGTCCAGCTTCACCATGTCCTGGCCCATGTTGGCCAGCGCGTCGATCAGGTAGGTGACGTTGAAGCCGATCTCGATGGCGTCGCCGCCGTAGTCGATGTCGAGCTCGTCCTGCGCTTCTTCCTGTTCGGCGTTGTTCGAGGCGATGCGCAAGGTGCCCGGCTCGATGTTCAGGCGCACGCCCTTGAACTTCTCGCTGGTCAGGATCGCGGTGCGCTGCAGGCTGGCCAGGAGCGGCGCGCGGCCCAGCGTGACCGAGTTCTTGTGGTTCTTCGGGATCACGCGGTTGTAGTCGGGGAACTTGCCCTCGACCAGCTTGGTGACGAACTCCATGCCGCCGAAGCTGAACTTGGCCTGGTTGTTGGCGAACTGCATCTCGATCGCGCCTTCGGCGTCGGACAGCAGGCGCTGCATCTCGAGCACGGTCTTGCGCGGCAGGATCACTTCCTGGCGCGGCACTTCCACGTCGAGCGTGGCGGAGGAGAACGCGAGGCGGTGGCCGTCGGTGGCGACCAGGCTCAGCTGCTTGCCCTCGGCGACGAACAGGATGCCGTTGAGGTAGTAGCGGATGTCGTGCACGGCCATCGCGAACGAGACCTGCGAGAGCAGGTCCTTCAGCGTCTTCTGCGGCACGCTGAACACCGGGCCGAAGTTGGCGGCTTCCTGCACCAGCGGGAAGTCTTCCGCGGGCAGCGACTGCAGCGTGAAGCGGCTCTTGCCGCCCTTGAGCACCAGCTTGCTCGCGCTCGACTCGAGGCTCACGGTCTGGTCGGACGGCATGGTGCGCAGGATGTCGATCAGCTTGCGCGCGCCGATGGTGGTGGTGAAGTTGCCTTCGTCGCCGCCGAGCTCGGCGGTGGTGCGGATCTGGATCTCGAGGTCGCTGGTGGTCAGCTGGATCTGGCCACCGGTCTTGCGGATCAGCACGTTGGCGAGGATCGGCAGGGTATGGCGCCGTTCCACGATGCCCGCCACCGACTGCAGCGCGGCGAGGACTTTGTCTTGTGTTGCCTTCAGGACGATCATGTCTTCTACCTCTTCTCTTATCTCTTTGAATCAGCTTGGTCGATCAGGGCCCCACCGCCCCGCACAGACCGCCATTCTCCGCTGTCGCGGCGTCCGGCCTGGTTGACTTTGGTTTTCAGTTTCAACCCTTGAGCGTCTGCTCGAGCACGTGAAGCTGCTGGTTGAGCTCGGTGAGCTGCTGGCGCTCGCCCGAAATCTTGCGCACCGCGTGCAGCACGGTCGTGTGGTCGCGTCCGCCGAACAGCTCGCCGATCTCGGGCAGGCTCTTCTGCGTCAGCTCCTTGGCCAGGTACATCGCGATCTGCCGCGGCCGCGCGATCGAGGCCGGGCGCTTCTTGCTGTACATGTCGGCGACCTTGATCTTGTAGTAGTCGGCCACCGTCTTCTGGATGTTTTCCACCGAGATCTGCCGGTTCTGGATCGACAGCAGGTCGCGCAGCGCCTCGCGCGCCAGGGCGATCGAGATCTCCTTCTGGTTGAAGCGCGAATAGGCCAGGATCTTGCGCAGCGCGCCCTCGAGCTCGCGCACGTTGGAGCGCACGTTCTTGGCCACGAAGAAGGCGACTTCCTCGGGCATCTCGGCGCCCTCGACGCGGGCCTTGTTGATCAGGATCGCCACGCGCATCTCGAGCTCGGGCGGCTCGATCGCCACCGTGAGGCCCGAATCGAAACGCGAGACCAGCCGCTCGTGGATGTCCGCGAGACCCTTGGGATAGGTGTCGCTGGTCATCACGATGTGCGACTTCTTGGCCAGCAGGGCTTCGAAGGCGTTGAAGAATTCTTCCTGCGTGCGGTCCTTGTTGGCGAAGAACTGCACGTCGTCGATCAGCAGCAGATCGAGCGAGTGGTAGCGCTCCTTGAACTCGTCGAAGGTCTTGCGCTGATAGGCCTTGACCACATCCGAGACGAACTGCTCGGCGTGGATGTAGAGAACTTTGGAATCGACCCGGTCGGCCAGCAGCCGGTTGCCCACCGCGTGCATCAGGTGGGTCTTGCCCAGGCCCACGCCGCCGTAGATGAAAAGCGGGTTGTACAGATGGCCCGGCATGCCGGCCACGTGCATCGCCGCGGCGCGCGCCATGCGGTTGGCCGTGCCTTCGACCAGGGTGTCGAAGGTGAGGCCCGAATTGAGGCGGTTCTTGAAGCCCGCGGCCGGCGGTTCCTCGCCCGGGCCGGCCACGTCGCGCGGCACATCGGTTTCGGTCATGACCGCGACCGGTGCAGCACGCACGGGGATTTCCCGAGGAGCAAGCGCTAACTCGACGACCACGGGCTGGCCGTAGATCTTCTCGGCCATGCCGGCGATCTTGCCGGCGTACTGGGCCCGGATCCAGTCGAGCTTGAAGCGGTTGGCGACGAACACCGTCATGCGCGAGAGGTCGTCGGCGACCTCGGCGGTGAGGGGCTTGATCCAGGTGTTGAACTGTTGCTCGGACAGCTCCTGCGCGAGCTGATCGACGCAGGCCTGCCAGAGGCTTTCGCCGACGCCGTCAGTCGACATGGGTGCTCGGATTTTGGATGGTTCCCTCTGCCATTTTTTGCTGTTTGTATTGTGGATATTCTCTGCTGGAAGGCGCCGCGCATTCTAACTTGTCAAAACCTTATCCACATACCCCGGGCGGCCGGCGAAAGGCCCGCAAAGTCGCTCGAAGATTGTTGTGCGGCCGAATGTTTGCGATAATTGCGGGTTTCCCTGAAAACCTCTTTGCGTCTTTCGGGGTCCGACCGAAATCACCGGCCCAGCCAACAACGAAGCCGGAACCAACCGCACCCAGCGCCTTTCGCGCATTCCTCGCCCGTCGAGCCCATGGATTCCCCATGGCCCGATGACCGCGCGGAAATGCCGAAGAAACAGGGGAATCAGGAAATCTCATCATGAAACGCACCTACCAAGCATCCAAAGTCCGCCGCGCCCGTACCCACGGCTTCCTGGTCCGCATGAAGACCCGTGGCGGCCGTGCCGTCATCAACGCACGCCGCGCCAAGGGCCGCAAGCGCCTGGCCGTCTGACGCCCGACCCACGGCAGTTGCCAGCAGCAGGAACGCCGGGGCCAGCTTCGACGGCTCGCGCCAGCGGCGTGTCCAGTCCGGCTCCCATGCAGCGGCTCAAGACCCGCGCGCAATTCCAGGCCGTTCTCGCAGGTGCCACCGTGGCCCGCACTGCCCATTTCGCATTGCATCGCTGCGCGCTCGATTCCGAATCGAGCGCGCAGCTTTTTGCGTCCGACGACGTCTGGCTGGGTGCCATGGTGCCCAAGCGCTGGGCGCGCCGCGCGGTCACGCGCAATGCGATCAAGCGCCAGATCTACAGCGTGAGCGCCCTGCCCCACGCGGGATTGCCGCGCGCGGCGCACGTGGTTCGCCTGAAAGCCGCCTTCGACCGCAAGGAATTCGTGAGCGCCTCGTCCGAGCGGCTCAAGCGAGCCGTGCGGGCCGAACTCGAACTGTTGCTGGAGCGCGCCGCGCGCCCGGCACCGGCGCGCGCGCCTGCCGCGCCACCCGCACGGTCTTCTCCATGAAACGCCTGCTGATCGGCCTCGTCAAAGGCTATCGCCTGCTGCTGAGCCCCTGGCTCGGGCAGTCGTGCCGTTTCGAGCCGACCTGCTCGGTCTATTCGATCGAGGCGCTCGAGGTGCACGGCGCACTCAAGGGCAGCTACCTCACGCTGCACCGCATCGCGCGCTGCCAGCCCTGGTGCCAGGGCGGGCACGATCCGGTCCCACCGAAATCACAGCGTCGCACGAACCGGTCAGGCTCGCTGTTTTCGTCTCTTCTCTCCTCCGACAAGAAGTCTTCGTCATGAACGATATCCGCCGCACGATCCTGTGGGTGATTTTTGGGTTCTCGCTGGTGCTGCTGTGGGACCAATGGCAGGTCTTCAACGGCAACAAGCCGACCTTCCTGCCCTCGACCAAGCCCGCCGTCACGGCGCCCGCGCCCACCACCGGCGCCGCCGGCAGCAGCGTGCCGAGCGCCAGTGCCGCACCGGGCGCCAGCGCCGGCGCCGTGCCCACGCAGGCCGCGGCCGCCGCGCCGAAGGAACAGGTCACGGTCACCACCGACCTGTTCAAGGCGACCATCGACAGCGAAGGCGGCACGGTCAACTACCTCGAGCTGCTCAAGTACGACGAGAACGACCGCACCAAGCACGTGGTGCTGTTCGAAAACGGCTCGCCGGCCACGCGCTACCTCGCGCAGACCGGCCTGCTGAACCAGGTCGACACCGGCGAGCGCTTCCCGAACCACCTGACGCCGATGGCGCCCAAGGCCGGTCCGCGCGAAATGGCCGCCGGCCAGAACACCCTCGAGGTCGGCTTCGAGAGCGCCCCCGTCGGCGGCCTCAAGTACGTCAAGACCTATGTGTTCCACCGCGGCGACTACGCCATCGGCGTGCGCCATGAAGTCGTGAACGTGAGCGACCAGCCGCGCGACGCGCAGCTCTACATGCAGCTGCTGCGCCACGGCACCGTGGCCGCCAGCACCATGTTCGGCACCAACACCTTCACCGGTCCGGCCGCCTACACGAACGAGAAGAAGTTCCACAAGCTCGACTTCAAGGACATCACCAAGGGCAAGGTCGAGCCCCCGCCGGCCGCCAACGACGGCTGGATCGCGATGGTCCAGCATTACTTCGTGTCGGCCTGGCTGCTGCGCGGCGACCCGGCCAGCGAAGGCCTGAAGCGCGAATTCCGCGTGAAGGACCTGGGCGATAACCTCTACACCATCGCCATGGTGGCCACGCTGCCGAAGATCGCCCCGGGCGCGACCCAGGTGGTCAACAGCACGCTGTTCGCCGGTCCCGAGGAAGAGAAGAAGCTCGAAGCCATCGCGCCCGGCCTCGACCTGGTCAAGGACTACGGCATCTTCGCGATCATCTCGAAGCCGCTGTACTGGCTGCTCAACCAGCTGCACGGCCTGATCGGCAACTGGGGCTGGTCGATCGTGGCGCTGGTGGTGCTGCTGAAGGCCGCCTTCTACTGGCTCAACGCCAAGGCCTACGCGAGCATGGCCAAGATGAAGGCCATCAACCCGAAGATCATGGAAATGCGCGAGCGGCTGAAGGACAAGCCGCAGGAAATGCAGCAGGAGATGATGCGGATCTACAAGACCGAGAAGGTCAATCCGATGGGCGGCTGCTTCCCGATCGTGATCCAGATCCCGGTGTTCATCGCGCTGTATTGGGTGCTGCTGTCGTCGGTCGAGATGCGCCACGCGCCCTGGATCGGCTGGATCACCGACCTGTCGGCACCCGACCCCTGGTACATCCTGCCGATCGTGATGACGGCCACCTCGCTGCTGCAGACCTGGCTGAACCCGACGCCGCCCGATCCGATGCAGGCCAAGCTGATGTGGATCATGCCGCTGGCCTTCAGCGTGATGTTCATCTTCTTCCCGGCCGGCCTGGTGCTGTACTGGATCACGAACAACATCCTGTCGATCGCCCAGCAGTGGGTGATCAACAAGCGGCTCGGCGTGCTCGGCAAGTAGGCCGGCGCAGCGTCACCGTTTTTCCCGAGGGGCCGCGCGAGCGGCCCTTTGTCGTTTTTGCTGAAAGAATCCGCCCATGCTCGCCCGCGCCTCCGATCCCATCGTCGCCATCGCCACCGCTTCCGGCCGCGGCGCGGTCGGCATCGTGCGGGTGTCGGGCGCGCGGCTCGCGCCGCTGATCGAGGCGCTGTGCGCGCGGCCGCTCAAGCCGCGCGAGGCCACCTACCTGCCCTTTCGCGATGCGGCGGGCGAGGCGGTCGACCACGGGCTGGCGATCCATTTCCCCGCGCCCCATTCGTTCACGGGCGAGGACGTGCTCGAGCTCCAGGCCCATGGCGGCGCGGTCGTGCTGCAGCTGCTGCTGGCGCGTTGCCTCGAGGCCGCGGCCGAGCCCGATGCCGTCACCGGCCGCCCGCGGCTGCCGGGCCTGCGCGTGGCCGAGCCCGGCGAGTTCAGCCAGCGCGCCTTCCTCAACGGCAAGATCGACCTGGCCCAGGCCGAGGCGATCGCCGACCTGATCGACGCCAGCACCGAGGCCGCGGCGCGCAGCGCCGGGCGCTCGCTGTCGGGCGCCTTCTCGCGCGAGATTCACACCCTGCGCGATGCGCTGATCCACCTGCGCATGCTGGTCGAGGCCACGCTCGACTTCCCCGAGGAGGAGATCGACTTCCTGCAGAAGGCCGATGCCGCGGGCCAGCTGGCGCGGCTGCAGGGCCAGCTCGCGGCCGTGCAGCAGCGCGCGCGCCAGGGCGCCCTGCTGCGCGAGGGCATCAAGGTGGTGATCGCGGGCCAGCCCAATGCCGGCAAGAGTTCGCTGCTCAACGCGCTGGCCGGTGCCGAACTCGCGATCGTGAGCGCCGTGGCCGGCACCACGCGCGACGTGGTGTCGCAGACCATCCAGATCCACGGCGTGCCGCTGCACGTGGCCGACACCGCGGGGCTGCGCGAGAGCAGCGACGAGGTGGAGCAGATCGGCGTGGCGCGTGCCTGGGGCCAGATCGAGAGCGCCGATGCGGTGCTGTTCCTGCACGACCTGACGCGCGCCGCTGCGCCCGACTACGCCGCGGCCGACGCCGAGATCCTGCGGGGCCTGCGCGAGAAGCTGCCCGCGGGCGTGCCCGTGCTCGACGTCTGGAACAAGCTCGACGCGGCGGGGTCGACACCCGCGCCGGCCGAAGGCATCGCGCTGTCGGCCAAGACCGGCGCCGGCATCGAGGCGCTGCGCGAGCAGCTCTTGGCCATGGCCGGCTGGCAGGCCGTGCCCGAGGGCGTGTACCTGGCGCGCGCGCGCCATGTGCAGGCGCTGGGCCAGGTCGAGATGCACCTGGCGCTGGCGGCCGAGCACCTGGCGGCCCATGCCCAGTCGCTCGACCTGCTGGCCGAGGAACTGCGGCTGGCGCAGAACGCGCTCAACGAGATCACCGGCGAGTTCGGCGCCGACGACCTGCTGGGTGTCATCTTTTCGCGTTTCTGTATCGGCAAATAGCGACACTCGGCGCGGCCGGCGCCGTCATTGCGTAAACATTTGTAGCCGAAATGTGGGCCGTTCGCGGATACTCCGGCTGAACTGCCCGGGGGCAAGTGAGAGCAGCATGTCCATCCAGAACCTGAGCCGCGCGATCGCGGACAACACCAGCAACGATGCCTTTGCGCTGATCCTCAATGTTCAGCAGTGGGACACGCTGGCCGGGTATCTGCAGCCGCAGGACGTCACCGTCGGCGACGTGCTGATCGCCCAGGGCGCGCAGGACCGTTCGGTCTTCTTCCTCGAGAGCGGCGCGATCAGCGTGCACCGCGTGAGCAGCAAGGAGCAGATGCGCCTGGCGGTGCTCACCGCGGGCTCGGTGGTCGGCGAAGGCTCGTTCTTCTCGCGCCAGCCGCACGCGGCCAACGTGGTGGTCACGGGTGCCGGACGGGTCTGGCGCCTCACGACCACCCGCTTCTCGGAAATGTCGAACCGTCAACCGAACCTCGCGCTCGAGCTCACGATGGCGCTCGGCGCGGTCATCGCCAAGCGCATGGCGCACCGCTCCAAGCGGGTCGCGGTGACCTGAGGCGCCGCCACCAGACGACGAGCCCCATGCGGCCCCTGCCAGCCAGCATGCCTTTCCTCGATTGCCTCACTTCGCCATGGCCTTGATCTGTCCCGTCTGCAGCGCGGAGAACCGCGAGGGCGCGAACTTCTGCATGCGCTGCGGCGAGCGGCTGACGCCGGCTTCCGCGCCGCCGGTTCCGCCCGCGCCCACGCCCAATCCGAGCACGCGCTTCGAGCGCGAATGGGCCGCGACCGCGCCCGCGCAGCTGCGTGCGCCGACCATTCCCGGCGAGCTCTACGATGCGGCCGCCGTCACGCCCGGCGGCGGCAAGGGCCAGCCGCGGGACGGCGATGCCGACCGGACCGTGCTGGTCGGCAGCGGCAAGCCGAAGCGCGCGCCGAAGCCGGAAGCCTCGTCCGACGAATCCGCCGAGGCCCGGCGTGCGCGCCGCCACGAGCGCGCGCAGGCCCAGGCAGCCCAGCCGGCGGTCGGCCGCAGCGGCATGTGGCTCTGGATCGGCCTGCTGGTGCTGGGCGTGGCGATGATCGCGGCGGGCTGGTATGGCTTCGGCAGCCGCGGTGCCGCGCCTGCGGCACCCACGCCGGCTGTCGTGGCGCCCGCGCCGCAACCGGTGCCGGCACCGCCGCCCGCGCCTGTCGAGCCGGTTCCTGTTCCGGCGGCGGAAGCGCCTCCGGCCCCCGTGGCACCCGCCGCGCCGGCCGTGGAGGAATCCCCCGCGCCCGTAACCAAGCCCACCGTGGCCGCTCCGCCGAAGGCCGCGCGCAAGGCGGCGACTCCCGCAGCAGCGCCGGCTGCGACCGAGGCACCCGTGGCAGCGCCGCCACCCGCGGCGGCTCCCGCGCCGGCACCGGTGGCCGCGCCGGCCGATCCGCAATCGCAGTGCGGCGACCGCAACTTCATCGCCAAGGCCCAGTGCATGGCCGCGCAATGCGCCAAGGCCGAGTTCCGCGGCCACGCGCAGTGCGAGGCGGTGCGGCGCCAGCAGCAGCTCGACGAAGAGAAGCGCAACCCGACGCTGGTGAACTGAGCCCGGGCAGGCTCAGCCCTTCTGCAGCCGCTCGATCGCCATCGCCAGCGCGGCCGGCTTGCCCGACAGCACCAGCGTGTCGCCGTCCGACAGCACGGTGTCCTCGGCCGGCACGCGCGGCTGGCCGTCCTGGCGCCGCAGGCTCGCCACCCGCACGCCCAGGCCCTGCAGCGACAGCCGCTCCAGCGTCTGGCCGATGGCGCGCGCGCCGGCCGTGAGCGTGAAGGTGTTGAGGCGCTCGTGGTCGAGCTCGTCGGCGTTGTCGTCGTCGGCGCCGTGGAAGTAGCCGCGCAGCAGGTTGTAGCGCGCGTCGCGCTGGTCCTGCACCACGCGGATCACGCGCCGCATCGGCACGCCGACCAGCGCCAGCGCATGGCTGGCGAGCATCAGCGAGCCCTCGATGGCCTCGGGCACCACCTCGGTCGCGCCGGCGGCCTGCAGCTTCTCGAGGTCGTGGTCGTCCTGGGTGCGCACGATCACCGGCACCTGCGGCGCATGGGCGCGCGTGTTGGCCAGCACCTTCATCGCGCCGGGCACGTCGAGGTAGGTCACGACCACCGCGCTGGCGCGCGCCAGGCCCGCGGCCATCAGCGCCTGCAGCCGCGCCGCGTCGCCGAACACCACCGAGTCGCCGGCCGCGGCGGCCTGGCGCACGCGGTCGGGATCGAGGTCGAGCGCCATGTAGGGGATGCCTTCGCGCTCGAGGATGCGCGCCAGGTTCTGGCCGCAGCGGCCGTAGCCGCAGATGATCACGTGGCGCGCCGTGTTGATCGTCTTGCGCGCGATGCTCGTCATCTGCAGCGACTGCTGCAGCCAGTCGCTGGCCACCAGCTTGCGCACGATCGCGTTGCTGTACATCACGATGAAGGGCGTGGCCAGCATCGACAGCACCATCGAGGCCAGCACCGGGTTGGCCAGCCAGGGCGGCAGCAGGCTGCGTTCCTGCGCCAGCGTCAGCAGCACGAAACCGAACTCGCCGGCCTGCGCCAGGTACAGGCCGGTGCGCAGCGACACGCCCGAGGTCGCGCCCAGGCTGCGCGCGAGCAGCGTCACCAGGCCGAGCTTGAACAGCAGCGGCACCAGCAGCAGCACCGCCACCAGCACCCAGCGCTCGACCACGATGTGCCAGTCGAGCGACATGCCCACGGTGATGAAGAACAGGCCCAGCAGCACATCGTGGAAGGGGCGGATGTCGGTCTCGACCTGGTGCTTGTATTCGGTCTCCGAGACCAGCATGCCCGCGATGAAGGCGCCCAGCGCCAGGCTCAGGCCCGCGAGCTCGGTGAGCCAGGCCAGGCCCAGCGTGACCAGCAGCACGTTGAGGATGAACAGCTCCTCGCTGCGCCGGCGCGCCACCAAGGTGAGCCACCAGCGCATCACGCGCGGCCCGCCATAGAGCAGCACGCCGATCAGCAGGCAGGCCTTGAGCAGCGCGAAGCCCAGCGCCTTGGCCAGCGCCTCGGGCGGCGCGCCCAGCGCGGGGATCAGCACCAGCAGCGGCACCACCGCCAAGTCCTGGAACAGCAGCACGCCCATCACGCGCTTGCCGTGCTCGCTCTCGAGCTCGAGCCGCTCGGCCATCAGCTTGACCACGATGGCGGTGCTGCTCATGGTGAGCGCGCCCGAGAGCGCCAGCGCGGTCTGCCAGCCCAGGCGCCAGTCGGGCGGCAGGAAGGAGGCGATCAGCAGCGCGCCCACGGTGGCGATCGCCATCGTCAGCAGCACCTGCAGCAGCCCGAGCCCGAACACGTGCTTGCGCATCGCGCGCAGCTTGGGCAGGCTGAATTCGAGCCCGATCACGAACATCAGGAACACCACGCCGAATTCGCCCAGGTGCCGGATGCCTTCGGAGTTCTGCGCCAGCGCCAGCGCATGCGGGCCGATCAGCACGCCGGCCGTCAGGTAGCCGAGCATCGGCGGCAGCTTGAGGAAGCGGCATGCCACCACGCCGATCACCGCGGCCACCAGATACAAGAGCGTGAGATCGAACGAAGACATGGTGGGCGATGCTAGAGCAAGAGCCGTGCGCGCGTGGCGAGGGGCTTACCGGGGGCCGAGGCGCCGCGGGCCCCGCGCGGCGCGGCTTTCGGGCCCATTCCGGGTCGCGGCGTAGGGGCTCGCCGGGAACCGCGGGGCGGCGGGGCGCGGCCCGTAAAATCCGCCGATGCCCTCCAGCTCCCCCACGCCCCCCGTGGTCGATCCCGCCGCGATGCTCGCGCGGGCACGCGCCACCTTCGACATCGAAGCCGAAGCCGTGCTCGGCCTCAAGGCGCGCGTGGGCGACAGCTTCGTTGATGCCGTGCGCAAGATCCTCGAGGTGCGCGGCCGCGTGGTCGTGATGGGCATGGGCAAGAGCGGCCACGTCGGCCGCAAGATCGCCGCCACCCTGGCATCGACCGGCACGCCGGCGATGTTCGTGCACCCGGCCGAGGCCAGCCACGGCGACCTCGGCATGATCAAGGCGGTCGACCTCGTGCTCGCCATCTCCAACAGCGGCGAGGTCGAGGAGCTCACGGTGATCCTGCCCGTGGTCAAGCGCCAGGGCGTGCCGCTGATCGCGATCACGGGCCGCGCCGATTCCACGCTCGCCCGGCACGCCGACATCGTGCTCGACGCCGGCGTCGCCAAGGAAGCCTGCCCGTTGAACCTCGCCCCCACCGCGAGCACCACCGCCCAGATGGCGATGGGCGACGCGCTGGCCGTGGCGCTGCTCGATGCGCGCGGCTTCGGCTCGGAGGATTTCGCGCGTTCGCATCCGGGCGGGGCGCTGGGGCGCAAGCTGCTCACGCATGTGAGCGACCTCATGCGCACCGGCGCCGACGTGCCGCGCGTGGCGCCGGGCGCCAGCTTCAGCGAGCTGATGCGCGAGATGAGTTCCAAGGGCCTGGGTGCCACCGCGGTGGTCGATGCCGAGGGCCGCGCCATCGGCATCTTCACCGACGGCGACCTGCGCCGCAGGGTCGAGACCGGCGGGGACCTGCGCGGCCTTACCGCGGCCGACGTCATGCACCGCGGTCCGCGCACCTTGCGCGCCGACGCGCTGGGCGTCGAGGCGGCCGAGCTGATGGAACAGCATCGCATCACCAGCGTGCTGGTGGTCGACGCCGAGGGCCTGCTGATCGGCGCCCTCAGCATCAACGACCTGATGCGCGCGAAGGTCATCTGATGCCCTTCGAATTCCAGCCAGAGACATTGCTCGCCGCGCAGGACATCCGCATCGCCTTCTTCGACATCGATGGCGTGCTGACCGATGGCGGCGTCTACTTCACCGAGCACGGCGAGACCCTCAAGCGCTTCAGCATCCTCGACGGCTACGGCCTGAAGCTGCTGCGCAAGGCGGGCATCCTGCCCGCAGTGATCACCGGGCGCGATTCCAAGCCGCTGCGCGTGCGGCTCGAGGCGCTCGGCATCGAGCACGTGCGCTACGGCACCGAGGACAAGCTGCCGGCCGCCGAGGCCATGCTGCAGTCGCTGGGCTTCGGCTGGCCGCAGGCCGCGGCCATCGGCGACGACTGGCCCGACCTGCCGGTGCTGGGGCGCGTGGGCTTCGCGGCGGCGCCGGCCAATGCCCACGTCGAGGTGCGCGACGCCGTGCGCTACGTGACCCGCGCGCGCGGCGGCGAAGGCGCGGCGCGCGAATTCTGCGATCTGCTGGTCACGGCCAGCGGACAGTACCGGCGCCTGCTCGACGTCGCACGGAACACCGCCCTATGAAGCAGGCCTGGAACCTCCTGCGCGACGTCCTCGATCGCGTCACCATCTACCTGCCGATCATCCTGACGGCCGCCGTCGCGCTCGGCACCTACTGGCTGGTGCGCAATGCGCCCAAGCTGCTCGAGCCGACCGCCAAGGTCGCGCCCACCCACGAGCCCGACTACTTCATGCGCGGCTTCGTCATCAAGAACTTCCTGCCCAGCGGCGACCTGCGCAGCGAGCTGTTCGGCAAGGAAGGCCGGCACTACCCCGACACCGACACCATCGAGGTCGACGAGGTGCGCATGCGCTCGGTGTCGCCGCAGGGCTTCACCACCCACGCCACCGCCAACCGCGGGCTGTCGAACTCCGACGGCAGCGAGATCCAGCTGTTCGGCAACGCGGTCGTCATCCGCGACGCGGCCGTCGGCGCCAACGGCAAGACCTCGCCGCGCCTGGAGTTCCGCGGCGATTTCCTGCATGCCTTCCTCGACACCGAGCGCGTGCAGTCGAACAAGCCCGTCACGCTGATCCGCGGCACCGACCAGTTCACCGCCGACACGATGGACTACGACAACCTGACCGGCATCGCCAACCTCAACGGCCGCGTGCGCGGCACGATGGTGCCCTCGGCCAAGGCGGCCGGTGCCGCGGGCAAGCGCTGAGCGCCGCGCCATGACCACCGCGCCGTCGCCCCTCGTCTTCATCACCGGCGCCTCCAGCGGCATCGGCCAGGCGCTCGCCGCGCGCTTCTACGACGCCGGCTACCGGCTGGCGCTGGTCGCGCGTCGCACCGGCGAGATCGAAGCCTGGGCCAACGCGCGCGGACTCGACCGCGGCCGCTACCTGATCTACAGCGCCGACGTCGCGCGCACCGACAGCATCGTGGCCGCCGGCGCCGCCTGCATCGAGCGCCAGGGCGTGCCCGACGTGGTGATCGCCAATGCCGGCATCAGCGTGGGCATCGACACGGCGGAGCGCGAGGACCTCGACGTGCTGACGCAGACCTTTGCCACCAACAACGTCGGGCTGGCCGCCACCTTCCATCCCTTCGTGCGCGCGATGGTGCGGCGCGGCAGCGGGCGGCTGGTCGGCATCGCGAGCGTCGCGGCCATCCGCGGACTGCCGGGGCACGGCGCCTACTGCGCGAGCAAGGCCGGCGTGGTCGCTTACTGCGAGAGCCTGCGCGGCGAGCTGCACGGCAGCGGCGTCAAGGTCGTGACCCTGCTGCCCGGCTACATCGACACCCCGCTCACGCAGGGCAACCGCTACGGCATGCCGTTCCTGATGAAGCCCGAGGCCTTCGCCGACCGGGCGCTGGGCGCGATCGAGAGCGGCGCCAGCTATCGCGTGATTCCCTGGCAGATGGGCGTGATCGCCAAGATCATGCGCATGCTGCCCAACGCGCTGCTCGACCGCGCGGTGCAAGGACGCGGGCGGAAGAAGCGGCGCGGCGAAGGCTGAACCCGAGGCCGTACCGGCCGCGGCAACGAAAAAGGCTCCCGAAGGAGCCTTTTGTCTTTTTTGGAAAGCGATCAGTAGCCGCTGTTGCCGCCGCCACCGTAGCCGCCGCGACCACCGCCGCCGCCGCCACGCGGGCCGGCGCCGTAGGGGCTGCGGAAACCGCCATCGCCACCACCGCCGCCGCCGCCACTGCGGCCACCGCCGCCGTAGCCACCACCGCCGCCGCTGCGACCGCCGCCACCACCACCACCGTAGCCGCCACCACCGCCGCCGCCGTAGCCACCGCCACCACCGCCGCCATAACCACCACCGCCGCCGCCGTAGCCGCCGCCACCACCACCGCTGCGCGGGGGACGTGCTTCCATCGGACGGGCTTCGTTGACGACCACGCTGCGGCCGCCCAGGGGTTGGCCGTTCATGCCGTTGATGGCGGCCTGTGCTTCCGCTTCACTGCCCATCTCGACGAAGCCGAAGCCCTTCGAGCGGCCGGTATCGCGTTCCATCATGACCTTGGCGCTGGTCACAGCACCGAACTGACCGAATGCCTGCTCCAGATCACCGTCGCGCACCGAGTAAGGCAGGTTGCCGACGTACAGTTTGTTGCCCATCAAGGGACTCCTATAAACACATCAAGAAAAGCGATGGAGTCCCGATTAGCATCACTCAAACGAGAGCCGCCGAGTCGCGCGAAACTGTCCGATCACCCAGTGCCTCCAACCCGAAATGAAAAGGGAGGCTCGTGCATTATGGGTGAAATACAAGAAATGCAAGCAGGAATTTGCTTCTTGCGGTAGCACAGATTTTGGCTCTTGGAGTTAGCGCACGCTTACTAACCAGGCCCCGAACTGGGCCTATGACACTTAAGGGTTAGAATTCGCCCGTCATTGGGGAGTAGCCGCCTTCCGTCTACGAGAAGGGCCCGCGTCAACAGACTTGTCCTGCCCCACACAGGACATGGCGCGGGCAGTGAAGAACAACACCTGGCGAGACCATTGACCGTGCAACTTCGGGAAATTTGGCCGAAGGTGTTGCACGGTCAATTGCGTCCCTTCGGCCAAGGAACCGTTTTTTCATGGAAGCTTTTCTCGTCGCGACCGGCGTCGTCGCGCTCGCCGAAATGGGCGACAAGACCCAGTTGCTCGCCCTCCTGCTGGCAGCCCGTTTCAGAAAACCCTGGCCGATCGTGGCGGGCATCTTCGCCGCCACCGTCATCAACCACGCGCTCGCGGGCGCGGTCGGCAACTGGATCACCCACTGGCTCGGCCCCGACATCCTGCGCTGGATCCTCGGCGGCTCCTTCATCGCGATGGCGATCTGGATGCTGATCCCCGACAAGCTCGACGACGACGATGCCCCGCGCTCCTCGCACTTCGGCGTCTTCGGCACCACGGTGGTCGCCTTCTTCCTCGCCGAGATGGGCGACAAGACGCAGATCGCCACCGTGATGCTCGCGGCGCGCTTCACCGAGGCCTATTTCTGGGTCGTGGTCGGCACCACCTTCGGGATGATGCTGGCCAACGCGCCGGTGGTCTGGCTCGGCGACCGCATCGTCAAGCGCGTGCCGATCAAGCTCGTGCACTCGATCTCGGCCGTCATCTTCCTGGTGCTGGGCGTGGTCGCGCTGATCGGCTGGTAGCGCCGCCGTCCAAAGCCCGGGGCCTGCCGTCCCGGGCCCGCGGCGATATACTGCCGCTCGCGCCGATTTGCTCCAGCTTGCGGGCGCTTGATAAATACAGCTAAAGACGGATGCCGTGACCCGGCTCGTTTTTGGCGAGGCCGGGTTTTTCATTTCATGTCCTCGTTGGTCGTCACTCCCCAGTCGATGCAGTTCGCGGGCCCGCTGGCCCTGCGCAGCGGCGCGACCATCGGCAGCTACACGCTCGCCTACGAAACCTACGGCACGCTCAATGCCGAGCGCAGCAATGCGGTGCTCGTGTGCCACGCCCTCAACGCCTCGCACCACGTCGCGGGCGTCTACGAGGGCCAGGCCCGCTCCGCGGGCTGGTGGGACAACATGGTCGGGCCCGGCAAGCCGCTGGACACCGACCGCTTCTTCGTCATCGGCGTCAACAACCTCGGCTCCTGCTTCGGCTCCACCGGGCCGATGCACGTCAACCCCGCGACCGGCCGCGTCTACGGTGCCGACTTCCCGGTGGTCACGGTCGAGGACTGGGTCGACGCCCAGGCCGCGCTGCTCGACGCGCTCGGCATCCGCACGCTCGCGGCGGTGATGGGCGGCAGCCTCGGCGGCATGCAGGCGCTGTCGTGGACGCTGCAGTACCCCGAGCGCGTGCGCCACGCGGTGGTGGTCGCCAGCGCGCCCAACCTCACGGCCGAGAACATCGCCTTCAACGAGGTGGCGCGCCGCGCCATCGTGACCGACCCCGACTTCCACGGCGGCCACTTCTACGAGCACGGCGTGATCCCCAAGCGCGGCCTGCGCATCGCCCGCATGATCGGCCACATCACCTACCTCAGCGACGACGTCATGAACGCGAAGTTCGGGCGCCTGCTGCGCAACGCGGTCGAGGGCGAGGCGGCCCGCGACGACGCGGCCTACCGCTACTCCACGCAGGAGATCGAGTTCCAGATCGAGAGCTACCTGCGCTACCAGGGCGACAAGTTCAGCGAGTACTTCGACGCCAACACCTACCTGCTCATCACGCGCGCGCTCGACTACTTCGACCCCGCGCGCGAGCACGGCGGCAACCTCACGGCCGCATTCGCACGCGCCAGCGCCAAGTTCCTGCTCGTGAGCTTCAAGACCGACTGGCGCTTCTCCCCCGCGCGCAGCCGCGAGCTGGTGAAGGCGCTGCTCGACAACCGCCGCAACGTGAGCTACGCCGAGATCGACGCCCCGCACGGCCACGACGCCTTCCTGCTCGACGACGTGCGCTACATGGGCGTGGTGCGGTCCTACTTCGAGCGCGTGGCCCAGGAGATCGCATCGTGAGCGACAACGACATCCAGCGCCACATCGCCGCGCTCGTGCCCGAGGGCTCGCGCGTGCTCGACCTCGGCTGCGGCGACGGCGCCCTGCTCGCGCTGCTGCAGCGCGAGCGCGGCTGCACCGGCTACGGCGTCGAGATCGCCGACGGCAACGTGCTGCAGTGCATCCGCCGCGGCGTCGACGTGATCCAGCTCAACCTCGACGAAGGCCTGGCGATGTTCGACGACGCCACCTTCGACGTGGTGCTGCAGATCGACACCCTGCAGCACCTGCGCAATGCCGAGGTGATGCTGCGCGAGACCGCGCGCGTGGGCCGCTTCGGCATCGTGGCCTTCCCCAACTTCGCGCACTGGCCCAACCGCATCAGCGTGGCGCGCGGCCGCATGCCGGTCACGCGGCGGCTGCCCTACCAGTGGTACGACACGCCCAACATCCGCGTGGGCACCTTCAAGGACTTCGAGGTGCTCGCGCGCAAGAACAACCTGCGCGTGCTCGATGCCTTCGGCCTGCAGGACGGCCGCGACGTGCGCTGGCTGCCCAACGCGCGCGCCAGCACCGCGGTGTTCAAGTTCGAGCACGGGGGCTGAAGGCGCCCCGCCGCCCATGGCGTTCACGCTCGCCCAGCCGGTCCACAGCGAACTGCTGATCAAGAAGAGCCGCTTCATCGGCTGCGTGCAGTCCGTGCCCGACCGCGAGGCGGCGCTGGCCGTCGTCGCCGCGCTGCGCGCCGAACACCCGGGCGCGGCCCACGTGTGCTGGGCGCTGATGGCCGGCGGCCAGTCGGCCGCCAACGACGATGGCGAGCCGGGCGGCACCGCGGGCCGGCCGATGCTCGAGGTGCTGCGCCACCAGCAGATCGAAGGCGCGCTCGCGACCGTGGTGCGCTACTTCGGCGGCGTGAAGCTCGGCGCGGGCGGGCTGGTGCGCGCCTACACCGACAGCATCGCGCAGGCGCTGACCGGCGCGCGGCTGGTGCCGCTGGTGCGCCTGCGCACGCTGCGCTGCGAAGTGCCCTATGCGCTCGAGGGCCTGGTGCGGCGCGAGCTGGCCGCGGCCGGCGCGGTGCTCGAATCGGTGGCGCACGCCAGCACGGTGGCCTTCGTCTTCGCGCTGCCCGAGACCGCGGCCGAGGCCTTCATCGCGCGCCTCGACGATGCTGCCCAAGGGCGCGTCGCCTGGCCGCGGGCGTGATCCGCTTGCGCGGCACGGCCGGCGCATCGGCCGCGTCGGGCGCCAGCGCCGTCATCGCGAGCACGCCGCGCGCCGCCAGCGGCAAGGCCGCCGCGCCGCCCTCGTCGTCGAAGGGCCGTCGCGCCATCTCGGCCGTCACGATGCCGGTGGGCACCGCGAGCACGCCCCAGCCCAGCAGCATCATCACCGAGGCGATCGCGCGGCCCAGGTCGGTCTTGGGCACCAGGTCGCCGAAGCCCACGGTGGCCATGGTCGAGATCGCCCAGTACACCGCCACCGGGATGCTGGTGAAGCCGTGCTGCGGGCCCTCGACCACGTACATCAGCGTGCCCATCACCAGCACCACCAGCATCACGAAGCCGACGAACACGGTGATCTTGCGGCGGCTGGCCGCCACCGCCGAAACCAGCGCGCGGTATTCGGCCGAATAGCGCGAGAGCTTGAAGATGCGGAACACGCGCAAAAGCCGCAGGATGCGCACGTCGATCAGGTAGGCGAGCTCGGGCGTGAGGATGGCCAGGAAGGTCGGCAGCAGCGCCAGCAGGTCGATCACGCCGTAGAAGCTCAGCGCATAGCGCAGCGGCCGCTTCACGCAGGCCAGGCGGCCCAGGTACTCGAGCGTGAAGAGCGCGGTGAAGAACCATTCGAGCACGCTGAAGGTCGAGCCCCAGCGCTGGTGGATCGGCTGCACGCTGTCGAGGATCACCACCGCCACGCTGGTCACGATCACGGCGATCAGCACCAGGTCGAACAGCCGGCCCGCGCGCGATTCGGATTCGAAGATCACCGAGAACAGCGAGCGGCGCCAGCCGTGCGCGGGCTTGCCGAAGCGCGCGTCGCCGGCTGCGGCCTCGGCCGTGAGGGAAGCGATGGTGTCTCTCGAGAGGAAGGTCGTCATGGTGGCGGGTCGCTGGTGGGCTGCGGCGCATTGTCGATGCGCACGTGCATCGTTCGGGTCGGAGTCCGTCGCATACGGCGCGAACTGCGGGAACTTCCCGCGCTTCGCGCACCCGTGAAAGGACATCGTCCTTTGTGGTTGGCACCGCCAGCGAATCGGGCGATGATGGCGCGCGACCGATTTATTCGGTTACGCCTCTTGCGCAATGAAGTGCAGGAGGCCTCCAGCGCATTCTTACGATAGTCCTTTTCATGAGGAGCTCTCTTTTGGCCACTTCTTCCTCCCCTTTCTTCGGCAAGCGCGAACGCGAAAACGATGCATTGACCTCCAGGCCCGCGCCGCTCGTGGGCTCGGGCACCAACCTCTCGGGCTCCCCCGTCAATCCCTCCTCGTTGACCGCCCAGGCCGGCCTCAATGCCGCCGCCGCCGCACCCGCCGTGAAGGAAGGCGGCAGCAAGCTCACCGTCGGCCCCAACATCAAGCTCAAGGGCGTCGAGATCACCGACTGCGACACGCTCGTGGTCGAAGGCCTGGTCGAGGCCACGATGGACTCGCGCCTGATGCAGATCGCCGAACAGGGCGAGTTCAAGGGCTCGGCCGAGATCGACATCGCCGAGATCCGCGGCGTGTTCGACGGCAACCTCACGGTGCGCGAGAAGCTCGTGATCCATTCGACCGGCAAGGTCACGGGCAAGATTCGCTACGGCAAGATCGTGATCGAGGAAGGCGGCCAGATCTCGGGCGAAATCAGCTTCGGCGCGAAGCCCGCGGTGCAAGCCGCGGCCTGATCGGCCGTTTCCGATCGCCGCGCGGGCCGGGTCAGGCTTTCTTCGAAGCCGCCCCGGTCTTCTTTTTTTTGGCCGCCGTGCCCGCCGCCTTCTTCGCGGCAGCCGGCGGCTTCGGCGTTTTGGGCGCCTTCGGTGCCGCTGCCGGTTCTTCCGCCGGTGCCGGCGCTTCCCAGCCCAGGCGCTTGAGCAATTCCGCCGCCGCCGCTGGTGCGCGCTCCTTCGCCCCGTTGATGAAGTAGACGAACACCTCGCGCGGCTTCGCGCTCGTTCCGGCCCAGCCCTGCGCGCGTTCGGCCCAGTCGTCGAGCGCCTTCGCCGCATAGCCGGTCTTCTGTTTCGCGTCGGCCATCATGAGCCGCGCATAGGCGAACTCGCCCTCGGGCTCCTCGAAGGACGGAAACTTGTCGGCGTCGGTGAAGACGGTCGACACCTTGTGCTTCTTCGCGAGCGCCTTGTAGGCCGGCACGATGAAGCTCTCGTGGCGCACGTCCATCACGTGGCGCAGCGGCGTGCTGCCCTCCTTCTTCGGCAGCAGCTCGAGGAAGGCCTCGAAGTCCTCGGCATCGAACTGCTTGGTCGGCATGAACTGCCAGACGATCGGCCCGAGCTTGGGGCCGAGCTCGGTCACGCCGCTGTCGATGAAGCGCCGGATCGATTCGCCCGCGGTGGAAAGCAGCTTGCGGTTGGTCGCGAAGCGCGAGGCCTTCATCGAGAACACGAAGCCCTCGGGCGTGTCGTCGCGCCACTTGCGGAAGTTGTCGGGCTTGAAGGTGCTGTAGTAGGTGCCGTTGATCTCGATCGCGCTGACGTGGCGGCTCGCGTAGTTCAGTTCCTTCGCGTGCGCGAGCCCCTTGGGGTAGAAGTTGTCGCGCCAGGGCTCGTAGGTCCAGCCGCCGATGCCCACCTTGATCCGAGTCGTCGATGCCTTGCTCACGTCGCCCTCCAGGTTGATCGACCGCACTCTACGCGCCCGCGGCCATGGGCGCAAAATGCGGCTTTTGTCTCGCCACCCCACCGCGGAGAACCCCGATGAACGCTCCCCTGCACCGCGAAATTCCCGCCGGCCTGCTCGACGCCGAGCGGGCCCTGTCCGACGTCACCGCCCAGTGGGACGGCGACATCGTGCGCCAGCTCACCGACTACATCGCCATTCCGGCCAAGTCGCCGGGCTTCGACAAGGACTGGTCGGCCCACGGCCACCTCGAGACCGTGCTGCGCAATGCCGCCGCCTGGGTCGAGGCGCAGAAGGTCGAGGGCCTGAAACTGGAGATCGTGCGCCTCGAGGGCCGCACGCCGGTGCTGTTCTTCGAGGTGCCCGCCACCGGCACCGACATGCGCGAGACCGTGCTGATGTACGGCCACCTCGACAAGCAGCCCGAGTTCACCGGCTGGCGCAACGACCTCGGCCCCTGGACGCCCAAGTACGAGAACGGCCTGCTCTACGGCCGCGGCGGCGCCGACGACGGCTACGCGGTCTATGCCAGCATCGCGGCGCTGCAGGCCATCAAGCGCCAGGGCACGGCCCATCCGCGCATCGTCGGCCTGATCGAGACCTGCGAGGAGAGCGGCTCCTACGACCTGCTGCCCTACGTCGACGCGCTGCGTCCGCGCCTGGGCGAGGTCGAGCTGGTGATCTGCCTCGACTCGGGCGCCGGCAACTACGACCAGCTGTGGCTCACCACCTCGCTGCGCGGCATGGCCAGCGGCACGCTCAAGGTCGAGGTGCTGACCGAGGGCATCCACTCGGGCGATGCCTCGGGGCTCGTTCCCTCGAGCTTCCGCATCATGCGCCAGGTGCTCGACCGCCTCGAGGACAGCGCCACTGGCCGCCTGCTGCCCGCGAGCTTCCATTGCGAGGTGCCGCCCGACCGGCTGGCGCAGGCCAAGGCCACGGCCGCGATCCTCGGCGAGGAGGTCTACAAGCGCTTCCCGTGGGCGCACTACGACTGCGGCGGCTCCACCATGTTCGCACTGCCGACCACCACCGACCCGGTCGAGGCGCTGCTCAACCGCACCTGGAAGCCCACGCTGTCGGTGACCGGCGCCGAGGGCTTCCCGGCGCTGAAGGACGCGGGCAACGTGCTGCGCCCCTACACCGCCTTCAAGCTGTCGCTGCGGCTGCCGCCGCTGGTCGATGCGGCCGAGGCGGTCGGCAGCCTCAAGGCCCTGCTCGAGGACAACGCGCCCTACCAGGCCCGCGTCACCTTCGAAAGCAACGGCGGCGCCACCGGCTGGAACGCGCCCACCATCACGCCGTGGTTCGAGGACGCGCTCAACAAGGCCTCGCGCGCGCACTTCGGCGCCTCCTGCGGCTACATCGGCCAGGGCGGCACGATCCCGCTGATGAACATGCTGAGCGCCGGCTTCCCGACCGCGCAGATGATGGTCTGCGGCGTGCTCGGCCCGAAGAGCAATGCCCACGGCCCGAACGAGTTCCTGCACGTGCCCTACGCCAAGAAGCTCACGGCCGCCGTGGCCGAGGTGATCGCGGCGCTGCCGGCCGCGCACCGCGCCGCGCAGGAAGCACCGGCGGCCGCGTGAGCCCGCGGGCCGCGTTGCCCGAGCCGCAGCGCGTGTCGCTCGCCGCGCCCAGCGGCGAAACGCTGGTGCTGCGCCGCCTGCCCGCGCCGGGCCCGGCGCGCGCCGTGGTCGTGCTGGTGCACGGCCTCGGCGAGCATGCCGGGCGCTACCACGCGCTGGCCGAGCGGCTGCACGGCTGGGGCTTCGCCGTCTGGGCCCATGACCACCATGGCCATGGCGCCTCGAGCGGCGCACGCGGAGGCCTGCCGAGCGAGCTGCGGCTGGTCGACGACCTCGCGCTCGTGGTCGACGATGCGCGCACCGCCAACCCGGGCCTGCCGCTGGTGCTGCTGGGCCACAGCCTGGGCGGGCTGGTCGCGGCGAGCCTGGTGGCGCGCGGCGTGCGGCCGGTCGATGGGCTGGTGCTCTCGTCGCCGGGGCTCGATCCGGGCCTGAGCGGCTTCCAGAAGCTGCTGCTCGCGGTGCTGCCGCGCATCGCCCCCAACCTGCGCGTGGGCAACGGGCTCGACGACGACTTCCTCTCGCACGACCGCGCCGTGGTCCAGGCCTACCGCGACGATCCGCTGACCCACGACCGCATCGGCAGCCGGCTCGCGCGCTTCCTGGCCTACGAAGGCGAGACCGTGCTGCGCGCGGCGCCGCGATGGCCGGTGCCCACGCTACTGCTGTACGCGGGCGACGACCGGCTCGTGAAGCCGGCCGCCAGCCGGGCCTTTGCGCAGGCCGCCGCGGCCAGCGGGCAGGTCGAGGCGCATGGCTTCGAGACGCTCTATCACGAGCTCTTCAACGAACTCGAGGCGCAGCCGGTGTTCGATGCGCTCGAGCGCTGGCTGGAGCGGCGCTTTCCCGCCGCGGCCTGAGCGCGGGCGTTCAGGGCGCCGGCGCCCACACCGCGCGCTGCAGGTCGCGCTCGACCTCGCTCCACGCGATCGGCGCCACGTCGCCAAGGCAGCGGCCCTCGGCGCCCTCGAGCGCCACGCCCGCCACCGCCTGCTGCGCCTTCGGATCGGCCGCGCCCTGCACGTACCAGCCCTCCTCGACCCGCAGCCAGATCGCCAGGCCCTCGCCCACCGGCTTGCCGAAGCGATGGACCATTCCGCCGTCGCCGACCTCGCGCTGCCAGCCACGCGCTTCCAGGCCGAGCAGGCCGGCATTCGTCACCGTGCGGCCGGTCCACTGCGGCAGCGCGCGTTGCGTGCGCAGCGCCGGATCGAGCGCGAAGTGCGCCCGCGCGAGCTGCTCGAAGGGCTGCACGATCTCGTAGTCGGCCAGCACCGAGGCCCAGGCGGCGGCCAGCGCGGGGTTGCGTGCCGCGAACTCGAGCGGGTGCGCGATGCCGATGCGCGCGTTCTCGTCGTCGGGCAGCGCGAAGGGATCGTCGTGCGGATCGACCAGTTCGCCCTCGGCGCTCACGCGGAAGCTCGCTGCGAGTTCACCGCTCTCGTCGAACAGCCCCCACACCAGCTGCCGGACGAACACGCGCATCACCGGATGCCGCACCAGGAAGGCCATGAACTCGCCGTGCGTCCAGCGTCGCTGCTCGCACATCGCGGCCTCGAGCCGGCGCAGCTGCGTGGCCGCGACGGTCTTCGCCAGCTTGCGCAGTTCCTTGAGCTGCTCGGTCGCGGCGGCCGCCAGTGCCGCATCGTCGGCGGCATTGGGCTTGGGCAGCGCCTTCAGAGGCTTGCCCGCGCCGTCGCGCAGCAGGGGCTGCAGGCGGTCGTCCATCTGCAACGTGAAGCGGCGCGGGCCGAAGTCGAGCGCCAGGCCCGCGCGCGCATCGAGCCCGAACTCGGGCACCGTGCGGTCGGCCAGCTGCGCCAGGCTCAGGCCGCGCTGCGCCGCCACCTCGTCGAGCAGTGCCGAGGCCCGCGCGTTGAGGTCGGCGTAGCGCGTCTGGCGCGCGAGCTCGCCCAGGTGCATCAGCGCGGCGTCGCTGCCGATCTCGCCGAGCATCGCGAGCGCGTCGTAGGCGCGCACGCGGTCGAGCGCCGCGCGCCACTGGCGCAGCAGGCCCGCGAGCTGGCGCGCGGTCTCGTCGTCGCCGAGCCGGCCCTGCAGCGCGAACATCCAGCGCTCCTTGCCCGGGCGGCCGTTGCCGATCCACCAGGCCAGCAGCGCGCGTGCGAAACGCGCCAGCGCCTCGGGCGCGACCGCGGCCTGCAGCGCCGCGAGCCCCGGATACGGCGTCTCGGGCTTGCCGAGTGCCATCGTCATCAGCACGTCGGGCAGCAGCGCCGCCGGCAGCGCCCGCGTGGCGTCCGCCGCGAGCACCAGGCGCGGCAGCGTCGACAGCGGCAGTGACTTCGGCAGCGCCGGCAGCGTCTCGGGCAGCAGGTGTTCGGGTGCGATGGCGAGCAGCTGCGACACGGCCTCGGCCGCGGCCGAGCCGTAGGCCATGGCCTGCGCATGGACCGCATCGGCATGGCCGGCTTCGTGCAGCCAGCGCAGCGCGGCCTGCGCCGCATCGCGTGCGATGCCCGGCGCGCCGAGCGCGTCGGGCACTAGGCCGCGCGCGGCGGCCTCGGGATAGCGGCCGAGCCAGGCACAGGCTTCCTGCCGCACCCAGCGGTTGCCGTGGAAGCCCTTGGCGATCCAGGGCGCGAGCCGGTCCCATTCGATCACCGCGGCCAGCTCGAACATGGCGCGCGAGCCTTGCTTCAGATAGGGCGGCAGGCCCGGCAGCGCGGCGGTGCCGAAGCGGTGCAGCAGCGGCCGCAGGTAGCTCGCGTCGCCCATGGAGTGGCTCGCGGGTGGCAGCCGCGCGAACACCGCCATCGCCAGCGGCTCGGGCAATTGCCAGAGCTGGTCGCCGCAGCTCCACGAGTCGCCGGGCGGTTGGCCGAAGTCGTCCGCCGACAGGCTGGCGCCGTGGTCGCGGATCGCGTCCTCGATGCGCTCGGCCTTCAGGCCCAGCATCCACAGCGCCTTGCGCGGGCGGTCCCAGGCCCGGGCCTCGGGCGGCGGCTGCGTCGTGTGGTGCGGACGCGGGTACTCGGCCAACTGGCGTTCGCCGCGCTGCTGTGCGTCGCGCACTTCATCGGCCAGCCACTGCGCGGGTTCGCCGCCGACCGGCGGATAGCGCCGCGGCACCGCGTGCTGCCAGTGCAGGCGCGCAGTCCGTTCGACGACCTCGAGCGCCAGCACCGGGATCGCGGGCAGCGCCTGCCTGTCCTTCCAGGGCGGTGCGCGCAGGAAGGCCGGCCACTGCGCGGGTTCGGCATCGGCCAGTCCGCCGCCGTCGTCGGCCTGCAGCCGCGCGAGCGCCTTGCGCTGGGGCTCGTCGCAGGCCGCTTCGAGCGGCGCCTGCCATTCGGGATGCGCGGCCAGCAGTTCGAGCACCAGCGCCGCGCCGGCCTGGTGACGCGCCGGGTTGGCGGCCAGCAGTTCGCGCAGCACCAGCAGCGGCCAGCGCTCGGCCTGCTTCGCGAGCGCCGTCTTGCATTCGGGATGCCGGACCTGGCCCGCAAGGAAGCGCACCGCGTCGACGTGATGAATCGCGAGCAGGTCGGCCAGCGCCTCCTTGCGCGGCGCGGGCTCGAGGAACAGCGGCAGCGCGCCGGCGCCATGCAGTTCGAGCACGCTCAGTCTCTCCGGCCGCTGTTGCCAGGCGGGCTGCGGGTGGCGGCCGATGTGGTCGAGCTGCTCGTGCAGCGGCTGGGCCTCGGACAGCGTGGCGCCGCACTGGCGGCAGGGCGTGTTGCGGAATTCGGCGAGCGCGCCGCGCATCGCCGCGGTCCAGCGGACCGTGCCATCGGGCAACGCGCCCGGATCGTCACCCTGCTTCCCCTTGCGGCCAGCCGCCATCGCCTCTCCCCGTGGTTGATGCGGGCGGGATTGTCGGGGATGGCCGTGACCGCTTCAGGCCGCGCCGCGCGCGCGGCGGCGCGTGTGCGCAAGCCACAGCAGCGCGGCGCCGGTCAGCGCCACCGGCACCAGCGAACCGAGGTTCAGCAGCTGCCAGCCCTGGGTCGTCACCAGCACGCCCGAGGCGAAGGAGGTCAGCGCCAGCGTCGCGAACACGCAGAAGTTGAGCGCGCCCTGGGCCCGGTCGCGCTCCTCGGCCGTGTAGGCGGTCAGCGACAGCGTGGTGCTGCCGGTGAAGAGGAAATTCCAGCCCACGCCGAGCAGGCACAGCGCGATCGCGAAGTGCCGCAGCTCCACGCCCGACAGCGCGACCGCGATGCAGGCCAGGTTCAGCAGCAGCCCCGCGCCCATCACCGGCAGCGCGCCGAAGCGGCGGATCAGGTGGCCGGTGAAGAAGCCCGGCGCGAACATGCCGATCACATGCCATTCGAGCACCAGCGCCGCGTCCTCGAACGGCAGGCTGCAGATCTGCATCGCGATCGGCGTCGCGGCCATCAGCAGGTTCATCACGCCGTAGCCGAGCGCGCCCGCGGCGGCGGCCACGATGAACACCGGTTGCCGCGCGATCTCGGCCAGCGGCCGTCCGCCGCCCTGGGCGCGCGCGGAAGGCGCGGGGAACTCGATGAAGCGCATGAGCGCCACCGACAGCAGCGCCACCAGCGCGAGCGCGAGGTAGGCGCCCGCGAAGGGCACGGCGAACATCTGGCGCGTGGCGGCCGCGAGGTTCGGGCCGGCCACCGCGCCGATCAGCCCGCCGGCCATCACCAGCGAGACCGCCTTTTCGCGCCAGTCGGGCGCCGCGAGCTCGGCGGCCGCGAAGCGGTAGAGCCCCGCGTTGGCGTTGTAGTAGCCCGCGACCACGGTCGCGAAGCACAGCAGCCAGAAGTCCTTCGAGAACGCCGCATAGGCGCACAGCAGCGCCGAGCCCAGCGCCACGGCCAGGCCGATCTGGAACGCGCCGCGCCGGCCGAACCGGCGCTGGCTGCGCACCACCAGCCCGGTGGCGAGCGCGCTGCCGACCACATAGCCCATCACGGGCAGCGTCGCCATCCAGCCGCGCGGCGCGATCGCGAGGCCGACCAGGCCGTTGATCGCGATGAAGGTGACGTTGTTGGTCAGGAACAGGCCCTGGCAGATGGCGAGCAGCCAGAGGTTGCGATTCATGGGGGAGGAAGCGGCACGGGGGTTGCGGACGATGGGAGAGCCCGCGGTTCTACGCGAACGGGCCGGGCTGCGCCAGCGGGCCAAAAAAAAAGCGCCCTCGCGGGCGCCGAATCCTTGATCCGCTTCTTGCAATTCAGGACTGCCGGCCTTGCAGCAGGCCGCTGAGCGAACCCAGCAGATCTTCATGGTTGCCGAGCCCCTGCTCGGGCACCTTGCCGTGCGGCGTGAGCTGATCGATCAGGGCCGGCAGCATGGTGGCGAGCATCGGCAGCAGGGTCTGCGCATTGATGCCGAGCTTCGAGGCGATGTTGGCGATGGTGTCGCCGCCCAGCGCGTCCTGCAGCTGGCCGCCCGAGACCGGCAGGTTCTCACCCTTGCCGACCCACGAGCCGATGACGTCGCCGAGGCCCGCCTGCTCGAATTTGGAAACCAGGCCGCCGAGGCCGCCTGCACCGCCGTTGTTGGCGAGCAGGCCGCCCAGCGCGCCGGCCAAGTCTCCCAGATCGCCCAAGCCGCCGAGTCCTCCGCTTTGGGGCTGCTGCTGTTGCGCAGCGCCTCCAAGCACCTGACCGAGTACCGAGTCGAGCAATCCCATGGCTTTTTCCTTGGTGTGTGACAGAACCGCGGGATTTTCCCAGGCGGTGGAATGTTGCCGAAATCTTGCTTGCTGACTTTCGGCTTACAACGTGACAAATTACTTGGTACGTGCCGCGCGTTTGGGCAGCAGGGCCGGACTCACGCCCGGAACGCCAACCAGGCCGAGCACGGTGACCAGCGAATTCTGCGCGCCTTTCCATCCATCTGTCACGTCGATCCACTCGTTGGTCGAATGGGATCCGCCCGACTTGCCGCCGCCGCCGATGATGATCGCGGGGATGCCCAGCGAGATCGGCACGTTGGCGTCGGTGCTGCCGCCGCGCAGCAGCGTCTTGTGGCCGAAGGCGCTGTTCGAGCGCACCGCGGCCTCCACGATCACCGAGTCGGTCGGCGTGCGGCCGCCGGGCCGGTCGCCGATCAGCTTGGTGCTCACGCTCAGCGTGTTCACGTTCCAGCGCTTGTTCTCCTCGGCCACGGCCTCGTCGAGCGTGGCCAGGATCTTCTTCTCGGCTTCGAGCAGCGAAGCCATGTCGTCCGAGCGGATGTCGATCGCCATGCGCGCATCGGGCGCGATGGTGTTGACCGAGGTGCCGCCGCCGACCGTGCCGACCGTGAAGGTGGTCTTGGGGAAGCTCGGCGTGCGCACCTCGGCGATCTTGGCGATGGCGCGGCCCATGCCGTGGATCGCGCTGGGCACCTGGCCGAAGGCGCCGAAGCTGTGGCCGCCCGGGCCCTTGAAGTTCACCTCGTAGCGATGGCTCGCGGTGCCCAGCACCAGCACGTGGCCGTCGGGCGAGGGCTCGAGGCCGACCATGCCGTCGATGTCGAGGTGGTCGCGGAAGATCGCCTTCATGCCGCGCAGGTTGCCCAGTTCTTCCTCGCCGACGTTGGCGACGAACAGCAGGTCGCCCTGCGTCTGGACCTTGTTCTCGTTGAGCACCTTGAGCCAGGACAGCAGCACCGACAGCCCGCGCGTGTCGTCGGCGATGCCGGGCGCATAGAGCTTGCCGTCGCGTTCCTTCACCTTCACGTCAGTGCCGGCCGGGAACACGGTGTCGAGGTGGGCCGAGACCAGCAGCTTCGGGCCGTGGCCGGTGCCCTTGCGCAGGCCGACCACGTTGCCCTCGGCGTCGATGCGCGCATCCGACAGGCCGAGGGCCTTCATGCGCGCGAGGAAGGCCTCGGCACGCTTCTGTTCCTTGAAGGGCGGCGCCTCGATCTCGGTCAGCGTTTTCAGCTCTTCCACCGTGCGCTCATGGTCGGCCTTCACCGCGTCGAGCAGCTTCTGGATCGCGGGCGCGGCCATCAGCTGCGTGTAGGCCCGGTCGACTTCGGGGTTCACCTGCGCCGGCGTGGGTGCCACCGGCGCGCTCTGCGCCTTGGCGAGCTGGACGGTGCCGAAAGCCGCCAGTGCGACGGCGAAGGTCAGCGGGGCGAGCCGGGGCGCGCGAAGCGGTCGATGCATGGGCGAAGGATCCTTTGGAAACGATGCAATGGAACGTGACGCTCCATTGTTCCGAAAGGCCCGCGCTCGCGCGTCGCGGAAAACACCCAGGAGGATGCGGGCCGCCGGCTCAGGCGAGTCGCACCAGCGCCGCGAGCGCGGCGGTCTCGGCGCGCAGCACGCGCGGGCCCAGGGTCACGGGCGCGAAGCCGCGCGCGATGGCCTCGGCCTCCTCGGTGCCGCTCAGGCCGCCCTCGGGGCCGCTGAGCACCTGCACCGCGTCCGGGTCGCCACCGGCCTGCGCGAGCGCATCGCCGAGCGCGCGCGTGCCCTCGGCCAGGCTCAGCACGAGGCGCAGTGCCGGGCCGTGCCCGCCGTCATCCGGCGCCGCATCGAGCCAGCCGGGAAACGGCCGCACCGGATGGATCACCGGCACCTGGTTGCGCCCGCACTGCTCGCAGGCCGCGATCGCGATGGCTTCCCAGTGCGCGCGCTTCTTCTCGGCGCGCTCGCCGGCCAGCCGCAGCACGCCGTGCGCGGTGACCAGCGGCTGGATGCTCGCCACGCCGAGCTCGGTGGCCTTCTCGACCAGCCAGTCCATGCGCTCGTTGGCCGGCATGCCGACCGCCAGGTGTACGGCGCGCGTCGCCTCGCTCTCGCGCGCCGTGTGCGCACCGACGACCACGCTGACCTCGCTGCGGCCCATGCGCTCGACCGTGGCCGCGTACTCGCCGCCGCTGCCATCGAACAGCGTGATGGCATCGCCGGGCTGCAGCCGTAGCACCTGCACGTGGCGCGCGGCACCGGGCGGCAGCGCCAGCGTGGCGCCGGCATGCAGTGGAACGGAGCAGTGAAAACGCGGCATTGCTATGAGATTCGTAGCTGCATTCCCATGTTGCATGGGCGATACAGCGTCTCTTTCTTCAGATTCCGTTCAGCGCTTCTTCAGCGATCAGACCCGGCCGTAGGCGAAGCCGGTGGTCGCGGTCGTGCCCTCGACCTCGTCGATCACCCGCAGCAGCGGCGTGAGTTCGCTGTAGCGGCTGGCGGTGGCGCGGATGTAGGCGATGAAGCGCGGCGTGTCGGCGAGGTAGCGCGGCTTGCCGTCGCGCAGCGTGAGCCGCGCGAAGATGCCCGCGACCTTGAGGTGGCGCTGCAGGCCCATCCACTCGACCGCGCGGTAGAAGGCGCCGAAGTCCTCGTCGACCGGCAGGCCGGCCTTGCGGGCCTTCTGCCAGTAGCGCACGGTGATGTCGAGCACGAACTCCTCGTCCCAGCTCAGGAAGGCATCGCGCATCAGGCAGGCGATGTCGTAGGTGATCGGGCCGTAGACGGCGTCCTGGAAGTCGAGCACGCCCAGCGGCGTCTTCGCGCGCTCGGCGAGCGTGTCGCCCGGCGCCACCATGAGGTTGCGCGGCATGAAGTCGCGGTGCACGTAGACGCTGGCCGCGGCGAGGTTGCTGTCGACGATCAGCTTGAAGCTGCGCTCCAGCCGTTCCTTCAGCTTGCCCTCAATGGCGACGCCGCGGTGGCGACTCAGGTACCACTCGGGGAACAGCGACAGCTCGCGCTCGAGCAGCGCCCGGTCGTAGGGCGGCAGCACGCCGGGCTTCGACGAGAGCTGCCAGCGGATCAGCGCGTCGATCGCCTGGTCGTAGAGCGGGCGGCTGGTGTCGGGCTGCTCGGGGTCGAGCACCTCGAGCATGGTCTGGCGGCCGAGATCGTCGAGCAGCAGGAAGCCGTGGGCCTGGTCCCATTCGAGCACCCGCGGCGCATGCACGCCGGCCTCGGCCATGAGTTGCGCCACCTGGACGAAGGGCGCGCTGTTCTCCTTGTCGGGCGGCGCGTCCATCACGATGCGCGTGCCCTCGGGGCCGGTGCCGTCGACGCGGAAGTAGCGACGGAAGCTCGCGTCGGCGGAGGCGAGCCGCATGGTGTCGGGCAACAGGCGATGCGTCGTCGCGATGCCGGCAAGCCAACCCCGGAACGCTTCGGCCCGTTGCGGATCAGTCCAGGAAATGGCCCCATGGAGGGCTGGGGCCGTGGAGGCCGAGGGCGGGGGTGCTGTCATGGATAATCGATTCTACAAACCGCCTGGCACGGCAACCTCTGCGATCGGCGCCCGATCGGACCGGTTCGCCGCCGGCTCCTGCAACCGGCCGGCCTGCCGCGCCGCCTCCCCCGACGTTTCCTTTGTCCGAACCGATGCCTACGAATCCATGCCCCGACGCCTGGCACCTTGTGCGCTCGCTGCCTTCCTCGGGAGGACGCCGGGCTCTTCTCGGAACGGATCGGCGGGAGGCCTGATGAGCCGACGAGTCGACGTGCGCCGTTCCGGCCCGCCGCTGCCGCTGGCCCTCCTGACGCTGGCGCTGCTGCACGCGCATGGCGCGTCGGCGCAGGGAACGGGCCTCGACGGCCCGCTCACGCTCAAGCGCACGCCCCAGCTCGCCGAAACCATTCCGCCGCTGCTGCGCAGCCAGCTGCCCAGCCTCGTGAGCGGCGACCGCATCTCGGGCCGGCCCGACCTCGAGACCGTGGTGGAAGGCAATGCCAGCCTGCGGCGCGGCGAAACTTCCATCACCGCCGACCGCCTCGAGTACTACCAGCCCGACGACCGCGCGCGCGCCACGGGCAACGTGCGCGTCAACCAGGCCGGCAACGTCTACGAGGGCCCCGAGCTCGAGCTCAAGCTCGAGACCTTCGAGGGCTTCTTCAACAACGTGCGCTACTCCTTCCTCGCCAATGGCGGACATGGCGACGCGCAGCGCATCGACTTCGTCGACACCAACGTGTCGGTCGCGCGCCAGGCCACCTACACGACCTGCCGCCGCGAGGACTTCCCCGGCTGGATGCCCGCCTGGATCCTGACCGCCGCCTCGCTCACCACCGACACCGAGGAGAACGTGGGCGTCGCCAAGGACGCGCGGCTGAGCTTCATGGGCATCACCACGCCGGCGCTGCCCAGCATGAGCTTCCCGCTGTCGAACGAGCGCAAGAGCGGCCTGCTGCCGCCCACCATCGGCATCGACAACACCAACGGCATCGAGTATTCGCAGCCGTACTACTGGAACATCGCGCCGAACCGCGACGCCACCATCACGCCGACGCTGATGTCCAAGCGCGGCATCAACCTGGGTTCGGAGTTCCGCTATCTCGAGAAGGGATACAACGGCACGATTCGGCTCGACCTGATGGGCAGCGACCGGCTGGTGGGGCAGCGCTTCAACGAGGCGCGCGCCACGCAGTTGCAGCAACTGGCCAGCGGCCAGATCCAGGCCAAGGACCTCGACCTGCGGCAGCCCGGTTCCCGGCGCTGGGGCATCTGGGCCAACCATCGCCAGGATTTCGATGCCAAGGCGCTCGGCCTCGATTCGCTCTCGGCCTCCATCAACATCAACCGCGTCAGCGACAACGACTACTGGCGCGACTTCACCCGCACGCCCACGCTGTCGCAGCGCCTGCTGCCCAACGACGCCACGCTCAACTGGAGCAAGGGCGACTGGAACGGCGTGGTGCGCGCGCTGCGCTACCAGACGCTGCAGTACAGCCTGGCGCCGGTGGTGCCGTCGTACGACCGGATGCCGCAGATCACGGCCAACTACAACAAGTACGACTGGGGCGGCTTCGACTTCTCCTTCACCACGGACTACACGCGCTTTCGCGTGAACCGCATCGCCTCCGGCCAACCCGGCTATGACGCAGTCCAGCAGTCGCAGCCCGACGGCGATCGCCTGTATGCCGTGGCGGCGCTGAGCCGGCCCTTCATCACGCCGAGCACCTTCGTCATCCCGAAGGTGCAGCTGCACGCCACCACCTACAGCTACTACGTGCCGCAGGGCGACATCCCGAAGCTCACGCTCAACAACGTGCAGTACGTGAACGGCATTCCGTACGACCAGAATTCGCCGGTGTTCTGGTCCACGTCGTCGAACCGCACGGTGCCGACCTTCAGCCTCGACAGCGGCCTGATCTTCGAGCGCGACGCGAGCTTCTTCGGCCGCGCCTTCCGCCAGACGCTGGAGCCGCGTGCCTACTACGTCTACACGCCCTTCCGCGACCAGAGCAAGCTGCCGAACTACGACACGGCGGCCAACGACTTCAGCTTCGCGACCATCTACACCGAGAACGCGTTCTCGGGCAACGACCGCATCTCCGACACCAACACGCTCACCACGGGCGTGACCTCGCGGCTGATCGACCCCGACACCGGCGTCGAGGCCGCGCGCTTCGGCGTCGCGCAGCGGCTGCGCTTCTCCGACCAGCGCGTCACGCTGCCGGGCGCGAATCCGGTCACGGACCGCGCGAGCGACCTGCTGCTGGGCGGCCAGATCAACTGGACGCCCAAGTGGAGCCTGGACACGGTCATCCAGTACAACCCCGACACCCGCAAGTCCACGCGCAGCGCCATCAGCGCGCGCTACAACCCGGCGCCCTATCACAACGTGAACATCGCGTTGCGCTACCAGGCGCCCAGCGAGGCCTACCTCGCGGCCAAGGCGCTGAACCCGAACACCACCACCGTCAACGACGGCAGCAAGTCGATCGACGTCGGCTGGCAGTGGCCGCTCAACGACTTCTGGGGCGACAAGGGCAAGGACCTCGGTCCCGGCAAGGGCCAGGGCGGCGGACGCTGGTACGCGGTGGGCCGTCTGAACTACGACCTGCAGGACCGCAAGCTCACCGACGGCGTCCTCGGCGTCGAATACGACGGCTGCTGCTGGATCGGGCGCGTGGTGCTGCAGCGCATCACCACCGGCCAGGTGACGGCCAACACCCGCATCATGTTCCAGCTCGAATTCGTCGGTTTCGCCGCCGTCGGCTCGAGCCCGATGCAGGCCCTGCGCACCAACATCCAACGCTACCAGCCCCTGCGCACACCGGTCGAAGGGCCGAGCCGCTTCACCAATTACGACTGAGACGAGAGACCGAGCAACGCCATGAAACACATCCGTTCCATTCTCAGCCTGGCCTGCCTCGCCGCGCTGGCCGCAACTGCCGGCGCCCAGCAGGGTTTCCGCTCCGGCGGCGGCATCACCGACATCATGCGCGCCGGTCCGCGCCTGGCACCGCCGGCCGCCCGGCCCGCCGCGCCGGCCGCACCGGTGCAGCGCTCGGCCGAGTTCATCGTCGCGCTGGTCAATTCCGAACCGATCACCAACACCGAGGTGCTGACCCGCGTGCAGCGGCTGATCCAGGAGAACCCCGACGCCGAGCGCGTGCCGCGCCCCGAACTCGGGCGCATGGTGCTCGAGCGGCTGATCTCCGAGCGCGCGCAATTGCAGCTCGCGAAGGAAACCGGCATCAAGGTCGACGAGATCGCCATCGACCAGGCCGAACAGACCGTCGCGCGCCAGAACCAGCTGACCCTGCCCGAGCTGCGCCAGCGCGTGGCCGCCGAAGGCATCAGCCTGCAGGCCTTCCGCAACGACCTGCGCGACCAGCTCCTGCTCACGCGTCTGCGCGGCCGCGAGGTCGATTCGAAGGTCAAGGTCAGCGACGCCGAAGCCGACCAGTTCCTGCAGGACCAGCGCAACAGCGGCGGCAAGGGCGATCCGTCCATGCTGAACCTCAACCTCGCGCAACTGCTGGTGGCCGTGCCCGAGAACGCCACCGACGCGCAAGTGGCGCAGGCGCAGCAGAAGGCCCAGGGCCTGGCGCAGCGCGCGCGCGCCGGCGAGGACTTCTCCAAGCTGGTGCAGAGCAACTCCGACGCCCCCGATCGCGCCAATGGCGGCGCGCTCGGCATGCGCACCGCCGACCGCTATCCGCCGCTGTTCGTCGAGGCCGTCCAGTCCACGGCCGTGGGCGGCATCGTCGGGCCGGTGCGCTCCTCCGCCGGTTTCCACGTCGTCAAGGTGATCGCCAAGGAACAGGTCGGCTCGGCCGACGCGGTGGTCACGCAGACCCATGCGCGCCACATCCTGCTGCAGAACGATCCCAAGCGCACCACCGAGCAGGCGGTGGCGCAACTGGCCGAATTCAAGCGGCGCATCGAGGCCAGTGGCGGCAGCGTCGACTTCGCCAGCCTGGCGCGCGACAACTCGCAGGACGGCAGCGCCAAGGACGGCGGCGACCTCGGCTGGGCACGCCCGGGCATGTACGTGCCCGAGTTCGAGGAAGCCATGAACCGCCTCGCTCCGGGCCAGATCAGCGATCCCGTGGTGTCGCGCTTCGGCGTCCACCTGATCCAGGTGCTCGAGCGCCGCAACGTCAAGCCGAGCCAGGACGAGCAGCGCGAAGCCGCCCGTGCCGTGCTGCGCGACCAGCGCACCGAGGAAGCCTTCAACACCTGGGCGCAGGAAGTGCGCGCGCGCGCCTACGTCGAGTTCCGCGAGCCCCCGCAGTCCTGATCGACACACGATGGCGCACATTCCCAGGAAGCGCTTCGGTCAGCACTTCCTGTCCGACGGCGGCATCATCGATGCGATCGTGCGCGAGATCGCGCCGCAGCCCGGCGACCCCATGGTCGAGATCGGTCCCGGCCTCGCGGCGCTCACGCAGCCGCTGGTCGAGCGGCTCGGCCGGCTTACCGTGATCGAACTCGACCGCGACCTCGCCAAGCGGCTGCGCAGCCATCCGCAGCTCGAGGTGGTGGAGTCCGACGTACTCAAGGTCGACTTCGCGGCGCTGGCGGCGAAGGTGCCGACCACCGCGCTGCGCGTGGTCGGCAACCTGCCCTACAACATCTCCACACCGATCCTCTTTCACCTGCTGGGCTATGCCCACCTGGTGGCCGACCAGCACTTCATGCTGCAAAAGGAAGTGATCGACCGCATGGTGGCGCGGCCCGCCACCTCGGACTACAGCCGCCTGAGCGTGATGCTGCAGTGGCGCTACGAGATGGAGAACGTGCTGTTCGTGCCGCCCGAGAGCTTCGATCCGCCGCCGCGCGTCGACAGCGCCGTGGTGCGCATGGTGCCGCTGGCCGCGCCGCCGGCGGTCGATGCGAAGCGGCTCGAGGAGATCGTGCAGGTCGCGTTCAGCCAGCGCCGCAAGCTGCTGCGCCACACGCTGGGCAAGTGGCTCGACGAGCACGGCTTCGCCGGCGAATTCGACACGCAGCGGCGCGCCGAGGAAGTGCCGGTCGAGCAGTACGTGGCGCTGGCGCAGACGCCGGGGCTCGGCTGAGCGGCCGTTGCCTGCGGGAGAAACGAAAAAACCCGTCGATGACGGGTTTTTTCTTGCGGTGCCGGAACGCGCCCGGCGAGCGCTTCTTTCTTCTTGATTACGCCGCGGCGAGCCAGTAACCCGCGTTGAACGGGCTGCTCATGCGCAAGGCGAGTGGCGAGACGTCGACCAGTTTGTCGGTCGGCATTTTTTCGCCGGTGGGTTCGTCGGTCGCGGTGGCCGTCACCGCGGGGGGGACGGTCGCCGGGTCGATCTGGATGCCATCGAGGGTTGCCGCGCTGGTCGGCTGGGCCTCGTTCGCCCGTTCTGCTTGGCTGGTTTGTGCAGAACGGGCTACAGAAAAGAATAGAAGCACCGGAAGGGCACCTTGCGGTCGCCCCAGTAGTCCGACGCGTCGCGGAAGATGTCGAGCAGCTGCTCGCGCGCTTCCTTGTCGAACTTGCCGTTGGCCGGGATCTGTTCGAGAACGATCACGAAACCGGGCTGCGGGCCCGATTTATGCAATGGATCGGTCATGCAGTCGTACAGCGCGTCGAAGTTCTTGCCGAAGTGCGCCGGAAAGGTGAACTGCTGGGCGATCAGGTCGAGCACGTCCTGCTTGGTCTGTGCGTTGCCGAGGTTGGCATACAGGAAGTGCTGGCCCGCCGCATTGGCGGCGTCCTGCAGGTCGCTCACGCGGAACGCGCGAATCGATTGCACGATGTTCGGGCGTACGGCACGAAGGGATAAAGTCATCTCCGCTGGTCTTTCCATAGTCATCATCATTTCTTCGGGGCGCTTCGGTGCGCCGCTCAAGTCGTTGTCGTCGCTCATGGCGTGATCCGTCTGAAACTCGCGTAGTGGTCCGCCGTGTACCAGCAGGCCTCGGGTGCCGTTCGCTTCTCGCCGCCGCATACGATGCGCCGGGCACCGCGATCGCGCGATCCGGGCGTGCTCACCGTGTACTCGCGATAGTGGCCGCGCCGGGCCGAGGGCAGGAGCCGCTCGCGATTGCCGAACACCGAGCCGTCCTTGTCGTACCGGAAGGGACCGCCGTTCAGGATGGCTTCGTAGGTACGCTGGCCTTGCACCGGCAGCTCGGCCAGCGCAATCGTTTCCTGGGCGGTGGAATTCCCGGCGCCGAACCATCCGCGGGCCTCGGCCCCCGTCGTCGCCAGCGCTGCCAGCATGAAGCCGGTGAGCGCAAACTTAGCGACAGAGGACGTGATCGAGGCGCAAGACGCCATCGCCATAAAGAGGCACCACAAGAAAAGAGCGGGGGGTTCGGATCAGCGATCAACCTTGGGGTTAACCCGCAAATCCAAGCCCGCGAGTGTGCACCACGCTGGCGAAAATAGCAAGCGACTGCCCAAAGTTTGAGCAGCATCGAGGGCTTGACAGGGACGCCATAAGTTGGCGTCCACTCTCGAAGAAATGCTTGCTAAAGCTTAACGTTCTGCGTTGGCGTCGGCCACCGTGAGCGCCGACATGTTCACGATGCGCCGCACGGTGGCGCTCGCCGTGAGAATGTGCACAGGTTTGGCCGCTCCGAGCAGCACCGGGCCGATCGCGATGTTGCCGCCGGCCGCCGTCTTGAGCAGGTTGTAGGAAATGTTGGCCGCGTCGATGTTCGGGAAAACCAGCAGGTTGGCATCGCCGGCCAGCGCGCTGTGCGGCATGACCACCGCGCGCTGCTTGCTGTCGAGCGCCACGTCGCCGTGCATTTCGCCATCGACCTCGAGCCAGGGCGCCTGCACGCGCAGCAGGTCGAGCGTCTTGCGCATCTTCAGCGCGCTCGGCTCGTTGCTGGTGCCGAAGTTCGAGTGCGACAGCAGCGCCGCCTTGGGCTTGAGGCCGAAGCGCATCATCTCCTCGGCCGCCATGGTCGTGATCTCGGCCAGTTCCTCGGGCGTCGGGTCGTAGTTGACGTGGGTGTCGACCAGGAACACCTGGCGGTCGGGCAGCAGCAGGCCGTTCATGCAGGCATACACCGGCACGTCCTGCGGGGTGCTGGCGCAGCCGCCGGGGCGCTTGCCGATCACCTGGTCGATGTAGTGCAGGTGGATCAGCGTGGTGCCCCAGGTTCCGCAGATCATGCCGTCGACCTCGCCCTTGTGCAGCAGCATCGCGCCGATCAGCGTGAGGCGGCGGCGCATCTCGATCTTGGCGACCTGCACCGTGATGCCCTTGCGTTCGGTCATGCGGTGGTAGGTCTGCCAGAAGTCGCGGTAGCGGTGGTCCTGCTCGACGTTGACCACGTCGTAGTCGAGCTCTTCCTTCAGGCGCAGGCCGAACTTCTCGATGCGCTGGGCGATGATGGCCGGACGGCCGATCAGCGTCGGGCGCGCGATGCCCTCGTCGACCACGATCTGCGCCGCGCGCAGCACGCGTTCTTCCTCGCCCTCGCAGTAGGCCACGCGCTTCTTCGGCGCGCGCTTGGCGGCGTCGAAGATCGGCTTCATGGTGGTGCCCGAGGCATAGACGAAGCTCTGCAGCTTGTCGCGGTAGGCGTCCATGTCCTTGATCGGACGCAGCGCCACGCCGCTTTCCTCGGCCGCCTTGGCCACGGCCGGCGCGATCTTCATCATCAGGCGCGGGTCGAAGGGCTTCGGGATCAGGTATTCGGGGCCGAACGACAGCTTCTCGCCGACGTAGGCCGCCGCCACGCGCTCGCTCTGCTCGGCCTGCGCCAGCTCGGCGATGGCATGCACCGCGGCGATCTCCATCTCGTCGGTGATCGTGGTCGCGCCCGAGTCGAGCGCGCCGCGGAAGATGTACGGGAAGCACAGGACGTTGTTGACCTGGTTCGGGTAGTCGGTGCGGCCGGTGGCCATGATGATGTCGTCGCGCACCGTGCGCGCGTCTTCGGGCGTGATCTCCGGATTCGGATTGGCCAGCGCGAAGATCACCGGGCGCGTCGCCATCTTGGCGACCATCGCGGGCTTGAGCACGCCGCCGGCCGACAGGCCGAGGAACACGTCGGCCCCCTCGATCACCTCGGCCAGCGTGCGCGCCGTGGTGTTCTGCATGTACTGGCGCTTGTCGTCGTCCATCAGCTCGGTGCGGCCTTCGTAGACCACGCCGGCCAGGTCGGTCACGAACACGTTCTCGCGCTTCAGGCCGACCTTGAGCAGCAGGTTCAGGCAGGCCAGCGCCGCGGCGCCCGCGCCCGAGGTCACGAGCTTCACGTCGGCGATGTCCTTGCCGGCGACCTTCAGGCCGTTGAGCATGGCCGCCGCCACGGTGATCGCCGTGCCGTGCTGGTCGTCGTGGAAGACCGGGATCTTCATGCGCTTGCGCAGCTCGCGCTCGACGTAGAAGCAGTCGGGCGCCTTGATGTCCTCGAGGTTGATCGCGCCGAAGGTGGGCTCAAGCGCGGCGATCACCTCGACCAGCTTCGCGGGGTCCTTCTCGTCGATCTCGATGTCGAACACGTCGACGCCGGCGAATTTCTTGAAGAGAACGCCCTTGCCTTCCATCACCGGCTTGGAGGCCAGCGGGCCGATGTCGCCGAGCCCCAGCACCGCGGTGCCGTTGGTGATGACCGCCACGAGGTTGCCGCGCGCGGTGTACTTGAAGGCGTTGGCCGGGTCCTTGACGATCTCCTCGCAGGGCGCGGCCACGCCGGGCGAGTAGGCCAGCGACAGGTCGCGCTGGTTGACCATCTGCTTGGTCGCGGCGATCGAGATCTTTCCGGGGACCGGGAACTCGTGGTACTCGAGGGCGGCACGTCGAAGTTCGGCGCGTTTGTCTTCGGGCGAGGGAGTCGAGGATGACGAAGGGGTCGTGTCAGACATGTGCCGTTGCTCCTGAGGCGCTTCTTCTGGGGGCGCCGATTGTAGACCTCGGACGATGACGGACTATGACGCCTGGCCAGGGTGCAGCCATGACCAAAATGACCAAAAGCACGGGTCCGCGGTCAAGTCGCTGTGGCAATATGCCAAGTCCGCACAAAAACCCTCTAGAGGAGCGCAGCCATGGCCCTGATGGATTTCATCAAGAAACAGTTCATCGACATCATCCAGTGGACCGAGTCCGGCGATGGCACGCTGGCCTGGCGCTTCCCGATGGCGGAAATGGAAATCCAGAACGGCGCCTCGCTGACGGTGCGCGAGTCGCAGGTCGCGGTGTTCGTCAACGAAGGCCAGGTGGCCGACGTGTTCGGCCCCGGCATGTACAAGCTCAGCACGCAGACGCTGCCGGTGCTGACGTACCTGAAGAACTGGGACAAGCTCTTCGAGTCCCCGTTCAAGAGCGACGTCTACTTCTTCAGCACGCGCCAGCAGGTCGACCAGAAGTGGGGCACGCCGCAGCCCATCACCATCCGCGACAAGGACTTCGGCGCCGTGCGCCTGCGCGCCTTCGGTAACTACTCGTTCCGCATCGGCGACGCCAAGCTGTTCCACACCGAGATCTCGGGCACGCGCGACATCTACACGGTGGCCGACCTCGACGGCCAGCTGCGCGGCCTGGTGCTGCAGAACATCAGCAACGCCATCGCCTCCAGCGGCGTGCCCTTCCTCGACCTCGCGGCCAACCAGATCCAGTTCGCGCAGGCGCTGGCGGCCCAGCTGGTGCCCGAGTTCGCCAAGATCGGCATCAAGCTCGAGAACATCACGGTCCAGAACGTCTCGCTGCCCGAGGAACTGCAGAAGATCCTCGACCAGAAGATTGGCATGGGCATGGTCGGCAACGACATGGGCAAGTTCATGCAGTACCAGACGGCGCAGGCGATCCCCAAGTTCGCCGAAGGCGCTGCCAACGGCGGCGGCATCGCGGGCGACGCGATGGGCCTGGGCGCCGGCGTGGCGCTCGGTCAGGTGCTGGCGCAGAACCTCGCGCAGGGCCTGAGCCCGAACGCGGCGGCGCAGGCGGCCGCGACCCAGCAGCAGCCGGCGGTGGCGGTGGTGAACCCCAACGACGTGATGACCACGCTCGAGAAGCTCGGCGAACTCAAGACCAAGGGCATCCTGACCCAGGAAGAGTTCGACGCCAAGAAGGTCGAACTGCTCAAGAAGCTGGTCTGATCCGGCGCTATGTTCTGTATAGCGCCTGACGCCCGCTCGACGGGCGTGAGAGGCATGATCGGCTGGAAGAATGCTGCGGGCCTCGCGCCCGCGCGTGCGCGCCATGGCTGAGGAAGCCGGCGGCACCCAGCGCTACTACCGCGCGCCCTGCCCCGGCTGCGGCGCGCCGGTCGAGTTCCGATCGGCCCAGTCGACCCATGCGGTCTGCCCCTATTGCCAGAGCACCGTCGTGCGCCAGGGCGACACGCTCGCGCGCACCGGCAAGATGGCCGAGCTGTTCGACGACTTCAGCCCGCTGCAGCTGTTCGCCGCGGGTCGGATCCAGGACAAGCCCTTCACCATCGTCGGCCGGCTCCAGTACAAGTACGCCGGCGGCCGCTGGACCGAGTGGATCGCGGCCCTCGACGGCGACCGCACCGGCGTGCTCAGCGAGGACAACGGCGCCTACGTTTTCTCGCTGCCGTTCGAACTGCAGCGCACGGCACCGGCCGCGGCCGACCTGCGCGTGGGCGCCACCAGCGCCTTCAACGGCCAGAGCTACACCGTCGCCTCGAACGAGGAAGTGACGCTGGTCTCGGCGCAGGGCGAACTGCCGCACCTGCCCGAGCTCGGCCGGCCGTTCCAGGTGGTCGAACTGCGCAACGACAAGGGCCTGGTGCTGAGCCTGGACTACGGCTCGCAGCCGCCGGCCGCCTCGCTGGGCCGTTCGGTCGATCTCGAATCGCTGCAGCTCACCGGGCTGCGCGAGGACTCGGCCAAGGACGAGAAGGGCCGCAGCTTCAACTGCCCCAACTGCGGCTCGCCGGTCACGCTCAACCTGGCCGACAGCAAGAGCGTCACCTGCCGCTCGTGCAACAGCATCATCGACCTCACGCAGGGCATCGGCGGCGAGCTCAAGCATGCGGCGCAGAACGAGCCGGTGCGCCCGCTGATCGCGCTGGGCAGCATGGGCCAGCTGCAGGGCGCCCAGTGGCAGGTGGTGGGTTTCCAGCACCGCATGGGCAGCGAGCCCGGCGACGACGAGCAGTTCGGCTGGGACGAATACCTGCTCTACAACAAGAAGCGCGGCTTCAGCTTCCTGGTCGACGCCGAGGACGGCTGGAGCATGGTGCGCCCCACCACCGGCGCGCCGGTGATGGCCGAGAACGGCAGCACCGCCACCTACCTCGGCAAGCGCTACCAGCAGCAGTACGCCTACAACGCCGAGACCACCTACGTGGCCGGCGAGTTCTACTGGCAGGTCGAGCGCGGGCAGAAGACCTTCAACCGCGACTTCGCGGTCGGCGGCGCCCTGCTGTCGATGGAGCGCTCGGTCAACGAGCTCACCTGGTCCTCGGGCAGCAAGATCGACAGCGGCGCGGTCGCCACGGCCTTCAAGCTCGACGCCAAGAAGGACCTGTTCGAGCGCTCCGACGCGTCGCCGGTCAGCGCGGCCTCGGGGCTGGGTTGCGGCACGATCGTGGTGATCGCGATCGTGATCATCGTGCTGCTCATCATCCTGAGCACCTGCAGCAGCAGCAGCGGCGGTTCGGGCGGCGGCTACCGCAGCTCGGGCGGCTCCTACGGCGGCTCCTCGAGCGGCGGCGGCCACAAATGACGAAGATCGCGCTGCCGCTGCCGATTCATCGACTGATAGATACAGATACGACTGGAGGTCCCCATGGGATTTGAATGGCTGAAACCTGGCGTGGTCCTCGGATCGCTCGTGTACGCGCTGATCGGCGTGGTGATCTTCTGGCTCTGCTTCCTGATCATCGACAAGATCACGCCCTATGACCTCTGGGGCGAGATCGTCGAGAAGCAGAACGTGGCGCTGGGCCTGGTCGTCGCCGCGATGAGCCTGGGCATCAGCATCATCGTCGCCGCCGCCATCCATTGAGCGAGGAGCAGGCCCTGTCCGCGCGCCCGGCCGATGCGCGCGGGCCGCAGCCCGTCGAGATCGCGCTGCTCGCCAGCGTCTTCGTGGTCGCCGCCTGCGGGCTGGTCTACGAACTCAGCGCGGCGGCGCTCAGCTCCTACCTGCTGGGCGACTCGGTGCTGCAGTTCAGCACCATCATCGGCACCTACCTGTTCGCGATGGGCGTGGGCTCGTGGCTGTCGCGCTATTTCGACCGCCAGCTGCCGGCCCACTTCCTGCGCATCGAGCTGATGGTGGCGCTGATCGGCGGCGCGCTGCCGGCCGTGCTGTTCCTGGCCAACGCCTACGCGCCGGGCGCGTTCCGGCTGCTGCTGTACGGGCTGGTGGTCGTGGTGGGCACGCTGGTCGGGCTCGAGATCCCGCTGGTGATGCGCATCCTGCGGCGCAACGTCGCGCTCAAGAACCTGGTGTCGCAGGTGCTGACCTTCGACTACCTCGGCGCGCTCGCGGTGTCGGTGGCCTTCCCGCTGATCCTGGTGCCGCAGCTCGGCATGATCCGCACCGGCCTGCTGTTCGGCTTCATGAACGCGGCGGTGGCGGTGTGGGCGCTCTGGCTGTTCCGCCACGAGCTGCGGCGCGTGGGTGCGCATGCGCTGGCCTGCTTCCTGTCGCTGGCGGCGCTGCTTGGCGGCTTCATCGGCGCCGACCACATCACCACGCTGGCCGAGGACAAGTTCTACCAGGACCGCATCGTCTTCAGCGCCACCTCGCCCTACCAGCGCATCGTGGTCACGCGCGGGCTGCTCGGGCACCGGCTGTTCCTCAACGGCAACCTGCAGTTCGCCGAGCGCGACGAGTACCGTTATCACGAGGCGCTGGTGCACCCCGTGATGGCCGCGCACGGCGCACCCAAGAAGGTGGCGGTGCTCGGCGGCGGCGACGGCATGGCGGTGCGCGAGGTGCTCAAGTACCCCTCGGTGGAATCGGTCACGCTGGTCGAGCTCGACCCGAACATGACGAAGCTGTTCACCGAGCACGAGACGCTGGCCGCGCTCAACGGCCATTCGCTGTCGTCGCCGAAGCTCAAGATCGTCAACACCGATGCCTTCCAGTGGCTGCAGCAGCGCGGCGACGACGACCTGTTCGACGTGATCGTGGTCGACTTCCCCGATCCCACCAACTTCGCGATCGGCAAGCTCTACACCAACAGCTTCTACGCGCTGCTCGACAAGCGCCTCGCGGCCAGCGGCTACGCGGTGATCCAGACCACTTCGCCGCTGGTGGCGCGCAAGAGCTTCTGGACCGTGGCGCAGACGGTCGAGTCGGTGGGCCTGACCGCGACGCCCTACCACGTGCACGTGCCGAGCTTCGGCGAATGGGGCTTCATCATCGCGAGCCACCGCCCCTACCGGAAGCCCGACGCGCTGCCCGCGGGCCTGCGTTTCCTGTCCGCGCCCACGCTGCCGCTGATGTTCGACTTCCCGCTCGACATGGCGCGCGTGCCGGCCGAGGTCAACCGGCTTTCCAACCAGGTCCTCGTCACCACCTACGAACAGGAGTGGGGCAAGGTCATGGCACATTGAGCGCGCGGGCGATGCGGCCATGAGGCGGCGCAGCTTCCTCGGCACGGTCGGCGCCGCCGGCGCGCTCGCGCTCGCCGGCTGCGATGCGTCGCCGCCCATCGAAGGCGGCTTCACCGGCATCGACATGGCGCGCGGCCACGCGATGCGCGACGGCACGCTGAAGTCGCGCGCGCCCGCGAGCACCCGCAAGACCCGCGTGCTGATCGCCGGCGGTGGCGTCGCGGGGCTCGCGGCGGCGCGTGCGCTGCGCCTCGCGGGCATCGACGACTTCGCGCTGCTCGAGCTCGAGGACAGCGCGGGCGGCAATGCGCGCGGCGGCATGGTCAACGGCATCGCCTGTCCGCTCGGCGCGCACTACCTGCCGGTGCCCGGCGACGATGCGCGCGAGGTGCAGGACCTGCTCGAGGAACTGGGCCTGCGCCGGCGCGTGGCCGGCCGCTGGGAATACGACGAGCGCACGCTGTGCCACAGCCCGCAGGAGCGGCTGTTCTTCCACGGCGAGTGGCAGGACGGCCTGCTGCCGGTGCATGGCGTGGGCGCCGACACGCAGGCGCAGTACCGCCGCTTCGCGCAGCGCATCGACGCGCTCCAGCATGCGGCCCACTTCGCCATTCCCACGCTCAAGGTCGCGGTCACGCCCGAGCTGCTGGCGCTCGATGCGCAGGCCTTCTCGGCCTGGCTCGACCGCGAGGGCTTCAGCGACGACCACTTGCGCTGGTACCTCGACTACTGCTGCCGCGACGACTACGGCGCGGGCATCGAGCAGGTCTCGGCCTGGGCCGGCATCCACTACTTCGCGAGCCGGCACGGCTTCCACGCACCCGGCGATCCGTCGGGCAGCGCCAACGACACCAACCCCGAGCGCGACGGCGTGCTGACCTGGCCCGAGGGCAACAGCTGGCTCACGAAGCAGCTGGCCGCGCCGCTGGGCGAACGGCTGCGCACCGGCCAGGTGGTCGTGCGCATCGCCGAGGTGCGTGGCGGCGTCGAGGTCGATGCCTGGGATGCCGCCTCGCAATCGCTGGTGCGCTGGCAGGCCGCGCATTGCATCGTCGCGCTGCCGGTGTTCGTCGCCGCGCGCGTGGTCGAGAACGCGCCCGCGGTGCTCGCGCATGCCGCCGCGCATGTGCGCCATGCGCCCTGGCTGGTGGCCAACGTGCACCTGCGCGGCCCGCTGGTCGACCGCCCCGGCGCCGCACCGAGCTGGGACAACGTGGTCTACGGCACGCGCGGCCTCGGCTATGTCGATGCGCGCCACCAGACGCTCGACCCCACGCCCCGCGGCACCGTGCTGAGCTGGTACCGCCCGCTGGGCCCGAGCCGCTACGACGCGGGCGACGGCCGCCGCCTGCTGCTCGAGCGGCCGTGGACCGGCTGGCGCGACGACCTGCTGGCCGAGCTCTCGGTGCCGCACCCCGACCTGCCCGCGCTGGCCACGCGCATCGAGATCACGCGCTACGGGCACGCCATGGCCATTCCGCGGCCCGGCCTGCTGGCGCAGATCGGTTCGCAGCGCACCGCGCCCGACGACGCGCACCGCGGCAGCGTGATCGCGGGCCGGCTGTCGTTCGCGCATGCCGACTGGTCGGGCTATTCGATCTTCGAGGAAGCCTTCACGCGCGGGCACGTGGCCGGAGCGAGCCTGGCATGAAGACGCTGGTGCTCGGCGGCTACGGCAACTTCGGCGCGCGCATCAGCCGCGCGCTGGCCGCCGATGCGGCCATCGAGCTGCTGGTGGGTGGCCGTGATCTCGAACGGGCGACGGCCTTCACGCAATCACTGGCGATAGGGGCGCGCGCCGTCCGCGTCGACGCGCAGTCGCCGGATTTCGCGCAGGGCTTGCGCGAGCTGGGCGTCGAGCTCGTCATCCACACGGCCGGCCCGTTCCAGAACCAGGACTACCGCGTGCCGCAGGCGGTGGCCGCCGCCGGCGCGCACTACATCGACCTGGCCGACGGCCGTCGCTTCGTCTGCGACTTTCCCGCGGCGCACGATGAAGTGTTCCGCGCGGCAGGCCGCACGGCCGTCACGGGCGCGAGCACCGTGCCTGCCCTCTCCTCGGCCGTGGTCGACCACCTCGCGGCCGGCTGGCAAGGCGTCCGCAGCATCGACATCTGCATCGCCCCCGCCCAAGGCGCGCCGCGCGGCGAGGCCACGCTCGCGGGCGTGCTCGCCTACTGCGGCGCGCCGATCCGCGTCTGGCAGGACGGCCGCTGGACCGAGCAGCCCGGCTGGGCTCGACCGTCGACCGTGCGCTTCGCGCGCATGCGCCCGCGCCGCGGCGCGCTGTGCGATATCCCCGATCTCGAACTCTTCCCGGCGCGCCATGCCGGCGTGCAGTCGGTGATGTTCCGCGCCGCGCTCGAGGTGGGCCTCACGCAGCAGGCCTTCGCCTTCCTGGCGGCCCTGCGCCGCATCGGCCTGCTGCCCGCGCCGCAGAAGCTGGCGCCGCTGCTGCATGCCACGGGCGGCCTGTTCGATGCGTTCGGCAGCGCGCTCGGCGGCATGGTGGTGCGCGTCGAAGGCGTCGACGCACGAGGCGCCGCCGCGCACCGCGCCTGGCACATCGCGGCCGACGACAACCATGGGCCCGAGATTCCCTGCATGGCCGCCATCCTGCTGGCGCGCCGGCTCGCGCGCGGCGATGCGCTGCCCGTTGGCGCGCAGGCCTGCATGGGCTTGCTCGCGCTGCCCGAGTTCGAACCCGAGTTCGCGCGCTGGGGCATGGTGACGGACGTGGTCGACGAAACGCCGCGAATGCCATGACCCGCCCGGCCGACGACGACCGCCTGCTGCGCCTGAGCCTCGTCGCGGTCTGGCTGGTCACGGCCGTCGTCAGCATCGTCGAACTCGACGGGCAGAGCCGTCGGGTGCTGGCCGAGGCCGGCATCGCCTCGCCGCCCTGGCTGGTGCAACTGCTGATCGTCGGCGGCGCGGCGGCAGACCTCGTCGTCGGTCTCGCGCTGTGGTGGCGGCCGGGTCGCGCCAGCTACCTCGCTGCGCTCGGCCTGCTGCTGCTCATGACGGCGGTCGCCACCGGCCTGCAGCCGGCGCTGTGGCTGCATCCGCTGGGCCCGCTGCTCAAGAACCTGCCGATCGCCGCGCTGCTGTGGCACCTGTACCGGCGTGCCGTGCCATGAACACCTACCTGGTCCTCAAGTGGCTGCACATCGTCTCGAGCGTGCTGATGGTCGGCACCGGGCTGGGATCGGCCTTCTACATGTTCTTCGCCAACCGCAGCGGCAGCGTGGCGGCGCAGGCGGTGGTGAGCCGGCTGGTGGTGCGCGCCGACTGGTGGTTCACCACGCCCACCGTGATCCTGCAGCCGGCCACCGGCTTCGCACTCGCCCACATGGCGGGCTGGCCGTTGTCCACGCCGTGGCTCGCGCTGTCGCTGGGGCTGTTCGTGTTCGCGGGCGCCTGCTGGCTGCCCGTGGTGTGGCTGCAGATCCGCATGGCCGCGATCGCCGGGCAGGCGCAGCGCGACGGCCTGCCGTTGCCGCCGCTGTATGCACGCTATCAGCGCTGGTGGGAGTGGCTCGGCTACCCTGCCTTCGTGGCCATGGTCGTGGTCTTCTGGCTCATGGTGAACAAGCCCGCGCTCTCGCCCTGAGCCGGGCCGGGGCGCGGGCCTGTGCGGTTTTCACACAGACTTCACACACGCCGCCATGGGTTCACAGACCGCGGACAGACTGCCAGACGCCGACAAAAACACCGGGGGAGCCTCCATGCTTCAAGTTGCCAATCGAAAACTCGCGTCGCTCAGCGACGTGCTCTTCACCGGGCTGGGCCGCGCGCTCGGCTTCCTGCGCCCGCTCGCACGCGGGCTCATCGGTTCCTGGCGACCCCCGGGCTGGCTGCGCATCGCGGGTGCCCTGCTGCTGCTGGGACTGCAATGGCTGCAGCAGCGGCTCGCCTGGGTGCTGCTGCTGGTGCTGCTGGCGCTCGCGGGGTGGATGGCCAGCCCGCAGCTCCTGAAGTGGTGGCATGGCCTCACTCCCGACCGCGTCGAGCCCGTGGTGGCGACCGCGCAGATCGTGCCGCCGCCGCGCACGCAGATCGAGCTCGACAAGGGGCCCAATCCGGTCGTCATCAACTTCTCGGCCTCGGTCGCGCCGATCGCGCGTGTCGGCCAGGAAGCGACCGGCGTTGCCATCGAGCCCGCCATCGCCGGCCGCTGGACCTGGACCGATGCCAAGAAGCTGGAGTTCCTGCCCGCGCAGGACTGGCCGGTGGGCCAGGCCTACAAGGTGCAGCTCTCGAAGGAGGCGCTCGCGCCGCACATCGAGATCGAACAGCGCAAGTACGACTTCAGCTCGGCCGAGTTCAGCGCCCGCATCGCGAGCGCCGAGTTCTACCAGGACCCGGTGCAGGCCAACGTACGGCGCGCGCTGTTCCAGGTGCGCTTCTCGCATCCCGTGAACACCGCCGAGTTCGAGAAGCGGCTGGTGCTGACCTACGACCAGGCCTGCAGCAGCTCGTTCTTCAGCGTCGGCAAATGCGCGAGCGAGAAGTTCACGGTCAGCTACGACAAGCTGCGCCTCACGGCCACAGTCCAGTCCGAGCCCCTGCCCATTCCCGAGAAGACCCGCCCCGTGCTGCTGAGCCTCACCGCCGGCGCGGTGGCGCAGAAGGGCGGCCCGGGCCAGCGCAACGACGTCTCGCGCGCGGTCGACATCCCCGGCCTCTTCAGCCTCGACATCGCGAGCGTCGAACCCACCATCGTCACCGGCGAGAACGGCGAGCCCGAGCACGTGATGCATGTCAGCGCCTCGATGCCGGTGCACGAGCGCGAGATGGCGCGCCTGGTGCAGGCCTGGCTGCTGCCGGCCACCGAAGATCCCAAGGGCGACCCGGAAGACAAGTTCGACTGGTCCGCCGATCCCGCGAAGATCACCGACGCGGTGCTGCGCCGCGCGAAGAAGATCGGCCTGCAGCCCATCGCCAGCGAGCGCGAGGTGACCGAGACGGTCAGCTTCCGCCTGCCGCAGGCCGAGGGCGGGCGCTACCTGCTGGTGCGCGTGGCCAAGGGCCTGAAGACGCCCGGCGGCTACCAGCTCGGCACGGCCTTCCAGAGCGTGCAGCTGCTCAAGACTTTCGCGCCCGAGCTCACGATCATGAGCCAGGGTTCGCTGCTCGCGCTGTCGGGCGAGCGCAAGCTGCCGATCCTGGTGCGCGACCTGCCGGGCGTGCGCGTCGAGATCGGACGCCTGCTGCCGCAGCAGCTGCAGCACCTGGTGACGCAGAGCAACGGCGATTTCTCGCATCCCAAGTTCTACGGCGGCCTCGGCACCGACAACCTGGTCGACCGCTTCGAGAAGCAGATCCCGCTCGCCATTCCGCCCGGCAAGGCGCACTACGAGACGGTCGATTTCGCCGAGTACCTGCGCAGCGACATCAGCGACCGGCGCGGCGTGTTCCTGCTCAAGGTGCAGGGTTTCGATCCCAAGGCGAAGAAGAAGCCCGAGGGCGAAGCGGACGCCACCGAGGCGTCGTCCGAGGACGAGGAGCAGCAGTCCTCGGGCGAGGACGAGGGCAACCCCGAGAGCGGCAACCCCGAGGACCAGAAGGACGAGCGGCTGGTGCTGGTCACCGACCTGGGCATCGTCGCCAAGAAGTCGCTCGACGGCACGCGCGACGTGTTCGTGCAGAGCATCGCCAACGGCCAGCCCGTGGGCGGCGCGCTGGTCGAGGTGTGGGGCCGCAACGGCATGATCGTGGCGTCGCAGGCCACCGACGCCACGGGCCGCGCGAAGCTGCCGAACCTCGCGGGTTTCCAGCGCGAGAAGCAGCCGGTGGTGCTGGTGGTGCGCAAGGACGGCGACCTGAGCTTCCTGCCCTTCAACAAGACCGACCGCACGCTCGACATCTCGCGCTTCGACGTCGGCGGCCTGCGCGCGGCCGGCGTGCCGAACCAGATGACGGCCTACGTCTTCAGCGACCGCGGCATCTACCGCCCGGGCGACACCATGCACATCGCGATGATGGTGAAGGCCGGCAACTGGGGCACCTCGCTGCGCGACCTGCCGCTCGAAGCCGAGATCATCGATGCGCGCGGCCTGAGCGTGCGGCGCGAGAAGCTGCGCCTCGGCCCTGGCGGCGCGGCCGAGATCGCGCACGCCACGCAGGACACTTCGCCCACCGGCAACTACACCGTCAACCTCTACCTGCCGCGCGAGTCCTCGCCCGGCGCGCCCGAGGTGCAGGGGCTGCTGCTGGGCAGCACCACGGTGAAGGTGCAGGAGTTCCTGCCCGACCGCACCAAGGTCACGGCCAAGCTCAGCAGCGAGATCGCCGAAGGCTGGGTCAAGCCGAAGGACATGAAGGCGCTGATCGACGTGCAGAACCTGTTCGGCACGCCCGCGCCCGACCGCAAGGTCGAGGGCACGCTCACGCTGAGCCCGGCCTTCCCGGTGTTCCGCGCCTTCGCCGACTACGCCTTCTTCGATCCGCAGCGCGCGGCCGAGAAGCAGGTGGACGACCTCGGCAGCGTGCAGACCAGCGCCGAGGGCAAGGCCGAGTTCGACCTGCGGCTGTCGCGCTTCGAGGCCGCCACCTACCAGGTGCACGTGCTGGCCAAGGCCTTCGAGCCCGAGGGCGGGCGCAGCGTGTCGGCCGAGGCGCGCACGCTGGTGAGCGACCTCCCCTACCTGGTGGGCGTCAAGGTCGACGGCGACACCGGCTACGTGAGCAAGGGCGCGGCGCGCAACGCGCACGTGATCGCGATCGACCCGCAGGCGAAGAAGACCGCGGTGGCCGATCTCGTGCTGCAGCGCGTGGAGCGCAAGGTGCTGTCGGTGCTGATCAAGCAGGACAACGGCCTGTACCGCTACGAATCGCGCCGCAAGGAGATCGTGCTCGACGAGAAGCCGCTGACCATCGCCGCGGCCGGCAACAACGTGGCGCTCGACACCGGCACGCCCGGCAACTTCGCCTACGTGGTGCGCAATGCCGGCGGGCTCGAGCTCAACCGCGTCGAGTACAGCGTGGCGGGCAACGCCAACGTCAGCCGCTCGCTCGACCGCAATGCCGAGCTGCAGCTCACGCTGGACCGCAAGGACTACGAGCCCGGACAGGAGATCGAGGTCAGCATCCGCGCGCCCTACGTTGGCGCCGGCCTGATCACCATCGAGCGTGACAAGGTCTATGCGCATGCCTGGTTCAAGACCGACAAGACCGCCTCGGTGCAGAAGATCGTGCTGCCCAAGGACTTCGAGGGCACCGGCTACATCAACGTGCACTTCGTGCGCGACCCGGCCTCGGACGAGGTCTACATGAGCCCGCTGTCCTACGGCATCGCGCCCTTCGCGACCAGCCTGTCGAAGCGCACGGCCAACCTGCAGCTCACGAGCACCGAGCTCGTGAAGCCCGGCCAGACCGTGAAGATGAAGCTCACCAGCGACCAGCCCACGCGCGCCGTGGTGTTCGCGGTCGACGAGGGCATCCTGCAGGTGGCGCGCTACAAGACGCCCGACCCGCTCAAGCACTTCTTCCAGAAGCGCGCGCTCGAGGTCGGCACCCTGCAGACGCTCGACCTGATCCTGCCCGAGTTCAAGAAGCTGATGCAGGGCGCCGCGCCCGGCGGCGACGGCGAAGGCGAGCTCGGCAAGCACCTGAACCCGTTCAAGCGCAAGCGCGACAAGCCGGTGGCCTACTGGTCGGGCCTGGTCGACGTGAACGGCAGCCGCGAGTTCAGCTACACCGTGCCCGAGAGCTTCAACGGCAGCCTGCGCGTGATGGCGGTGGCCGTGAACGACGAGACCACCGCCGCGAAGAGCACCCGCACCACGGTGCGCGGCGACATGGTGATCCTGCCGAACGCGCCGCTCGCGATGGCGCCCGGCGACACGGTCGAGGTCGGCGTGGGTCTGGCCAACAACATCGCGGGCTCGGGCAAGGAAGCGCCGATCGCGCTCACGCTCACCGTCTCGGGCGGGCTCGAGGTGGTCGGCGACGCGACGCAGACGCTCAAGGTCAACGAGCGCGGCGAGGCCAGCACGAAGTTCAACGTGCGCGCCAAGCCCGGGGAGCAAGCGGTGCTGGGTTCGTCGGCGCTGGTGTTCACCTCCACGCACAAGAACTTCAGCGCGCGGCTCGCCACCGAGGTGAGCGTGCGACCCGCCTCGCCCTTCGTCTCGCTGGTGCAGGCCGGCAGCTTCCAGCGCTCGGGCGAGATCGCGAGCAAGGGCGACTTCTATCCGAATTTCCGCCGCAGCGACCTCGCGGTGTCGGCCGCGCCCTGGGCCTTCGCCACCGGCTTGATGCAATACCTCGAGGCCTATCCGCATGGCTGCACCGAGCAGATCACGAGCCAGACCTTCCCGGCCGTGCTGCTCGCGAGCCGGCCCGAGCTGCTGAAGGAAATGGCGCGCGGCCGCACGGCCGACCAGGGCCCGCTGCCCGAGGCGCGCAAGACGCTCGAGCGCTACCTCGTGCAGCTGCGCGCGCGCCAGACGGCCGACGGCGGCTTCTCGCTGTGGCCCGGCGCGGGTGCCGACCCGTTCGCGACGCTCTATGCGGTGCACCTGCTGGTGGAGGCGCGCGACCACAAGCTGCCGGTGCCGCAGGACCTGCTGCAGCGCGCCAACACCTACCTGCAGGGCTGGCTCGGCAGCGGCGACCCGTCGCTCGACGGCTGGCGCCAGCGCACGCAGGCCGCCTACCTGCTGACGCGCCAGGGCATCGTGGTGCCGGCCGCGCTGGCCAACCTGCGCGAGACCTGGCGCAACCAGCAGGCCAAGCAGACCGCGGGCTGGAGCGACGACCTCGGCGCCGTCTACCTCGCGGCGAGCTACCAGCTCGTGAAGCAGGAGCAGGTGGCCAACGAGCTGCTCAACCCCGTGTGGGCCGACCTGCTCGCGCGCAGCGAGAAGAACCAGCGCCGCAACGTCTGGGGTCGCTACTACGACCCGCTGGTGCACGACAGCATGATGCTGCACCTGGTGGGCCGGCACTTCCCCGCGCGGCTCAAGACGCTGAAGCCCGCCGTCTGGGAAGGCATGGCCGGCATGGTGCGCGACGGCTGGTACAACAGCCTGTCGTCGGCCGCGATGCTGATGGCGGTCGATGCCTACTTCGATGCGGTGGCGCAGAACGCCGAGGGCAAGCTCACGGCCTCGGCCATCGATGCGCAGGGCAAGGCCGCGGCGCTCGCGCTCGGCGCCGTCAACCCGGTGGCGCGCGCCGCGGTGCCCGCCGGCACCGCGAAGCTGGGCCTCTCGAACGACAGCGACTTCAACCTCTACTACAGCTGGACCGAGCAGGGCTTCGAACGCAAGCTGCCCGACACCGCGGTGAACCAGGGACTCGAGGTGTTCCACGAAGTGCTCGATGCCAAGGGCAACCCGGTCACCAAGGTGAAGCTCGGCGAAGAGGTCACCGTGCGGGTGCGTGTGCGCAGCCTCGAGCGGCCGCAGATCTCCGACGTCGCGCTGGTCGACCTGCTGCCCGGTGGCCTCGAGCCCGTGCTGCAGGCCGTGGGCGACGACGCCGAGGGCGAGAACGCGGACGCGCCGGTCTGGAAGAAGCGCCTGGGCGGCAACGGCTCGTGGAAGGTGCAGTACGCCGACATCCGCGAGGACCGGGTGGTGTTCTACGGCAGCGTCGACAAGAACCTGCTCGAGGTGACCTACAAGGCACGCGCCACCAACGTCGGCGACTTCGTGGTGCCCGCGGCCTACGGCGAGGCGATGTACGACCGGCGCATCTACGCGCGCTCGGCCGGTGCGCGCTTCCAGGTGGTCGCGAACTGAGGCGAGGCGGGAGCGAACCCATGACCGCGAAGAGCACGCGTTCCGCATGGCGAGGCCGGGGTCGCCGCCTGCTGATCGCGGGCGTGCTGCTGGCCCTGCTGCTCGCGCTGCTGCGGCTGTGGCCGCATGCGCCGCTCAGCGAGACCGTGGGCAGCTCGCGCGCCGTCTATGCGCGCGGCGGCGAGCTGTTGCGGCTCACGCTCGCGGCCGACGAGCAGTACCGGCTGTGGGTGCCGCTAGCGCGCATCTCGCCCACCCTGATCGACGCGGTGCTGCTCTACGAGGACCGGCGCTTCTACGCCCACCCGGGCGTCAATCCCGCGGCGCTGGTGCGCAGCGCCTGGCGCATCGCGAGCGGCGAGCGCCGCCAGGGCGGCTCCACCCTCACGATGCAGCTCGCGCGCCGGCTCTACGGCATCGACAGCCGCACGGCCGGCGGCAAGATCGCGCAGATCGCCGCCGCGCTGTGGATCGAGGCGCGCCACGGCAAGCGCGAGATCCTCGAGGCCTACCTCAACACCGCGCCCTATGGCGGCAACATCGAGGGCGTGCAGGCCGCGAGCCTGATCTACTTCCGCAAGGATGCCGCCAGGCTCAGCCTGCCCGAGGCGCTCACGCTCGCGGTGATTCCGCAGAACCCGGTCAAGCGCATCGCCGAGCGCGGCCGCAACACCGAGCTGCAGGCCGCGCGCGAACGGCTCTGGGCGCTGTGGGCCGAGCGCGATCCCGCCGCGCGCCAGCATGCGCCCGATGCGCAGCTCGTGCTCTCGGCGCAGTCGCGCGGCAGCCTGCCCTTCCTGGCGCCGCACCTCACCGACATGCTGCTCGCGCAGCCGCGAAGCGATGCCGGCGTCGCGGCGCCGGTCGAGATCCGCGCCACCATCGACCTGCGCATGCAGTCCACGCTCGAGCGCGTGATGGCCCAGTACCTGCGCACGCATGCCGACGTCGGCATGAACAACGCGAGTGCGCTGCTGCTCGATGCCTCGACCATGCAGGTGCGCGCGCTGATCGGCTCGGCCGACTGGCACGACGATGCCATCGCGGGCCAGGTCAACGGCACCCAGGCCAAGCGCTCGCCGGGCTCCACGCTCAAGCCCTTCATCTACGCGCTCGCGCTCGACCAGGGCCTGCTGCATCCGAAGACCATGCTGAAGGACGCACCGACCGCCTTCGGTCCCTACACGCCCGAGAACTTCGACCATCGCTTCGCGGGGCCGCTGTCGGCGCAGGAGGCGCTGATCCGCAGCCGCAACGTGCCCGCGGTGGCGGTGGCCGCGAAGCTCTCGAAGCCGGGCCTCTACGACTTCATGCGGCTGGCCGGCGTGCAGAAGCTGCAGAGCGAATCGCACTACGGCCTCGCGCTGGTGCTCGGCGGCGGCGAGGTCACGCCCGAGGAGCTCGCGGGCCTCTACGGCACCCTGGCCAATGGCGGCATCGCGCAGCCGCTGCGCTACACCGAGCCCTCGCCCGACGAGCGGCCCGCACAGCCGCTGCGGCTGCTGAGCGAAGAGGCTTCTTTCATCACGCTCGACATGCTGCGCCAGACGCCGCGCCCCGACACCACCCTGCCCGCGCGGCCCGCCATCGCCTGGAAGACCGGCACCTCCTGGGGCTTTCGCGATGCCTGGACCGCGGGCGTGTTCGGCCGCCACGTGCTGGTGGTGTGGGTCGGCAACTTCGACGGCAGCAGCAACCCCGCGCTGGTGGGTGTCGACGCGGCCGCGCCGCTGTTCCTGCGCATGGTCGACGCGCTGCGCGCCGAGCGGCTCGATCCTGGCGAGGTTGCCGTCACGCAGCCGGCCAACCTGCGCCAGGTCGAGGTCTGCGCCGCCACCGGCGGCCTGCCCGATGCGCTGTGCCCGGTGCGCACGCGCACCTGGTTCATCGCCGGCAAGTCGCCGATCCAGGTCAGCAACTTGCACCGCGCCGTGTGGGTCGACGAGACCACGGGCAAGGTGGTCTGCGGTCCGCAGCCGAACGCGCGCCAGCAGGTGGTCGAGCAATGGGGCAGCGACATGCGCCGCCTGTTCCGCCAGGCCGGCCTGCCGCGCGCCAGCGTGCCCGCCGACGGCTGCGAGCAGAAGGACGCGGGCGCGCCCGAGGCCGCCCCGCTCATCAGCTCGCCGCTGCGCGGCGTGCGCCACACGCTGCGCGTGGCCAGGCCCGAGCCGCTGGTGCTGCGCGCCGAGGCCGCCGCGGGCACGCAGACCCTCTACTGGTTCGCCGACGATGCGCTGGTCGGCCGCGCCGCGCCCGGGGAAGGCATCGCCTGGATGCCCGACCTGGCCGAGTCGGGCCGGCGCTATGTGCTGCGCGTCGTCGACGACCAGGGTCGGGCCGAGTCGCGTGAAGTGATCGTCGATATCGCACCTTAGTGGCAGTCATGTCACCGCGGCGTCACGCGTGGTCGGCAAGGTCTCGCGTTTTCGACTCGGACTCCCGACCTCCATGAAGAAGACGCGCCTTTCCCTCCTCGCCCTGGCCGCCGCCGCTGCGTTCGCCGCCACCGGTGCCTCGGCCCAGACCGCCTTCCCCGCCACCCTCGCCGGCCATGCCGTGCTGCCGGCGCAGAGCTTCGTCGCCGCGCCCAAGGATGCGCCGGCCGACCTGCAGGTCAGCGGCAAGTTCACCACGCCCAAGCGCGTGGAAGCCATCGGCAGCGTCGAGGGCCTCTCGGGCGGCCGCGGCACCGGCGTGTCGCTGCCCTTCAAGGGCCAGCCGCTGCAGGGCCACTCGGGCATCAAGAAGATGGACGACGGCAGCTTCTGGATCCTCACCGACAACGGTGCCGGCGCGAAGGCCAACTCGCCCGACTTCATGCTCTACCTCAACCACTACAAGGTCGACTTCAAGAGCGGCAAGTTCCAGCGCCTGGCCACCGTGTTCCTGCACGACCCCGACAAGAAGGTGCCGTTCCGCATCGTCCACGAGGGCAGCAAGCAGCGCTACCTGACCGGTTCCGACTTCGATCCCGAGAGCTTCCAGTTCGCCGGCGGCGCGCTGTGGATCGGCGAGGAGTTCGGTCCCTACCTGATCAAGGCCGACCTCAAGGGCAAGGTGCTCTCCGTGTTCGACACCCAGGTCGACGGCAAGGTCGTGCGCTCGCCCGACAACCCGGCCGTGACCACGCCGGGCGTGCCCGGCGGCGCGGTCGACTTCCAGATCAAGCGCTCCAAGGGCTTCGAGGGCATGGCCGCCTCGAAGGACGGCAGCAAGCTCTACGCGCTGCTCGAAGGCCCGGTGTGGAACGCCGAGGCCAAGGACTTCGAGAAAGTCGAGGGCAAGGAAGCGCTGCGCGTGCTCGAGTTCGACGTGGCGGGCGAGAAGTGGACCGGCCGCCACTGGAAGTACGTGCTCGAGGCCAACGGCAACGCAATCGGCGACTTCAACATGATCGACGGCACCACGGGCCTGATCATCGAGCGCGACAACGGCGAAGGCACCAGCGACAAGGCCTGCCCCGAAGGCCAGAAGCGCACCGACTGCTTCCACGACATCGCGAAGTTCAAGCGCGTCTACAAGGTCGAGCTCAGCGACGCCAACGTCGGCGGCCCGGTGCGCAAGATCGGCTACATCGACCTGCTGAACATCGCCGACCCCGACAAGCTCGCGCGCAAGCCGCTCAACGACGGCGTGCTCAAGTTCCCGTTCTTCACCATCGAGAACGTCGACGTGGTGGATGCCACCCACATCGTCGTCGGCAACGACAACAACCTGCCCTTCTCGAGCAGCCGCGAGCCGAACAAGGCCGACGACAACGAGCTGGTGCTGCTCGAGGCGGGGGCGCTGCTGCAGGCGAAGTGAGGGCGGCGCTCATCCGTGCGAAGCCTCCGCGACGATCCGCGAGATCTGCCGCTCGACGAGCCGGTGCTCGGCGGCCAGCGCGCGGATCGACTTGCCCGCGTCGAACTCCGCCCGGATCCGGTCGTTGCGCGCGGCATTGAGGGCCCTGCGCCCGGTCGGCAGCTCGAAGCGCAGCCCGATCCCGTCGATGCCGTACTCGGCGCTCAGCGTGCGCAGGTTCTCGAAACCGATCACCGCGACGAAGGGATGGTCCTCGGCGGGATGGGCGGGGATGTAGATCCTCGAGCCGCCGAAGCGCTCGACGAAGCGCATGGTGGCCGGCAGGCCGATGAGGCGGATGAGCTCCTGCAGCCTCGGCGGCAGCAGATCGGTCGTCGAGCGGCCGGCGCTCGGCTCCGCGCGGCGCGGCGCCGTCGCGCCGCAGCGGTTCGAGCGCGGTGCGGACCGGACGCAGCTCGCCGGCGAACGCGGCGTGCCGTCCCGGCCCTGCATCAGGCCGCTCCACATGCCGCCGCTGTCCGGCGCGTCGTCCTCCATGGCATGCACGGGACACGGGGTTCTGCTCACAAATTCCGGGGGATTCATTTCTGTCGATCTCGTGTTGCGGTCGGTGGAGGGGCGCGCCGGCGCGCCGGCGTGGCGGCGTGGCGGCGGGACGGCGGGACGGTGGGTCAGATGTCGGTCGGGCCGATCTGCACCTTGGGCGGTGCAGGCGGAGCCGGGTCGCTGGTTTCATGCGGCGGTCCGCATGTCTCGCATGCCGCGGGCGGTGCGCCCGGCTCGAGCGGGCGGCACCAGGCGCAGAGGGTGTGCGCGGGCGCCGTCATGCCGCCGCCACGTCGAGGTGGATGGGCGTGTACTCGCCCGTTGCGTCATCGCGCTCGTAGAAGCGGATGTAGGGCTTGGTCCCGGCGATCCTCATGCTGTCGCCGATGGCCTGCATGGCCTGCTGCCATTTCTCGTCGGCGATCTCCAGCCGTCGCAGCGCGAGCACGCGGGCGGTGTTGATCCGGCCCTGCCGGTCGATGCGGAAGGCATCGTTGACCAGCAGGCGGATGTTGGCGTTGATGTCCTTGCTCCAGTTCTGGATGCATTCGTCGATCAGCGCCTTGGCCGCCTGCAGCCGGCCGTCGAACGAAATGGTGTCCTGCACGCGGCGCTCGACCTTGTGCCGCCCGTCGGCGCTCACCAGCGTCACGTTGCCTTTCTTGCCGCCCCGGTGCACGTCGTAGTCCATGAGGCTGCGCTCGAGGAACTCGTGCACCGTGCTCATCGCCGCGACCTTGAAGCCCACCAGCGCCGCGCTCTGGCGCTTGGCTTCCTCGCAGAGCTGGCGGACCACGTGGTGGCGGTCGCGGTCGATGGGCTTGATCGTCGGGCGCGGCATCGACGCCTCGAGCTGCCGATGGCCTGGATGTGCGTGCATCTGTTGCATGTGAACTCCTCTGGAATGGTTGGAAAAAGGGCGGGGCGCTCGGATGGCGTCAGCCACCCGGCGCGGAAAGCGGCGACGGTGCGCGATAGGGACAGCGGCGCCCGAGCAGGACGCTGGGGATGCGGGTGAAGTCCATCGCACCCTGGCGTACCGCGGCCGGAACCGGCGGCCGGTAGACGCTGGTGCCGAGCATCGGGATCTGGCGCGCCGCGGCGATCCGTTCAGTCAGCGGCCCGGTTCCCGATTTCCACCGGCGCTTGCCCCGCGCTCCGATGCGATGGATGTGGCCGGCCCTGGCCAGCAGCGACAGCAACTGGCGCAGCCCCGAGCAGGCCGGGTCGTCGCGGTGGTCGGCGATGCGCGTCCGCAGCACGCGATCGAGCTCCGTCTGCGAAGCCGCGCCGCGGTCCTGTAGGTGGCCGAGGATCGCGCGCCGCGCCGCATCGGCGTGCCGCCCGAAAGGCAGGGGAACGGAATGCCCGCAAGGGCATGGCTGTGTCATGCGAAAGCTCCTTCGGAACTGAATGCGCAGGCGCGGAGTGCCACGTGTTGCGCGGCGATGGCATAGGTCGGCTGCTGGGGCGCCGAAGGCAGCAGGCGGCACTGGAGAAGGCCGCTGGCATGCAGCGCCTGCAGCTGCGTCTCGATGGCCTCGAGGTCGCCGGCCGAAGACCAGTGGCGCGCCAGATTCGGCGCCGACCACCAGCCGCCTTCCTTGCGCAGCGTCGCGCAGATGCGCCGGGCCAGGACGCTGCCTGCCGCGTGGTCCGCCGCATGGCGGGACGGCTTCGCGCCGGCCGGGCCTTCGCCGCCGTGACCCAGCACCTCGAGCACGCGCCGGGCGATCCGGGTGGTCGTGGCCTGGCCCGTGCCGTATTTCCCGGTGCCGTTGAGCACCTGGCTCACCGTGCCGCCGCTCAGGCCGAGCCGGGCGGCGATGGCGGCCTGCCTGCGTCCGTGGCAGGCGGCGCGCAGCAGCACGAACCACCGTTCGTCCATGTAGCCGGGCGCGTTCATCGGATCATCTCCCCGCTCCGGCGACCTTCCACAGACCCGAAAGCACGCACTTCGGCCTGAAGTTCAAAACCGGCTAGAGTGCGGAGGAGACAAAAAAACACCATAAACAGTGTTTTTCCGACTCTGATGAGACACATGGTCATTGCTTAATCGCATTTTGTGTTTGTTACCGTAATGATAAACACAAATCGAGTTAAACATTTGGGATGAAACCTATGAAAGGTGTCTCGTGGATAAAAGTCGTGTTTCGTGTTGACTGAAACCTGATTTATGTCTAGTGTTGATGCTATGAAGTCGAATCGAGGTTTGTCTTGACACCGCCACCGTCTCCTCCCGTCGACGAAGGCCACGTGAAATCGCGCGTGGGCGAACTGGCGCACGCCCAGGGCGGCCGCGTACGGGATCTGCGCAAGCAAAAGGGGCTGACGATCGAAGACCTGGCCCAGCGCAGCGGCCTGCACTTCAATACCGTCGGCCGCATCGAGCGCGGCGTGAGCGATCCCAGCCTGGAACAGCTCTACGTGATCGCGCTGGCGCTCGGCGTCGATCCCGCCGAGTTCAATCCCTTTCCCGCCGGCAAGGCGGGCGCGCCGCCCTCGGGGCTCGATGACGAGCTGTTCGTGCTGATCGACCTGCTCGATGTCCAGGTCAGCGCGGGAAACGGCGCCTTCAATGGATCGCAGGAAAACATGGGCCGCTTCGCGTTCAGCCGCTCCTGGATGACGCGCAAGGGCGTCAAGCCGGCCAGCGCGAGGATCGTGCATGCGCGCGGCGATTCGATGGCCGACAAGATCAACGACGGCGACATCCTGCTGGTCGACACCGCCATCCGGTCGCTCGAGCAGGACGGCGTCTATGTCATCCAGCTCGACGGCCACGACTACGTCAAGGTCCTGCAACGGGACTTCTCGACCGGCGGCCTGCAGATCATCAGCTACAACCCGGCCTACAAGCCGCAGATGCTGAGCGCGGAACAGGCGGCCGACCTGCGGATCAGCGGCCGCGTCGTCTGGCACGGCGGCGAGATCTGACCCCGCGCTTCATGGGCCGGAGGCCGCCGCCGGCATAGCGCCGCGGCCTTGCCCGCGCCCTTCGCACCCCCTCGGCGGACACCTGTCCGCCTCAGTGTTCGATGCCCTTTGCCAGACCATCTGGTCATGGGCAACAACAACATCCATCCATCGAATGCGTCGCGTCCGCGAGCGCGAGGCGGCATCACCCGGCAGGCACTCGCCACGCTGGCGTTGAGCGCGGCGGGCCTGGTCGGCATCGTCGCGCGCGAGGGTTACAGCGACCGGGCCTACCCGGATCCGGTTCACGGCAGCGCCGTCCCCACGATCGGCTTCGGCTCGACCGACGGCGTGCGCATGGGCGACACCACCACGCCGGTGCCCGCGCTCGAGCGTGCATTGCGCGACATCCGCAGCTACGAGGGCGCGCTCAAGCAATGCGTGAAGGTGCCGCTGCACCAGGCCGAGTACGACGCGTACGTGAGCCTGGCCTACAACATCGGTGCCTTCAATTTCTGCACGGGCGGACGCGAAGGCCGCGTGTCCACGCTCGTGACCCGGCTCAATGCCGAGGACTACGAAGGGGCCTGCAACGCCATCCTGGACTGGAAGTACGCGGGCGGCACCGACTGCTCCGCGCCGGGCAACAAGGTCTGCGCGGGCCTCTGGAAAGACCGCCTGCGCCTGCATGCGCAATGCCTGAAGGCCGCCGGATGAGCAGCAGCTCCAGGGCCTGGCTCCGTCTCGCCGGGGCGATGCTGGCGATCGGCCTTCTCGCGGCGCTCGCCGCCGCCATCCACGAGGCCGGCGCGACACGCGAGCGCCTGGTCTGGCAGGGCAGGGAGGCGCAGCGCAATGCCGCCGCCGCCGAGGCCCTGCGCAAGGAATACGAACGCGGCCGCGCCGCCTCCACCCGCTATCAGCTGGACGCGGGCGCGCTGCAGACCCGCTATCTCGCTCTCGAAGGAATCTCCCATGAACTGCGCCAGCGCGTGGCTCTCGTGCTCCCTCCCGTCACTGCGCGTGATCGCCCTGATCGGGTCCCACGCGGCGCGCAGGCTCCTGCGCCGTTGCCGCACGATGCCGTCGAGGCGGCACCGCCAGGCGCTGTCGGCGACGATCGCCATCGCCTCAGCCTCGCTGCTGTGTGGATGTGGAACAGCGCGCTGGCGGGAACCGATGTCCCTGCCGGTGCCTGCGGATCTGCTGATACCTCCGACGCGGCCTGTGCTGCTGACTCCGGTCTTGCCGTCGACGACGCGTGGGACAACCAGCGGCTCAATGCGCGTGCCTGCGCCGCCGACCGGCTCCGCCACGCCGCGTTGATCGAGTTCCTCACGCAGAGGCCCGTGCCATGAACGATCCGGAAATCCGCGCCCAGGAGCTGTTCTTGCTCGGGCAGATCCACGGCCTGGTGTCGGCGCTCAAGGAGGGCCAGGACCGGCAGAACAGGCGCATGGACGCCGTCGACGCGCGCTTCGACGCACTCGACAGCCGCCTGCGCGCGGTGGAGCAGCGTGCCGCGGCCTTCGGCGCCGCATCGGGCGGTGCCATGGCCATCGCGACCGCCCTGCTCGCGGAGAGCCTCAAGCAATGGTTTCGCAGCAATGCCAGCGGCAACTGATGAGCGTCGCGCGGCCATCGGCGGACAGATGTCCGCCTCGGCGATCGGGGCTTCGTCGGAGACAGTGGACCCAACGACCGAGAAGAACGCCACCGCATCTTTCTGCCGCCCCGTTCGTCGCCGTTCGATGACTTTTCTTATTGCAACTGCCGTGCATCGTGTGCATGGCATGACCGTCGGAGCCTACGCATGACCTCTCTCGCCGCCATCCGCACCGCCATCGTCCAGACGCTGGGTACCGTGCCCGCCATCGGCCGCGTGCACGACCGCGAGCGCTATCTCGCGGACGAGGCGGCGCTGCGCGCACTCTTCCTGCACGAGCTGCCCGATCACGCCCTGCAGCTGCGCGGCTGGTGGCTGCGCCGCGCGCAGACCAGCGAACACGCGCTGAATGCGGTGCGTGGTGTCGCCATCGACACCTGGACCCTGCGCGGCTACCTCGCCTTCGACGACGCCGCGGGTTCCGAGCTCGTGTTCGATGCCCTGATCGAAGCCATCCGCGATGCGGTGCGCGCCGATCCGACGCTCGGCGGCGCCTGCGCGCTCTCGCCGCTGAAGGACGAGGACGAAGACACCGAGGACACCGACGGCGTGCAGGTCGCGGAGGTGGGTCTCGTCGATTTCTCCGGCCTCAAGTGCCATGGCGCCACGTTGCGATTGAGGACCTGGCGCTACCTCTGAGCGTCCGCGCTTTTTCCACCCGCTGATGGCGGGTGCCGAACGGCGATGTGTCCGTTCGGTCCCGCCGCTCTCCATCTGCGCCGCATGCACGCATCGGCAAGGACGGCATCGACGCGCCCGTGTGAACCGGGCGGTCGTGCCAGGCGCATCGCGCAATCGGTGCGTGTTTTTCGGCTCTTTCGATTCCATCCCTTTTTCACCCGCTTTTTCAACCAACGGAGAAACGCAGACATGCCCAAACTCATGCGCAAGATGGCCATCCTGGCCAAGGCCGAAACCGTGCGCGGCACCGACGCCGCACCCACCGGCGCCGCCAACGCGATCCTGGTGAGCGAAGTCACGCTCACGCCCATCGAAGGCGACGTGATCCAGCGTGACAACGTGCGTCCGTACTTCGGTTCGCGCGGCTCGGTGCTCGTGACCCAGTACAGCAAGATCGCCTTCTCGGTCGAGATGGCGGGCGTGGCCGCGGCAGGCGACGTGCCGGCCTATGCTCCGCTGATGCGCGGCTGCGCGATCAGCGTCACCACCGCGGCCGGCGTCAGCACCACCTTCGCGCCCACCACCGACGTGCTGGAGTCGCTGACCATCTACGGCAACGTCGACGGCACCGTCTACAAGATGACCGACGCCCACGGCAACGTGAAGGCCGCCGTCGATGCCAAGGGCATCCCGAAGTGGCAGTTCGAATTCACGGGCCTGTTCGTGCCGGCCGCCGATGCACCGCTGCCGACCGCCGACTACAGCAAGTTCATGGACCCGCTGGGCGTGAACAAGGCCAACACCACGCTGAGCCTTGACGGCCTGGGCGTCGCGGCCAGCGCCTTCGCCTTCGACGCGGGCAACACCGTCGTCAAGCGGGACCTGATGACCATCGATGCCGTCGACATCACCGCGCGTGTGTCGACCGGCTCCGTCACCTTCGAGAACACCGCGGTGGCCGTGAAGGACTGGATCGGCATGGCGCGCAGCGGCGCGCGCGTCGCGCTCGCGCTCAAGCATGGCCAGGGCGCGACCAACGTGGTGGAGATCAAGTCGCCGCGCGCCCAGATCGGCAAGCCCACCTACAGCGACGTCGATGGCGTCCAGATGATCACCGTGCCGCTCGAGTTCGTGCCCAGCGGCGCGGGCAACGACGAGTGGTCGATCGTCGTGCGCTGAGCGACGGGTTCATCGGAAGACGAAAGGAACACACCAGATGCCCCAGAAACTCAAGCTCGCGATCAAGCCCACCTTCGCCGCGCCTGTCCTCATGCGCGTGCCGGGCGACGGCCAGGTCGAGGAGGTGCGCTTCGACGCGGTCTTCAAGCGATTGACGAAGACCGAGAACGACACCCTGCAGCGTCGCCTGGACGACCGCAGCCTCAACGACCGGGAACTGCTCGACATGGTGCTGGCCGACTGGAAGGGCCTGGCCGGCGACGACGGCCTGCCCTTCATCTGCACGCCCGAGAACCGTGCCGCGGCGGTGGAGGAATGGCCGGGCTTCGAGGCGGCCATCACCTACAGCTACTTCGAGCACGCGTACCCGGCCGCCGTAAAAAACTGAGGGGCGCCGCGCGCTACGTGCTCGGCGCCGACACACGTGTTCACGACGAACTCGACGACGAGTTGCGCACCCAGTGTGCGTCGCTCGGACTCGATCCGGTCCGGCTGGTCTCGCCGGCGGCCGGCAGCGAGGAGATTCGCATCTTCGAGCTCTGGCCGGAACACCAGGAGGCCTTCGAGGTGTTCCACGCCTGCCGCACGCAGTGGCGCGTGGTCGCGGGGCCCGCGGGCACGTGGCACCAGGGGCTCGACTTCGGTGCGGTCGATGTGGCGATGCGGCGCCTCGGCATTCCGCGTGCGCGGCAGCGCGAGGTTTTCCTGCAACTGCAGGTGATGGAGGACGAGGGGATCGGCGTGCTGAACGCCTAGCGGCGGCACGGGCCCTCGGCCCATCGAAGAAGCGTGGGGCTGACGGATGTCGGCCTCATTTTTTCTTTCTCTCGAAAGGACCATACGGACATGGCTCTCCCATCAAGAAACACAACCGCGGCTTCAGGCGCCTCCGCAGCGCCGGGCCAACTCCAGCAGGTCGGCCAAGCCATCGAAACCCTCGCCAATCTGGTTGCCGGGAACAGGTTGCAGGCTGCCCTCGATACCCTCGCCTATGGCTACAAAGCCGGACTCAAAGGCAGCCGAGAGGACGTCGAATACACCAACGCGAAGATCCCGTCGGGCAACTACGCAGGCCTCTCGAACAGCGAGCTTCAGAAGATTGCCAGCGATATCGCGAAGCAGGGCGCCACGCAGGCCCTTGCATCGGAGGCCCTGGTCAAGCTCGTGCAGTCCGGAAAGGTGTCCGGCTCCGTGATGCCGGTTGCGGCGACGGCCGTCGTGGAGATGAATCGACTCGGGAAGGTGCCGATCGAGGATGCGACGGAACTGTTCTCCAAGATTCGGGACGAGCCGACGAAGTCCTCGCGTGAACTGAACAGGGAGCGCCGGTTTCTCGGTCCGGCGGAGTACGAGCGGATAGGCAAGCTCGAGGCGGGCGGCCAGAAGGAGGCGGCCGGCGACCTGGCTCAGAAGCTCTTCGCCGAAGCGCGGATCCGTGAAGCGAGGACCGCGGCGGCAAACCGGGGTTTGTTCGATCGCTTGGTGCAGTCGGGGACGGATTTCATAGCATCCATCGATGATGGCGCGCGCGAATGGGGGCGGCGAAAGACCCCGCAGCAGAGACTGGACGAAGCATCCCGACTGCAGAAGCGCTTCGACGAGCGGGAAACCGAAGAGGGCAGGAGGTTCGCTGTGACCGGTGGCAATGCCGTGATCGGTTTCCCGAATCGTTCCTCGGCGGCGAAAAGAGCGCGGGAGGACGTCGCGCTGCGTGCGGAGATCGTGCGAGCGGATGCGCGCGGCAATGCGGCGCAGAGCGAAAGAACCCGGCAGGCCAACTCGGCCATCGATTCGATTCAACAAGACGCGGATCGGAAGTCCGAAGAGGAACGCGAGAAAAGCCTTGCCGGACGGATCGTCGAGGGGCTGAAGCAACCCAGCGTCATCGGTGTCGACCGCGCTCGTGCCGATCGCGGTGCAAACCTTCCGGGCAAATCCCTGCCGGTGAGCAGGGTGGACGCCAGCGCGCGCTCGATCTCACGCGAGGGCGTAAATGCCGGCGCGACGGTGATCTGTGCACAGTGCACCGGCGAGGCGCCCGAGCGTTCGCGCAAGGGCGAAGAGGCCACGATCGGTGCCACTACGGTCAAGGATTCGGCGGGAGAACGGCAAGACCCGTCCGTAGAGTCGATGCGCCGGGCCACCTCGAGCGTTCTCGACCAGACGGCGGCCTTGAAAGCGAGGAACGAGGAGCAGGGCAAGTCCCAGGTTGTCCTGCGGGAGCTGGGCATCGCGCAGCTCGAACAGCAGTACCGCGACCTCGAAGCCACCGACAACGTCATCCCCGGCTATATCGATGCGCTGAGCCAGCGCATCGACGCGGAGAGGGCTCTGCTGACGGTCACGCGCGAAGCCGAAGGCATCAAGTCGGCCGGGGAAAAGAAGAAGGAGCAGGAAGGCCGCTCCAAGAAGCTCTCGGACGATCTCAACGGCACGTTCAAGGAAGGCATCACGGGGCTGATGCAGGGCCAGGAAGGCGCGATCGACAAGATGGCCGAGTCCCTCAAGAAGAAGGTCTCCGGCGCGCTGGCCGATGCGCTCTACGACGCGACGCTCAAGCCCGCGGTGGAGAAATTCACCGGCTGGCTGTCCAACTCGATCACGGGGCTGTTCAACGGGGGTGGGAGCGGCGGAGGAAGCGGTGGTGGCGGTGGTGGTGGCGGCAACTGGTTCGGAAGCCTCGTCACCTCCGTGCTCGGATTCTTCGGCGTGGGCAGCGCGAAGGGCAATGTCTTTTCCTCGCCCGGCCTGCACGCCTACTCGAGCAGCATCGTCGACCGCCCCACGTTCTTCCCGTTTGCCAAGGGCATCGGCCTGATGGGCGAGGCGGGGGCCGAGGCCATCATGCCCTTGCGCCGCGGCACCGACGGGCGATTGGGCGTGAGCCTGCAGGGAGGCGGTGCGGCCGCGCAGGCGCTGCACTTCGCGCCTTCGAATGTCTTCTACATCGATTCGCGGTCCGACAGGGGCGCCGTCATGGCCGACCTCGATCGCGTGCTCCAAGCCAACAACGAGGGTCAGATGGAACAACTCAAGCGCATGCGGGTGGTGCCCCAATGAGCATCGTCACACTTCCGCCGAACCTGCCGGTCAAGCGCCAGGATTTCGGCCTGCAGACATTCGACCTGAGCTTCAGCAGCGGCGACACCGGCTCCACGCAGGTGGCCGTGCTGGCACCGCCGCGGCGCACCTGCGCGCTCGTGAGCGAGGAGCGCATTCCCTCGATGAGCGAGGCCGCGCAATGGCGCGCGCTCGCCCACGCATTGCGCGGCCAGGTCAACGTGCTCGCGATCTGCGATCTGCTGCAACCGGTGCCGCGCGGCACGGCGCGCGGCACCTGGACCGCGGTGGCGGCACTGGCCGGCGCCTCGTCGCTGTCGATCCAGATGGGGGCCGCGCAGGCCGGCAAGACGCTGCTGCAGGGCGACTGGATCGGCGTCAACCAGGGGTCGGTCCAGCGCCAGCTGCTGCACGTGCAGGCCGACGCGGTCGCCGATGCCGCGGGCCTGATCGTGGTGCAGATCGAACCGGTGCTGCGCGTCGCCGTGGCCGCGGGCAGCGCGGTCGTCTGGGACCGGCCGACCTGCCTGATGCGCCGGACCGACACGAAGAGCAACTGGAGTTCGGAGTCGCGCGCGCAGGGCGGCTTCAGCTTCGACCTGATGGAGTCCTGGGAATGACGGTGAACACCAATGCGGGATTCGACGCGGCCAGCCGCGCCGGGGCCTACGGCGTGATGGCGCTGGCGGAGTTGCAGCTTCGCTCGGGCACGGTGCGCTACACCACCTGGCCGGTCAACGTGCAGACAATGGGTCAGTCCTGGTTGGGCCTGGGCAACCTGGGATCGATCGGCGAGTTGCACGAGAGCGAGGACGGCGCGGCCGAGAAGCTCACGCTGACGCTCTCTCCCATCGACGTGGGCACGCGCGCGCTCGCGCTCGGCGATCCGGCCGACTACCAGGACCGGCGCGTGCGCATCTGGATCGCGCTGGTCGATGCGGCCACGCTGCAGATCACCGGTCAGCCGGTGTTGCGCTTCGTGGGCGTGATGGACCAGATGAAGATCGAGCGCGACGGCACGACGGCCTCGATCAGCATGGACTGCCGCACGGCGAGCTACGACGTGCGCAGCAATCCGGCCGCGCTGCGCATGAACCATGCGCAGCACCAGGCACGGCATCCGGGCGAGATGGGCTTCAGCTACCTCACCAGCATCATCGGCAACCCGGCCGTGTGGGTGGGCAAGTGGCTGCAGGCCAATCTCCAGTACCGCCAGCTGCTGGGGGTGGGCTCCAAATGAACGCCGACCTCGACGCCTTCATCGAGGCCCGGCGCGCGCGGCGCTTCGCCTACTTCGACAACGACTGCGCCACGTTCGCGGCGGACTGGGTGCGGGAGGTGCGCGGCACCGATCCACTGGCCCCGCTGCGCGCCGACGGCGGCGTCCTGGAGCCGCGACGGCTGTTGACCGCGCTGCGCCACGTGCGAGCGGCTGGCGGCTTCGAGGCAGCGGCCAATGCCTTGCTCGGGCCGTCGAAGCCCGGCCTGTGCGCTCAACGCGGAGACGTGGTACTCGCCCGCAGTGGCGGCCGTATCGGCCGCGTCTCCGGTCATTGCTTCGGCATCTGTACTGGGACCCACGTCGCGGCGCTTGGCACGGATCGAATGAACTTTCTTCCTTTGACGGCAGCGGTGGCTGCATGGAGGTCCGCATGCGCGGCTTGATGACACGTCTTCTTGCATTGCTGGTGTTGCTGCTGGTCTGTGGCAGTGCGTCGGCCGAGCCGGCCAGCATCCTTGCAGGTCTCGGATCGCTCTTGAGCGGAGTGACCGTAGGCGGGGTGTCGCTCGGCGCCGTGGCTTCATGGGCCGCCGTAGCCGTCAGCGTGGTCTCGGGCCTGTCCAAGGCCTCCCAGGCTCGCAAGCAAGCCCGCCAGGCGGCTGCGCGCAAGGCCGCCGAGGACGCAGCCAACCTGCGTGACCGCACCACGACCATCGTGAGCGCGGAATCGCCATGGACCACGATCTACGGTGCACCGGCGCCCGTAGGTGGTTCGATCGTGGCCGTGCTCGACAGCGGTGGGCAAGCGCAGTTCAAACATGTGGTGATCGTCTTTGCGGCCCATGAATGCGAGGCGATCGACGAGATCTTCATCGAAGGCACGTCGGTCGGTCGCCCCAACGCGACGGGCTGGACCGATGGCGCCGAGTTCCAGCTGCCGCCGCCGTTCAAGGGATTGCCGTCGGAAGGCCCCGCCGTCAACGTCCAGTTCCACACCTCGCCGGGTGGTGTCGATACCGCGGACGTCTTCATGAGGGACAGCCTCAAGGCCACCTTCCCCGACCTCGATCTCTGGACCGATGCGCACCGGCTCAGTGGCTACACCTACGCGGTCGTGACGCTGAACATGCTGTTCGAGCGCTTCCAGGGAGGGCTGCCCGCGATCACCGCGCGAATCCGCGGCAAGAAGGTCTACGACCCACGCAACGGGCAGACCCGCTACTCGCGCAATCCGGCGCTGTGCCTGGCGGACTTCATCCGTTCGGAAGCCGGCTACCTCGCGGCCGCCGACCAGATCGACGAAGCTGCGCTGATCGGTGCAGCCAGTGCCTGCGACGACCAGGTCTATATGGGTGTCGACGCCGAGAACTACGGCAACTCGAACGTCCGCTACACCTGCGACGGTGCCTTCCGCTCCGATCAGGACCGCGAGAGCACCCGCCAGCAGCTCGAGGAGTCGATGGCCGGCTTCTCGCTCGAGACCGGTGGCGTCTGGCGGATCCAGGCGGGCGCGTGGTCGACGGCGGTACTGAATCTCACGGACGTCGACATGCTGTCGCCGACCGCCGTGGTCCAGACCGCCAACGTCGGCGCGGACCGGATCAACGGTGTGCGCGGCACCTACGTGAACGCGGCACGCAATGGCGTGAACGAGGACTTCAAGCCCTACCAGAACACCGTGTTCCGCGCGCAGGACGAGAAGGACAAGTTCCGCGACATGGCGCTGGCCTTCACCGGCTCTCACGTGCGCTGCCACCAGCTGGCGCGCGTGGCCGTCGAGCAGAGCCGCGGTGGCCTGGTGCTGCGGATCCATCCAAAGATGCTGGCCTGGCACCTGCAGCCCGGCGACCGGATCGTGCTCTCGAGCGCGCTGTACGGCTTCACCAACAAGACCTTCCGCGTGCAGGACTGGAGCTACCAGCGCAACGCGCCGTTGAGCTTGCAGGTGATCGAGGACGTGCCCGCCTACTACGACCTCGCCGACGAGGTGCTGTCGGATGCCGCGCCGAACACCAACCTTCCCAGCCCTTTCATCGCGCCGCAGACGCCGATGGACCTCATGGTGAAGAGCGGGCCGGAACTGATGGTGCAGCAGGGCGGCTCGACGGTGGTGCGGGCGCGCGTGAGCTGGGCGCCCTGGGCCGACGATGCGGCCGCCCGCACGGGTGCGATCCGGGTGCAATGGCGGCTGATGCAGACCGGCGAGGGATGGCAGAGCATCGACCTGCCGGGCGACGCCGTCGAGACCTTCCTGCTCGGACTGTCCGTGGGCGGCGTCTACCAGGTGCGCGCGCGCTTCGCGACGCCCTACGCGGTCAGCAGCTGGGTGATGGTCGAGCACGTGGTGACGGGCAAGACGCAGCCGCCCGGCAGCGTCAGCGGGCTGCAGCTCGGCGTGGAGAACGACGGTGTCCATGCGCGCTGGGCCGAGCCGGCGGGCCTCGACCTGCTCGACTGGAACCTGACCGAGCTGCGCATCGGCACGGACTGGGCCACCGCCGCGGAGGTCTGGTCGGGCAAGGCGGTTCAGGCGAACCTCGGCTGGCTGCAGGCGGGGGTGGTCAAGCTGTGGGCATCGCATGGCGACACCACGGGCCGGTGGTCCACGCCGGTGTCGACCGCCATCGAGATCCTGTCACCCGCGCAGCCCGTGCTGACCGGGCAGGCCTTCCGCGACCAGGTCGAACTGCAGTGGCCCGCGAGCGGGACCACGCAGCCCCTGCGGGGCTACGAGGTGCGCGTCGGTTCCGTCTATGCGGAAGCACGCGTGCTGAGCCTGGTGGACGCCCTCGGCTACAAGTACACGCAGACGGTGCCGGGCACCTACCTGTACTGGGTGTGCGCCGTCGACCTGGCGGGCAATCGCAGCGCGCCGGGTTTCAAGGAGCTGATCACGCTGCCGGGCATCGACGAGGCCCTGGAAGAACTGCAGGAGGGGCTGCAGGAAACCGTCGACCAGCTGAAGCAGTCCGACAGCGCCAATGCCGCGGCGATCGCACAGGAAGCGCAGAACCGCGCCGCGGCGCTGGTGGCCGAAGGGCAGGCGCGCGTCCAGGCCGTGCAGGCCGAGGCGCAGAACCGCTTCACGGCGTTGCAAGCCGAGGCCCAGACGCGCACGCAACAGATCGCCGGCCTGACCGATGCCATGTCGGACGAAGCCGCGGCGCGCGCGGCGGCCGACACCGCCGAGGTGCAGGCGCGCATCGCCGCCGTGGCGCGAGAGGTCACGGATCGAACCACGGCCGTGCAGGCCGAAGCCACGCTGCGCGCGAATGCGATCACGGCCGAGCAGAACGCACGTGCCGCGGCGCTGATCGCCGAGGCGGCCGCGCGCGGCACCGCGATCTCGAACGAAGCCACCGTGCGCCAGCAGGCCGACAGCGCGCTCTCGTCGCAGTTCACGACCTTGACGGCCTCGCTGTCGACCACGGCCGCGGCGTTGCAGACCGAGCAGAGCGCGCGCGTCAGTGGCGATGCCGCCGAGGCCGGCGCGCGCCAGCAGCTCGCCACCCAGTTGCAGAACGCCGATGCGACGCTGGCCGCTTCGCTCGCCAGCGAGGCGGTGGCGCGAAGCACGGCCGATAGCGCCGAAGCACGCAGCCGCGAATCCTTGTCGGTCTCGCTGACGGGGTTGCCGGACGTGGGCGCGAGCCTCGACTATGTGCAGGGCCCGTCGCTCCTGCTCGACTTCGCGGCATCGAGCTACCGCGTCTGGCAGCCCGCCACCATGACCAGCGTCGGTGGCTTGCTGGCCGAGGAGCGCCAGGCGCGCCTGACGGCCGATGCGGCCGAGGTGACGGCGCGCGAGACCCTGCAGGCGCAGCTCACCGGTGGCTACGACGGCACGGATCTGTCGCAGGTCACGAGCGGGCTGATCTTTCAGGAGAGCACCGCGCGCGCCAGGCAGGACGAGGCGCTGGCGCAGCAGATCACGCTGATCTCGGCGGGCGTGGGCGAGCAGTTCGACTACGCGAAGATCTGGTACTTCGATACCGGCGTGGAGGCCTGGGGCGGCAATGGCGCACCGGTCGCCACGGCGGGTTGGCTGCGGCCGGCGAATGCGAGCGACCCGTGGGTGATCTCGCCCACGGGCCTCGCGAGCGCGGGAGCGACTTTCAGCCAGGTGCGCATCCGGATCCGCAAGGTCGGCGCGCCGGTCTGGGCCGGCCAGATCTTCTGGCGCGCGGCCGCCGACACCGGATTCACCGGAGGCCGCGCCGCGACGCTGAACGAGCCGACCTACGATGCCGCCGGCATCGGCATGGTCAACGTGAGCCCCGGTTGGGACGTGACGGTGGACCAGATCCGTATCGATCTCTCGGTCGCGCAGTCGGCCACCGACTACTTCGAGATCGACTGGGTGGCGATCGGCAGGCCGTCGCCGGGCGCGTCCAACGCGGCGCTGCAGGCCGAGGCCACCGCGCGTGCGAGCGCCGACGCGGCGCAGGTCACGGCGCGCGAGACCCTGGCGGCGCAACTGCGTGGCAATTACGCCGGCAACGACGTCGGTGCGCTGAGCTCGGGACTGCTGGCGGCCGAGCGCGACGCGCGCGTTTCGGCCGATGCCGCCGAGGTGACGGCACGGCAGCAGCTCGCCGCCACCGTGACCGGCAACAAGACGGCCGCGGACGCCGCGATGCTGGCCGAGCAGACGGTTCGCGCCAATGCGGATGCGGCCGAGGTCTCGGCGCGGCAGGCATTGGGCGCGTCGCTGTCCACCAGCCTGTCGACCGTGTCCGCCAACCTCACGGCCGAGCAGACCGCGCGGGCGAATGCCGACACCGCCGAGGTGAGCGCACGCGAGGCGCTGGCCACGCAGATGCGCGGCAGCTATGCCGGCACCGACGTGAATGCGCTGAGCGCGGGCCTGGTCTTCAGCGAACGCCAGGCCCGCATCAGCGCCGACACGGCCGAGGTGACGGCGCGCCAGGCCTTGTCGACCACCGTCGTCAACAACAAGACGCAGACCGACGCGGCGATCGTGGCGGAGCAGTCCGCGCGCTCGGATGGCGACAGCGCGAATGCCAGCGCGATCTCGGCCTTGTCGACCTCGCTGTCGACCACCCTGACCAGCACCACCGCGGCGCTGCAGACCGAGGTCAATGCGCGCGTGCGCGCCGATGCGGCCGAGATCACCCAACGGCAGGGGCTGTCCGCGGCGCTGACCGGCATGCCCGATATCTCGGGCACGCTGGCGACGGTGATCGGTGCGTCGATGGAGGCGAACTTCCTCGAGGACAGCTACGGCCTATGGCAGAACCCGACGGGTGCGATCCTCACGTCCGGCCTGATCTACGAAGAGCGGCAGGCGCGCATCACCGACGACCAGGCGGAGGTGACGGCGCGCCAGGTGTTGGCCACGTCCGTCTCGACGGGGCTGTCGACCGTGACCGCGGGTCTTACCGCCGAGCAGTCGGCGCGCAGCAATGCCGACAGTGCCGAGGTCGCGGCACGCGAGACCCTGGCCACGCAGATCCGCGGCGCCTATGCGGGCGGCGATCTCAACGCGGTCACCGGCGGGTTGATCTACAGCGAACGCCAGGCGCGCGTGGCCGCGGACAACGCCGAGGTGGTGGCCCGCCAGGCGCTGGCGGCTTCGATGTCGACCGGGCTGTCGACGTCCAATGCCGGGCTGCTCAGCGAACAGACGGCCCGCGTCGCGGCCGACGTCGCGCAGGCCGGCTCGATCAGCGCGCTTTCGACGACCGTGAGCAACAACCAGACGGCTGGCATGGCGGCACTGACCAGCGAAGCCGATGCGCGCGCACGGGCCGACGCGGCGGAGGTGTCGCAGCGGCAGGCGCTTTCTGCGGTGTTGACAGGGGCGGAAGAGATCGCCGGCAGGCTCGTGGATGTCGAAGGACCCTCGTTGCGTCTCAAGTTCGCACAGCCGTCCGGCGCGGAACTCGGCGCGTGGCAACCACTGTCGCTGGGCGGCCTGGCCAGCGGCCTGGTCTACGACGAACGCAGTGCGCGCATCACGGCGGACAACGCCAACGCCGCGGCAATCACCAGCGTGAGCACGCGACTGTCGACTGCCGAAACCGGCATCGTCGCCGGTGCGGCCGCGACTTCGGTGCTCTCGACCTCCGTGAGTTCGATCAACGGCACGATCTCGGCCCAGGCCACGCAGATCGGCCAGTTGTCGACCTCGGCGGGCGCGAACACGGCGGCGATCACGAACACGGCGTCGGCGCTGGCGACGCTCGATGGGAAGGTGAAGAGCAGCTGGCGTTTGAATGCCGATGCGAACGGCAAGGTCTCGGGTTTGATCCTCGACAACGATGGCACGACCTCGAACATGGTGGTGCAGGTGGACAAGTTCGCCATTGCTGCGGCGGGACCGAATGGCGCGACGAAGTTTCCGTTCGTGGTGGGCACCGTCAACGGCACCGCCTCGGTGGGCATCGACGGCAACATGTACGTCGATGGGTCCATCAAGACTCGAGCGCTTGAAACCGAAGCCATCACTGCGGACAAGATTCGAGCCGGATCTGTGACGGGAGACAAGATCGCAGCCAACGCAATCACCGCTGACAAGCTCCAGGTGAATAGCCTTGCAGCGATTTCTTCGGAAATGGGGGACCTGAAGGTGGGCCGGATCCGATCCGGCGGATTTACCGGCTATGCGTGGCCTCCAGCCGGGCAGGGAGGCCTGTACATCGGCCCCGAAGGCTTGCTGATGGGCAATGAACGGGAGCGGAACGTTGGAGGGACACGAGGTTTCTTCCAGATAGAAGCGGAAACCGGCAATCTGTACATGAATGGCATGAGCATCCAGAACGGGAAGCTCAGGGTCGAACAGCTCGATGTCATTGGCACCATGCAAATCCAAGGCGAGGCAGTGACGGTGCCGCGGTTTTCGGAGCAGCGAGGTCTGGCATGGATGGGCGCACCGTTCTCAGTCTGGCTGCCCATCTATGGGTTCAATTCCGGAGGGGGATCGGTGGTGGTGACGGTTTCCTTCGATGCGGATCAGCCCGTGATCGTGGCGATCTATCGCGGAGCGGGGTTTTCGGAACCCGTCTGGTCGATGCTCGTGCGAGGAAGTGCCGTGAGTTCATTTCCGTCGCCTTCCGGGGCGATGGACTATGCGGTTGTCTTCCGAGCGACCGACCTGAGTCAAGGGCCTCAGCCGATCCGCGATCGCTCATGCACTTTCTTGGCGTGTAAGCGATGACCACCAACACCAAAACTACGACAACTGAAGCTCGCGCCATGACAACTGCCGCCGTTATGTATGTCTTCCATGACCCGGTCTCCGGGGAAATCAAGCTGCGCTCCCTCATGCCGCCGAACGATGCACCGCGGCTGGCGAACGATCTGGGACTTGCCTGGATCGAAGACGACTCGACGGTTGTCGACGGTTATGTGGCTGATGGCCTCAAGGTGGCCTTTCCGCCCAGGCCGTCTGCGCATCACGAGTGGAACTGGACGTCTCGAGCCTGGATGGACGAGCGCACGCCGGAGGACCGGCGTCGAGCGCTGCGTGCCCAGGTGGCCGAGCGCCGCTGGGCGCTGGAGACCGGCGGCCTGGTGTTGCCTGACGGCCTGCGCGTGAGCACCAAGCGTTCCGATCGCGATGCGCTCACCGCGCTTCTGGTCAAGGCCGAGCGTGCCGGCATCGAGGCGGTGGATTTCAAGTTCGACAGCGGCTGGGCGCGCATGAGTCTTGCCGAGCTCGATGCAGTGGCTCGTGCGATCGAGCTGCATGTGCAAGCCTGCTTTTCGTCCGAGCGCTCCCATCACGAAGCCATTGCCATGCTTGAGACCGTGGCGCAGTTCGATGCCTACGACTGCAATGCCGGATGGCCCGGCACCGGCCTGAGCGTATCGACATCCGAAGAATCTTCCGCCAATTCTTGATCGAGGAAAGCCCACTCATGACCACTACGCTTACAGAAAAAACCTTTGCGCAGTTGCTGACCGCCGCTGGCGGCGCGAACGGCACGCGCGTGAATGCGCAGGGGAGGATCGAGGCTGCTGTCGCACCGGCTTTCGACTACGACCCAATCACCCTCGCGTCTCGCGGGCTACGCTTTCGCGGACCTGTCCGCACCAATCTTCTGACGAACAGCCAGCTCAGCGCCCTGGGGGTTGCCGAGGGAACCACGCCGCCCACCGTGGGCGTGGCCACTGTCGATGGAGAGGCGTGTTCGGCGGTGACATTTACCCCGGCCATGGCATCAGGCTATCCGGGAAGTCGCTGGCGCTCCAATAGTTCGGCGGCGGCGATCGTGGCCTCGACCACCTACTCGACGAGTTCCTACGTGAAGCTCAGTCGGCCGCTGGTCGGAAGCGAGGCCATCAACGTCTACTACACAGGCTCGAACGGCATGGGAAGCACGAACATCTCCGCCGTGAATTCGGCCCCGTATGCCGAGCGCTTCACCCGGGTTGTGATGGGTAATGCCACGCCCGGCAACACGGGGACCATCTATCCGGTGGTCCATATCGTGTCGACGCTGGCAAGCAACCTGACGGTCTGGATCTGCAAGGGGCAGGTCGAGGTCGGGGCGACCGCATCGAGCTACACACCTGTCCCGTCTACGACACCCATCGCGCGAACTGCTGACCAGATTCACATTCCGAATCTCCAGAGCCAACCTTGGTACAACCTGCGGGAAGGCACGATCTGCGCCCGCGTCGCTCAAGCGACCAACCTCGTTCCCGCCACTTCGATGATCTTCGGAATCACCGATGCGGCTGGGGCGACGAGTCGAATGCTCGTCTACTTCGACGGCGCAGGCGGCATCAGCGCGAATTGCTTCGACCGGGGTGCGCAGCAGGCAGCGACTTCGATCGCAGGCAGCGCGGCGCCGATCGGACAGACCCGCAAGGTGGCGGCGTCCTGGAAGCAAGGGCGCTTCATCGTTCAGTGCGACGACAAGCCGGCAGCTTCGGTCGGCTTGGCATCGATCCCTACCTACACCAGCCCAACGTTGTGGCTTGGCCATCGCAATTACGGAGCCGACCCTTTCGACGGCGTCATCCAGGACTTCGTCTACTGGCCGAAGGCGGCCAACGCGGCCGAAATCGTGACTCTGACTCCTGAAACCGAAATCATCACAGGTTGATTCCATGCCCACGAACCTGACTCCAAAATCCGCAGCGGAAATGTTTATCTCCAGTGGCGGTGCCAACGGCACACGTGTGAGCCCGCTGGGTTTTATTGAACCCGCGGTTGCGCCTCGCCTTGACTACGACCCCGTCACCAAGGCGGCCAAGGGTCTTCTGATCGAAAGCGGTCGGACCAACATGCTGCGATATGCGTCGCGCTTCGATCAGACGACTGGCTGGAATGTCTACGTCGCTGGTGGAACGCCGCAGGTCAAAGTCGTGCCGAATGCCACGCTCGCACCGAATGGACATATGGAGGCGGCCAAGCTCATCCTGAGCAGCCAGAGCAACTATGGCAACGGGCGCGTCGCGCAGGCCACCACCAAGGCCGCCGTCGTGGGAACCTACGTGGCCTCCGTGTACCTGAAGTCCGCAGGCGGGCAACGGGCATTCATCTACGTTTGCGGCACAGGTGCTACGAACTCGATCAGCGCGAATTTCGACCTGCTGGGCAGCACGCATTCGTCGTCCAAGATTGGCACTTTCTCGATCGTCTCCACATCGGTCACCGATGCTGGAAATGGGTGGCGCCGTTACGTTCTCGTCTTCACTTCCGACGATACGACCGGGATTACCTACGCTCTCTATCCGAGCGGCGCCTCCACGGGCGCTGGCGACGATGTCAACGGCGCGTTCGCCTGGGGCGCTCAGCTGGAGGCGGGCACGTTCGCAACCTCGTATATCCCCAGTGTGGACACAGTGACCGCGCGAGTCTCGATCGGCTCGTATTACGACGCCAAGGGGGTCATGCGGTACGCCGCCGCGGGAGCGGGGCGAATGAATTACGACTCCGGAAATCTCGCCGTGGCACCTGCGCTGCTCGCCGAGCCGCAACGGACCAATCTCGTGCTGAGCAGCTCGCAATTCAACCGCAATCCATGGAGCGTTGCCGGCCTGGCTGTGGCCGCGGGAAAGTCGGCTCCCGATGGCACCCCTCGTGCCATCGAACTGTCGGGTGCTGCGTCGGGTCCCTTCACGCAGGGGGCCCTGATCGCCACGAGCACCGAGATGACCTATTCCGTGTTCGTCAAGAACGCGGGCCTCACGGGCTCGCTCTCCTTCGCCTGGCGCAACGATACGTCCCTGCAGACCTTCACGCCCTACGCCACGGTCGTCTCCGATGGAAGCGGCGGTCTTTCGCTTTCGGGTGCAGGCTGGGAGATGAAAGCCATCACGAATGGGTGGTATCGACTCTGGACGAGTCGCAACACCGGCATCGCGGTGGGAGATTCGCTGCGAATCTACGCGGGCGTAACCGGCACCAGTGGTGATCGAGGCTCCTTTCAGGTGTTCGGCGCGCAACTCGAAGACGGGCCCGTTCCGACCTCGTACATCCCGAGCAACGACACCTTCACCTCGCGCTCCTCGATCGGCACCTACTTCGATCTCCAGGGGAAGATGCAGACGGCCCCGGTGAACACGGTGCGGATGACCTACAACCCGGCCGACCTGCTGGCACCCCCGACATTGCTTCAAGAAGCCGCCAGCACCAACATGCTGACGGTCTCGGATTTCGCGACACCTGGCGGGACGTCGCTGCTGGGTGACGCGGCCTACAGCGATTTCAGCGGCATTGGAATGGTCACCGGGGTGAAGATCGGCCGGCCGACGGTGGCCCAGCAATGGAGTCTTGCCTACAAGACAGTGACCTTGCAGCCGAATACCTCGTATTGCTTGTCGGTGTTCGTGAAGATGGACGATGGCTTGGCCCCTGTCTTCAGATCGGACACCGCTGCTTCCGAGTCGAACGATTTCGCGCTGGCCATCGTCGGCGTCACGCCACCGATGACCAAGTTCATCGTGACGCCTCAGGGTGACGGCGTCTATCGCGTCTCCTGCACCCACACGACGGGCTCTTCTGTGCCTGGCGCGAACGTCGGCGCGGTCAAGTACCCTCAAAACTCGCCTCGTGGTTTCCGGGTCACCGGCTACCAGCTCGAGCAGGCTGCATTCGCTTCGAGCTATATCCCCACGGCCGCGGCAACGGTTCTGCGCGCTGCGGACGTGACGAACTCGACCGCCGGTACGCGCGCCGCCGATACAGTCGGATCGACCGCCGTCGCGCGAAGCGCCGACTTCGTCTACATCGATGCCGCCAAGGGTTGGCTCAACGCCGCCGAAGGAGCGGTTGCCCTCGAGGTCGAACTGCCCAAGATGCCGGACATCACGGTGCGGAACATCATGGAACTCGGGGACGGCACGGCGGGCAACCGGCTGTCGATGGGGATGAGCATCCCTGGGGGCGTGTACTGCACCGGCACGGTCGGGGGCACGACCACCGCGACCACCTCCGCGGGGAACGCCGGCGTGCTGTCTCCAGGCGATTACTTCAAGGTCGCCCTGGCCTATGGGGCCGAAGGGTTGCGCTACAGCTTCCGCACGGACGGGCTCCGAAAGAACGCGATGGCAGCCATGCCGCCCATCACGCGCTTCGCGCTCGGCGCAGTCGCCTGGGGCAGCAACCAGGCCTGCCTCCACATCAAGGCGGCCCGCTACTTTCCGCAGCGCCTGACCGATGCGGAGGTCTCGGCACTGACCGCCTGATCCCCAAAATCCCTCAAGCCCCGGTGCGGATTCGGCGGATGAGTATTATTCTCATCTTTCCGAATCCCCCTTTCCCATGACTTCCCGAACGACCTCGCACGCCGTCCGGCGCGCGGCGTGAGCGCCGGCCTGCGCTACCGCCTCGGCGTGGCCTCGCGCGCCGTCGCCGCCATCGCCGGCGGCTACGGCGTGGCCGCGCTCTCCGCCGCGGCGCTCGCGCTGTGCCTGCCCGCCGCCTTCGGCATGGCGCGCAGCGAAGCCGCGATGACCGGCACGCTGGCCTCCTTCCTCGTGTTCGCGGTCGCGGTGATGTGGGTGTTCGCGGCGCGCAGCGCGTGGCGTGCCTGGATCGGCCTGGTCATTGCCGCGGCGCCGCTGGGCGCGCTGCTGCTGGTGCTGCCGACGCCGGGAGCGGGCGCATGAAGGAGGGCTTCCGCCAGTCGATGGCCTGGCTGCACACCTGGTCGGGCCTGCTGGTCGGCTGGGTGCTGTTCATGGTGTTCGCGGCCGGCACGGCCTCGTACTTCAAGGACGAGATCACGCTCTGGATGAAGCCCGAGTTGCACGGGCTTTCGCGCACGCCGGTGCCGCAGGTGCAGGCCACCGAGGGCGCCTACGCCTACCTGCAGCAGCACGCGGCCGACTCGCCGCGCTGGTTCATCACGCTGTCTACCGAGCGCGAGCCCTCGACCAGCCTGTTCTGGACCCGGCCCGCGCCGCCGGCCGGTTCGCCGCTGCGCGACCGGCGCGACCGCTTCGGCCGTGCGGTGCTCGATGCGGCCAGCGGCCAGCCCTCGGCGGCGGTGCGCGAGACGCGCGGCGGCGAGTTCTTCTACCGCCTGCACTTCGACCTGCACTACATGCCCGCGATCTGGGGCCGCTGGATCGTCGGCTTCTGCGCGATGTTCATGCTGGTGGCGATCCTCAGCGGCATCGTCACGCACAAGCGGATCTTCAAGGACTTCTTCACCTTCCGTCCGAAGAAGGGCCAGCGCTCGTGGCTCGACGCGCACAACGCGACCGCGGTGCTTGCGCTGCCCTATCACGCGATGATCACGTACACGGGCCTCGTCACGCTGATGTTCATGTACATGCCCTGGGGCCCGCAGGCGGCCTACAAGGACATCGGCGGCACGCAGACCTTCTTCTCCGAGGCCTTCGCGGGCGGCGTGCGCGAGCAGTTCAAGGCCGCAGGCCAGAAGGCGCCGATGGCACCGGTCGCACCGATGCTCGCGCAGGCCTCGGCGCACTGGGGCGGCGCGCCGGTCGGCCGCCTCACGGTCAATTCGCCGAACGATGCCAATGCGACGGTCATCGTGCGCCGCGCCGAAGGGCCGCAACTGGGGTCCGAGCAACCGTCGATGGTCTTCAACGGCGTGACCGGCGCGCTGGTCGGTGCCTACGGCGACAGCATGCGGCCCGCTGTCGAGACGCGCAGCGTGCTCTACGGCCTGCACATCGGCCGCTTCGGCGATCCGCTGCTGCGCGCGCTGTTCTTCGTCTCCGGCCTCGCGGGCTGCCTGATGGTCGCCACGGGGTTGCTGTTGTGGGCCGTGAAGGAGCGCCAGAAGTTCGCGAAGCGGCTCAAGCAGGGCGGCCGCGTGAGCTTCGGCCTGCGGCTGGTCGACGGCCTCAACCTCGGCGCGATCGCGGGCCTGCCGCTCGCGATGGCCGCCTTCTTCTGGGCCAACCGGCTGGTGCCGTTCGACACGGCCGACCGCGGCGCGGCCGAGATCGGCTGGTTCTTCGCGGTCTGGGGCGCGGCCGCGCTGCTGGGTCTCGCGCGGCCCACGCTGCGCATGTGGCAGGCGCAGCTCGCCGCAGGCGCGCTGCTGTTCGCGCTGCTGCCGGTGCTCAACGCCTTCACCGGTCCCGCGCCGCTCACGGTCAGCCTGCGCTCGGGGCCGAGTGCCGTCGCCGGTTTCGACCTGGTGTCGATCGCACTGGGCCTGGGGCTCGCGGGCGCGGCCTGGATGGTGGAGCGCAAGCGGCGCAAGGCCTTGAGTGCTTCGGCGAAGAAAGCCTCGAAGGCCGATCCGGCCGATGACGCGGTGGACTCGCCTTCGCTCGCCACCTCGGGCCAGAGATCGTAATGAACGCCTTGCTGATCGCGACCGTGTTCGCCGCCTCGCTCGCGGGCTTCTGCGCGCTGGGCCTCGCGATGGACCGCCACAGCGAGGACGTCTTCGGCCGCGGCAGCACGCCCGGTCCGTGGCGCCGCTGGCTGCAGCTCGGCGGCAGCGTGGCGCTGTGCCTATCGCTCGTCGCCAGCCTGCGCGCCGCCGGCCATTCGATCGGCTGGGTGCTCTGGCTCGGCGCGCTCACGGCGGCCGCGCAGACGGTGGTGGGGCTGTTGAGCTATGCGCCGCGCCGCTTCCACTGGGTGGCGTCGGCGGCCGCGGCGATCGCGGTGCTGGCGGGGCTCGGGTGCCTGGTGCTGGCCGCGCTGGGCGACTGAGTCCCTTTCACTCGCCGCGGCGCGTCGACGTGCCGCCGTGCAGCACCCCCTGCGTCATCGGCAGCGCCATGAAGTCGTGCGGAAACCCCAGCGCGATCGCGCTTGCCGCATCGAGCCGCCGCAGCGCCTGCGCATCGAGCTCGACCTCGAGCGCGCCCAGGTTGTCCTCGAACTGCGCGAAGGTGCGCGCGCCGATGATCGGCATCACGGTCGGCCCGCGCCGGTGCAGCAGCCAGGCCAGCGCGATCTGCGCGCTCGAGCGGTCCTGCTCCTTCGCGATCTGCGCCACCACGTCGGCGATGGCGAGCGCGCGTTCGGTGAGTGCGCCGTTGCCCACGGCCACGTCCTTGCGCGTGCCGGTCACGCGCGGGTCCTGTCCCTTCGCGCGGTCGAGGTCGGCGCGGCTGTACTTGCCGGTCAGCACGCCGCTGCCCAGCGGCGACCAGGCCATCACGCCGAGGCCGAGCTCGCGCGCCATCGGCAGCAGCTCGCGCTCCACGGTGCGCTCGATCAGGCTGTACTCGATCTGCAGCGCCACCAGCGGCGCCCAGCCGCGCAGCTCGGCCAGGGTCTGCATGCGCGCGACCTGCCAGGCGGGCGTGTCGGAGATGCCGGCGTAGAGCACCTTGCCCGCGCGCACGAGGTCGTCGAAGGCGCGCATCACTTCGTCGAAGGGCGTCAGCCCGTCCCAGATGTGCAGGTACAGCAGGTCGATGTAGTCGGTGCCCAGGCGCTTCAGGCTGGCCTCGACCGAGCGCACCATGTTGCGCCGGTGGTTGCCGCCCGCGTTGGGATTGCCGGGCTGCATGTTGAGCGTGTACTTGGTGGCCAGCACCACCGACTCGCGCCGGTCGGCGAGGAACTGGCCCAGCAGCCGCTCCGAGCTGCCGTTGGTATAGAAGTTGGCGGTGTCGACGAAGTTGCCGCCGCGTTCGAGGTAGGCGTCGAACATGCGGCGCGATTCGCCGGCGTCGGCCCCCCAGCCCCAGTCACTGCCGAAGGTCATGGTGCCGAGCGAGATCGGGCTGACGCGCAGGCCCGAGCGGCCGAGGGTGAGGTAGTCGTTGAGTGGCATGGGGATGTCCTTTCGAGGGGGAAGGCGCCGCGGTGCGCGAGCGCCATGGCTCGAATGTCGTCCCACCATTGCATTGGAAAAAGACCGCTGTGCTTGATGCTTTGTGAAGGCTCTCTTCATAATTCCCGCATGTCGCCCGACCTTCTCCCCGCCATCGCCGCCTTCGCGCGCGTGGCCCATCACGCCAGCTTCACGCGCGCGGCCGAGGAACTCGGCGTCTCTCCCTCGGCGCTGTCGCAGACCGTGCGCACGCTCGAGGCAAAGCTCGGCGTGCGGCTGCTCGACCGCAGCACGCGCAGCGTCGGCGCGACCGAGCTGGGCCGGCAGTTCCTCGAGGGCGCGCGGCCGGCGCTCGCGGCGCTGGCGCAGGCGGTGGAAGGCATCGACGAGGCACGCGACAAGCCGGCGGGGCTGCTGCGCCTGAACGTGGCGCGGGTCTCGGCCGAGCTGCTGCTCTATCCGCACTTCGGCGATTTCGCGGCGGCCTATCCCGACATCGTGCTCGAGCTGGTCTGCGACAACCGCATGGTCGACTTGGTCGAAGGCGGTTTCGACGCGGGCATCCGGCTCGGCGAGAGCCTGGCGCAGGACGTGGTGGCGCTGCCGATCGCGGGGCCGCAGCGCATGGTGAGCTTCGCGGCGCCGCGCTACCTCGAGGGGCGGACGCCGCCGCGCACGCCCGAGGACCTGCGCGAGCACCGCTGCCTCAACTTCCGGCTCACGACCGGCGGGCTCTATCGCTGGGAGTACGCGCAGGACGGCCGCGAGCTCGACGTGGAGGTGGCGGGACCGCTGATCGCCAACGATAGCGAGGTGCTGCTGGCGGCCGCGCGCGCCGGCGCGGGCATCGCGGTGGCCTTCGAGGGCACGGTGCGCGAGGACTTCGACAGCGGCCGGCTGGTGCCGCTGCTCGAGCCGTGGTGGCCCACTTTTCCGGGCTTCTATCTCTATTACCCGAGCCGCGCGCAGATGCCGCGCAAGCTGCGGGTGTTCATCGACTTTTTGCAGGCGCGGCACGCGCCGCAGGCACCGCAGCGCGTGGCGCTCAGGCCCGCATCAACGCCTCGATCTCGTCCCCCTTCACCGGCACGCCGCGCGAAATGAGCTCGCAGCCGGTGGCCGTGACGATGGCGTCGTCTTCCGTGCGGATGCCGATGTTGTGGAACTGCTCGGGCACGCCGTCGGCGGGGCGCACGTAGATGCCGGGTTCGAGCGTGAGCACCATGCCGGGCTGCAGGATGCGGCTCGGGCGGTTCTTGATGAGCTCGTTCGACAGCGGGTCCTTGCGCTCGCTGACCTCGCCGACCTGCGTGGGCTCGACGTAGCTGCCGCAGTCGTGCACGTCCATGCCGAGCCAGTGGCCGGTGCGGTGCATGTAGAACTGGAAGTAGGCGCGGCTGTCGATCACGTCGTCGAGGCCGCCGACCTTGTTGGCGTCGAGCAGGCCCAGGTCGAGCATGCCCTGCGCGAGCACGCGCACGGCGGCGTCGTGCGGGTCGTTGAAGCGGTTGCCGGCCTTGGTGGCGGCGGCCGAGGCGTCCTGGCTCGCGAGCACGAGGTCGTACAGCGCGCGCTGCGGGCCGGTGAACCTGCCGTTGGCGGGAAAGGTGCGCGTGATGTCGCTGGCGTAGCCGTCGAGCTCGCAGCCGGCATCGATCAGCACCAGCTCGCCGTCGCGCACGGGGGCGGCATCGGCGCGGTAATGCAACACGCAGGCGTTGGCGCCGGCCGCGACGATGGAACCGTAGGCCGGGTACTGCGAGCCGCCGAGGCGGAACTCGTGCAGCAGCTCGGCGTCGAGGTGGTACTCGCGCACGTCCTTGCCCTCGCGCAGCATGCGCGCCGACAGCTGCATCGCGCGGATGTGGGCGCGGGCGCTGATCTGGGCGGCGCGGCGCATGATGTCCTGCTCGTGCGCGTCCTTCACGAGGCGCATCTCGTCGAGCGGGCCGCACAGGTCGCGCTGCTCCTCGGGGCACAGCGCGCCGTAGCGCACGCGCGCGCGCACCGACTGCAGCCAGCCGTCGACGCGGGTCTCGAGGCCCTTGTGGGTGGCGAACGGATACCAGACGACCGAGCGGTTCTCGAGCAGCTTGGGCAGCTTCGCATCGAGCTCGGTGACCGAGAAGGCCTCGTCGAGGCCGAGCGCCTCGGGCGCGGCGTCGGGGCCGAGCCGGTAGCCGTCCCAGATCTCGCGCTCCAGATCCTTGGGCGCGCAGAACAGCGTGGCGCGGCCGTCGCCGCCGAGCACCAGCCAGGCATTGGGCTCGGTGAAGCCGGTCAGGTAGTAGAAGTAGCTGTCGTGGCGGAACAGGAAGTCGCTGTCGCGGTTGCGCTGGCGTTCGGGCGCGGTCGGGATGATCGCGATGCCGTCCTTGCCCAGTTGCGAGGCGAGGCGAGCGCGGCGCTCGGCGTAGATCTTCTTGGTGTCGGTGGTGGTCATCGCGTGGAGACTTCCTGTGAGACGGGCTGGCTACGAAGGCCGGTTGAGTTCGGCGAGGCGCTCGGGCGTTCCCACGTCGGTCCAGGGGCCGGTGTAGAGCTCGGCGCTCACCAGGCCATTGTCCATCGCGGCACGCAGGATCGGCGCCAGCGGGGCTTTGATGCCGCCGGGGTTGCCGCAAGGGATGGCGCAGTAGGGCGGCGCGAACAGTGCGGCGCGGTACAGGCCGATGGTCGAGAAGGTGTGGCGCGGGCCGTCCGGCGTGTCGAGCGCGAGGCCCTCGGCCGAGAGGCCGAAGTCGCCCTTCGGGTTGTGCGCGGGATTGGGCACCAGCCACAGGTGCGCGAGCTTGCCGCTCGCCACGAAGCGCTCGACCGCGGCCTGGGTGAAGACGAAGCCGGGCGCGAACACGTCGCCCGCCGCGACCCAGAACGGATCGCCCAACAGCGGCAGCGCGCGCACGATGCCGCCCGCGGTCTCGAGCGCGCCGCCAAAGTCTCGGGCCTCGTCGGAGTATGAAATCGATAGCGTCACCTGGCCGCCCAGCAACGGTTTCGAGCCGAAGTGACCGGAGATCCGGTCGCCGAGCCAGGCCGTGTTGAGCACCAGCTCGGTGAAGCCGCCGGCCGCCAGCGCCTCCATCGGCCATTGCATCAGCGGCTTGCCGCGGACCTCGAGCAGGGGCTTGGGGGTGGTGTCGGTCAGCGGCCGCATGCGCTCGCCGCGACCGGCCGCGAGCACCATGGCCTTGGCCGCCACCGTCGCGTCCCGGCTCAAGCGCTGGCCGCCACGCGCCCGCGTTGCAGCTCGTTGCGTTCGCTGTGGCGCGGGCGGAACAGCGAGACCAGGCAGTCCATTAGCGCATGCGCCTTGGCCGAGTGGTCGCCGCCGAAGTTGCAGACGTAGACGTCGAGCGTGACGGCGCGCTGCTCGGGCCAGGTGTGCAGGCACAGGTGCGATTCGGCCAGCAGCACGGTGGCGGTGACGCCGCCCGGGCCGTGCGTGGTGGCCGGGAAGCCGTGGACCAGCTTGCCCACCGGCTGCAGCCCCGCGGCCGACACGGCCTTGAGGCAGACGGCGCCGAGCGCCTCGCCGTCGGTGAGCCACTGCGCGCCGCATTGGCAATCGTGAAGGTCGGCGGTGAGGTGCAGCCCGTGCATATGTCCGCGACTTTAGTACATCGCCCATGAGGGAAAACGCGGGTCCGGCCGGCTGCGCAAAATAAGCGCAGAGGGGTGTCAGCAGGCTGTCGGTGCCGGTTCGGGCTCGCCCGGTAAAATCGCGGGTTCTCCCGAGTCCCTCCCACCCAACTCCCCCGAAAGTTCCCTGCCCATGGCCAACCAAGCCCTGATGGCCAACGCGATCCGCGCGTTGGCTATGGATGCCGTTCAACAAGCCAATTCCGGACATCCGGGCGCACCGATGGGGATGGCCGACATGGCCGTCGCACTGTGGGGCGAGCACCTGCGCTACAACCCCGCCAACCCGCACTGGTTCGACCGCGACCGCTTCGTGCTGTCGAACGGCCACGCCTCGATGCTGCTGTACGCGGTGCTGCACCTGACCGGCTACGACCTGCCGATCGACGAGCTCAAGAACTTCCGCCAGCTGCACAGCAAGACCGCGGGCCACCCCGAGGTCGACGTGACCCCTGGCGTGGAAACCACCACCGGCCCGCTGGGCCAGGGCATCACCAATGCGGTGGGCTTCGCGCTGGCCGAGAAGCTGCTGGCCGCCGAGTTCAACCGCAAGAGCCACGACATCGTCGACCACCACACCTACGCCTTCCTGGGCGACGGCTGCATGATGGAAGGCATCAGCCACGAAGCCTGCGCGCTGGCCGGCGCCTGGCACCTCAACAAGCTGATCGCGCTCTACGACGACAACGGCATCAGCATCGACGGTCAGGTCAAGCCCTGGTTCATCGACAACACGGAAGAGCGCTTCAAGGCCTACGGCTGGAACGTCATCGGCCCGATCGACGGCAACGACGCCAAGGAAGTGTCGAAGGCCATCGCCAAGGCGAAGAAGGAAGAGTCGCGCCCCACGCTGATCGTCTGCAAGACCACCATCGGCAAGGGCAGCCCGAACCGCGCCGGCACCGCCAAGGCGCACGGCGAGGCGCTCGGCGCCGAAGAGATCAAGCTCACGCGCGAAGCCCTGGGCTGGACCGCGCCGGCCTTCGAGATCCCGACCGAGGTCTATGCCGACTGGAACCACAAGGACGAAGGCCACCGCCTCGAGACCGACTGGAACGAGCGCTTCGCCGCCTACGCCGTCGCCTACCCCGAGCTGGCCGGCGAGTTCACGCGCCGCATGAAGGGCGAGCTGCCCAAGGAATTCCACCAGGTCGCGTTCGACACCGTGGTGGCCGCGCACACCAAGGCCGAGACCGTGGCCAGCCGCAAGGCCAGCCAGCTCGCGCTGGAATCGTTCACGGCCGCGCTGCCCGAAATGCTCGGCGGCAGCGCCGACCTGACCGGCTCGAACCTCACCAACACCAAGAGCACCGCCGCGCTGCGCTTCGATCCGAAGACCGGCGCCGTGGTCATGAACGTGCCGGCGGTCGAGGCCAAGCCCGGCGCGGAAGACGAAGCCAAGTCCGAGGCGCCGGCCGAAGCCCCGCACGGCACCATCGGCCGCCACATCAACTACGGCGTGCGCGAGTTCGGCATGGCCGCGATCATGAACGGCGTGGCGCTGCATGGCGGCTACATCCCCTACGGCGGCACCTTCCTGACCTTCAGCGACTACAGCCGCAACGCGATCCGCATGGCCGCGCTGATGAAGCACCGCGTGATCCACGTGTTCACGCACGACTCCATCGGCCTGGGCGAAGACGGCCCGACGCACCAGTCGATCGAGCATGCCGCCTCGCTGCGCCTGATCCCCAACCTCGACGTCTGGCGTCCGGGCGACACGGCCGAAACCGCCGTGGCCTGGGCCGTGGCGCTGCAGAACCAGTCGCGCCCGACCGCGCTGCTGCTGAGCCGCCAGAACATCGCCTATGCGGCAAAGAGCGAACTCGGCGACATCAGCCGCGGCGCCTACGTGCTGTCCGAACCCGAACAGGTCGGCCTGAAGAACAAGAAGACCGCGGCGGTCCTGATCGCCACCGGTTCCGAAGTGCAGCTCGCGCTCGCCGCGCAGAAGCTTTTGGCCGAGAAGAAGATCGCGGTGCGCGTGGTGTCGATGCCCTCGACCACCACCTTCGACCGCCAGGACCTGGCCTACAAGAAGGCCGTGCTGCCGAAGAAGCTGCCGCGCGTGGCGGTCGAGATGGGCTGCACCGACGGCTGGTGGAAGTACGGCTGCGCCGCCGTCGTCGGCATCGACACGTACGGCGAATCTGCGCCCGCGCCGGTGCTGTTCAAGCACTTCGGCTTCACGGCCGAGAACGTCGCCGCCACGGTCGAAGCGGCCCTGCGCGACTGAGCGCCGCGCGCCCCTCTTCCGGTCCGATCACAAGTTTTTCAACCTTAGGAGCAAGTCAGATGGCTATCAAACTCGGTATCAACGGCTTCGGCCGCATCGGCCGCAACGTGCTGCGCGCAGCCGTGCAGAACTTCAAGAACGAGATCGAAATCGTTGCCATCAACGACTTGCTCGAGCCCGACTACCTAGCCTACATGCTGCAGTACGACTCGGTGCACGGCCGCTTCAAGGGCGAGGTCACGGTCGAGGGCAACACGCTGATCGTGAACGGCAAGAAGATCCGCCTGACGCAGGAGCGCGACCCCGCGCAACTGAAGTGGAACGAGGTCGGCGCCGACATCGTGCTCGAGTCGACCGGCCTGTTCCTCACGAAGGAAACGGCGCAGAAGCACATCGACGCGGGCGCCAAGAAGGTGATCCTGTCGGCGCCGTCGAAGGACGACACGCCGATGTTCGTCTACGGCGTGAACGACAAGAAGTACGCCGGCGAAGCCATCATCAGCAACGCCAGCTGCACCACCAACTGCCTGGCCCCGCTGGCCAAGGTGCTCAACGACAAGTGGGGCATCAAGCGCGGCCTGATGACCACCGTGCACGCGGCCACCGCCACGCAGAAGACCGTGGACGGCCCGAGCAACAAGGACTGGCGCGGCGGCCGCGGCATCCTCGAAAACATCATCCCGTCGTCGACGGGTGCGGCCAAGGCCGTGGGCGTGGTGATTCCCGAGCTCAACAAGAAGCTCACGGGCATGAGCTTCCGCGTGCCGACCTCCGACGTGTCGGTGGTCGACCTGACGGTCGAGCTGGTGAAGGAAGCCACGTACAAGGAAATCTGCGCCGAGATGAAGGCGCAGAGCGAAGGCGCGCTCAAGGGCGTGCTGGGCTACACGGAAGACAAGGTGGTGGCCACCGACTTCCGCGGCGACCCGCGCACCTCGATCTTCGACGCCGAAGCCGGCATCGCGCTCGACGGTACCTTCGTGAAGCTCGTGAGCTGGTACGACAACGAATGGGGCTACTCGAACAAGTGCCTCGAGATGGTGAAGGTCGTCTCGAAGTAAGCCTTCGACGCCATCATGAAGAACGCGCTCCCCGGAGCGCGTTTTTTCTTTGGGTGCGCCGCCTTCAGCGCAGCTTCTCGTTGCGCCGTATCTCGCTCGCGAGCTGCCCCGCCATGCGCGCCGCGGCGCGGCGCGCGGCCAGGCCGAAGTCGCCCTTGTACTCGCCGAACTCGGCCGTGCCGTTGCCGACCGCGCGCACCCGCGTGACCTCGGCGCCCGCGGCATCGGTGACCACGCACTGCACCTCGGCGGTGAACGAGGTCGGCGGCCAGGCCAGCAGCGAGGTGGAGCTCGAGTCGGTCGTGATCTTCGGCGTGAACACCAGCGCGATGCCGGCCGCCTGGTTGGCCTTCACGTCGTTCGCGGTGCGCAGCACCACCACGTCGCGGTAGACGGAGCGCAGCGCGTCGCGCACCGGCTTCTCGAGGTCGCGGTAGGGGAAGTAGCTGACCTTGTCGCCGCTGCCGCCGGGCGTGACCACCTGGGTGTCGCGCTGGGCGTCGGTCATCACGTAGGCCACCTTCTTCTGCACCAGGTGCTGCAGCGAACGCGGTGGCGCCGGGTCCGTGACCATGGTGATCGGATGGGTGCAGGCCGCGAGCAGCAGCGCGCCGAAGGCGAGGGCGGCGATGCCGGCGGCGCGCGTGCAGGAAGGGAACAGGGACATGGCGGCGCCTCGTGTCGTTGTCGTCATGGCCGGATCGCCGCCACGAACTGCGGGTCGGCATAGACCTGGCGCAGCAGCGCGCGCACCAGGCGCGGGTACTCGGCCTGGCCGGCCGGCACGGCCACCGCGGCGCCGTAGCCTGATTCGAACTTGGTCTCGCCGCGGTAGGTGCGGCGCAGCCGCTGCGTGTCGCCACGCGTGACCACGATCTCGACCTCCATGCGGCCGCCGCCGTTGAACACGCCGAGGTCGAGCTCGTTGAGCAGGATGCGCGCCGCGATGCGCGTGGGCGCCTTCGGGTCGAGCACCGAGATCTCGGCCAGGTCGCGCCGCATCGCCTCCTCGAGGTAGAGCGCGAAGCTGCCGTTGGGCGAGACCAGGCGCGTGCTGCGCATGCGCACGTTGTTGACCTTGTCCTCGGGATCGGTGGGCTGGGCGCGCGCCACCGCCACCATGCCGGGGCGCGTGGCCTCGAGGCGATCGAGCGCCTCGTAGTCGGCCGCGTAGGGCGGCGCCATCAGCGGCGCGCAGCCGCTGGCCAGCAGCACGAGCGCGGCCAGCGCGGCGGGCACCGCGGCGGCGCGCGCGCACCGGCGCGGGCCTTGCGAACGGAAGATCGCCATGTCCGTGGTCCCCTCTCTGTGTCGTTGAACGGCTGCCGGCAAAGGTAGCAGCATCCCGTGCGCACGAATACAACGGAAAGGGGTAGGCGACGAAGGAGAAAGAAGCGCCCGTCGGGCGCGCGGCCTCAGACCGGTTCGAGCACGTGGATCAGCTTGCTCTCGACCAGTGCCTTGGTCTTCTCGCCATGGGCCTTCATGTGCGGCGCGACCGCGTGGGCCTGCAGGTCGGCCAGCGTCTCCCACTTCTCGATCACGACGAAGGTGTCGGCGCCGAAGCTGGCCTTCGAGGGCGGGATGCCCTGCGCATCGATGGTGGCGCCGTATTCGATGCAGCCCTTCTCGGCCAGCACCGCGGCACGGTTCTCGGCGAAGGCGGCGAGCAGTGCGGCGCGCTGGCCGGGCTTGGCGGTGATGACGGCGACGACGTGGATCATGGGCGAGGGTCTCCTGAGTGGGATGAGCGGGCCGGTGCGGCCGCGAGCCTTCGAATCTAAGAGATTCCGCGCGGGCCTGCCGGGTGCGGTGGTCCGCTGGGCGACAAGGCCGAGGGCTTGTCCCTATCATCGCGCGCATGTTCTTTCCGCTGCCCCGCACCGCCACCGCACCCTTCTGTCCGTCCGAGGTGAAGGGCAGCGTCGCGGTGCCGCAGGAGCTGTCCTTCGGCCGCAAGCTGTTGCGCTACGCGGGTCCGGGGCTGCTGGTGTCGGTGGGCTACATGGATCCGGGCAACTGGGCCACCGACATCGAGGCCGGCTCGCGCTTCGGCTACGGCCTGTTGTTCGTGGTGCTGCTCGCGAGCCTCGCAGCGATGCTGCTGCAGACCCTGTGCGTGCGGCTCGGGCTGATCGCGCAGAAGGACCTGGCGCGCGCCTGCCGCGAGCGCTATTCGCCGCGCGTCAACCGCTTCCTCTGGCTCGGCGCCGAGCTGGCCATCGTGGCCTGCGACCTGGCCGAGGTGCTCGGCAGCGCGCTCGCACTGCACCTGCTGTTCGGCGTCTCGATCCCGGTGGGAATCCTCATCACCGCCTTCGACACCCTGCTGGTGCTGGGCCTGCAGGGCGCCGGCTTCCGGCGCGTGGAGGCGATCGTGCTCGGCCTGGTCGGCACCATCGCGGCCTGCTTCGTGGTCGAGCTCGCGATGGCGCCGCCCAACTGGTTCGGCGTGGCGGTCGGCTTCGTGCCGATGCTCGAGCGGCTGCACCAGCCGGGCGCGCTCTACCTCGCGATCGGCATCGTGGGGGCGACCGTGATGCCGCACAACCTCTACCTGCATTCGTCGATCGTGCAGACCCGGCTGGTGGCGCCGACCGAGCCCGCGCGGCGCGAGGCGGTGCGCTTCTGCACGCTCGACGCGGTGGTCTCGCTGTCGCTCGCGCTGCTGGTCAACGCGGCCATCATGGTGCTCGCGGCCAGCGCCTTCCACGGCACCGGCCACACGGCGGTGACCGAGATCGACGATGCCTACCGGCTGATCGAGCCGGTGGTGGGCAGCGCGCTGGCGGCCACGCTGTTCGGCGTGGCGCTGCTGGCCTCGGGGCAGAGCTCGACCTTCACCGGCACCATCGCGGGCCAGATCATCATGGAAGGCTTTCTCGACCTGAAGATCCCGTGCTGGCAGCGGCGCCTGATCACGCGCGCGCTGGCGCTGGTGCCGGCCTTCGTCGGCGTGTGGTGGTTCGGTGACGGCGGCGTGGGCAAGATGCTGGTGCTGAGCCAGGTGGTGCTGAGCTTCCAGCTGCCGTTCGCGATGTGGCCGCTGATCCGCTTCACGAGCGACCGCGCGCTGATGGGCGGCTTCGCGAACGGGCCGGTGGTGAAGTCGCTGGCCTGGCTGCTGTTCGGCGTGATCAGCGCGGCCAACGTGTGGCTGGTGGCGTCGGTGGTGCTGGGCATCGGCTGAGCGCCGACCGTCGGTCGCGGATTTGCATCCGGTTACCCGGCGCGGCTTCGGGCGGTCATGCGAAGGCCCTAGCATCGGGCCCGTCGCATCACCCAGGAAGCCCCGCGCATGTTCATCGTGACCCTCACCTACATCCGCCCCCTCGAGGAGGTCGACGCGCTGATCGACGCGCACATGGTGTGGCTGCGAAAGCATTACGAGAGCGGGCTGTTCATCGCCTCTGGCCGCCAGGTGCCGCGCCGCGGCGGCGTGATCATCGCGCGCTCGGGCGACCGCGCCGCGCTCGAGGCCGTGCTGGCGCGCGACCCCTTCGTGCAGGGCGAGGTGGCGCGCGCCGAGGTGATCGAGTTCGTGCCGAGCATGACGGCACTGGGCGCCGAGATGCTCAAGACCTTCTGAGTCCTTAGAAGGTGTGAAGGAACCGTCGCGAGCGCCCCGAGGTCGCGTCGAGGACCGCAGCCGTACTGACGTACGGCGAGGACCGCAGATGCGAGATCGGGGCGCGCAGCAGGTTCATTCATACCTTCTCAGCGGGCCGGCTTGTCCTCGCGTCCGCCCGGGTGCCGCGCGAAGCGTGCCGGGTCGCGGCCATGCACCGGCGCCCCGTCGTCCCAGGGCCAGCCGCCGAACTGCGTGCGGCGGTAGTCGGCGAGGGTCTGGCTGATCTCGGCCTGCGTGTTCATCACGAAGGGCCCGTACTGCACCACCGGCTCGGCGATCGGGCGGCCCTGCAGCAGCAGGAACTCGGCCGTGTCGGCGTCGCCGTTGACGATCTCGACCGCGGTGCCGGCATGCAGCTCGATGGCCGCCGGCCCCTGCACCTCGCGGCCCGCGATGCGCGCCTGCGCACCCTTGAAGAAGTACAGCATGCGCCGCGTGCCTGCGCCGCTGGCGGCCGGCAGCGTCCAGTCGGCGCCGGGCGTCATGCGCAGGGTCCAGATCGCCACGTCGGCCTCGGTGCGCGCGGCCCACGAATCGGGCGGCGGTGCCAGCGGATCGATGGGCGCGGGCGCGCCGGCCTCGGCCGCGTTGCCGAGCTGGCCCGCGATCACCGCGATCTCGGTGCGGCCGCCGCGCGGCGACTCGACCACCAGGCGCGGGATCGCCTCCGACCAGAACATCGTGAAATGCGGTTCGGCCATCTTGCTGGCGGCCGGCAGGTTCAGCCAGATCTGGAACAGCTCGAGCGGATTCGGCGCGCCGGCGTCGAGCAGCGGGAACATCTCCGAATGCACGATGCCCTTGCCGGCCGTGAGCCACTGCACGTCGCCGCCGCCGAAGCGCGCGGTGGCGCCCAGCGAGTCGGAATGGTCGATCAGGCCCTTGCGCACGATGGTCACGGTCTCGAAGCCGCGGTGCGGATGCGAGGGAAAGCCCGGCACGGTCTCGCCGTGGTACATGCTCCAGCCGTCCTTGCGGCTGAAGTCCTGGCCGATGTCGCGGCCCGCGAGCGAGGCCTCGGGGCCCATCTGTGCATTGGCGCGCGGATAGGCGTCGTCGTGGTAGACGCAGAACAGGAACGGGTCGACCGTCTCCCACGGGAAGCCCAGGGGCTTGATCCCCACGATGGGGTTGTAGCTGGCGGTGGCGGTGGGCACGTCGGCCTTCCTTTCGGGATCGGACGCCGTCGATGGCGCGGCGTCCTTGGCCCCCATGTCGGGGCGCTTGCGCCCATCGGAAGGGCGCGTGCGCGCGACAGTGCGGCTCGCGGATGGAACGATGGGCATCGCCGGACCGCCTGCCGCTCTTATTGCTGCGGCATCTGCGCGTTCGGGTCCATGAACACGAGTTCCCAGAGGTGGCCGTCGAGGTCCTGGAAGCCATGGCCGTACATGAAGCCGAGGTCCTGCGGCGCGCGCGGCGTGGTGCCGCCGGCGGCGACCGCCTTGGCCACCAGCTCGTCGACCTCGGCGCGGCTCTCGCACGACAGGCACAGCAGCACTTCGGTGCTGGTGCGGGTGTCGGTGATCGCCTTGTCGGTGAAGGTCTTGAAGAAGGACTCGACCAGCAGCATCGCGTGGATGCTGCCTTCCTGAACCACCATGCAGGCGGCATTGGCGTCGGTGAACTGCGGGTTGAAGTTGTAGCCCAGCGCGTTGAAGAAAGCCTTGGACTTGTCGAGGTCCTTGACGGGGAGGTTCACGAAGATCTGCTTGGTGGCCATGGTGTTTCCTGTGCGTCGAAAGAAGAGAACGAAAAAGGGGGCTTCGGGGCGCTGGACGGGTTGTTGTGTACAGCGTCCACAAATTATGCAAAACAAAATGGACGGTGTCCACATCAATTTGCAAGAAGACGCTTCCGGGCCTCCGGCGGCCTGCCGTATGCCCGCTCGCGCCGTGCGTCGATGAGTGGCGCCACGGCGCGCAGGGTGCATCATGGCCGGCTCATGGAAATCGAATTCAAGTTCCACATTCCCGCCGACCGCCTGAAGGCCGTCGATGCCGCGCTGCGCCGCGGCGCCGTCGTGCGCACCCGGCTGCAGGCGCGCTATTTCGACACCGCCGACGAGCGGCTGGCCGCACAGGGCATCGTGCTGCGGCTGCGCAAGGAGGGCCGGCGCTGGGTGCAGACGGTGAAGGCCACCGGCGACAACGCGCTGCACCGGCTCGAGCACAACGTCGACCTCGGCACCGCGGGCGCCTCGCCGGGCATCGATCCGCAGCGCCACCAGGGCACGCCGGTCGGCGAGCGGCTGGCGCAGGCGCTCGCGGGCGAGGATGGGCAGCCCGCGGCGCTGGTCGAGCGCCAGTCCACCGACATCGTGCGGCTCACGCGCGACGTGCGCAGCACCGGGCCCGGCGGTGTCGTCGCCGAGCTGGCGCTCGATGTCGGCAAGGTGGTGGCGCATGCCGGCACGCCCGAACAGCGCGAATCGCCGGTCTGCGAACTCGAGCTCGAACTCAAGCGCGGCAGCGTGCCGGGGCTGGTCGCGCTCGCGCAGCGCTGGTCGCAGCAGCACGGGCTGTGGTTCAGCACCATCTCGAAGGCCGAGCGCGGCGCGCGGCTGCTCGCGGGGCTCGACGTGGTGCCCGCCGTCAAGGCCGAGCCGCCGCGCTTCGCGAGCGCGCCCGATGGCCGCGCGATCCAGCGCGCCGTGGTCGCGAACTGCCTCGCGCAGATCCTGCCGAATGCCACCGAAGTGGCCGCGGGCAGCGACGACGAGGAACAGGTGCATCAACTGCGCATCGGCATCCGCCGCCTGCGCACGGCCCTGCGCGAGCTCGAGGGGCTCGATCCCTCGGGCGCCTTCGACCGCGCGGGCTGGGAGCCGGCGCTGGTCGACTGCTTCCGCGCACTGGGCGCGCTGCGCGACCGCGAGCAGGTGGCGAAGATCGCGCAGCCGAAACTGCGCGAGGCCGGGGCGCCCGAGGTGGATCCGCTGGCCGGCGAGGCGGCCGGCACGGACGCTACGAAGCTCTCGTCCGGCGAGGCCGTGCGTGCGCCCGCGTTCCAGGCGGTGCTGGTGGCCTTGATCGGCTTCACCGCGACCGAGGCCCCGGCGCCCGAACCGGCCGCGGAGGGCGTGCCGCCCGCCGTCACGCCGCTGAATCCCGACGACGCCCGCCGCTTCCTGCGCAAGCGCCTGCAACGCCTGCACGAGCAGGCCCTGCGCGACGGCGGCCGCTTCGAATCGCTGGACACCGACAGCCAGCACCGCGTGCGCAAGCGCCTCAAGCGCCTGCGCTACCTCGCCGAATTCGCGGCGCCGCTGTTCGAGACCCGGGACGAGAAGAAGAGCGACGACAAGAGCGCCGCCGAGCGCTATCTGAAGCGCCTGCGTCCCGCGCAGGATGCATTGGGCGAGTTCAACGACGAGGCCGTCGCGATGGCCCTGTACCGCGAAGCCACCGCGCACGATGCGCGCGCCTGGTTCGCGGTGGGCTGGTTCAGCGCACGGCACGCGGCGGGCGCGGCGGCCTGCCGGGAGGCGCTGGAAAAGATCGAGGGCGCGCCGCGGTTCTGGAAGAAGGGCCGCGGCAAGTCCTGACGCGGGGCGCGCGAGCGAGCGCGTCCGATGTCAGTGGTGGTGGCCGTGCGCCCCGTGCACGTGGCGATGCTCGATCTCCACCGGCAGCGCCTCGCGCACGTCCGTCACGGTCAGGCTGAAGCGCAGCGCCTTGCCGGCCCACGGATGGTTGCCGTCGAGCAGCACGACCGGGCCCTTGATCTTCATCACGGTGAACACGTGCTCGCGGCCGTCGTCGAGGCGGCCCTGCAGCTGGCCGCCCACCTTCACGCCCGGCGGGAAGTCGGTCTTGGGGATGCTGCGCACCAGCGTCTCGTCGCGCTGGCCGAAGGCGTCCTCGGGCGCGAGGTTCAGGGTGGTCTGGTAGCCCTTCTCCTGGCCGTCGAGCGCTTCCTCGATCTTGGGCAGCGTGTTCTCGTAGCCGCCATGCAGGTAGGCCATGGGCTCGGGGCTGGCTTCGATCAGCTTGCCCTGGGCGTCGGCGACTTTGTACTTGAGGGTGACGACGGTGTCTTTTGCGATTTTCATCGGGCCATTTTCCGTGCAAACCGATGGGCCGTGACGGCTAGGTCTTCCACGAGCGGAAGGCCTCGGGCAGCGTTTCCTCGGTGCTCAGCTTCTGCGTCACCATCGCGATGAAGGCCGACACCGCGAGCGGCAGGTGCTTGCGGCTCGGGTACAGCACGGTCAGCCCCTGGCCCGTGCGCTGGTACCGCGGCAGCACCGGCATGAGCCGGCCGGCCGCCACGTCGAGCCGGCCCATCGAGGGCGGCAGCAGCGCGATGCCCAGGCCGGCCACCGCCGCCCGGCGCAGCGCCTGCGCGGTGTTGCCGCTGAAGCGGCCCGTGACCTGTACCTCCTCCTCGCCGTCCGGCCCGGCCAGCCGCCAGGTCGCGCGGCCGCTGGGATGCGCCGCGGTCACGCAGTCGTGCTGCGCCAGCTCCTGCAGCGTGGCTGGGGCGCCGCGCGCGGCGATGTAGGCGGGGCTCGCCACCAGGCCGTCGGTGCGCGGGCCCAGCAGCTTACGGCCGACGTAGCCCGAATCGGGCTGCGCGCCGCCACGGAAGGCGACGTCGATCTGCTCCGCGATCAGGTCGGCCTTGGCGTCGCTGAGCACGAAGTCGACCCGCACCAGCGGATTCGCGGCCAGGAAGTCGGCCACCCATTCCATCGGGAAGAAATCGAAGAAGTCGGCGGTCGCAGCCACCCGCACCAGGCCGCTGGGCGCATGGCTGCCGGTGATCAGTTCCTGCCCGGCCTCGACCAGTCCATCGACCGCGCCCGCGCAGCGCTCGTGAAAAGCCTGGCCCGCGCTGGTCAGCGTCAGCTTGCGGGTCGAGCGCTGCATCAGCCGAGTGCCCAGCTGCGCCTCGAGCTGCTGGATGCGCCGGCTCACGGTGTTGGGCGGCAGCCCGAGGCGCCGGGCGGCTTCGGCAAAGCTGCCGTGGCGCACCACCTGCACGAACATGGCGATGTCGTTGAGGTCGAGCATGGGGTCGGATTCCTTCGATGGATGGACGAGTGAAATCCGACTCTACCGTCTAGTCGATCAATGGGTGCGACCCTAACCTTGTACCCATGGCTTCCTCGTCCTCTCTTTCTCCCCTCCAGCGCCGCATCGTCTGGGGCGTTCGCATCCTCCTGGCGCTGGCTTTCGGCGCGGCCGGCGCCGCCAAGCTGGCCGGCGTGCCGCAGATGGTCCAGGTGTTCGACGCCATCGGCTTCGGCCAGTGGTTCCGCTACCTGACGGGCGTGGTCGAGGTCGGCGGCGCGTTGCTGCTGCTCGTGCCCGCGACCGGCTTTTTCGGCGGCCTGCTGCTGGCCGCGACCATGGTCTGTGCCGTGGCCACCCACCTCGTGCTGATCGGCGGCAACCCCGCGCCGGCCATCGTTCTCACGCTGCTCTCGGCCTTCGTGGCGTGGCGGCTGCGGCCTGGGCCGCGGCCGGCCGCCATCGCGCGCTGATCCCTCTTTGTCCCCCACCCCATTCAGGAGTACCCCATGACCCAACAGCAAAAACCCCTCATCGGCATCGTCATCGGCTCGACCCGCGAAGGCCGTTTCGGCGAGAAGCCCGCGCACTGGATCCACGAGATCGCGAAGCAGCGCACCGACCTTGCCTTCGAGCTGGTCGACCTGCGCGATCACCCGCTGCCCTTCTTCAACGAAGCCGGCGCGCCGGCCTGGGGCCCGGTGAAGAACGAGGCCGCGCAGCGCTGGCAGGCGAAGCTGGCCACCTTCGACGGCCTCGTCGTGGTCACGCCCGAGTACAACCACGGTCCGAGCGCGGTGCTGAAGAACGCGATCGACTGGGCCTACAAGGAGTTCGTGCGCAAGCCAATCGGCTTCGTTGGCTACGGCGGCGTGGGCGCGGCGCGCGCGATCGAGCAGCTGCGGCTGATCGCGGTCGAGATGCAGATGGCGCCGGTGCGCAACGCGGTGCACATCGGCATGGTCGAGTTCCTCGGCATCTGGCAGCAGGGCAAGAGCTTCGAGGACTTCCCGCACCTCGCGCAGGCCGCGGGCGGCATGCTCGACGACCTCGCCTGGTGGACCAAGGCGCTGAAGACCGCGAGGGAGGCCGTATGACCGCTGAAGTCGCAACACGAACCCGCGCCATCGTCTACCGTACGCGCGGCATGAAGCACGGCCCGATCGCGCGGCTCGTGAGCCCGGGCGACCTCGGCGAATTCCTCAAGCCCTTCGTCTTCCTCGACCTGTTCGGCTTCGACACCGAAGGCGGCCACCGCGGCTTCGGCATGCATCCGCACTCGGGCATCGCCACGCTGACCTGGCTGATCGAGGGCGACACGCTCTACGAGGACACGACCGGCGAACAGGGCGTACTGCGCGGCGGCGGCGTCGAATGGATGCGCGCCGGCAATGGCGTGTGGCACACGGGCGCGCCGGCGCCGGGCGTGCAGCGCGTGCGCGGCTTCCAGCTCTGGGTGGCGCTGCCCGCATCGGAAGAGAACGCGCCCGCGCAGAGCATCTACCTCGCGCCCTCGCAGGTGCCGCGCGAAGGCCCGGCGCGCGTGCTGCTCGGCAGCTACGGCGCGGCGCGCAGCGCCATCCCGGCGCCCGCGCCGATCAACTACCTCGCGGTGCAGCTGAAGGACGGCGAGCACTGGCGCTACACGCCGCCGGCCGGCCACACGGTGGGCTGGCTCGCAGTGGAGAGCGGCCGGCTCGACGCGGGTGACGAGGCCGGCGGCCCGATCGGCGACGGCGAACTCGCGGTGTTCGAGGAGTCGGGCGAGGCCATCGAGCTGGTGGCGCATGGCGACACCTCCTTCGTGCTGGGCTCGGCGGTCAAGCATCCGCACGAGCTCGTGATGGGCCACTACTCGGTACACACCAGCCGCGCGACCTTGGACCAGGGCGAGGCCGAGATCCGTCGCATCGGCGCGAAGCTGCGGCAGGAGGGCCGGCTCGGCCGAGCCGCATAGCGCAGGAAGCGCGGCGCTGACGAGCCGCGTAATCGAGCATGCGCGCGGCGGGCGGCTGCGCCAGAATCGTTCGCTTCCAGAACGATTCAGCCAGCCGCCCCCATGAACATCGTCGATTCCTTCGCCGACGTCGCCCGCTTCGTCGACATCCGGCGCGACATCCACGCCCATCCCGAACTCGGCTTCGAGGAACACCGCACTTCCGAGAAAGTGGCCGGCCTGCTCGCCGAATGGGGCATCGAGGTGCACCGCGGCATCGCGGGCACCGGCCTGGTCGGCGTGCTGCGCAAGGGCACGGGCGCGCGCACCATCGGCCTGCGCGCCGACATGGATGCGCTGCCGCTGCACGAGGCCAACGAGTTCGCCCACAAGTCGCGCCACGCGGGCCGCATGCATGCCTGCGGCCATGACGGCCACACCACCATGCTGCTGGCCGCCGCCTGGCACCTGTCGCAGCAGGGCCCGGACGACTTCGACGGCACGGTGCATTTCATCTTCCAGCCCGCGGAGGAGATGGGCAAGGCCGGCGCCAAGAAGATGATCGACGAGGGCCTGTTCGAACGCTTCCCGTGCGACGCGGTCTTCGGCCTGCACAACTTCCCGGTCGGCGACGTGGGCCGCTTCGCGCTCAACGAGGGCGCGCTCATGGCCTCGAGCAACACCTACCGCATCACGCTGCACGGGCGCGGCACGCATGCCTCGATGCCGCACACCGGCATCGACCCGGTGGCGGCGGTGGTCAACCTCGCGCAGCAGTTGCAGACCATCGTCGCGCGCACCATCCCGAGCACCGAGCGCGCGCTGCTCGCGGTCACGCAGCTGCGCGGCTCGGACGCGCCCAACATCATTCCCGACGAGGCCACGGTCGGCGGCACCATCCGCACCTTCTCGATCGAGGCCATCGACCTGCTCGAGGCGCGGCTGCGCGAGGTGGCCGCGGGCGTGGCGGCGGCGCACGGCTGCACGGCCGAGGTGTTCTTCAACCGCTCCTCGCCACCGACGGTGAACCATCCGGCCGAGGCACGCTTCGCGGCCGGCGTGATGCGCGAGGTGGTGGGCGACGACATGGTCACCACCGATTTCCCGGCGGTGATGGGCGCCGAGGACTTCGCCCACATGCTGCTGGCGCGGCCCGGCTGCTATGCCTTCCTCGGCAATGGCGACGGCGACCACCGCCTCGACGGCCACGGGCCCGGGCCTTGCATCATCCACAACAGCTCGTTCGACTTCAACGACGAGATCATCCCGATCGGCGCGAGCTACTTCGTGCGGCTGGCGCAGCGCTGGCTCGCGCCGGGGCGCTAAAGGCGTCCACGCGGACTTCTTCTTTTCTCCAACCCGACGAAAGCGGCTCCACCGATGACCACCCCGTTCGCCCGACGCTCGCTCCTCGCCCTGGCCTTCGCGGCGGCCGTACTGCCCGCGGCGGCGCAGCAGCGCGTGATCCACATCGTCGTGCCCTTCGGCACCGGCGCGGTGCAGGACACCGTGGCGCGCGCCTTCAACAACGAGCTCGGCGCGGCGCTCAATGCCAGCGCCATCGTCGAGAACCGCGCGGGCGCGGGCGGCACCGTGGGCGCGGCGATCGCGGCCAAGGCGCCGGCCGACGGCAACACGCTGGTGCTCGCGGCCGCGAGCCACAACATCGCGGGCTTCCTCTACAGCAAGCTGCCCTACGACCCGCTCAAGGACTTCGTGGGCGTGGCCAACATCGGCAACGCGGGCTACGTGCTCGCGGTGGCCAGCGGCATGAACGTGTCGACCACGGCCGACTTCATCAAGGAGGTCAAGGCCAACCCCGGCAAGTACAACTACGCCTCGGCCGGCAACGGCAGCGCCACGCACCTCGCGATGGCCTCGTTCCTCGCCAAGGCCGGGCTGCAGATGACGCACATCCCGACCAAGTCCACCGGCGAGGCGGTCAACGAGGTGCTCGCGGGCCGGGTGCAGGCGGTAATCTCCTCGAGCATCGGCGTGATGGGCTTCCAGAGCGATCCGCGCATGAAGCTGCTGGCCTCGACCGGCCAGTCGCGCAGCCCCTTCCTGCCGAAGCTGCCGACCGTGGCCGAGAGCGGCCTGCCCGGCTATGCCTTCGATTCGTGGATCGGCCTGCTCGCGCCGGCGGCCACGCCCAAGGCCGAGGTCGAGCGGCTCAACGCGGCCGTCAACAAGGTGATCGCCGATCCGGCGATCCAGGAACGCTTCACGCGGCTGGGCGTGGAGCCGCGCAGCCAGAGCGTCGAGGAATTCCAGAAGCTGCTGCGCGCCGACTGGGATGCGATGGGGGCGGTGGTGAAGGCCTCGGGGGCGAAGGTCGATTGATGGCGAATACAAGCTTCGGCAGATAAAAGGTAAAAATAAGCCAAAACCTATAAATTGACAAAACAAGGGAGGGCCTATATCTTGGAAGCAAGATGGACTACCCCCTTCGTTTTGCCGACCAGCTCCGGGCGCACCTCCAGGCGCTGCGGAAGAAGCGCGGCCTGACGCAGGCGCAGGCCGGCGCCCTCGTCGGCGTCAGCCAGGCCCGGATCGCCGAGATCGAGGCGAATCCGGGGGCCGTCGGTTTCGAACAGCTGATGAAGCTGCTGGCGGCGCTGGGCGCGTCGATCTCGCTGCGCGACGAAGACGAGGCCCCGGCCTTCGCGGCGCCGGCGAGCGCCGAACTCCCCGATGGCGACCAGCGCGCGAAGGATCGCAACGCGGTGCGCGCCTATGGGCGGATGCCGTTGCCGGCCTCGCCGGTCGCCCAGGAAAAAGGCGCCGAACCGGCGGCGGCCGCCCCGTCGCCCCCCGAACCGCAGGCACCGCGCCCCGTCGCGGATGGCCCCGCGCCCGCCGTCCGCGGGCGCTTCGCCGCCACGCCGAGGAAGGGCTCCTGGTGAGGCGCGCGCTCAAGGCCTGGATGAACGGCGAACTCGTCGGCACCTGGTCGGTCGATCGCGAATCCCACACCTTCCGGTACGAGCCCGCCTGGCTCGCGTCGCCGCGGCGGCGCTCACTGTCGCTCTCGCTGCCGATCACCACGGCGCTCGAAGTCCAGGGCGAGGCGGTGCGCAACTACTTCGACAACCTGCTGCCCGACAACGAGCGGATCCGCGCGCGGCTGGGCCAGCGCTTCGGGCTCAAGAACACCAGGGTCTTCGACCTGCTCGAAGCCATCGGCCGCGACTGCGTGGGCGCGGTGCAGCTGCTGCCCGACGGCGCGGTGCCCGAAGGCTGGGATCGCGTGAACTGCGAGCCGCTCGCCGACGAGCAGGTGGCCGAACTGCTGCGCGCCGTGCCGACCGAATCGACGCCCGAGCGGCTGCGCGACCGCGACCTGTTCCGCATCTCGCTGGCCGGCGCGCAGGAAAAGACCGCATTGACCCGCGTCGACGGCCGCTGGTGCCGCCCGCATGGCGCCACGCCGACCACCCACATCCTCAAGCTGCCGCTGGGGCTGATCGGGGGGTCGCGGCGCGTCGATGCCTCGGACTCGGTGCAGAACGAATGGCTCTGCGCGCGGATCGTCGGCGCGCTGGGCCTGCCGGTCGCGCCGACGTCCATCGCGACCTTCGGCGACCAGAAGGTGCTGGCGGTCGAGCGCTTCGACCGCGAGTGGATGGCGGGCGCGAACGGCGAGCGCTGGATCGCGCGCCTGCCGCAGGAAGATTTCTGCCAGGCGATGGCGCTGCCGCCCGAGCGCAAGTACGAGCAGCACGGCGGCCCCGGCATGACCCGCTGCCTGCAACTGCTGCAGGGAAGCCGCAGCCGGGACGACGGCACGCTGTTCCTGCTCGCGCAGCTCGCCTTCTTCCTGCTGGCGGCCACCGACGGGCATGCCAAGAACTTCTCGCTCCACCTGCAGCGCGGCGACGTCTACGAGATGACGCCGCTCTACGACGTGCTGTCGATGTGGCCCTACTTCGGCAACGGCGCGAGCCAGTTCCAGCCGCGCCGGGCCGAGCTGGCGATGGCCGTGCGCTCGAAGAACGCGCACTACGCGCTGCACACCATCCAGGCCCGCCATTGGTGGGGGCTCGCGATGCGCAACGGTGGCGACGACACCTGGCGCGCGATGCTCGCGATGGTCGAGACCCTCGACGAGGCGCTGGCCGAGGTCGAGGCCGCGCTGCCCGCGGACTTTCCCGCGCGGACCTGGGAGGCCGTTTCCCGCGGCATGCGCGCCGAGGCGCGGCGCTTTCTTTCGGGCGTGGCGCCCGCCGCGACGCCCTGACCCGGTCTCGTCCTCCAGCCGTATGCGCTCGCCGCGTGCCGGCGTGTAGGACGCCCGTGCATTGACTTCGGCCTTCCGCGGGCGATGCTGTGAACGGGTTCCGGCTCGTAGGCCGGACCGCAGGAAGGAAGGCTTTCATGGAACAGACAACGACAACAGGCATGACCTCGCGCCAGGGCGGAACGCAGAAGCTCTGGGTGGTGATCGGCGTGCTCGCGGTGGCGGTGGCCGCGCTCGGCGGCGCGCTGTGGCAGAAGCACCAGGGCGGCACGGCGGCGTCGCCGCCCGTGGCCCTGGCCACGGGCCCGGCGCCCGACGACTTCAAGCCCGATGCGGCGCCGCCGGCGCTTCAGCCCTTGCCGTCCGGCCCGACCGCGAGCGCGACCACGGCGGCGCCCGCTCCGGCCATGAATGCCGCGCCGCAGCCCGTTCCAGCCACAGGCCCCGCGCCAATGGCCGCCGCGCCCGAACCGGCGGCCGCCCCGCCCTGCGCGGTCTGCGGCCATGTCGAGACGGTGCGCGCCGTGCAGCGCACCCAGCGCCCGAGCGGCGTCGGCATGGTGGCCGGCGGCGTGGTCGGCGGGCTGGTGGGCAACCAGATCGGCCATGGCGGCGGCCGCACGGCCGCGACCGTGCTCGGCGCCGTCGGCGGCGGCTACGCGGGCAACGAGATCGAGAAGCGCACCCACACGGTCACCGTCTACCAGGTCGGCGTGCGCATGGACAACGGCACGCTGCGCAGCGTCGAGACGCGCAGCGCGCCGCCGATCGGCAAGGCCGTCAGGCTCAAGGGCCACACGCTGAGCCCGGCCGACGGCCACAAGTAGGCGTTCCCACCATCCCTGGAACCGCGCCCGGCAGGCCCTGCCGGGCGCATGCTCGTTTACGAGAATATTGACGGTATATCGTTAATATATTTAAATCCGCTCCGTCCCAGCCCCGCCCATTCGGGCCCATCCAAGGAGCGAATTCGTGAGCAACCCCCGCTGGCAAGGCATCTTCCCCGCCGTCACCACCAAGTTCCATGCCGACGAGCGCATCGATGCCGAAGGCACCGCGCGCCACATCGACTTCCAGATCCGCAACGGCATCCATGGCCTCGTCACCTGCGGCTCGCTCGGCGAAGCCAGCACGCTGTCGCTCGAGGAGAAGCTGCAGGTCGCGCAGATCGCGCTCGAGGCCGCCGACGGCCGCATCCCGGTGCTGGCCAACGTGTCCGAGACCAGCACGCGCGAGGCGCTGCGCTACGTCGAGGGCGGCAACAAGCTCGGCGTGGCCGGCTACATGGTCATGCCCTCGGTGATCTACGTGGCCGACGCGCGCGAAGCCATGCTCAACGTGCGCACCATCGCCAACGCGGCGCAGAAGCCGGTGATGGTCTACAACAACCCGGTGGCCTACCGCGTCGACCTCAAGCCCGAGCACATGGTCGAGCTGGCCGACTGCGAATGGATCGCGGCCATCAAGGAGAGCACCGACAACATCCGCCGCATCACCGACCTGCGCAACACGGTCGGCGACCGCTACCAGCTGTTCCTCGGCGTGGACGACCTCGCCTACGAGGGCCTGGCGCTGGGCTGCGATGGCCTGCTGGCCGGCGTGGGCTGCGCGTTCCCGCGCGAGACCGTGGCGCTGTACGACCTGATGAAGGCCGGCCAGTTCGCCGAGGCGCTCGAGCTCTACCAGTGGATGACGCCGATGCTGCACCTCGACGTCTCGACCAAGCTGGTCCAGAACCTCAAGCTGATCGACCACCTCGTGGGCGTGGGCACCGAGCACGTGCGCCGTCCGCGCCTGCCGCTGGTGGGCGCCGAACGCGAGGCCATCGAGGCCATCGTGAAGAAGGCGCTCGCGACCCGCCCGGCCAAGTACCAGTCGGTCGCCTAAGCCCTTCGTTTGCTGCGTTTCCCCCGAGGGCGGCGCCCTCGTTTCCCCCGTACCCTCCGTGTCCCTTTATCCAGGAAGAAGCATGAAGACACCATCGAAGATGATTCCGCTGCTCGGCCTCGTGGCGCTCGCCCTCGCAACCCAGGCGAAGGCGCAGGAGCAGGTGGTCAAGATCGGCCATACCGGGCCGCTCTCCGGCCCCAATGCATTCGCGGGCAAGGACAACGAGAACGGCGTGCGCCTCGCGATCGAGGAGCTCAACGCGAAGAAGCTCGTGGTCGGCGGCAAGACGCTCAAGTTCGAACTGAAGTCGGAGGACGATGCCTGCGACGCCAAGAGCGGCGTGGCCGTGGCGCAGAAGTTCGTCGACGACAACGTCAAGTTCGTCATGGGCCCGTACTGCTCGGGCGTGGCCATCCCGGCCTCGCGCGTCTACAGCGACGGCGGCGTGCTGCTGTCGACCGTGGGCACCAACCCGAAGGTCACGCAGGGCGGCTACAAGAACCTCTACCGCATCATCGCGAGCGACAACCAGATCGGCGGCAGCATGGCCGTCTACGCGGCCAAGGTGCTCAAGGTCACCAAGGTCGGCGTGATCGACGACCGCACCGCCTTCGGCCAGGGGCTCGCCGAGGAGTTCACCAAGGAAGCGAAGAAGCAGGGCCTCACCGTGGTCGGCCAGGAGTTCACCACCGACAAGGCGGTCGACTTCACCGCCATCCTGACCAACATGAAGGCCAAGCAGCCCGAGGCGATCTTCTTCGGCGGCTACGCACCGCAGGGCGCGCCGATGACGCGGCAGATGAAGCAGCTCGGCATCAACGCCAAGCTGCTCGGCGGCGACACGCTGTGCAGCCCCGCGATGGGCAAGCTCGGCGGCGACGCGGTCAATGACGCGGTGTTCTGCGCCCAGGGCGGTTCGATCCTCGAGAAGGCGGTCAGCGGTCCGGCCTTCAAGGAGAAGTTCAAGAAGCGCTTCGGCGCCGATGCCGATGCCTACGCGGCCTCGTACTACGACCAGGTGATGTTCATCGGCGAGTCGATGGCCAAGGCCAACTCGATCGATCCCGACAAGGTCGGCGCCGAGCTCTACAAGACCACCTACAAGGGTGTGGCCGCGACCTATGCCTACGACGACAAGGGCAACATGAAGCAGGCGCCGATCACGGTGTTCACCTTCAAGAACGCCGCGCCGACGGCGCTCGCGAGCTACTGAGTCGCGTCTCCCGGGAAGGGGCCGCGGCCCCTTCCTCCTCTCTTTTCTTCAACGCATCGCCGTCTTCACGGATGGCGATGCGCCCACCCCCATGCACCGCATCCAGATCATCGACTCGCACACCGGCGGCGAGCCCACCCGCCTCGTGACCGGCGGCTTTCCCGACCTCGGCCGCGGCAGCATGGCCGAGCGCCGCGCGCTGCTGGCCGAGCGGCACGACCCCTGGCGCGCCGCCACCGTGCTCGAGCCGCGCGGCAGCGACGTCGTGGTCGGTGCGCTGCTGTGCGAACCGGTTGCGGCCGATGCCGCGGCCGGCGTGATCTTCTTCAACAACGCGGGCTACCTCGGCATGTGCGGCCACGGCACCATCGGCCTGGTCGCGAGCCTCGCGCACATGGGCCGCATCGGCCCCGGCGAGCATCGCATCGAAACGCCCGTGGGCACCGTCACCACCACGCTGCACGCGGATGGCGCGGTCAGCGTGCGCAACGTGCCCGCGTACCGGCACCTGCACCAAGTGGCCGTCGAGCTGCCGGGCCACGGCACGGTGCGCGGCGACGTGGCCTGGGGCGGCAACTGGTTCTTCCTCGTGAGCGAGGCCGCGCACGGCCAGCGCGTGGCGAGCGACAACCTCGCCGCGCTCACCGACTACACGGCCGTGCTGCGGCGCGCGCTCGCGGCGCAAGGCATCACCGGCGCCGAAGGTGCGGAGATCGACCACATCGAACTGTTCGCCGACGACGCGGACGGCGCCGACAGCCGCAACTTCGTGCTGTGCCCCGGCAATGCCTACGACCGCTCGCCCTGCGGCACCGGCACCAGCGCCAAGATCGCCTGCCTCGCGGCCGACGGCAAGCTCGCGCCCGGCCAGGTGTGGACGCAGGCCAGCGTGATCGGCAGCCGCTTCGAGGCCAGCTACGAGCCTGCCGACGACGGCCGCGTCATCCCCACACTGCGCGGCCGCGCCCACATCAGCGCCGAAGCCACCCTGCTGATCGACGAGGCCGATCCCTTCGGCTGGGGCATCCGGCTCTGACACGGCAGATGGCCGACGCGGACGCGATCGTCATCGGCGCCGGCATCGTCGGCGCCACCTGCGCGCATGCGCTCGCGCGCGCCGGCCGCCGTGTGCGCGTGATCGATGCGGGCCGGGGCGGCGCCACCGGCGCCGGCATGGGCCATCTCGTGGCGATGGACGACAACCGCGCCGAGCTCGAACTCAGCAGCCGCTCGATCGACCTGTGGCGCGCGCTCGCGCCGCGCATGCCGGCCGATTGCGCGCACAGCGCCTGCGGCACGCTCTGGATCGCCGCCGACGACGCGGAGATGGCCGAGGCCGAGCGCAAGCGCGAGCGGCTCGCCGCGCTGGGCGTCGCGAGCCGGTTGCTCGACGCGAAGGCATTGGCCATGGCCGAACCGGCATTGCGCGCCGGCCTCGCGGGCGCGCTCGAGGTGCCGGGCGACGGCATCCTCTATGCGCCCAACGCGGCGCGCTGGCTGCTCGCGGACGCGGGCGCCGCGATCGAATTCGAGCAGGCCCAGGTCGCGGCCATCGAGGACGATGGAACGCTGCTTCTGGCCGACGGCGGTCGGCGCCGCGCCGCGCAGGTCGTGCTGGCCGCCGGCCTCGAGGCGGCCGCGCTGTGCCCCGAACTGCCGCTGCGGCCCAAGAAGGGCCATCTGCTGATCACCGACCGCTATCCGGGCACCGTGCGGCACCAATTGGTCGAGCTCGGCTACGTCACCAGCGCGCACCATGCCGAGGGCGACTCGGTCGCCCTCAACGTGCAGCCGCGGCCCACGGGGCAGCTGCTGGTCGGTTCCTCGCGGCAGTTCGACACCACCGATCCCGCGGTCGAGCCCGCGATGCTCGCGCGCATGCTGCGGCGCGCGATCGACTACCTGCCGGGCCTCGGCGAACTCAGCGCCATCCGCAGCTGGACCGGCCTGCGCGCCGCCACGCCCGACGGCCTGCCGCTGCTGGGCGCGCATCCGTGGCGCGAGAAGCTGTGGCTCGCGCTCGGCCACGAAGGCCTGGGCGTGACCACCGCGCCGGGCAGCGCCGAGCTGCTGGTGGCGCTGATGACGGGCACCGCGCCGCCGTTCGATGCGCGGCCCTTTGCGCCCGGGCGGCTGCTGGAGACGGTGGCATGACGCAGGTCCTGCTGCAGATCGACGGCCGCGAGGTGCGCGTCGCGGCCGGCAGCTCGGTCGCCGCCGCGCTGCGCATCGCCGACACGACCCCGGCCATGGGCGTGGCGCGCGTCTCCGTCACCGGCCAGCCGCGCGCGCCCTTCTGCGGCATGGGCATCTGCCAGGAATGCCGCGTCGCCATCGACGGCCGTCGCCGCCTCGCCTGCCAGACCGTCTGCGGCGAAGGCATGCGCGTGGAGACCCTGCGATGAGCACCGACGCCATCGGGCTCGAACACTGCGACCTGCTGATCGTCGGCGCCGGTCCCGCGGGCATGGCCGCCGCGCTGGCGGCCGCGCCCAGCGGCGCGTCCATCGTCGTGATCGACGACAACCCCGCACCCGGCGGCCAGATCTGGCGCGACGGTCCCGGCGCCACTTTGCCGCCGGCCGCGCGCCGGTTGCGCGAGGCGCTGGCTGCCCGCGCCAACGTGCGCATGCACAGCGGCACGCGCGTGGTGGCCGCCAGCGCGCCGCGCGAGCTGCTGCTCGAAGAGGCGGAGCGCGCCTGGCGCCTGCGCTGGGGCAGGCTCGTGCTGTGCACCGGCGCACGCGAACGCCTGCTGCCCTTCCCGGGCTGGACCCTGCCCGGCGTGACCGGCGCGGGCGGCCTGCAGGCGCTGATCAAGGCCGGCCTGCCGGTGGCGGGCGAGCGCATCGTCGTCGCCGGCACCGGCCCGCTGCTGCTGGCGGCCGCGGCCACCGCGCGCCAGGCCGGCGCGAAGGTGCTGCGCATCGCCGAGCAGGCGGCCTTCGGCGCGGTCGCGGGCTTCGCGCTGGGGCTCGCGCGCTGGTCCGGCAAGGCGGTGCAGGCGCTGACGCTGGCCGATGCGGCCTACCGCACCGGCTCGCACGTGGTCGAGGCACTGGGCACGACGCAGCTCGAATCGGTGCGCCTGAACCAGGGCGGCCGCCTGCAGGAGATGGCCTGCGAGCGCCTGGCCTGCGGTTTCGGCCTCGTGCCCAACACCCAGCTCGGCCAGATGCTCGGCTGCGCGCTCGCGCCCTTCGGCAACAGCGGCACGCTCGCGCTGGCCGTCGACGAGCGGCAGGCCACCAACCTCGACGACGTCTACGCGGCCGGCGAATGCACGGGCTTCGGCGGCAGCGAACGCGCGCTCGCGCAGGGCGCCATCGCGGGCCATGCGGCCGTTGGCGACGACAAGGCCGCACGCTTGCAATACGCCGAACGTGCGCGCTGGAACGCTTTCGCCACGCGGTTGCACCGCAGCTTCGCGCCCGGTCCCGCGATCCGCGCGCTGGCCCGGCCCGACACGCTGGTGTGCCGCTGCGAGGACGTGCCCTTCGCGGCGCTCGCCGGCTGTGGCGGCTGGACCGACGCCAAGCTGCACCAGCGCTGCGGCATGGGCCCGTGCCAGGGGCGCGTGTGCGGAGACGCCGCGCAATTCCTGTTCGGCTGGACGCCGCCCGCGCCACGGCCGCCGCTGTCGCCCGTGCGCATCGCGACGCTGGCCGGCCTGGGCGCGCGCGACCCGGACTGATCCACACTACGCAGATCCGCGTTCCCGAACCTCCATGGCTGCTCCGATCACCGTCCCTGCCCCCGCGTCCGCCCCGAAGCGCCGCGCCGCCGACATGGCCTACGACGCCATCGAGACCCTGCTGTCCACGCTGCAGCTCGAGCCCGGCAGCCAGATCGTCGAGGCCGAGCTGGCCGAGCGCACCGGCCTGGGCCGCACGCCGGTGCGCGAGGCGCTGATGCGCATGGTGTCGATCGGCCTCGTCGTGCAGCAGGCGCGCCGCGGCCTGCTGGTGTCGACCATCGACCTCGCCGACCACCTCGACGTGGTGCAGACGCGCCGCGTGCTCGAGCAGCTGATCGCCACCTGCTCCGCGCGCCGCGCCACCGCGCCGCAGCGCAAGGAGATCGTGCGCTGCGCCGAGCAGATGGTGGAGGCGGCCGCGCGCGGCGACCTCGATGGCTACATGCGCGCCGACCATGCGCTCGACCTGGTGAACCACCAGGCCAGCCACAACGACTCGGCCGTCAAGGCCGTCACGCCGCTGATCGTGCAGTGCCGCCGCTTCTGGTACGCCTACCAGCACCAGGGCGAGATCGTCGAGGGCGCCAACGCCCACCTCGAACTGGCGCAGGGCATCGCCACCGGCGACGAGGCCGCCGCCACCGCGGGCGCCGACCGGCTGATGGACTACCTCGAGCGCTTCGCGCGCAAGATCATCGACCGCTAGGCGTCTGCGCGGGCCTGCGGGGAATTCCGCGTGCATCGCGCGCACCCGCGGCGCATACTGGCCCGATGGCCGCCGCACCCCGAGCCCGTCCCGAGGATTTCTTCAGCACCGACGAATGGCAGGCGCTGACCGCGCGCTCGTCGTGGAGGGGGTTGTGGCTGGTCGCGCACTGCTGGGGCGTCATCGGCCTCGCGATGCTGGTGGGCATCGTGTGGCCATGGACCATTCCGCTGATGGTGCCGATCGTCGGCGCGCGCCAGCTCGGCCTGTTCATCCTGATGCACGACGCGGCCCATGCGGGGCTGCACCGCAACCGCCGCGTCAACGACTGGGTCGGCCACTGGCTGTGCTCGTCCACCCTGCGCGACTACCGGCCCTACCACCTGCAGCACCACCGTTTCGTGCAGCAGACCGAGGACCCCGACCTCGTGCTGTCGGCGCCGTTCCCGATCTCGCGCGCCTCGATGTGGCGCAAGGTCGTGCGCGACCTCAGCGGCCAGACCTTCTACAAGCAGCGCTTCGGCCATGTCGCCGAAGGCATCCGCCAGCGCGCGCTGGGTGAATCGGCGTTCAAGGCCTTCGGCCGCGAGCTCGCGAAGGACCGGCGCTTCTTTCTCGCCAACGGCCTCGGGCTGCTGGCCTTCGCGCTGGCCGGCTACTGGTGGGCCTGGGTCCTGATGTGGCTGCTGCCCATGGCGACCTGGCTGCCGCTCGTGAGCCGGGTGCGCAACATCGCCGAGCATGCGCTGGTGGCGCAGAACGAGGCCGATCCGCTGCGCCAGGCGCGCACCACGCATGCCAACCTGGCCGAGCGCATCTTCATCGCGCCCTACTGGGTCAACTACCACTGCGAACACCACATGTTCACCAGCCTGCCGTGCTGGAGCCTGCCCGAGGCGCACCGGCTGTTGCAGCGCGGCGGCACCACCGCGCGCATGGAGGTGCAGCCCGGCTACCTGAGCCTGCTCAAGCAGGCCACGGCCGCCTGATCCTTCAGCGCGTCGCGGGCCGCGCCGCCGTGGGCAGCGCCCCGCGCTGCGCATGCTGGCTCAGCCAGATGCTCGCGATCACGATGGCGATGCCCGCCACCTGCAGCGGCGACAGCCGCTGGCCCAGCAGCACCCAGCCGAGGATCACGGCCGTCACCGGGCTCAGGAAGGCCAGCGAGGCGATGGCGGCCGGCTCCAGCCGGGCCACGCCACGGAACCACAGGATGTAGGTCAGCGCGGCGCCCACCAGCCCGAGCCAGCCGAAGCCCAGCCAGTTGGTGGCCGTGAGCGGGGGCAGCGCCGGTTCGAGCCACAGCGCCACCGGCAGCAGCAGCAGGCCGCCCGCGGTGAGCTGCCAGGCGGTGAAGGTCAGCGCCGAGACCGGCGGCTGCCAGCGCCGCGCCAGCACGGTCCCGAAGGCCATCGACACCGCGCCCGCGAGCGCCGCCGCGATGCCCACCGCGTCGAGCCTGGCCTGCGGCGTGAGCACCAGCAGCGCCACGCCGCCGAAGCCCACCGCGGCCGCCACCACCGACAGCGCGCGCACCTGCGTGCCGAGCAGCGCGCTCGCGAGGAACACCACCATCAGCGGCTGCAGCGAGGTGATCGTGGCCGCCACCCCGCCCGGCAGCCGGTAGGCCGCGATGAACAGCATCGCCCACAGCAGCGAGAAATTGAGCGCGCCCAGCACCAGGATGCGGCCCCACCAGGCGCGCTCGGGCAGCTGCCGCACGATGGCCAGCAGCAGCAGGCCGGCGGGCAGGGCGCGCAGCATCGCGACCGTGAGCGGGTAGTTCGCGGGCAGCAGCTCGGTGGTGACGATGTAGGTGCTGCCCCAGATCGCGGGCGCGGCGGCGGTCAGCAGGATGTCGGCGCCCCGGGCGGGAGGGCGGGCGCTGCGGTCGGTGGTGTCGGTCATGGAAGCTTGAATCTATTCAATTGACCGCTGGTTGTGAATGTCTGAATAATGAATTGATTCATTACCAATGGTTGTGGATCATGGACCATCTCACCGCCCTCCAGGTCTTCCGCACCGCCGCCGCCAGCGGCAGCTTCGCGGGCGCGGCGCGCCAGCTCGGGCTGTCGGCCGCCGCGGTCAGCAAGAACATCGCCGAGCTCGAGGCGCACCTGAAGGTGCGGCTCATCAACCGCACCACGCGCAGCATGAGCCTCACCGAGGCCGGCGCCGCCTACCACCAGCGGCTCTCGCGCATCCTCGACGACCTGAGCGAGGCCGACGCCGCGCTCGCGCCGATGGGCAGCAGCCCGTCGGGCGTGCTGCGGGTCAGCGCGCCGCTGACCTTCGCGCTGACCTGCATCTCGCCCGGCATCCCGGCCTTCATGGACCGCCATCCGAACCTCAGGCTCGAGCTCGACCTGCAGGACGCGCGCACCGACCTGATCGGCGGCGGATACGACCTCGCGATCCGCGGCAGCGACCGGCTCGAGGATTCGAGCCTGGTGGCGCGCGAGCTCACGACCATGACCCACGTGCTGTGCGGCGCGCCGGCCTATTTCGCCGCCCGTGGCCGGCCCGCGCGGCCCGAGGACCTGAAGGCCTTCGACTGCGTGCAGTTCACGCTCTCGGGCCATGCCCACAAGTGGACCTTCCGGCGTGCCGGCCGCAGCGTGGCGGTGCCGGTCGACGGGCGCTACAAGGTCAGCTCCAGCCTCGCGGTGCGCGACGCGCTGCTCGCGGGCTTCGGCTTGAGCCTGATCCCGCGCATCTACGTCGCGCACGAGCTGGCCGCGGGCCGGCTCGAGGCGGTGCTCGAAGATTGGGAGGCCGACCGCACGCCGGTCTATGCCGTCTATCCCTCGCGTCACCTGGCCGCGAAGACGCGCGCCTTCGTCGACTTCCTGCTCGAGCGCTTCGCCTCGCGCTGACCGTTGAGCAGCCGGCCGATGGGCGTGCGGCGCGCCAGCAGTTCATAGCTCGCGAGCGCGACGAGCGAGGTGGCCGCGATGTTGAGGCCCATCTTCGCGAGCGCGCCCAGCGGCGCATGGAACAGCAGGACGCCGAAGCCGACGGTGCCGAGCATGTGGACCAGGTAGACCCAGTAGGAGCTGCGCGAGAGGTAGTCGAGCACGCCGTTGCGCCGCGGCAGCCAGCGCACGAAGGCGCCGATCAGCGCCAGGCTCCAGAGCCAGCCGGCGGTGCCGTAGGCGAAGGCGATCCAGAAGGCGGCATGCGGCAAGGGCGTCGTGCCGCGCGCGGCGCCCAGCAGCACGAGCGTCGCGCCGAAGAAGCCCAGGCCCGCGAGCGCCAGGCCCTGGCAGCGCGCGGCGAAGCGGGTGAGCAGGTCCTGCCGCCCGTGCAGGCACAGGCCGAACACGAAGAACAGGCCGCTGTGCACCCATTCGCCCCAGGGCGGCAGGAAGGAGCCGCTCTGCGGCGCCAGGCCCGTGGGATGGAAGGACCCGGCCACGGCCAGCGGCAGCGCCAGCACCAGGACGCCCCAGGGCTGGCGTGCCAGCAGCGCGAAGCCGCGCGAAAAGCCCGCGCGCAGCCGCGCCGGCACGAAGCGGCCCAGCTTCGCGCCGGCCCAGGCCAGCACGCAGAACCAGAACAGCTGGTAGATGAACCACAGGTGCAGCGTGTTGAACGGCGAGCCGCCCGGCGGGCGCGGCGGCGCCAGTGCCGCATCGAGTCCCGGCACGCCGCGCACCGTGAGGTGGATGTAGACCATCGCGAGCAGCGTGGTCAGCACGAACAGCGGCGGCCAGAACAGCGCGAAGGGCAGGGCGAGCCGCAGCGCGCGGTTGCGCAGCATGCCGCCGGCGCCGCGCCGCTCGATCAGCAGCGCGACGAAGAAACCCGCGAGGACGAAGAACACCGGCATGCGGAAGCCGTGGATGAACAGCAGCAGCAGGTCGGCGACGCGCGAGGTCTGCGGGTCGCGCCAGGGCAGCGGCGAGGCGACGGTGAGGTGGTTGAGGGCCACGTGGAGCACGATGCCCAGCCACATCATGAGGGCGCGCAGGTTGTCGAGCGCGTGCAGACGTTGCGGGGCGGAAGGAGGGGTGTTGGCGTTGTTCATGCGGCCACTGTTGGGCCTCACGCAACGTCAGGGTCAAGCGGGCGCGAAGAGGTTTTTCAGGCCGCGCGCAGCGTCGCCATGGCGCGCAGCAGCAGCTCGCGCACCGGCGGGGCGGTCACCGCCGCGGCCTGCAGCACGGGCTCGGTGGCCATGGCCTGCATCAGCCGGGCCGCGATGCCCGGGTCGTGGTCGCAGAAGGCATCGAACAGCGCGGCCCACTCGCGCGCGATCGCCTGCACGGCCGGATCGCCGGGCGTGGCGCCCTGGGCCTGCAGGGCCTCGAGTTCGCCCGAGAGCCGGCGCCAGGCCGCGTCGGGCGGCGTGCCCAGGCGCGCGAAGTCCTCGGCGTCGAGGTGGCGCAGCAGCGCGGCCATGCGCAGGCCGATGGCCTGCTCGATGTAGCCGATCAGCGCGGCCGAGGGACCGTCGTCGCGCCGCGCCACCGGCTCGCTGCGGTACATCTCGCCCCAGCGCTCGATCAGGTCGTAGTTGCCGTCCATCCACTGGCCCATCAGCGTCATCCAGCGCGCGGCCAGCGGCTGCAGCTCGAGCGCATCGGCCGGCACGCCGCGCGCCATGCGCTCGCTCACCTCGGCGATCAGCGGCGGCCACTGGTCGGCCACCGCCTTCCAGTTCGCCATCAGCGCGCGGATCTCCTCCGGGCTGAAGTAGCGGCCGTAGGTGCTCATCTGCTCGAGCGTCGCGAGCCAGTCGCCGGTGTCGGGCCGGCCGCCCTCGGCCAGCCGCTGTTCGAGCAGCGCGAGCCGCTCGCGCAGCGTGGTGGCCTGCGCGATCTGCCGGTCGAGCGCGGCGATCTGGCGCGCGACGATCGCGGGCAGCGATTCGCCGCCCGCGCCCAGCAGCCCGCCGATCTCGGCCAGCGGCAGCCCGAGCAGCCGCAGCGCCTGGATCGCGTGCAGCCGCGCGATGTCGTCGGGGCCGTAGAGCCGGTAGCCGGCCTCCGAGCGCGCCGACGGCGCGAGCAGGCCGATCGCGTCGTAGTGATGGAGCGTGCGCACCGTGAGCCCGGTGCGCCGCGCGAGTTCGCCGACCTGGAGCAGCATGGCGGCGGCGCCGGGGCTCAGTCCCCGGACGGCACCGGTTCGGGCCCGGGCCAGCCCAGCAGCTCGGCCAGCCGCTGCACCACCCAGTCGGCCTCGGCCGGCTGCAGGCCCGCCTCGGGCACGGCCAGGCCGGCACGGATGCGCGCCAGGATCTCGCTCTCGACCGGCACCTCGGTGTGGTGCTGGATCTGCGCATGGCCCACCAGATGGCTGGCCAGGTCCTCGCAGATCTCGTAGCGCTCGCGCACCACGCCGATGGGTTCGCGCAGCCGCTGCCGCGCGTCGGTGTAGACGGCGAAGAACGAGGGCGGGATCAGGATCTGGTTGTCGTCGGACATCGAAGGGTTATAGCCCCTGGCAGGGGCCCCTCAACGACGAAACGCGCCCGCGGGCGCGTTTGTCGGGGTTTCGCGCCACCGGCCCGGCGGGCCGTGGCGGCGAAGGCCGGATCAGCCGCCCTTCTTGGCGCGCTTGCCGGGGTTCTTCTTGCTGCGCGTCGCGGTGCCGCGCTCGAGGCTGACCTTCTGGCCGCCACCGTTGCGCGGCAGGGTGAAGCCGGGCAGGGGCACGGGCTTCGGGCTGGCGAGACGGTCGGCTTCGGTACGGATTTTCTTGGGCATGGAAAGCTCGGGTAAAAGTGAAGTTCGAAGGCGTAATTAGGCCACAGCGAGGATTTTGCATGCCAGAAAGCGCAATGGGGGGAGACATGGCCCGGCCGAGGTTCGTCACGGGCTCGCTGCTGCGGCATGTCTGCGTGATGGCGGGCACCGGCGCCATCGGCCTGATCGCGGTGTTCGCGGTCGACCTGATCAACCTGTTCTACATCTCGCTGCTCGGCGAGAAGGCCATCGCCGCGGCCGTGGGTTTCGCGGGCGTGGTCGGCTTCTTCCACACCTCGCTGTGCATCGGGCTGATGATCGGCATCGCGGCCGTGGTCTCGCGCACCGTGGGCGCGGGCCGCGCCCATGATGCGCGCCGCATCGCCACCGCGAGCCTGGTGCTGATGGCCGCGATCTCGCTGGTGGCCGGCAGCGGCACCGCCTTCTTCCTCGGCCCGGCCGTGCATGCGCTGGGCGCCGAGGGCGAGACCGCGCGCTTCGCGCAGCGCTACCTCGCGATCACGGTGCACACGATGCCGCTGCTCGGGATCGGCATGGCCTGCTCGGCGCTGCTGCGCGCGGTCGGCGACGCGCGGCGCGCCATGATGGTCACCCTGATCGGCGCCTTCGTCACCGCGGTGCTCGACCCGATCCTGATCTTCGGCTTCGGCATGGGGCTCGACGGCGCCGCCGTGAGCGCCGTGTTCTCGCGGCTGGCGCTGGCCGCGGTCGGGCTGCATGGCGTGGCGGTGCGGCACCGCATGCTGGGCCGCTTCGAGCCGAAGCAACTGGGCGCCGACGCCCGCGCGATGGCCGCGGTGGCCGGGCCGGCGGTGCTGACCAATCTCGCGACGCCGGTGAGCGCCGCCTTCGTCACCCACACCATCGCGCAGTTCGGGCCCGCGGCCGTGGCCGGCGCCGCCACCATCGACCGCGTGAGCCCGGTGGCCTTCGGGCTGGTCTATGCGCTGAGCGGCGCGGTCGGGCCGATCCTGGCGCAGAACCTCGGCGCCGGGCAGTACCGGCGCGTGCGCCAGGGGCTGCGCGACAGCCTGCTGGTCATGGGCGTGTCGGTGGCGGTGGCCTGGGCGGTGCTGGCGCTGGGGCAGGACGTCCTGATCCGCGCCTTCTCGGCCGACGGCATCTCGGCCGAGCTGATCGCGCTGTTCTGCAGCTGGCTCGCGGCCAGCTTCTTCTTCGCGGGCGGCCTGTTCGTGGCCAATGCCTCGTTCAACAACCTCGGCCATCCGCTGCTGTCGACGGTCTTCAACTGGGGCCGCGCGACCGTGGGCACGGTGCCCTTCGTCTGGTGGGGCGCGCAGTACGGTGCGGCCGGCGTGCTGATCGGGCAGGCGGTGGGCGCCTCGATCTTCGGCGTGCTCGCGGTGACGGTGGCGTTCCGGCTCGCGAACCGGCTGGCGCTGCGCGAGGATGTCGCGCCGCCGCCGCCCGAAGACGCGGTGCCGGTGCTCGATGCGCCGGTCGCGCCGACTTCGGCGGCCGGCGGTGCCGCGGCGCTCGCGGGCGACCTCAGAGATCCAGCAGCCGGACCTTGACGCTCTTGCCCTTGATGCGGCCGTCGTTGAGCTTGCGCGTCGCCTCGGCGGCGATGCCGCGCTCGACCGCGACGTAGGTCGAGTACTCGTTGACGTTGATCTTGCCGACCTGCTCCTTCGCATAGCCGCAGTCGCCGGTCAGCGCGCCCAGCACGTCGCCGGCGCGGATCTTCTCCTTGCGCCCGCCCACGATCTGCAGCGTGGCCATCGGCGGCGCGAGCGGCGCGCCCTTGCCGGGCGTGAGCTCGGCCAGTTCGTGCCATTCGGACTCGCGGCCCTGCAGCTGCTCGATCTTTCCGACGAAGCCCATCTCGTCCATGCTCGCGAGGTTCAGCGCCAGGCCTTCGGCGCCGCCCTGCTGGCCGACGCGGCCGGTGCGGCCGATGCGGTGTACGTGCACCTCGGCATCGGGCGTCACGTCGACGTTGATCACCGCCTCGAGCTGCGCGATGTCCAGGCCGCGCGCCGCCACGTCGGTGGCCACCAGCACTGAGCAGCTGCGGTTGGCGAACTGCACCAGCACCTGGTCGCGTTCGCGCTGCTCGAGTTCGCCGAACAGCGCGAGCGCGCTGAAGCCCTGTGCCTGCAGCACGTCGACCAGGTCGCGGCACTGCTGCTTGGTGTTGCAGAAGGCCAGCGTGCTGGCCGGGCGGAAGTGGTCGAGCAGCCGGCTCACCGTGTGCAGCCGTTCGCCGTCCTTGATCTGGTACCAGCGCTGGCGGATCGCGCTGCCCGTGTGCTGGGCCTGCACCGCGATCTGCTGCGGGTCCTTCATGAACTGCTGCGCGAGCTTGGCGATGCCCTCGGGGTAGGTGGCCGAGAACAGCAGCGTCTGGCGCTCCTTCGGGCACTGGCGCGCCACGGTCACGATGTCGTCGAAGAAGCCCATGTCGAGCATGCGGTCGGCCTCGTCGAGCACCAGCGTGTTGAGCGCGTCGAGCGTGAGGTTCTCGCGCTCGAGGTGGTCCATGATCCGCCCCGGCGTGCCCACCACCACGTGGGCGCCGTGCTCCAGGCTCGCGGTCTGCCCGCGCAGCGCGACGCCGCCGCACAGCGTGACCACCTTGATGTTCTCTTCCGCGCGCGCCAGCCGGCGGATCTCGGTCGTGACCTGGTCGGCCAGTTCGCGCGTGGGGCACAGCACCATCGCTTGCACCGCGAAGCGGCGCGGATTGAGGTTGGCCAGCAGCGCCAGCGCGAAGGCGGCGGTCTTGCCGCTGCCGGTCTTGGCCTGGGCGATCAGGTCCTTGCCGAGCAGCGCGCTCGGCAGGCTCGCGGCCTGGATCGGCGTCATGCGCGCGTAGCCGAGCTGCGCGAGGTTGGCCAGCATCTGCGGCGCGAGCGACAGGGTGGCGAAATCGTCGGGGGAGGTGGTGGTCATGGCGTGGCCGCCAGCAAGCCCGGCGGAGGCGTGAGAGACGGTGGAAAGACGTGGGGAGGAAAAAAATCAGGGCCTTGCAGCCCGCCGCCGGGGCGACAGTGCTGCAAGGCCCTCGGGGGCTGCGACGGTCGGCGCGTGCCGCTCGTTCAGCGGCGCTGGGCGCCGTTGTTGCCGCCGGGACCCGACGGCGGAGGACCGCGGCGTTCCAGGTGACGGAACGTGATGCGGCCCTTGGTCAGGTCGTAGGGCGAGAGTTCCAGCGACACCTTGTCGCCCGCCAGGATGCGGATGTGGTGCTTGCGCATCTTGCCGCCGCTGTAGGCGATCAGCTGGTGACCGTTGTCGAGCGTGACGCGGTAGCGCGAATCGGGCAGGACTTCGGTCACTGCGCCGTTCATTTCGATCAGTTCTTCCTTCGGCATGCTTTACCTCGAATCTTCGTTGTCTGTTGGATATGAATGAAATCCGTCGTGTTTGGTTTCAGGCGCGACGGCCGGCCGACACACACGGCGCAGCGGGGACGCGCTCTGCTCGCTTCAACATGAACGAAGACCGTGGTGGCAATCATGGGCGCCGGAACTGGCGCTCCAACACACGGCAAGAACCGGCGTGCCTGGCGGGGGAGGTGCGGAACCCGGGGATTTCAAATCGGGTTCAGGGGGCCTCGGTGCCAATCGGCCAACCGGTGGGGTGACGAGAAAAGACTTCGTCGTAGTATCGAAACGAACCCGGCATTGTAACCGGACTGGCATGACTGTTGCTCAGGTTTCGGCCGGGACTGGCGCGAACGCGCGACAAATCGGCCGATATTGCTATCAAAAAAGTAGCTGAAAGCCCTCAGGCCGCCGCGGGCTCCCCGACCCGCGCGACCGCGCCGCCGCCGTGCCGGCGGCCATGGGCCAGCAGCAGCACGCCGGCCAGCTGGCAGGCCGCGCCCACCCAGCCGACGGCGCTCACGCCGAACCACGCGATCGCCACGCCGCCGAATAGCGAGCCGGCCGCGATCCCGAGGTAGATCGCCGAGGCGTTGAGCGACAGCGTCATCGGCGCGCGCTCGGGCGCCAGCCGGATCAGCCGCACCGCCTGCGCCGGCCCGAAGCCCCAGCCCGCGAAACCCCACAGCGCCGCCAGGCCCACCACGGTCGGCAGCGCCAGGCCGCCGGGCAGCGCCTGGGCCGCGAGCGACAGCCCGCCGAGGACCGCCACCAGCAGCAGCGCGAAGCCGCGCGCCACCCGGTCGGCGCCGAAGCGGTCGGTGGCCCAGCCGCCGGCCGCGGTGCCGAGCGCCGCCGCCACGCCGATGGCGACGAACACCGCGCCGATGCCTTCGGGGCCGATGCCCACCGTGCGCGAGAGGAACAGCGCGATGTAGGTGTAGAAGCTGAAGCCGCCCGTGGTCCAGAGCACGCTGACGCCGAGCCCGGCCAGCACGCCCGGCGCGCGCAGCACGGCGAAGGCCGCGCCGCCCGATGCGGCGGGCGCCGCCGCCGCGAGCCGGCGCGGCAGCCCGGCCGCCAGTCCCACGGTCGCGACCAGGCCCAGCGCGGCGATCAGCAGGTAGGCCGTGCGCCAGCCGCCCCAGCCCGCGATCCAGGCGCCCAGCGGCACACCGAGCGCCACCGCCAGCGTGCCGCCGCCGGTCACGATCGCCAGCGCCCGGCCGCGCAGCGCGGGCGACACCAGCGAGGCCGCCACCGCGCTCGCCGTCGGCACGAACACGCCCGCCACCAGGCCCAGCGCCAGCCGCGCCAGCGCGAGCTGGCCGAAGCCCTGCGCCATCGACGCCAGCAGCGTGAGGCCGCTGAAGGCCGCCAGGCTCGCGACCAGCAGCGGCCGACGGCCGAAGCGCGCGCAGGCCGCGGCCATCAGCGGCGAGCCGATCGCATAGCTGAGCGCGAACAGCAGCACGAGCTGGCCCGCGTGCGTGGGGCTGATCCGCAGGTCGGCCGCGAGCACCGGCAGCAGGCCCGCGACGATGAAGCTCTCGGTGCCGATCGCGAAGGCGCCGAGCGCGAGCCAGGTGAGGCTGAGCGGCAGGCGCTCGGGCGCGGTGGAAGAAGAGGGGGCGTGGTGCATGGCGTTTCTCCGTCGAGCATTCGATGGGGTCCAGCGTAGGCTTGCGATTGGTTCCTCAAAAGAACCACAATCGGCCAATTCCATGGAGCCACTTTTCGAGCTGTCCCTGCAGCTGCCCGCGGCCGGCTCGCGCGAACTGCTGCGCGAGCTGCACCGGCAACTGCATGCCGCCATCCTCGACGGCCGGCTGCGGCCCGGCGCCCGCCTGCCCGCCACGCGCGCGCTCGCGCAGCGCCTGGGCGTGTCGCGCAACACCATGCTGGCGGCCTACGACCTGCTGCTCAGCGAGGGCTACCTGGTCGCCCGCCCCGGGGCCGGCACCTACGTGGCCGACACCCTGCCAGCCTCGCGCCGCGGCCGGTCGCCACGCACCGCCGCGCTCACCGAGGCCGGCACGCCCCGCCGCGATCCCCGCCTGGCCCCGCCGCGCGTGCCCGGCGCCGACCTGCCGCCCACGCTGCAGCAGCGCCCGGCGCGCGACGATTTCCGCGTCGGCCTGCCCGATGCGAGCGCGCTGCCCTTCGACATCTGGCGCCGGCTGTCCGACCGCGCGCTGCGCCGCATCGCGCGCGGCGGCGGCGAAGCGGCGCAGTACGCCGACCCGCGCGGCCAGCCGGCGTTGCGCGAGGCGATCGCGCGCCACGTGTCCTTCACGCGCGCGGTCGGTTGCAGTGCCGACGACATCGTCGTCACCGCCGGCGCGCAGCAGGCCTTCGGGCTGCTCGCGCGCATCCTCGTCGTGCCGGGGCGCACGGTGGTGGCGGTCGAGCAGCTGTCCTATCCCTCGCTGCGCGAGGCCCTGGCGGCCGCCGGCGCGAAGGTGGTGCCCGTGCCCACCGACGCCGAGGGCCTGTGCGTCGACCGGCTGCCGGCCGAGACGCGCGTGGTCTGCGTGACGCCCTCGCACCAGTTCCCCACCGGCGTCGCCATGTCGACGCCGCGACGCGCCGCGCTGCTGGCCTTCGCACGCGAGCGCCATGCGGTGGTGATCGAGGACGACTACGACAGCGAATTCCGCTTCGCCGGCCGCCCGCTCGACGCGCTGCAGACGCTGGACCGCGCCGACTCGGTCTGCTACGTGGGCACCTTCTCGAAGAGCCTCTTTCCCGCGCTGCGCCTGGGCTTCGTGGTGGCGCCGCCGTGGGCCCGCGCGGCGCTGGTGCGCATGCGCGAGCTGGCCGACTGGCACAGCCCGGTGCTGGGCCAGGACGCGCTGGCCGATTTCATCGCCGAAGGCCACCTGGCGCGCCACATCCGCAGGATGCGCAAGGTCTACGGCGAGCGCCGCCGCGCGCTGCTCGAGGCCCTGGTGCGCCATGGCGCGGACCTGTTCGAGGCCATTCCCTCGCAGGCCGGCCTGCATCTGTCGGCCCGGCTGCATGCGCCGCTGCGCGCCGACCTGCTGGCCCGGCGCGCGGCCGAGGCCGGCATCACGCTGGCGCCGCTGTCGCGCTATGCGCTCGATCCGAACGCGGCCGATGTGCCCGAAGGCCTGGCCTTCGGCTATGGGCTGATCGAGGCCGCGCGCATCGACGACGCGATCCGGCGCGTGGCGCAGCTCGCGCGCGCCGGCTGACGCAGCCTCCCGTGCAGGCGGTCGAGCGCAGCCACGGGAGCCGACGGCCTACACCGCGCGCTGGGGGCGCCACGCTCAATGGTCCGACCCAGGATGCCAAAGGAGCCTCGACCATGAACGACACCGCCACGCATGCCCGCACTCCGGTGCGCTTCGATCCCTCCGTCGAGACCGAGCGCGAGGACGAGGCCCAGACCCAGATCGAGCTGGTCGCCACCTTGCGCGAGATGGCGCAGACCATGGCCGAGCACACCGGTCATGCCATGCGCGCCGTGCACGCCAAGAGCCACGGCCTGCTGCATGCCGAACTCGTCGTGCCCGAGGGCCTGCCGCCCGAGTACGCACAGGGCCTGTTCGCCACGCCGGGGCGCCATCGCACGGCGATGCGGCTGTCGACGCCGCCGGCCGAGGTGCTCGACGACCGCATCTCGCTGCCGCGCGGCATGGCGCTCAAGGTGTTCGACGTCGAGGGCGAGCGCGTCGAGGGCTCCGAGGACCACACCACGCAGGACTTCCTGTTCGTCGACGGCCCGGTGTTCGTCGCGCCCGACGCCCGCGGCTTCCTGCGCAGCCTCAAGCTGCTCGCGGCCACCACCGACCGCGCGCCGACTGGCAAGCTGCTGCTGTCGGGCGTGCTGCAGAGCATCGAGAAGCTGATCGAGGTGGCGGGCGGCTCGAGCGCGAAGCTGGTCGCGCTGGGCGCGCATCCGCTGACCCATCCGCTGGGCGCCACCTTCTTCACCCAGGTGCCGATCCGCTTCGGCGATCACATCGCCAAGCTGCAGCTCGCGCCGGTGTCCGATGCACTCGTCGCGCTCGAGAAGGTAGAGCTGCATCTGGACGGCAAGCCCGACGGCACGCGCGAGGCGGTGATGGACTTCCTGCGCACGCATGGCGGCGAGTGGGAGCTGCGGGCCCAGCTGTGCGTCGACCTCGAGCGCATGCCGGTCGAGGACGCCTCGGTCGAATGGCCGCAGGAACTCAGTCCCTTCGTGACGGTCGCGCGCGTGCTGGCGCCGCCGCAAGCGGGCTGGAGCGAGGAACTGTCGCGCGAGATGGACGACGGCATGGCCTTCAGCCCCTGGCAGGCGCTCGCGGCGCACCGGCCCCTGGGCGGCGTGATGCGCGCGCGCAAGGCAGCCTATGCGGCCTCGTCGGAGTTCCGCAGCGAGCGCAACGGCTGCCCGCTGCACCGCTGAGCGGCCGCGTCAGTCGAGGCCGAGCACGCGCCGGTTGGCCGCCACGTCGACGCCGCCGGCCGCGAAGTCGTCGAAGGCCCGGTCGGCCACGCGGATGATGTGGTCGGCGATGAACTTCGCGCCCTCGCGCGCGCCGTCCTCGGGATGCTTGATGCAGCACTCCCACTCGAGCACTGCCCAGCCCGGGAAGTCGTACTGCGCCATCTTCGAGAAGATGGCCTTGAAGTCGACCTGCCCGTCGCCCAGCGAGCGGAAGCGCCCGGCGCGGTCGATCCATTTCTGGAAGCCGCCGTACACGCCCTGCTTGCCGGTCGGGTTGAACTCGGCGTCCTTCACGTGAAAGATCTTGATGCGCTCGTGGAAGTGGTCGATGTAGGCCAGGTAGTCGAGCTGCTGCAGCACGAAGTGGCTCGGGTCGTAGAGCAGGCAGGCGCGCGGATGGTTGTTCACGCGCTCGAGGAACATCTCGTAGCTCACGCCGTCGTGCAGGTCCTCGCCCGGATGGATCTCGTAGCCCACGTCCACGCCCGCGGCGTCGAAGGCATCGAGGATCGGGCGCCAGCGGCGCGCGAGCTCGTCGAAGGCCTCCTCGATCAGTCCCGGCGGGCGCGGCGGCCACGAGTACAGGTAGGGCCAGGCCAGCGCGCCCGAGAAGGTCGCGTGCGCCGTGAGGCCGAGGTTGGCCGAGGCCTTCGCCGCGTAGTGCAGCTGCTGCACCGCCCATTGCTGGCGCGCCGCCGGATTGCCGCGCACCTCGGGCGCCGCGAAGCCGTCGAAGCCCGCGTCGTAGGCCGGGTGCACCGCGACGAGCTGGCCCTGCAGATGGGTCGAGAGCTCGGTGATCGAGAGGCCGTGCGCGGCGAGCGTGCCCTGGATCTCCTGGCAGTAGGTCCTGCTCTCGGCGGCCTTCTTGAGGTCGATCAGCCGCGCGTCCCAGCTCGGGATCTGCACGCCCTTGTAGCCCAGGCCCGCAGCCCAGCCGGCGATCGCGTCGAGCGAGTTGAAGGGCGCGGTATCGCCCGCGAACTGGGCCAGGAAGATGGCGGGCCCCTTGATCGTCTGCATGCGGTGTCTCCTTGTGGGCTCGACAGGATACTTCGCGGGTTCGGCTGACACACGACCGAAGTTCGGTGGGCGCAGAATGAATTTCGCTCACAGGGAACCCAACGAGATGCCCCAGCCCGTCTCCGCCCGACTCAAGATCGGTTTGTCCGCCTGCTTCTCGCACGCCGATCCGGCGCGCTCGCTGTTCACCAACAAGACCCTGCAGTACGTCGAGCAGTCGATCGCCCACTGGCTGATGTCGGCCGGCGCGATGGTGGTGATGGTGCCCTGCCCCACGGGCGAGACCGCGCGCGGCGACACCAAGCTGTCGCACTACGCCGAGTGGCTCGACGGCGTGGTGATGCACGGCGGGGCCGACGTCTGGCCCGGCAGCTACGGCGAGGTGCCGCTCAAGGACGCCTGGATCGGCGACCGCATCCGCGACCTCTACGACCTCGCGCTGGTCGAGGCCTTCGAGCAGGCCGGCAAGCCGATCTTCGGCGTGTGCCGCGGGCTGCAGCTCATCAACGTGGCCTTCGGCGGCACGCTCTACCAGGACATCGAGGAGCAGCACGGCCATCCCGAGACGCTGCGCCACCGCGACCCGGTGACCTACGACCAGAACTTCCACCAGATCGGGATCGTGCCGGGCACGCGGCTCGCGAAGCTCTATCCCGAGGTGCAGACCGCGCGCGTCAACAGCATCCACCACCAGGGCGTGAAGGACCTCGCGCCCGGTTTCGAGGTCGAGGCCTGGAGCCTGCCCGACCGGGTGGCCGAGGCGATCCGTCGCCGGCCCGAACGCGGCCGCAGCTACATCGCTGCCACGCAGTGGCACCCCGAATTCCACAAGTACGGCAGCACCGAGACCGTGGACGACACGCCGATCCTGCACGACTTCCTGTGGGCCTGCGCCACCGCCAAGGTGGCGCCGAAGACCACGCTGCGCGGCGCGCCCGGCAAGATCCGCGACCGCGCGGCGCGCGTGCTGCAGCAGGCGCTGCTGCGGCGGCGCCGCTGAGCGCCGCGCCGGTTCAGCGGCGCTCGGACTTGGTCGAGTAGCCGCTGACGCCGGCGTCGACGGTGCCGAACACCGTCACGCCGCTGCCCGAGGAGGCGGTGCTGCCGGCATCGGCGGTGCGCGAGGACGAGGCACAGCCCGCGAGCGAGAAGCCCATGGCAAGGGCGAAGGCGGTGGCAATCAATGACTTCATGGAATCTGTCCCCAGGGGTGGATCGAACGACTATAGGCCGCGCGTCATGGCGCGCATGTAACAAGACCCCGCGCGCGGGGTCTTGTCGTTGGTGCCGCCGCGGCACGCCGGGTTCCCGTCGCGCGCGATCTTGAAGAAAAACTGCAAGCCGCTTCGCTCGCCGGGCGGCTTATCAAAGGCGGAAGCCGGGCGCACATTCAGGGCACACAACACCCAGAGGACACCGCCATGACATCCGCTCCCGCTTCTTCTTCACCGCAGCGCACCTGGTTCATCACCGGCGTGAGCACCGGCTTCGGCCGCGCGCTCGCGCAGGAGGCGCTGGCCGCCGGCCACCGCGTGGTCGGCACCCTGCGCGACGAGGCCGCGCGCGCCGCCTTCGACGCGCTGCAACCCGGCCGCGCCTTCGGCCGCCTGCTCGACGTGACGCGCCACGACGATGTCGAGCGCGTGGTGGCCGAGGTCGAGGCCGGCATCGGCGCCATCGACGTGCTGGTCAACAACGCCGGCTACGGCCACGAAGGCACGCTCGAGGAATCCTCGCTCGACGAGGTGCGCCGGCAGTTCGAGGTCAACGTGTTCGGCGCGGTGGCCGTCGCCAAGGCCGTGCTGCCCTTCATGCGCGCGCGCCGCCGCGGCCACATCCTCAACATCACCTCGATGGGCGGCATCGTCACCTTCCCGGGGCTCGGCATCTACCACGGCAGCAAGTTCGCGCTCGAGGGCCTGTCGGAGGCGCTCGGCAAGGAAGTGGCGAGCTTCGGTATCCGCGTCACGGCCGTGGAGCCGGGCGGCTTTCGCACCGACTGGGCCGGTCGCTCGATGGTGCGCGCGCCGCAGAGCATCGCCGACTACGCACCGGTGCTGGGCCCGGTGCGCGAGGCGCGGCTGGCGCGCAGCGGCAGGCAGGCGGGCGATCCGGTGAAGGCCGCGCGCGCCATGCTGCGCATCGTCGAAGCGCCGACGCCGCCCGCGCATCTGCTGCTGGGCAGCGATGCGGTGAAGGCGGTGCGCGAGAAGCTGGCCGCACTGCAGGAGGAACTGAGCGCGTGGGAATCGCTGTCGCTGTCGACCGACTTCACGCCGGCCTGACGCAACGGGCTATTCGGGCTTCGCGCCCGAGGCCTTGACGGCCGCGCCCCAGAGCCCGATCTCGCTCGCGACGAAGCGGTCGAACTCGGGCCCGGTCGTGGGCGCCGGCTCCGAGCCGCGCTCGCGGATGAAGCGTGCCATCTGCTCGCTCTTGAGGATCTCGGTCACCTCGCGGTTCAGGCGCGCCAGCACATCGGGTGGCGTGCCGCGCGGCGCCATCAGGCCGAGCCAGCCCACGGCCTCGAAGTCGCGCGTGCCGGCCACGCCGCTCTCGCGCACGGTGGGCACCTCGGGCAGCTGTGAGGAGCGCGTGGCCGAGGTCACGGCCAGCGGGATCGCCTTGCCGGCCTTGATGTGCGGCAGCGCGGCGGTCACCGAATCGATCATCAGCGGCACCTGGTTGCCGAGGAAGTCGGCTTGCGCGGGCCCGCTGCCCCGGTACGGAATGTGCGTGACGAACACATGCGCCGCCGACTTGTACATCTCGCCCGACAGATGCTGCGTGCCGCCGATGCCGGCGCTCGCGTAGCTGAGCCGGCCGGGCTCGGCCTTGGCGCGCGCGGTGAGCTCGCCCAGCGTGCGGATGCCGCTCTCGGGCGTGGCGAGGAACACCAGCGGCACCTTGGCGATCAGCGAGATGCCCACGAGGTCCTTGCGCGGGTCGAAGCCGGGCTTGGCGTAGAGCGTCTGGTTGACCGCCATCGCGCTGCCGGCCACCACCAGCGTGTAGCCGTCGGGCGCGGAACGCACCACGAACTCGGTGCCGATGTTGCTGCCGGCACCGGCCTTGTTGTCGACGATCACCGGCTGGCCCAGCCGCCGGCCGAGCTGCTCGGCGAGCGCGCGCGCGAAGATGTCGGTGGCCTGCCCGGGCGGGAAGGGCACCACCAGCTTGACGGGCTTGTCGGGCCAGTCGGCGGCCTGGGCCGGGGCCCAGGCGGAAAGCAATGCCAGCGCGAGGCCGGCGGCCGTGCCTGCGAAGCTTCTGCGCCGCATGGCTCAGAGCGCCGTGAGGTGCTTGCCCACGATGCCCGCGAGCTCGAACATCGTCACCTGGTCCTTGCCGAACACCGGCTTGAGCTTGGCGTCGGCATTGATCGAGCGCTTGTCCTTCGCGTCCTGCAGGCCGTTGGCCTTGATGTAGTCCCAGAGCTTCTTGACCACCTCGGTGCGCGCCACCGGCTCGTTGCCGATCACCGCGGCGAGCGCGTCGCTGGGCTTGAGGCCGGCGCCGGTCTTGCGCGGCGCCTTCTTCTCGGCCGGTGCCTTCTTGGCCGCGGGCGCCTTCTTCGCCGCCACCTTCTTGGCGGCTGCGGTCTTGCCGGCCGGCGCGGCCTTGCCGAAGGTCTTGCGCGGCGGGAATTTGCTGCCGCCCTCGCGCGGCGCGAACTCGAAGGTCACCTTGCCTTCTTCCGCGTTCCAGGTCAGGAAGGCCTTGAAGGCGCGGCGCGTGCGCATCGAGACGAACTTGTCGAGCAGGTCGGTCTTGCCGGTGGCCAGCAGCTTCTCCATCTGCGCGCGCTCCACCGGCTGCTGCAGGATGATCTTGCCGGTCTTGAAGGTGCAGCTCGGCGTGGGCTGGGCGTTGGTGGGCACCGACTTCTCGCAGATGTAGTTGCTGCCGTGCTCGAACACGGGCGCGCCGCAGATCGGGCACGGGCCGACCGTGTCCTGCTCGCTGAAGTCGACGATCTCGCCGCTGTCCTCGTTCTTGTCGTCGCCGAAGTCGAACTCCAGCTTCCAGTTCTTCGCCTCCTCGTCGTACTTGAGCACGATCTCGGAGGTGAAGGGCCAGCCGGCCTTGGAGCGGAAGCCCTCGAGCGGGCCGATGTGCTTGTCGCGCAAGAGCGCCTCGGCCTCGGCGACCTCGAAGGTGCGCCCGGCCGGCGACTTGCCGAACGAGAAGCCGCAGGCGTCCTCGCCCGTGCCGCTCTTGCCGGTGCAGCCGTAGCGGCGGTAGTTCTCCTTCACCACGCCGCCGCAGTTGGGGCAGGGCGTGGCCAGCGTCGTGTAGTCGCCGGGCACGGTGTCGCGGTCGTACTCCTTGGCCTTCTTGACGATGTGCTCGGTCATCGCCGCGATCTCGCGCATGAAGGCGTCGCGGCTGAGCGACCCCTTCTCCATCTGCGCGAGCTTGTATTCCCACTCGCCGGTGAGCTCGGCCTTGGAGAGTTCCTCCACGCCGAGGCCGCGCAGCAGCGTCATGAGCTGGAACGCCTTGGCGGTCGGGATCAGCTCGCGGCCCTCGCGCAGCATGTACTTCTCGGCGATCAGGCCTTCGATGGTGGCTGCGCGCGTGGCTGGCGTGCCCAGGCCCTTCTCCTGCATGGCCTCGCGCAGTTCCTCGTCGTCGATGGTCTTGCCCGCGCCTTCCATGGCGCCGAGCAGCGTGGCTTCGGAGTAGCGTGCCGGCGGGCGGGTCTTCAGGCCCTTGGTGTCGACGGTCTCGGCCAGCACCATCTCGCCGGGCTTCACCGGCACCAGGTTCTTGCCGTCCTTCTCGTCGTCGTCGCTGACGGCTTCCTTGCCGTAGATCGCGAGCCAGCCCGGCTTGACCAGCACCTTGCCGTCGGAGCGGAAGGCGTAGTTCCTGCCGGCCTGCGCCACCGTGCTGATGCGGGTCGTGACCTGGTATTCGGCGCTCGGGAAGAACACCGACAGGAAGCGGCGCACCACGAAGTCGTAGAGGCGCTGCTCGGCTTCCGACAGGCCGCTGGGCGCCTGCAGGGTCGGGATGATCGCGAAGTGATCCGACACCTTCGCGTTGTCGAAGATGCGCTTGCTCGGCTTCACGTAGTTCTGGTCGATCGCCTGCTGCGCGAACGGCGCGAGGTGGCGCATGCCGCTGGTGGCGAGCATGCCCATGGTCTGCTTGACCACCGGCAGGTAGTCCTCGGGCAGGGCGCGCGAGTCGGTCCGCGGGTAGGTCAGCGCTTTGTGGCGTTCGTACAGGCTCTGGGCCAGCGCCAGCGTGGTCTTGGCCGAGAAGCCGAAGCGGCTGTTGGCCTCGCGCTGCAGCGAGGTCAGGTCGAACAGCTGCGGCGAGGCCTGGGTGGTGGGCTTGCTCTCCTCGGTGACGCTGGCGGGCTTGCCGCGCGCGGCCTGCGCGATGGCGAGCGCGTCGCGCTCGTTCCAGATCCGGTCGGCGCGCTGCTCGGGGTCGGGCTCGCCGCTGGGCAGCAGCGGGGCGCTGGCCTTCTTCCAGGCCGGGTCGAACCACTTGCCCGGATAGTGGCCGGCTTCGGCGAGAAAGCTGGCGTGCACTTCCCAGTAGTCGCGCGAGACGAACTTGCGGATCTGCTCCTCGCGCTCGACCACCACCGACAGCGTGGGCGTCTGCACCCGGCCCACGGTGGTCAGGAAGAAGCCGCCGTCGCGCGAGTTGAAGGCCGTCATCGCGCGCGTGCCGTTGATGCCCACCAGCCAGTCGGCCTCGGAGCGCGAGCGCGCGGCGTCGGCCAGGCCCTGCATCTGCTTCTCGGTGCGCAGCGAGTCGAAGCCGTCGCGGATCGCCTGCGGCGTCATCGACTGCAGCCACAGCCGCCGCACCGGCTTGTTCAGGCCCGTCTTGCCGCCGGCGTACTGCTCGATCAGGCGGAAGATCAGTTCGCCCTCGCGGCCCGCGTCGCAGGCGTTCACGAGCTGGGTCACGTCCTTGCGCTTGGCCTGCTTGACCACCGCGTTGAGGCGGGTCTTGGTCTTGTCCACCGGCTTGAGGTCGAAGTGCGGCGGGATCACCGGCAGGTTGGCGAAGCTCCACTTGCCGCGCTTGACGTCGAACTCCTCGGGCGCCTGGATTTCCACCAGGTGGCCGACGGCGCTGGTCACGACGTACTGGTCGTTCTCGAAGTGCTCGTCGTGTTTGTCGAACTTGCCGGCCACCGGCGTGAGCGCACGCACGATGTCCTGCGCCACCGACGGTTTTTCTGCAATAACCAATGTCTTCGTCATCTGTGCTCTCTCAACTGTTTCGCCAAGCCGGCTCGCGGGCCATGCGCGCAGTGCCATGGGCTCTCTCTATACTCGGCGGCTTCTCGCGTGCGCACACGCGCACGCGCATGTGTGCATATTCAAACTAACAGACTTCGGCGATGCCTTCCAAATCCCCACTTTCCAACGCCCGCCGAATTCAGACGCGGCGTTCCTCCGTCCATGGCAACGGCGTGTTCGCGGTGCAGGACCTGGCCGAAGGCGAGCGGATCATCGAGTACAAGGGCGAGATCATCACGTGGAAGGAGGCACTGCGCCGCCATCCGCACGATCCGGCCCAGCCGAATCACACTTTCTACTTCCATATCGATGACGGACGCGTGATCGACGGCAACGTCGACGGCAATGCGGCCCGCTGGATCAACCACTCGTGCGAGCCCAACTGCGAGGCCGACGAGGTCGATGGGCGCGTCTATATCAAGGCGCTGCGCAACATCGCGGCCGGCGAGGAACTCAACTACGACTACGGCCTGATCATCGACGAGCCGTACACCGAGAAGCTGCTGTCCGAGTTCCCGTGCTACTGCGGCTCCGAGCAATGCCGCGGCACGCTGCTCACGCCGAAGGACGACGAGGAAGAGGACAAGAAGAAAAAGAAGAAGGCGAAGAAGAAGGAAGCGAAGAAGGCCGAGAAGGAGAAGGCCGAGAAGAAGGCTGACAAGAAGGCCGAGAAGGAGAAGGCCGAGAAGAAGGCTGACAAGAAGGCCGAGAAAAAGTCCGAAAAGAAGGCCGAGAAGAAGTCGGAAAAGAAGGCGGACAAGAAGGGCGGCAAGAAGAAGGACAAGGCGCCGAAGGCCGACAAGCCGGCCAAGGCGAAGAAGGCCGAGACGGTCGCCGAGGCGGCCCCCGCCGCGGCCGGCAGCGGCGGGCTCTGAGCATGGCCGCCGGCGGCAGCGCCCTGCAGTGGCACGAGGAGCGGATCGCCGCGGCGCTCGCCCCCCTGCTGCCGGGCTTCGCGGCCGAGGTGGTCGGCGAGATCGATTCCACCAACACCGAACTCATGCGGCGCGCGCGCGCCGGGCGGACCGAGCCCGTGCTGCTGGTCGCCGAGCGTCAGACCGCGGGCCGCGGCCGGCTCGGCCGGCCCTGGCAGAGCGCGCAGCAGCCCGGCGACGATGTCGCGCCGTCGCTGACCTTCTCGCTGGGCCTGCCGCTCGCGCCGGCCGACTGGTCGGGACTCTCGCTCGCGGTCGGGGTCAGCCTGGCCGAGAACCTCGATCCCACGGGCGCGGCGAAGCTCGGGCTCAAGTGGCCCAACGACCTCTGGGTCGACGAGCGCAAGCTCGTGGGCATCCTGATCGAGACCGCGCTGCCGCATGCCGGCGGTGCCGCCGGCGTCGCATCGTCGCCGCGCTACGTGGTCATCGGCATCGGCGTGAACATCGGCGCGCGCGATGCCGAGGGCATGCGCACGCCACCCGCCTGGATGCGCCAATGGCGCCCCGACGCCACCTCGCCCGCGGTGCTGGCCGAGCTGATCCCGCCGCTGGTGCGCGACGTGCTCGCGTTCGGCGCGCGCGGCTTCGCGCCGTTCGCCGAGCGCTTCGCGGCGCGCGACGTGCTGCGCGGGCGCGAGGTGGTGCTGAGCGACGGCCGCACGGGCCTGTGCGAGGGCGTCTCGTGGACCGGCGAGCTGCAGGTGCGCACGGCCGAGGGCCTGCAGGCCATCGTCAGCGACGAGGTCAGCGTGCGGCCGCGCGGCATGGCCCTCTGAGACCGGACGCCGCGATGCCGCTGCGCCTGGTCGTGATCGCCCTGCTGGTCCTCAATGGCGGCTACTGGCTGTGGTCGCGCGGCGACCTCGCGGGCTTCGGGCTCGCGCCGGCGGGGCTCGACGAGCGCGATCCGCAGCGCCTCACGCGGCAGATCCATCCCGAATATCTGCAGATCCGCGCCGAGCCGCCGAAGGCCGGTGCCTCGGGCCCCGGCGCCCGATGAGCCGGCCGTTCAGGCCGGCGCGCTCTCGAAGCGCACCGTGAAGCGCGCGCCCGGCGGCTGCCGCTCGGGATGCGCGTCCTCGAGCGTCACCTGCGCATGGTGCTGGTTCGCGATCTCGCGCACGATCGGCAGCCCCAGGCCCGAGCCGTCGGCCTCGTTGCCGAGCACGCGGTAGAAGGGCTCGAACACGAGCTCGCGGTCGGCTTCGGAAATGCCCGGCCCGTTGTCCTCCACCTGCAGCAGCAGCACCCGGCCGAAGGGATCGGCCAGCACCCGCGCGGTGATCACGCCGGTGCGTTCGGGCCGCGAGGGCGTGTAGTTGATCGCGTTGTCGACCAGGTTGCGCACCAGCTCCTTGAGCAGGGTCGGATTGCCCTCGAGCACCACGCCGCGCGAGCCGGGATCGAGGCCGTCGTAGCCGAGGTCGATGCGCTTCTCGATCGCGCGCGGCACCGCCTCGCGCACCACCTCGATCGTGAGCCGCGCCAGGTCGCAGGGCTGGCGATGGGCGCCGGCGCTGTTGCCTTCGGCGCGCGCCAGCGACAGCAGCTGGTTCACCGTGTGGGTGGCGCGCACGCTGGCGCGGCCGATCTGCTTGAGCGACTGCTTGAGCTCGTCGGCATTGGCGTTCTCGCGCTGCGCCAGGTCGGCCTGCATGCGCAGGCCCGCGAGCGGCGTCTTGAGCTGGTGCGCCGCGTCGGCCAGGAAGCGCTTCTGCGTGTCGATGGAATCGTTGAGCTTGTCGAGCAGCTCGTTGACCGAGGACACCAGCGGCACCACCTCGAGCGGCACCGAGGACTCGTCGAGCGGGCTCAGGTCGCCGGGGCGGCGCTCGCGGATGCGCGCCTCCACCACCGACAGCGGCTTGATGCCGCGCACCAGCGCCAGCCAGATCAGCAGCACTGCGAGCGGCAGGATCGCGAACTGCGGCAGCAGCACGCCCTTGATGATGTCGGCCGCCAGCAGCGACTGCTTCTGGCGCGTCTCGGCCACCTGCAGCAGCGCGGGCGGCGCATCGGGCGCGTCGCCGGCCAGCCAGATCCAGGCCACGCGCACCGACTTGCCGTTCATCTCGCCGTCGCGCAGCTGGACCTGGCCGATGATCGGCGGCTCGTCGAGGCTGGGGTGCGGCACGTCGTGCTCGCCGCTGAGCAGCGTGCCGTGGCTGTCGAGCACCTGGTAGTACACGCGGTCGGTGTCGTCGCCGCGCAGGATCTCGCGCGTCGGCTGCGGCAGCACGAAGCGCGGGCTGTCCTTCTGCAGCGAGACCGTGCGCGCCAGCGTCTCGATGTTGTGCGTGAGCACGCGGTCGAAGGAGGCGCTCGCGATGCCCTGTGCCACCAGCCAGGTCACGCCGATGCTGACCGGCACCAGCAGCAGCAGCGGCGTGAGCATCCAGTCGAGGATCTCGCCGAACAGGGAGCGCTGCGCGCGCTGGAAGAGTTTCATCGGACCGGACCCGCCGCGCCCGGCGGCCGCACGCGCGTCACTGGATCTTTTCGAGGCAGTAGCCGAGCCCGCGCACGGTGGCGATGCGCACCGGGCCCTTCTCGATCTTCTTGCGCAGGCGGTGGATGTAGACCTCGATCGCGTTGAGGCTGACCTCCTCGCCCCATTCGCACAGGCGCTCCACCAGCTGGTCCTTGCTGACCAGCCGGCCCGCGCGCTGCAGCAGCACCTCGAGCAGGCCCAGCTCGCGCGCCGACAGCTCGACCATCTTGCCGTCGAGCGTGGCGACGCGGCCGGCCTGGTCGTAGATCAGCGGGCCGTGCTTGATCGCGTTGCTGGTGGTGCCCATGCCGCGGCGCGTGAGGGCGCGCACCCGCGCCTCGAGCTCCTGCAGGCTGAAGGGCTTGGCCATGTAGTCGTCGGCGCCGTTGTCCAGCCCCTTGACGCGCTCCTCCACGCTGTCGGCCGCGGTGAGCACCAGCACCGGCAGCTGCGAGCCGCGCGCGCGCAGCCGCTTGAGGATCTCGATGCCATGCAGGCTGGGCAGGCCGAGGTCGAGGATCAGCAGGTCGAACTCGCTGTGCGTCATGAGCGCGGTGTCGGCCTCGGAGCCGTTGGCCACGTGATCGACGGCGGCGCCCGAGGTGCGCAGGCTGCGCAGCAGTGCATCGGCCAGCACCTTGTCGTCTTCGGCAATCAGTATCCGCATAGCCACCTCCAGCCCGGTTCGCGCCGTGGGCGGCGCCTTTGCACGTTGTCTCCGCTCAGGGGAGTCTAGCCCGCCGTATAGGCTTCCAGACCGATGGTTACCACGGTGGCGACATCGTCGCCCACGCTGGCGCGGAACTCGCGCTCGGCCTGCGTCACCGCCTGGCGGAAGGCCTCGAGCCAGGCCAGGCCGTCGGCCGTGAACAACACGCGCCGCGCGCGCGCATCGAGCGGATCGGGCCCGCGCGTGACCAGCCCCCAGGCCTCGCACTGGTCGACCAGCGCGCCCATGGCCTGCTTGGTCATGCCGGCACGCTCGGCGAGCTCGGTCAGGCGCGAGCCCTCGCGCGCGAGGTGGCGCGTGATGTGGACGTGGGCCGCGCTCACCTGCGCGCGCGCCGCGAGGTTCGACAGCGCCAGCGGCACGTCGACGTCGTGCGCCATCAGCGCGAGCACGCGCTCGTCGAAGCGCCGCATCGCATGGCCGAGCAGCCGGCCCAGGTGGGTCTGGCGCCAGGCATCGGGATCGAGGGGGAAGGGGGTGTCGCTCACGGCGCCAAATGGTAAAGCAAACTGACCAAAAAATGGGTTTACTCGAATCCATCCGCCCCTACACTACTGTTCAAGCATCCAGGCTGTAGTTAAAAGCAGATGGATCCGGCAGTACACAACCCGTTGATCTTCAAGGAGTTTTTCACATGGACGCAGTCGTCAAGGGCTCGAGCATCGCAGGCGCCAACACCGAAAAGGCCAAGGCCCTCCAGGCCGCGCTGGCCCAGATCGAAAAGCAGTTCGGCAAGGGCACGATCATGCGGCTCGGCGAAGGCGAGGCGCTCGAGGACATCCAGGTGGTCTCCACCGGCTCGCTGGGCCTCGACATCGCCCTGGGCGTCGGCGGCCTGCCGCGCGGCCGGGTGGTCGAGATCTACGGCCCGGAATCCTCGGGCAAGACCACGCTCACGCTGCAGGTCATCGCCGCCATGCAGAAGCAGGCCGGCACCTGCGCCTTCGTCGACGCCGAGCACGCGCTCGACGTGCAGTACGCCCAGAAGCTCGGCGTGAACCTGTCCGACCTGCTGATCAGCCAGCCCGACACCGGCGAGCAGGCGCTCGAGATCGTCGACTCGCTGGTGCGCTCGGGCGCCGTCGACCTGATCGTCATCGACTCGGTCGCCGCGCTCACGCCCAAGGCCGAAATCGAAGGCGAGATGGGCGACTCGCTGCCCGGCCTGCAGGCCCGCCTGATGAGCCAGGCGCTGCGCAAGCTCACGGCCACGATCAAGAAGACCAACTGCATGGTCATCTTCATCAACCAGATCCGCATGAAGATCGGCGTGATGTTCGGTTCGCCCGAAACCACCACCGGCGGCAACGCGCTGAAGTTCTACGCCTCGGTGCGCCTGGATATCCGCCGCATCGGCACCATCAAGAAGGGCGACGAGGCCATCGGCAACGAAACCAAGGTCAAGGTGGTGAAGAACAAGGTCTCGCCCCCGTTCAAGACGGCCGAGTTCGACATCCTGTTCGGCGAGGGCATCAGCCGCGAGGGCGAGATCATCGACATGGGCGTGACCGCCAAGATCATCGACAAGTCGGGCGCCTGGTACGCCTACAACGGCGAGAAGATCGGCCAGGGCCGCGACAACGCGCGCGAGTTCCTGCGCGAGAACCCCGAGCTGTCGCGCGAGATCGAGAACAAGGTGCGCGAATCGCTGGGCATCCCGCTGCTGGCGGCGGACGCGGCCGGCGCGGCCGAATAACCGGCCGATGCCTGCGAGCGGGGCGCCTTCGGCCGCCCCGCTTTCTTTTTCCGCTCCCGCATTTCCGATGGCATTCGATGCTCCTTCCCTGAAAGGCCGCGCGCTGCGCCTGCTGAGCCAGCGCGAGCATTCCCGCAGCGAACTCGAGCGCAAGCTGGCGCGCTACGAGGAAGAGCCGGGCACGCTCAAGGCCGCGCTCGACGAGCTCGCGGCCAAGGACTTCATCAGCGAGGAGCGCGTGGTCGCCTCGGTGCTGCACCAGCGCGCGGGCCGGCTCGGCGCGGCGCGCGTGCGGCAGGAGCTGCAGGCCAAGGGCATCGGCGCCGAGGCCATCTCGCAGGCGGTGGCCGGGCTGCAGGGCAGCGAGCTCGAACGCGCGGCCGCGCTCTGGCGCCGTCGCTTCGATGCCCCGCCCGCCGATTCCAAGGAACGCGCCCGCCAGGCCCGCTTCCTGATGGCGCGGGGGTTTTCGGCCGCGGTGGCGGCCAAGGTGCTGAGGAGCGATATCGATGAGCTCGAATGAACTGTCTCGCGTGATCACGCAGCGCGTGGCCTGCGACTGGCGCGCGGCCTATGCACTGGCGGCCGATCCCGCGCGCCTGCCCGATTGGGCCAGCGGCCTGGCCGACGGCGCACTGACACGCGACGGCGATCGCTGGCTGGCGACCACGCCCGGTGGCCGCGCGGTGCTGCGCTTCGCGCCGGCCAACGAGCTCGGCGTGCTCGACCACTGGGTGGCGCCCGAGGGCGTGCCCGAGGTCTACGTGCCGTTCCGCGTCATCGGCGTGGCGCCCGGCGCGTGCGAGCTGCAGTTCACGCTGCTGCGCCAGCCGCACATGGACGACGCGGCCTTCGCGCACGACGCCGAGTGGATCGCGCGCGACCTGCGCGCGCTGCAGGCGCTGCTCGAGGCGCCGGCCGACTGAGCAGCCGGGCCCGCGACGGGCCGATGGCATGATCCGCGGCTTCATACAAAGAGGAGGAGTCGCAGATGTCTTCGGAATCCACCGGATCCCCTTCACTCGTGCGCACCGGCGCCCGCGCCGGCGCCGCCTTCGTCGGTTCGGTCGCGAAGGGCGTCTTCTTCGGCGTGGTGCTCGGTGGCGGCGCCTTCGTCTATTACCTGAGCCGGTTGAGCGGCCCCGGCATTCCCGGCGCACGCGCGGGCGGCGCCGGCGCGGTGCTGGCGCTGCTGGCCTCGCCGCCGCTGCTGGTGGGGCTGCTGCTGGGGCTCTTCATCGGCGTCTACGTGCTGCTCGGCGTGTCGCAGGGCCGCACGCGCGCGATGCAGCACCTGGTGGCCGCGCGCGGCGAGGCCGTGTCGCAGCGCCTGGGCGATGCCATCGCCGGGCGCATCGAATCGATGCCGCGCACCCACGGGGCGCTGCAGCGCGTGAGCGACTGGCTCTCGGTCGATGCACTGAGCGCGCAGCTCGCGCCGGTGCTCGGCGAAGGCAAGGCGGTGCGGGCGGTGATCGCCTTCGTGGTCAACCGGCTGCCGCTCAACGAGCTGCTGGCCGAATGGCAGCAGGGCCGCGCCGCGCAAGGCGAGCCGGCACTGCTTCCCACGGTGCCGGGCGGGCCCGTCGCGGCGCAGGACCCGGCCTTGCGCGCGCTGATCACGCGACGCATCCACGAGACGCTGCAGGAGATGTCGACGCCCTCGCGCAAGCCGTTCTACATCGTGCTCGCGCTGCATGCGGCGCTGCTCGGCACCGGGCTCTGGCTGGTGGGCTGAAACGAAAAAGGCGCCGGGGAGCCGGCGCCTTTCGAGTGGTGGAGGCCGCGCCTCAGAGCGACAGCATCAGCTTGAGGTTCTGCACCGCGGCGCCGCTCGCGCCCTTGCCGAGGTTGTCCAGGCGCGCGATCACCACGGCATGGCGATGGTCCTCGTTCGGGAACACGCGGATCTCGAGCTGGTTGGTGTCGTTGAGCGCCAGCGCGTCGAGCTTGCCGTCCGCGGTGGGCGGCAGCACCTTCACGAACTGCTCGGGCGTGTTGCTCTTCGCGTAGTGCGCGGCCAGTGCCTCGTGCAGGTCGCCGGCCTTCGGTTTGCCGGGCAGCAGGTCGAGGTGCAGCGGCAGCTGGACCAGCATGCCCTGCTTGAAATTGCCGACCGAGGGGATGAACACCGGGCGCTGCGTGAGGCCGGTGTATTTCATGATCTCGGGAATGTGCTTGTGCGTGAGGCCCAGTGCGTAGGTCTCGAACAGCGGTGCCTCGCCCTTCTCGTAGGCCTCGATCATGGTCCGGCCGCCGCCCGAGTAGCCGCTGACCGAGGGCAGCGCGATCGGGAAGTCGGCGGGCAGCAGGCCCGCGTCGACCAGCGGACGCACCATGGCGATCGCGCCGGTGGCGTAGCAGCCGGGGTTGCCCACGCGGTCGGCCTGGGCCACGGCCTGCCAGTGGCCCGCCACCAGTTCGGGAAAACCGAACACCCAGCCCGGCGCCACGCGGTGCGCGGTCGAGGCGTCGATGATCTTGGGCTTCTTGCCGGGCAACTGGTCGATCAGCGCGACCGATTCGCGTGCCGCGTCGTCGTGCAGGCACAGCACGACGAGGTCGACGCCGGCCATGAGGTCGCGCTTGGCATTGACGTCTTTTCGCAGCTCAGGCGCGATGCTCACGAGCTCGACCTGCGGCATGTCTTGCAGCCGCTCGCGGATCTGGAGGCCGGTGGTGCCGGCTTCGCCATCGATGAAAACCTTGGCCATGGTGGGGTTGCCTGATGGAAGGGCTGGAGGAAAGGGGGCGGAAGGAGACGGGCTAGAAGAAAGTACGTATTGACCGCACACGCCCGTCAGTATTGATGCGGCGCACCATGATACAGTCCGCGATTGTCCGCCGCCCCCAGCCGTCAGGCTGCCGTCGCCTGTGGACAACAGAGCCAACACCAGCCTGCCTAGATCTCCCGTTTATTCAACCTCTTCCTTCCGAGAGACATCCCTCATGAAGATTCACGAGTACCAAGGCAAGGAAATCCTTGCCAAGTTCGGCGTGCCGGTGCCGCGCGGCATTCCGGCCTACACGGTCCAGGAGGCGGTCGAAGCCGCCCAGAAGCTGGGCGGCCCGGTCTGGGTGGTCAAGGCCCAGATCCACGCGGGTGGCCGCGGCAAGGGCGGCGGCGTGAAGGTCGCCAAGACCATCGAGGACGTGAAGAAGCTGGCCGGCGAGATCCTCGGCATGCAGCTCAAGACGCACCAGACCGGCCCCGAAGGCCAGAAGGTCCGCCGCCTCTACATCGAAGACGGCGCCGACATCCAGAAGGAATACTACGTTTCGGCCGTGACCGACCGCGCCACCCAGAAGGTGGCCTTCATCGCTTCGAGCGAAGGCGGCATGGACATCGAGGAAGTGGCCCACTCCTCGCCCGAGAAGATCATCACGGTGTTCGCCGACCCGCAAGCCGGCCTGACCGACGAGCAGGCCAAGCAGATCGCCGACGGCATCGGCATCCCGGCCGATTCGACCGCGCAAGCCGTCGACATCTTCAAGAAGCTCTACACCTGCTACATGGAGACGGACGCCTCGCTGGTCGAGATCAACCCGCTCAACCGTGACGGCAAGGGCAACATCATCGCCCTGGACGCCAAGTTCAACTTCGACAGCAACGCGCTGTTCCGCCATCCCGAGATCGTCGCGCTGCGCGACCTCGACGAGGAAGATCCGGCCGAAGTCGAAGCCTCGAAGTTCGACCTCGCCTACATCTCGCTCGACGGCAACATCGGCTGCCTGGTGAACGGCGCCGGCCTCGCGATGGCCACGATGGACACCATCAAGCTGTTCGGCGGCGAGCCGGCCAACTTCCTCGACGTGGGCGGCGGCGCCACCCCCGAGAAGGTCACCGAAGCCTTCAAGATCATGCTGAAGAACAAGAATGTCGAGGCCATCCTCGTCAACATCTTCGGCGGCATCATGAAGTGCGACACCATCGCCACCGGCGTGATCGCGGCCTGCAAGGCCGTGAACCTGCAAGTGCCGCTGGTCGTGCGCATGAAGGGCACCAACGAAGCCGAAGGCAAGAAGCTGCTGGCCGACTCGGGCCTGCCGATCATCAGCGCCGACACCATGGCGGACGCGGCCCAGAAGGTCGTGGCAGCAGTCAAGAAGGCCTAAGGAACAGAGTCATGTCGATCTACATCAACAAAGACACCAAAGTCATCACCCAAGGCATCACCGGCAAGACGGGCCAGTTCCACACCGAGAAGTGCCAGGAATACGCGAACGGCAAGAACGCCTTCGTGGCCGGTGTGAACCCGAAGAAGGCCGGCGAGTCGATCTTCAACATCCCGATCTTCGGTTCGGTGAAGGAAGCCGCCACGCAGACCGGCGCCACCGTGTCGGTGATCTACGTGCCGCCGGCAGGCGCCGCGGCCGCGATCTGGGAAGCCGTCGAGGCCGACCTCGACCTCGCGATCTGCATCACCGAGGGCATCCCCGTTCGCGACATGCTCGAAGTGCGCAACAAGATGAAGGCCAAGGAAGCCGCCGGCGGCAAGAAGACGCTGCTGCTCGGCCCGAACTGCCCCGGCCTGATCACGCCCGACGAGATCAAGATCGGCATCATGCCCGGCCACATTCACCGCAAGGGCCGCATCGGCGTCGTGAGCCGCTCGGGCACGCTGACCTATGAAGCCGTGGCGCAACTGACCGAGATCGGCCTGGGCCAATCGTCGGCAGTCGGCATCGGCGGCGACCCGATCAACGGCCTCAAGCACATCGACGTGATGAAGGCCTTCAACGACGACCCCGAAACCGACGCCGTGATCATGATCGGCGAAATCGGCGGTCCCGACGAAGCCGACGCTGCCCGCTGGTGCAAGGACAACATGAAGAAGCCGGTGGTCGGCTTCATCGCCGGCGTGACCGCGCCTCCCGGCAAGCGCATGGGCCATGCCGGCGCGCTGATCTCGGGCGGTGCCGACACGGCCGAAGCCAAGCTCTCCATCATGGAAGAGTGCGGCTTCACCGTGACGCGCAACTTTTCGGAACTGGCCAAGCTGCTCAAGGGCAAGCTGTAAGCCACGGCGTTCGCGCCCAGCAAGGTCCGTAAAGAGACCTCACACGCGCAAGAAAGAACAAGACGCCCGCAATCCGATTGCGGGCGTTTTTTTCACAAAAACAAAGCGGGATCAGAGACATGGAACTTCTTCAAAGCACGGACTTCTGGATCGGCCTGATCAAGATCGTCTGGATCAACATCATCCTGTCGGGCGACAACGCCGTGGTGATCGCCATGGCGGCGCGTTCGCTGCCGCCCGAGCAGCAGAAAAAAGCGGTGCTCTTCGGCTCCGGCGCGGCCGTCGTGTTGCGCATCGTGCTGACGGTGGTGGCGGCCAAGCTGCTGGCGCTGCCGTACCTGCAGATCGTCGGCGGCCTGCTGCTGCTGTGGATCGGCCTGCAACTGCTCGGCGAGGAAGACGAGGGCGACGGCGACTCCAAGGAGTACGGCAGCATGATGGCGGCCGTGCGCACCATCCTGCTGGCCGACCTCGTGATGAGCCTGGACAACGTGATCGCCGTGGCGGCCGCCGCGCAGGGCAGCATGGTGCTGCTGGTGCTGGGCCTGGCGATCAGCATCCCGCTGGTGATCTTCGGCAGCACGCTGATGATCAAGCTGATGGAGCGCTTCCCCATCATCGTGATGCTGGGTGCGGCGCTGATCGGCTGGGTCGGCGGCGAGACCATCGTGAGCGACGTGTCGCTGCGCGAGGTGCTGGCGGCCAACCCCTGGCTGCACTACGCCGCTGCCGCGGCCGGTGCGCTGTTCGTGGTGGCGGTGGGCAAGCTGCTCCAGCGGCGCGCCCACGCGGCCGCGGCGCAGCACTGACGGCGGAAGCCACCACCGGGCTGCCGCTTCGCCGACACTTGCGACCATGGTAGGTGTCGGCACTTCCCTCTTCTCGACCCGTCCCCCGCTCTCGTGGGAGTTCGCGGCGCTGACCGACGTCGGCCGCGTGCGCGCCCACAACGAGGACGCGGTCCATGTCGATCCCGTGCTCGGGCTGGCGGTGCTGGCCGACGGCATGGGCGGCTACAAGGGTGGCGAGGTCGCCAGCGCGATGGCGGTGTCGCTGGTGCATGCGAACTTCCGGCGCTGGTACGTGCAGGCCGGTCCGCAGGCGCCGGCCCGCGTCGTGCGGCGCGCGCTGCAGGCCGCGACCGACGAGGCCAATGCCGCCATCCTCGACGGCAGCCTGACCAATCCCAACCTGCAGGGCATGGGGACCACGCTGGTCCTGGCCGCCTTCGGGCCGCATCGCGTGATGGTGGGTCACATCGGCGACTCGCGCTGCTACCGGCTGCGTAACGACAAGCTCGAGCAGCTCACGCGCGACCATTCGCTGCGCCAGCAGCAGCTCGATGCCGGCGCCATCACGGCCGAGGAAGCGCTGTCCTCGCCCAACCGCAATCTCGTGACCCGCGCCGTCGGCGTCGAGGCCCAAGTCTTGCTGGAAATGCATGAACACACGGCCAGGCCCGACGACCTCTATATGCTGTGCTCCGACGGGCTCAGCGAAATGGTCCCAGACGCCCAGCTTTTCACGCTTCTGACGAGACAAGACGGTGGTATTGAGTCCAAGGTATCACTTTTGGCAAACATCGCCAACGAAAATGGCGGACGGGATAACATTTCTGTCATCCTGGCCCGGGCCAGCCTGCCACGCGCGGCGGCCTGACGCAGGCGATGGGGCGGCGGATGCATCCGCCGCGTCGTCGTCGGCCCCGCGACAATTGCAATCAGGGAGTCGGCAGTGCCGAGAATGAGTATCTCGATCGATGGTGTCGTCATTCGGGAAGTGACGCTCGCGAAGGACCGTACCACCCTCGGGCGGCGCGCCTACAACGACATCGTGGTCGACAATCTCGCGGTGAGCGGCGAGCATGCCGTTCTGACCCTGCGCGGTGGCGATGTCCAAATTGAAGACCTCAACAGCACCAACGGCACCTACGTCAATGCAGTGGCCGTGCAGAAGCGGACGCTCAAGGACAACGATGTCATCGAGGTCGGCGGCTGCCGCATCCACTACCGCGCGCGCAGCGTCGCGCCCGCGGCCGGCACGCCGGTCCAGGTCGTCGTCGGCACCGAGTCTTCCGCGCCTATCCCCCTGTCCGCCGCGCCCACCGAATCGGGCGCGCTGGTCGAGCTCGGCGTGCCGGTGCTGCGCGTGCTGGCCGGCGAGAACGCCGGGCACGACCTGCCGCTGCAGAAGGTCGTCACCACCGTCGGCAAGCCCGGCGTTGCCGTTGCGGTCGTCACGCGCCGCCGCCAGGGCTACGTGGCGGCGAGCGTCATGGGTGCCGTCCTGCTCAACGGCGAGCCGCTGGGTGTCGAGGCCGTCGCGCTGCACGAGCGCGACCTGCTCGAGCTCGGCACCCTGCGCCTGCAGTTCGCACGGGTCTGAGCCGCGGGTCTTCCGTCGGCGAACCGGCCCCGATTCCGACCCCGGTTCCGGTCGATCATGAGTGCATTGCGGCGCCATTGGGCGCGCATCGCCGTCACCCTGCTGCCCGTGCTGCTGGCGCTGGCGCATGCCACCGGGCTCTGGCATGCCGGCATGCTCGAGCGCCTCGACCACCTGATCTACGACGTGCGCCTGCGCGCCACCATGCCGGGCACCTTCGATCCGCGCATCGTGATCGTCGACGTCGACGACGCGAGCCTCGCGCGCCAGGGGCAATGGCCGTGGCCGCGCGACAAGGTGGCGCGGCTCGCGACCGAGCTGCTGTCGCACCAGCAGGCCAAGGTCGTGGGCTTCGACGTCATGTTCGTCGAGCCCGATCGCAGCTCGGGCATCGACCGGCTGCGCGAGCTGGCGGACGGCCCGCTGCGCGGCATCCCGGGGCTCGCCGGCGAGGTCGAGAAACTCGCGCCCTCGCTCGACAACGATGCCGTGCTGGCGCGCACGCTCGCCGGCCGGCCCGTGGCGCTCGGCTACTACTTCACGCAGGCCGAAACGCCGCGCGCCCGCGGCGCCTTGCCCGCCACGCCGCTGTGGCCCGCCGACGCGCTGCCCGCGAAGCAAGGCTACACCACGCACTGGAACGGCTTCGGCGCCAGCCTGCCGGTGCTCGCGCAGGCCGCGCCCAGCGGGGGCTTCCTCAACACCCTGGTCGGCGAGAGCGATGACGGCGTGATCCGCAGCGTGCCGCTGATCGCACGCTACGACGGCGACCAGGCCCGGCCCGGCTACTACGAGTCGCTCGCGCTGGCCGTCTACCGGCTCGCCAACGGTTCGCCGCCCGTGGTGCCCGCACTGGTGCCCGACAGTCCGGTCGCGCAGCTCGAGTCGCTGCGCATCGGCGAACTGCGCGTGCCGGTCGATCGCAACGCCAGCGTGCAGGTGCCGTTCCGCGGCCCGGGCGGAAGCCGCGGCGGCTCGTTCCGCTACGTGGCGGCCGCCGACGTGCTCGAAGGCCGGCTCGCGCCCGAGGAGCTGAAGGACAAGATCGTGCTCGTCGGCGCCACCGCGCCGGGCCTGCAGGATCTGCGCGCCACGCCCGCGGCACCTTCCTTCGCCGGCGTCGAGGTACATGCCAACATCGTCTCGGCGCTGCTCGACGACCGCCTGCTCGCCGTGCCCGACTACGCGCCGGGCTACGAGGTGCTGACCGTGTTCATCGCCGGCATCGCGCTGGCCATCGGCCTGTCGCTGCTGCCCGCGCTGCGCGCCGTGGCCTTCATGCTGGCCGTGGCCGCGCTGCTGGTCGGGCTCAACACCTGGCTCTACGTCGCGCACGGCCTGGTGTTGCCGCTGGCCTCGACGCTGGCCATGGTCGCGCTCGCCTTCCTGCTCAACATGAGCTGGGGCTACCTGGTCGAATCGCGCGCGCGCCGCGGTCTCGTGCAGCTCTTCGGCACCTACGTGCCGCCGCAGCTCGTCGACGAGATGCTGGAGCGCCCCGGTCACTACAGCATGCGCGCCGAGAGCAAGACCATGACCGTCATGTTCTGCGACATGCGCGACTTCACGCGCTTCTCGGAGCAGATGTCGCCGGCCGAGCTGCAGGCCTTCCTCAACACCGTGTTCAGCCGCCTCACCGACGTCATCACCGCGCACCGCGGCACCGTCGACAAGTACATGGGCGATTGCGTCATGGCCTTCTGGGGCGCGCCGCTGGAGACGCCGGACCACGCCAGCCTCGCCGTCAATGCGGCGCTCGACATGGCCGAGGCCGTGCAGGACCTCAACCGCATCCACCGCTCCCTCGGCCGGCCCGAGATCAGCATCGGCATCGGCCTCAACAGCGGCGTCATGAGCGTGGGCGACATGGGATCGGCCGCGCGGCGCAGCTACACCGTGGTCGGCGACGCGGTCAACCTGGCCTCGCGCCTCGAGGGCCTCAGCGGCCACTACGGCGTCGAGATCGTTGCCAGCGGCGGCACGCGCGAGTTCGCGCCGGCCTATGTCTGGCAGGAGCTCGACAGCGTGTTCGTCAAGGGCCGGGCCCAGGCCGTCGCTGTGTTCACGCCGCTGGCCGTCGCCCTGGACGAAGCCGACGTCGTCGCCGTGCGCGAGGCGCACCGGCTCGAACGCTGGGCCGAGGTGCTGGCCGCCTACCGGCGCCAGGACTGGGCCTTGGGCCGAAACTTGCTGGACCCCCTCCTCGTGGCCGATGCCAAAAAAGTCCTTTACCAGCTCTACGCGCAGAGATTAGCCTCGATGGCGTTGCGTCCCCACGACCCGTCGTGGGATGGTGCGACCCGGTTCGAAACCAAATGACAGACACAGACAAGGGGTCTCTCACAATGCAGGTTCGTGTGCTGGGTTGCTCGGGCGCCATCGCCAAAGACTGCCGCACCACCTCCTTCCTGGTCGATACCGACCTGCTCGTCGATGCCGGTACCGGCGTCGGCGATCTCACCCTCGAAGAAATGGCCGGCGTCGACGACATGGTGCTCACGCACTGCCATCTCGACCACATTGCCGCCCTGCCCCTGATGCTCGACGCCGTCGGTGGCCGCCGCACCCGACCGCTGCGCGTGCATGCGCTACGCGCCACCATCGAGGCGCTGCGCGCGCATGTGTTCAACAACATCATCTGGCCCGACTTCGAGAGCATCCCGAGTCCCGAGGCGCCCTTCGTCACCTTCCACGACATCGCCGTCGGCCAGACCCTGTTGCTCGGCAGCGCCACGCCCAAGCGCATCGAGGTGCTGCCGGCCGTGCACACCGTGCCCGCCTGCGGCTTCGCCGTGAGCCGCGCCGACGGCGGTGCCCACTGGGTCTTCAGCGGCGACACCGAGCGCAACGCGCCGTTCTGGGACCGCGTCAACGCGCTCGAGGTCGCGATGCTCGTCATCGAGACGGCGTTCAGCAACCGCGAACAGGCCCTGGCGGAACGCAGCCTGCACCTGTCTCCCACCATGCTGGCCGACGAGCTGGCTCACATCGAGCCCGGCAAGGACTACCCGATCTACATCACCCACACCAAGCCGGCCGAAACCGAGGAGATCATGAGCCAGATCGAATCACTGGCCGGCCGGCAGGTGCCGGGGTTGGCGCAGCGGGACATCCGCTGGCTCAAGGCGGACGGCATCCTGACCTTCTGAGCCCCGCCGCGGCGGCACGGATGGCATGACAAATTTGTCACCATGTGTCGCATCTTGATACATCTTCTGTCACATGCAGTAACGCCAATGTGGTCAGGGGTGACGCGTTAGGTCGCTGACGGGACGTCAAAACGGGTGGCACGGATGCTGCGGAAGGTTCTTCGCTCCGGGGGGAGGACTCCCGGGAGTGACAACCAACCCAACCAACCTGGAGTTAGTGAAATGAACCGTCGTACGATCGCCCGCCGCGCGCAGGCAGGCTTTACCCTTATCGAATTGATGATCGTTGTGGCGATCATTGGTATTTTGGCTGCCGTGGCACTGCCGGCATATCAGGATTACACGGTGCGTGCTCGCGTGTCGGAGGCGCTGGTCTTGGCAGGCGGTAACAAGGCGACGATCGCCGAAAATGCTGCGAATGCGGCGTCCGATTTGAGCTTGGGCACCACTCCAGTCACGGCCTCCAGCCAGACCAAGAACGTTGCAGAACTGACAATCGCTCCCACGACTGGGGTGATTACGATCAAAACGACCAAGGCGGCAGGCGAGCTCGGCCTGACGCTCACGCCGAAAACGGCTTCTGGTGCGGCTCTGCAAAACAACCAGCTGCCGGACGGAACGATTGTCTGGACTTGCAAGGTCGATGCTGGCAAAGAAAAATTTGTTCCGAGCGAATGCCGCTAAATTGTAGGCGGATTTAAAAAGCCCCGGAAGGGGCTTTTTTTATGAGCATGAAAATTCTTGTTCGGCCAACTCTAATTCTCGGAACTATTTTCTTCTCGATTAGTTGGCTTATTCCAAATAAAACCGAGCCGTGGAGAGGTTTTCATTCGGAATTCATATCCACATTGGGCCTGGGACTGATCGCCTTAGGAATAGTTCTTGGATCTCAGATTTCTTGGAGAGGCGGCTCGCTTGTCCGCTTGGCGGCGGCATTAGTGCCAATTCCATTTTTTCAATATCTTTTTGGGGTAATTCCGTTTTCCGGGCAAGCTTGGATTTCTGTTGTTTATATTTACGCTTGTCTTTTGATGCTGCTGGCGGGCGGTGCTTGCAAAGAAGAAAAATTTGTTCAGTTGTGTGATTTTCTTTTTGCAGCCATTCTTTTTGCTGCATTGATATCGATTGTCTTGCAGTTTCAGCAGTGGCTCGGAATCTACCAAGATGGGGCTTTGGATATTTGGGTTGCGAGCCGATCGAAAGGTCGCCCTGCCGCGAATCTGGGGCAACCCAACCACCTTGCCACCCTTTTGTTATGGGGGCTCATTGGAGTTTGGTGGTGGAAATGGAGGGGGGTTTTTGGATTCAGCACAACTTATCTCCTTTCATTTCTTTTCATTTTTGGCATTGCTATCACTCAGTCGAGAACGGGGGCAATAGGAGTTTTTGCGATTGCTTTGTCTTTGCTGTTTTGGAAGCCGCTGCAGACTGTTTGGGGCAAAAAAGGGACGGCTAGATTGTATGCCTACGTCGTGATTTTCTTCTTCGTAGCAATTTTTTGGAGCGCCCAAAAAATATCTGCATACTTGTTACTAGAGACAGCTGGGAATTTAAGTGACAGATTAACGAGTGAAGTAAGGCCCGTTATCTGGCGAATGTTGATGGAGGCAGTTTTCGATAGACCTTTATGGGGGTATGGCTGGAATTTTGTTGTTCCTGCGCAAATGGGCAAAGCGGAAAATTTCCCTTCGCTGCATGTCGTATTTTTTCAATCGCACAATCTTTTTTTAGATTTTTTGGTGTGGATGGGGTTGCCTCTGGGTGGCAGCATGATTGCGATCATTTGTATTTGGGCTGTACGAGTTGTGGCGAGAGTTCGAGCTCCGTGCGAGGTCTTTGCTTGTTTGATGCTATTGACGGTAGGCATCCATGCCATGTTTGAATATCCTCTCCACTATGCATATTTTCTTTTGCCTGCAATGCTGATGGCAGGAGCTCTCGATGTATCGCACATTAAAGAAGGCAAAGCATCCTCAAGAGTTGGGTCGCAAATAATTTTTATTATTGCGATTTTTGTAGGAGGAGGCGCCATGGCGCTGATCGCGAAAGATTATCTTGCCGCTGAGGCTTCCTTCGAATCGTTTCAGCTGGAGCAAGCAGGATTGCGTGCAACCGGAACTACCAAACCTCCGGATTTGATTTTTCTGAATCAAATCAAAGAGGAATTTAATTCAAAATTGTTTTTGCCCAAAACGGGGATGACTGATCTCGAGATAAATCACGCTGAACGCGTGTTGGAAATTTCTCCAAGCACCAAAAATTTCGTGGATATGGCTGTCGTTTATGGATTGAATGGAGAGCAACGGAAAATTGAACCGACATTAAATCGGATGTGCAAGATGGTGCCAAAAGACCAATGCTATGCCGCTCAAAAAAAATGGAAGCGCTTGCGCGCCGAGTATCGGAATTTAAATTTCCCGCACTGGCCAAACGAGAACGATGCCCAAAAATATTGATCTTCGTGCTTTTTGAAATGCACGCCTTCAGGCTGCGATGGAAGCACTCGTCCTACCGTTGGTCTGCGGGTGATGGGGGCTGCTGAAGCTCACCCGCACGCCCAGGCGGATGAGCACAGCGCGAGCTCGCTGAGTTGGCGCGGCTCGCGCGGGCTGCCGAAGGGCGCGCCGTTGGCCGCATTGATGCGCACCGGCAGACCGTAGCGGGAGAAGACGTCCTGCAGCTGGTTCTTCACATTGGCCGTTTGCAGGCGAGCGCAGGCGCGCAAAGCCAGGGTTGTAGCGGGAGTGGTCGCCCAGGCAGCGTTAGCGAACTGCGGCGCTCCGCTGAGGTGGATGTGTAGCCCTTGAAGTCGATCTGCCAGAGGCTGTTGGGCGCCTCGTGCTCGAAGCGCTGCCAAGCGTGGCCGCGCTGATGGCCTGGACGCTGATGAGGCCGTGGCGTTTGAGGATGGAATTGACGGTGCTTGGAGCCAGACAGCCCTGGCCGAGGTCGCTCAGGCGCCGTGCGAGCTTGCGAGCGCCCTAGGCGGGGTGCTGCAACAAACTCTTCTCTCAGGCTCATGATGTCTAGGGTGCTCCAGGGCATGGTCGGATTCCGGTCGGGCAATATGTCCGACGGTGTCCACCGTGTCCTCGCACAACCGTCCACCATGTGTCCGGTCCACACACCAAAAAAAGATGGCGTTCTATCCAAACTACCAATTTGCTTCGCGCCGAAATGGGGCGATTCAATTAAGTTGAGCGAGGTGTCGTATTAGTAGTTGAGCATCCAATAGTGCATGGGGCCGACTCACGCTGAGGGCGGAAATTCACTTAGGAGAAGCAATTGGTGAGTGGAGTGACCACAGACTCGTGAAGCACATCGTCTAACTGAACTACATCGAGCCGAACATTACTGCGTCAACTCTCGCCACGAAGTCCGCTGCGGGGTAATACTCGAACTCGTACTCGACGGCGTCCTCACCAACGAAGTCGTGCCATCGCTGAGTTGCCGCAAAAGCCGCAACGTCCCATCCGCCAGCTTCACGAAGCTCTGCCCCACGATCACGGAATTGGCGCTCACAAGCGCGCCGGCTTTGCTCTCCAGCGCGGCGCCACTGGCGGTGTTCAGCAGGTAGTTCCACGAGCTGCCGCCAGAGCTGCACGCATCACCGGTGGGAATCGCCGTGGAAATCGCGAGCACGCTGCCCTGGAGCGCGATGTCGACGAAGATGCGTTCACCCGACTGAGGCAGGTCTACCTTCCAGCCGTTCTGGGTCGTCCAGTTGACCGGGTTGCTGGTGATCGTGGCTTCGTTGTTCGATACGGTGATGGTTTGCCGCACTAGCGTCGTGCCGGCCCGCACGTCGCCCAGGCCCGTGCTCGCCAGCGAATCCTTGATGGCGTAGATGCTCTGCTGCGTCGTGTTGGTGATGTCGCCCGTGCTCATGTAGCGCCCGGTGCCGATGACGATGACCGGCTTGCCGTTCACCTGTGTCAAGCGAGGGCGCGTCGTGATGGGCTGCGGTGTCGTGCTGTTGATCAGGAACTGGGCCAGCAGCATCGCGGAGTTGTAGGGTTGCGTCGCGCCATCGATGTCGAAGCGCCAGAGGTTGCCCAGTTCGTCCCCGCCGTAGAAGCGCCTGGAGGTATTGTCCGATTCCTGGTCGATCCATCCGTTGATCTTCGACAGTCCGCTCGGCGCGGAAGTGCTGCCCACACCCGTGCTGATATCCGTGCGAGCTCTCGCGCCAGTATTGGCGTTGAGCACGAAAAGCCGGCCCACGCCGTCGCCGGGGCTGACGTTGTTGTAGCCCGACGCGAACGCCACGACCCATGTGCCATCCGCGCGCTTGGTGATGACGGGATTTCCGAAAGTGAGGCCCAGGTTGTCGTCGGTGAATTCCCACAGCGACCGCGGACTCTGCGGGTCCGTAATGTCGAGCGCGTAGTAGCCTCGTCCGCCCTTGCCCATGCCGCCGACGAGGATCGTCTTCCAGGCGTTGCCCACATAGATGTCGCCGACCACCGGGGCACCATCCAGAATGTAATTGTGCTTGTTCGCATAGTTCGAGTCGGCGAGGCGGTAGAGGTTGGGCATCGCGGCCGTCGGCACGTAGGCCCACAACTCGGTACCGCCATCCGTCGTATCGGCGGAGATCGCATGCAGCATGCCATCGTTGGCCGCCACATAGATCATCGGCTTGCGATTCCGGTTGTTGCGCACGAAGTCGGTGTAGCCCGCATCCGAGTAGCCGAAATCGGGCTTGCTCACATACCTGGGGGCGCCATTGATGATGTCGCCGAGCACCCCCGCGCGCACGCGATACAGAGCCGTGGTGCTACCGATCGCGGTGTTTGCTCTTTCGTTGCTGCGGTCGCCGCTGAGAAAGTTCACCAGGTTCGTCGCGCTGTTGGCCCGGGTCTTGTCGGCATCACTCAAGGTCTGGCATTGCGTCACTCCAGTGTGATTGGCATTCCCGCACAAGTTGAAGTGATCGGCCAGCCCGTCGGCGGTGAGGTTGGTTGCATTGAAGGTGCCCAGCGCGTTGGTGCTCGAGCGGCGGTAATAGATGGTCCGCGCGGTATAGGCCGCGCCCGTCAGCTTGGTCTGTGCCGACCAGGTGGGGTTGGTATTGATGGTGCCGCTGCTGCCGTCCAGCGAGTAGGCCTTCAGGTCGCCAGTCCAGGTGCCCGTGGTATAGCTCGCACTGTAGACCTGATTGTTGTCGCCCGACACCAGCTCCAGGGTGCTCGTTGTCGCTGCGGCGGAAGAGCCCGTCACTTCCTGGATCGCACTGACCACGCCGCTGATGGCTTCGGCAAGCTGGGTGGCATTGAGTGCAGAGTAGTACTGGCCGCGCCCGTTCACCGCGGCATGCCAGAGGTCGTCGATGTTGCGGGCATCGCCTGAGGCGCCAGAAATATTGACCGTATCCGGCACCGGCCAGTTGGTGGCGCCGCTGGTCAGGTCCACGTAGGCGCCCGAGGTCTGCGTGAGGTAGTTGCGATCGTAGGTCAGCGTTCCGCTCACGCCTAGGCCGATGGTAAACGTGGTCATGTGCTGGTGCCTCGCGGTATCGCGGCCCGAAGTGGGAACGATATCGCTGCAAACGTTCTGGATGATTCCCGAACTGGTCGACGTGCAGTTGGTCGTGCGCAGATCGGTCTTGTAGTAATAGGCAGCCACATCGGCGAGGCTGTTCGAGGATCCCCCCGACGGGTTCGTGACAGCGGTCACGGTGGAGTAGACGGTTCCCCCTGCGTTGGACGCGGCCGTCTGCTGGGGGGAAGTGTTGGGCAAGACATAGCTGCCTGCCTGGCAGTCGCCGCGACTGTTGGTCGGCGCCGGTGCATCGGGTGTCCACGTCGAGTTGTCGGTGGATGTCTGATCCGTCGCCCGGACCTTGTATTGGTTGTTGGAGCAGTTGTTAGCGCCTCTCGTGCTCACTCGATAGGCAGTACGGCTGTATGACGTGGTCGTGGTGGTGCCGTCAAACAGAGGCCGCGCCTCGCTGCCATCCTGGTTGCCCACATTGTTGCCATCCAGATCGATGGCGCTGTAGCCGGTGCCCTCTGTCGCTCCGGGAGAGCCGCCCTTGTTCCAGTAACCATCGGTGGACAGCAGAACGAAATTGCGCTGGCACGCGTACTGAACAGGATCGTTCGCTTCGGTTTGACCCGAAAGTCGACGACCGTAATACCGGCCGATCTTGGCTAGCGCGCCACGCAGCGGCGTCCCCCCAGCCGCGGCCGCGCCGTACAGCTTGGTGTAGAGCGTCGTCTTTTGATCCCCGGTGAAGTCTCCAACGGGCTGGAAACCATCGGACGTCGTCACCGTGGTACTGCTGTTGATGGTTGAGAAACCGAGACGATATCCATCGTCGAGGGCCGCGAAGGCACGTCCCACCGCGGTGCGCATCAACAGCGTCCGGGTGCGGTAGTAGGAATACCAATTGGCGTAGTTCTGGGCCTCGGTGGATGCGCTGGTGACCGTGAAGCTGTCGAACAGGGAGGCACCCGAAGAACTGCTCGTCTTGTAGTTGCACTCGTTGTAGAAAGTGTCCTGAACCACGTCCGCACTCGTGTACTGCCAAGACATCCTGGGCCTTGTTCCCTTGTACTTGTAGTACACACTCCCCGTGAGGCGACTGAGCGTCCAATCCTTCGTGGCAGCCGTGCCGGTGGACTGGGTCACGTTGAGCACCATCGTGTATGTGAAGGTGCTAGAACCTGTGGTGGTCAGCGTGGTAATCGTCCCGATCATGGTGGCGCCCGACGACGTCACTGACACCAGACTCCCGACATCGATTCCCAGGTCGCTCTTGTAGGAGGTGCCGCTGAAGACGAAGGTCTTGCTTCCGGTTCCTGGGGTGATGTTCGCGGTCGTGGTCAGGGTTCTGCTTGCCGCCACCCCATTGAGATTCGTGGTGCTGCTCGACGAGCTGAAGCCGTCCTGCTTCGCCGCCGTGAAGGAGCTGTTCACCATCTCCGCCCCGGCCGCATCGAGCGGCGGCTTGTAGGTGATGCTCGGATCGTAGGCAACGCCGTTGCACTGCGCGCTTCTGAATCCGAAGGTGCCCGTGTCGCTCATCTCGTCGGGCATGTACTCGCGAGCCATACTGCCCGAGTCGTCCAGCACGAACATCAGGTTCGGCTTGGCGTGTGCGTTGGGGCTGGTGATCAGCGGTACATCGGAAATCTCCGTGGCATCGCTGCGAACGGTGAAACCCACTGCGCCCAGCATCGTCAATGCCGCGGCAGCGATGAGGCCGATCTTCCTGCCGCTAGCACGAAGAGGGTTCCGGAACGTGGACGAGAATTGATTTGGCATGGTTGCGACTCCCGGTGCGAGAGCTTTCGCCCTAGAGTTGAACGATGGTTTCGATGTAGCTCACCGAGTTGCGAGAGCCACGCACCTGCACCACGATGCGGTAGAAGGCGCCGGCGGCGGGCTGGGAAATCGACCGCTCGCCGGCCTCGTGGCCACTGCTTGCGGCGCTGGTGGCTGTTGCACAGTTGTTGGTGCCGGTGACGGCCGTCGACACGGCACCGGTCAAGCTGCAGAGACGGAAGATGGTGTAGGCGAGCTGATTGTTGCCGTTGGGCGTCGTGCCGGCATCGACGGCCTTCAGCGTGCAACTGCCGTTGGTGCCCGCATAGGCGCAGGTGCCATCGGCGTACCAGTCGATCAACTGGCGCGAGGTGTTGCTTGCGTACTGCCGGCCCGTGACGTCGAGCGGTGCGGTGCTGTCGGTGTCGCGCGAAGTGGCGTAGTAGCCGCTGTTGGGAACGTCCGCCGTCAGGTCGGCCTGGCCCTTGAGCCACACGAAGGCCTTGCGCGCGGCCTGGTCGCCCGCCGCGGTGGCATCCTGCTTGAAGCTCAGGTTGCCGAGCAGCAAGGCCCCCGTGTCGACCGACCGTACCAGCGAGAGTGTCGCCAGGCCCAGGATCACCAATGTGATCAAGGCGAAGATGAGTGCCGCGCCCTGCTGGCGGCGAAGTGCGATGAAACGGTGCATGTTCAGCTGGCTGAGTTCCACAGCACGTTGCGCAGTGGAATGATGGTGTCGTAGACCCGGTAGCGGTAGTGCTTCCAATCCGGTACGTGGCTGACCTTGATCGACAGGCACTTGCTGCCGCCGTGGCAGTCCGTCGCGCCCGTGACTGTTGCGCTGGCGCCGAGGTCCCAGAGCGGATCGGCCTGGGTCACTGCATCGCCATCGTTGGCTTTCTTGGTAGGCTCGTATTGGGTACTGCGGGCCACCACGGCGATGCGGATCGCCAGCACCTGCTGCCAGCCAGCACTGGTCGTGGGCGTGGTGCTGTCATAGGTGTCGACCACACCGTCGTTGTTCGTGTCCTTCCCGTACAGTGCTTGCAGATTCACGATGTTGGGAAAGAGCTCGGAGGTGGATCCCGCGGCAGTTGCCGTGCGCGTCGTGATCTGGAGTGCGAGATCGCTGCTGATCGAATAGGAGCTGTAGCCCAGGCCACCCAGGTTGAGCAGATAGCTGGCCGTGATGGCGGACAGCGCCGAATTGTTGTTCCAGCTGGGAAGCGCACCTTCGACATGCGGCACGCGAAGCGCCCACAACCCGGTGTTGCTGGACGTGCCCGCGCCGTCGTCGGTGACCGAGAACAAGCGGCACGGAGCAGACGATCCCCATGGATTCGGAATGGCGACCATCAGGTCGCCCGCCTTCACGCCCAGTGACGACTGCACGGTGAAGTAGTCGGAGGATTGCGCGGTCACTATCACGGGGACCGAGAAACCAGCCGTCCGGCTCTGGAGGATCGTCACCGTGTCGGGTGCGCCACTGGCTCCTTCGGTAATCTGGACAGGTGCCAGGGTCGCGGCGAAGGTTTCAGCCGTGGCGCTGGCATTGAGCTTGAAGGTGCCTTGAAGCGGGCAGCCCATCGCATCCGGCTTGATCGCCAGGCCATAGCCGGCCATGGCGATGTCGCGCTGCAGCGTGTAGGCCGCCAATGCACCATTGATCTGTGCATCGTTCCCGCTCGCGATGGTGCGCTTGCGGCTCTCGCTCGTCGCGAGGATCTGCGTGATGACGAGCACGGTCAGCAGCCCTAGCAGCAAGCCGACCATGAGCTCGACGAGCGTGAGTCCATGCATGCGCGACCGGGACGCAAGTGCGGGCGGCGCGGACGACCGCGCGCGGGCGTGATGGATGCGCTTCATCAGCTGGCCGCCTTCGCGGAGACGTTGCTCTGCGTTTCGTAGGTATGGGTGCTGCCGCCGGGCAGTGCCCACTGGATCCGCACCGACACATTGCCGGCGCTGGCGCCCGTTCCCACCGTGATGGCGGCGGTCGCTCCCGGAAGCAGCAGGGCGAGCTTGTCGCGCCATTCGGTGCAGGAAGTGGCGCTGCATGAATCGGTTCCGGCATAGCTGCTGAGGTTGCTGATGTCGGCCCACATGCGGCCGATCAGTTCGCTGGCCAGGTACGCCGCGTTCGCACGCGTGTTGGCCTCGCTCTCGGCCCGGACCAATGCAGTCTGCAGGCCGATGAAGCCCAGGATGCCGAACATGAAGATCAGCAGCGCGACCAGCACCTCGATCAGGACGATGCCGCGATGGCTTTTTCGCCGCGACGGGACATGTGGCCGAAGGGGACGGATGCGGGACGAGGCGCGCATGGCGACGAGATCCTTCAACATTTGCGGGGATCGTTGGTCTGAATGGAGGACCGCGGGTCGCAGATGCGGACCCCGCCCCCCGTCTCGACGATGACCATGAGATCGAGGTAGGTGATGTCGGTCTTGGGACCGGTGATCCGCACGCGATTCAGCGGCGAGGACGTGGTGTCCAGGCGACCGAGGCCATCGAAGGTCGTCGTGGTGGCGGCGGTGCCCACGACCGTCTTGTCGCTCGTATTAGAAGAACTGCCCGCCGAAATCTTGACACCGCTGCTCGAGGAGCCGATCGCACGCGAGCCGAGGATGGAGGCGTTGCCGCACTTGCCTGCCGGCGAACTGGTGTTGATCACCCACGAGCCGCTGGTGGATGACAGGGCGCAGCTGTTGTCCATGGTGCTGCCATTGGTCAGCGACACGAGGTAGAAGGACACGCTCTGGTTGCGGCGCACGGCCTCCATCCGCGCTGTCTGGAGACCGGCCTGCAAACCCTCGGCCGCACTCCGGATGCGGGTGTTGTCGAGCCATACGCCGATGTTGGGCATGGCGACGAGCAACCCGACGGCCAGCACCGCCATGGTGATGACCAGCTCGATCAACGTGAAGCCGCGAACGCGGCGCATGTATCGCATCGGGCGGCTCAACAAGCGCTGGACCGCGTCAGCCAGCACTCGGCGGAAACGGTGGCGCCTTTGAATTTCGAAGTCGAACGATTGCCGTTCTGATCGATGGAATAGACATCGTTCTTCACTTGGCCGTTCTTGCCCGTTGCGCTGATCAAGTAGGCTTGCTGCGCGCTGTCTGTGATGGTGCAGGCGTACCGAAAGTGGTCCGTTTCCTTGAAGTCGTTCCACGTGGACGCGGTCGCGTCATTGGCGCAAGTGGTGCCCGAACCGTACTTCCGGTTGTCTTGGTAGTACTGCTCCATCTTGGCGCGGAAGTCGGACAGGGCATTGAACGCTTCCGGCTGTTGCCCACGGCGGATGTAGTCGTTGTAGGAGGGTAAGGCGATCGCCGCCAGGATGGCGATGAGGGCCACCACGATCATCATCTCGATGAGAGTGAAGCCCCGCATGCGGCTCGCGAGCGCGACGCGATGACGCGGAAAAATGGAAAACTTCAAGGGCACCTCGTTGTAGAGCAGGTTGGGTGACGACTGTGAATGCACCTGACAATGGTCACAGAATGTCTCCAATTGTGTTTGATTGCAAAACCACTGAGCCCAGGCGATCGACCATTCGTCAGCAATTGCAGGTTTCGGGGGGAGTTGTGCATACTTTGTATGTAAGTGAGCCGGGTTTCTAGGGCTTGAGTTCATCCATCCGGCAGATCGTGCGGCCGGTTCACAATCGCGCTGGATGTCCTCGGTCCTCAAGCGAATCTCTCGACTCGAAAGCGCTCCCTCCATCGGCTGCGCGGGACTCGTCGCCATTCCATTTCTCTGCCCGCTCGTGGCGGGCCCTTCGGCCAACGCGTGGCAACTGCTCGCCTCCGGGCTCTGCGCGGCCCTGCTGGTGCTGTCGGCGAGTGGCGGTGCCGTCGATCGGCGCTTGGCCGTTTGGCTGGGTTGCTGTGTCGTGGCGCTCGCGCTTTCGCTCCAAGGCTTCGCGGACTTGCGATTCATGGGGTGCGCGGCGCTCGCGGGGATCGGTTTGTCGGCGCTCGCCGGTGCCGGAAAGCAGGGGCAGACCGTATCCGTTCCGGCGGCGTTGGCCTGGGGCATCCTGGCGGCCGGCGTCATCAATGCACTTGTCGGGCTGCTCCAGTACGGCAACCTGGCTGAAGACCTGTTTCCCTGGATCACCTCTCCCACCGCCGGTCGCGCCTGGGGACTGCTGCGCCAGCGCAACCAGTTCGGCACATCGATCAGCCTGGCCTTGATCGCCACCTTGTGGCTGTACGCAATGGGAGGCTCCGGTCGCATACGGAGCAGCCTCGTCGCTGCCGCCGTGCTGCTCATTGCCGCCACCGCCGCATCAGGCTCCCGCACCGGCTTGCTCCAAGTTGCGCTGATCTCGGTCGCCGCGGGCGTCGTGGCCTGGAAGGAGCGCCGCATTGCTTCCGATCCAATCGCGGTTCGCCGCCTGCCGCCGCCCCTGGCATTGCTGGCCATGCTCCCCCTCTACTTCGCCCTGAATTGGTTGCTACCCCAGCTCGCAGCCATCGGCACCAGCCACAAGGCCGTCGCCTCCGCCGGCGCCCTGGTCCAACGTCTCCAACCCACCGCCCTAGGCAACGAAAGCCGTCTCACCCTCTGGCACAACGTCCTCTCCCTGATCGCCGAGCGCCCGTTCACCGGCTGGGGCTGGGGCGAACTCAGCTACGCCCACTTCATGGCCGTCTACCCGGGCCCGCGTTTTCCTGTGCTCCTCGACAACGCCCACAACCTCCCGTTGCACCTCGCGGTCGAACTCGGCATCCCGGCCGCCGTGCTGATCTGCGGCGGCTTCCTCTGGCTGGTGATCTCCGCTCGCCCCTGGCGCGAGCGCGATCCGAACCGACTCATGGCCTGGGGCCTGCTGGCCGTCATCCTCGTGCACAGCCTGCTCGAGTACCCGCTGTGGTACGGCCCCTTCCAGCTGGTCTTCGGCCTGTGCCTGGGCATGCTGTGGCCCGCGCGCGCCGGCGGCGAGCCGGCATCGAAGAAGACATGGCTCCCCGACGGCCGAAAGCTTTCAGCCCTGGCGAGCATCGTCCTGCTCTCGTTCGTCGTCTACGCCGCCTGGGACTACACCCGCATCAGCCAGATCTACCTGCCGCGCGACGAGCGCCTGCCGCCCTGGCAGGACGACACGCTCGCGAAGGTCCGGGATTCCTGGCTGTTCGCGCGCCAGGTCGATTTCGCCGAATTGACGCTGACGCCGGTCACGCACGAGAACGCGGCGCGGATGCATGCGCTCGCCGAGCGGACGCTGCATTTCTCGCCGGAGCCGCGCGTGATCGTGAAGCTGATCGAGAGCGCCGAACTCTCGGGTCGCGAGGACGAAGCGCGCCTGATCGCCGAGCGCTTCAGGGCGGCCTTCCCGCGCGACTACGCGCGCTGGCTCCAGCAGAACCCCGTCGAGGCGGTGCCGGCTCCTTAGGTCGCTGGCGCGGCAGTCCAGCTCCCCGACTTCCCGCCATGCTTCTCCACCACATGCACCCCGGTGACCGTCATCCCGCGGTCCACCGCCTTGCACATGTCGTACACGGTCAGGAGCGCGATCTGCACGGCGGTCAGCGCCTCCATCTCGACGCCGGTCGGCCCGACGGTCTCGACCGTGGCGGTGCATCGCACGTGCGGTGTCGCGTCGTCGGCCTCGGAGAGCGCGAGGTCGACCGCCACCCGGGTGATGGCCAGCGGATGGCACAGCGGGATCAGGTCGCTGGTCTTCTTGGCGGCCTGGATGCCGGCGATGCGCGCGATGCCGAGCACGTCGCCCTTCTTCGCGCTGCCCGAGGCGATCAGCGCCAGGGTCTCGGGCCGCATCTCGATGCGGCCGGTGGCCACGGCCACGCGATGGGTGGCGGGCTTGGCGGCGACGTCGACCATGTGGGCCTGGCCCTGGGCGTCGAAATGGGTGAGTGAGCTCATGGTGAACGTTCAAGAGGGAGGTGCATCATACGAGCCCGAGTTCTGGACAAGCCATGCCACGCTGGACCCCACCCCCTCGCAAGAAACGACCCTTCGTCCCCGCCCTGCGGACGGTTTGCGCTAGCGTTTTAATAGCGTCCCAGGTGCTGATGCCGCCGCTGGCGCGCGCGCAATTGCTGCCGGGGCTCGGCGACGGCGGCGAGATGACGGCGACCGCCGAGCGCCACCTGGGCGACCAGATCGCGCGCGAGCTCTACCGCGACACCGACTACATCGACGATCCGGTGATCGCCGACTACGTGCAGGAGATCTGGCAGCGCCTGCTGGCGGCGGCGCGGGTGCGCGGTGAACTCACGCCCGAACTCGACGAGCGCTATGCCTGGGTGGTGATGCTGGGGCGCGATCGCAACATCAACGCCTTCGCGTTGCCGGGCGGCTACCTCGGGCTCAACCTCGGGCTGGTGGCGGCGGTGGGCAGCCGCGACGAGCTGGCGACCGTGCTCGGGCACGAGCTGTCGCACGTCACGCAGCGGCACATCGCCCGCATGATGGACAAGCAGAACAAGCAGTTCCCGCTGATGCTCGCGGGCCTGATCCTCGGCATGATCGCCGCGGGCAAGAGCCGCAGTGGCGGCGACGCGGGCCAGGCGATGGTCCTGGGCAGCCAGGCGGCGTTCATGCAGAACCAGCTGAATTTCTCGCGCGACATGGAGCGCGAGGCCGACCGCGTGGGCTTCGGCGTGATGACGCAGGCCGGCTTCGCGCCGCAGGGTGCGGCCACGATGTTCGAGAAGCTGCAATACGCCTCGCGGCTCAACGACAACGGCTCCTTCCCCTACCTGCGCAGCCATCCGCTGACGACCGAGCGCATCTCCGACATGCAGGGCCGCTTCCAGTTCCGCATGGACACGGTGCCGCCGCCGGTGCTGCTGATGGACCATGCGATGGTCTCCTCGCGCGCGCGCGTGCTGACGCGCCCCGGCGTCGACGTGCTGCGGCAATGGGTCGACGCGGCCTCGACCGGCGAGTTCGCCAAGAGCACGCCGGCCCAGCAGGCGGGCACGCTCTACGCGGCGGCGCTGTCGGCCAAGGAGTTGCGCGATTACAAGGCGGCGCGCGCGCTGGCGCAGCGGCTGGTCGAGCGCACGGCGGAAGACGTTCCGGCCGCGCGCCAGGCGCGCTGGCTGCAGGCCGAGATCGAACTGGCGGCCGGCGGCGCGGGCGTGGCCAAGGCGGCCTCGCTGCTCGACGGCAAGGCCAAGTCGCGGCCCGAGATGCTGCTGGCGGCCGACGTCGCGGTGGCGAGCCGCCAGCCGGCGCCGATGATCCCGGTGCTGCGCGACTGGGTGGCGGCGAATCCGCGCGATGCCACGGCCTGGCGCACGCTGGCCAATCTCTACGGCGCGCAGAACGACACGCTGCATGCGGTGCGCGCGGACGCCGAGTCGAACGTGGCGATCCTCGACTACCCGGCGGCGCGCGACCGTTTCAAGGCGGCGCAGGAACTGATCCGCCAGAGCCAGAGCGGCCGTCCGGGCGCGGTGCCGATCGACCACTTCGAGGCGTCGATCATCGACACCCGCGCGCGCGAGATCGAGGTGCTGGTGAAGCGGCAGGCCGAGGAGCCGGCGCTGCGTTGAGCCAGGGGAGGTGGATCAGGTGGATCAGGTGGATCAGCGGCGCGTCAGCAGCCCGCCGAGCGCGCTCTCGATCAGCAGGCTGAGCACCGAGTAGAGCAGCGAACCCACGAGCGCGGCGAGGAAGCCGTTGACGTGGAAGCCCGCCAGCAGGCCGGACGCGGCCCAGAACATCAGCGCATTGATCACGAACAGGAACAGCCCGAGCGTGACGATGGTGACCGGCAGCGTGAGCACCACCAGCACCGGGCGCACGATCATGTTGAGCAGGCCGATGACCACGGCCGCGATCAGCGCCGAGCCGAAACTGCTGACCTGGACGCCGCTGTAGAGGTAGGCCACCGCAAGCAGCGCCACCGCGCTGAGCAGCCATTTGAGGAGGATGCGCATGCGGCGCAGGATACCGCAGCACCGGGGCGGCGGCGAGACGGACATGCCCGCGAACCCGCGTGGGACGGGGCGTCGGCCTCGCGATGCCCATCGGCATGGGCACAAAAAAACGGCTCCCGAAGGAGCCGTCGTCTGAGCGGGAAGGCGCGGCGCTGACGCCGCGGTCCTCTTATTCCGCCAGTTCGTTCGCCAGCACCAGCAGCGCGCCCATGCCCATCACGGCACCGGGAAAGGCCCAGCCTTGCTGGCCGGCCGGCTTCTGCTCGGGCGTGACCGGCTCGAGGTCCACACCGACCTTGGGGCGGCGGGCGTCGACCACGTGGACGGCCATGTGCTCGCGCTTGAGCTGCTGCGTGAGCTCGGTCAGCGGACCCTTGGCCAGCACGGCCGTGACCTGCCCACCGTTTCGCTCCAGCAGCGGCAGCAGCTGCGCCTGCAGCTTGCTGAACCACTTCGCACGCCAGTTCTCGCGTGCGCTGTGGCTCACCCACTTGCTGATGCGATGCGTCATGCGCGGCGCGCAAGCCACGAGCACCCAGTGACGCGCCACGACGGTGTCGGCGTCCGGCGCCAGCTCGGCGAACTGTTCGCAGGCGTAGACGACGTCGTCGACGTAAAGAATGATCTTTTCCATAGGGTGCTCCTTCAGGTAGTTAGAGTGGCAGAGACGGGTCGAAATGGATAGGGGACTTTCGTGGGGCGGGCAACGGGCTCAGCTCGCGGTGGCCGGCGTCGACGCCTTGGCGCGGGCCTGGCGCGAAGCCACCCACTTGCCGATGGCCAGCACGAGCAGGGCACCGGCGATGCCGGCGGCGTACTTCACGACATCGGTCTGCGGCACCTTCGGCACCCAGGTCCAGGCGGCGGCGTTGGCCAGCGCGGGGTCGGACACGGCCATGGTGCCGGCGATCCAGCCCAGCAGCATGCCGCCGAGCGTGATGATCATCGGGAAGCGGTCCATCAGCTTGATCACGAGCTGGCTGCCCCAGACGATGATCGGGATGCTCACGAGCAGGCCGAAGATCACGAGCGGCATCTGGTGGCCTTCGCCGGCGCCTTGGGCGGCACCCGCGATGGCGATCACGTTGTCGACGCTCATCACGAGGTCGGCAATGATCACGGTCTTGACGGCACCCCAGAGCCTGTCGCTGCCGGCGATGTTGCCGTGTGCGTCGTCATGCTCGGGCGCCAGCAGCTTGATGCCGATCCACAGCAGCAGGATCGCGCCCACGAGCTTCAGGAACGGAATGGCCAGCAGGGTCAGCGCGAAGAAGATCAGGATCACGCGCAGCAGGATGGCGCCGGCGGTGCCCCACAGGATGCCCTGCGTGCGTTGGGCCGGCGGCAGCTTGCGGCAGGCCAGCGCGATCACGACGGCGTTGTCGCCGCCAAGAAGGATGTCGATCATGATGATCTGACCGACGGCGACCCAGAATTCCGGGGTCATGAACTGTTCCATAGTTTCCTCTGTGTCTTGTGACCGTCCCGCTCCACCGTTGCGTGGTGGCCGCGGGCATGGCACATGCGATGCGTTTCGATTCATCCCGGGCGGGCTGATCGAAGCGAGGAAATGAAACCGGGTGACACCGGGGGATCCAACGACGCTTCGACCAAACCTGCACAGGTTCAAATCGAAGGTCTGGCTCGGCACACGCACGGTCGTTCGCCGACATGCGCAATGCCCGACAGGCCGGAAGTGTTGTGCTTCGTATTGACGACCTGGCGATGTCCGTCGTGGGTGCGACGGCCGGGAGCTACTCCCCTTCGTGGGCGCGATTAGAGCATCGGCGCTCGCGCGCTGGCAACCGAAAGTTTCAAGCCTTCAAAAGGAAGGCGCTCAAAACCTGCATCGCAGCAAGGTCTATTGCTACAAGTTTGGTAGCGCCTATAACCTTCGAGGGTCTCGGGACATTGGCGGACTATGATCGCCCGCCCTGCCGATCTTTCTGCGTTCATGGCCGCCATCCACATCACCGACATCGAGGCCGCCATCAATCACTGGCGCGAGAAGAGCCCCTCGCCCGATGGCGTCACGCTCGCGCCCGAGCTGCGCGCGCTGGCCGAGGTCTATGCGCTCATGGTCTACCACCACGAGGACGAGGTCGACGAGGTCGGCTTCCCGGCCAAGGCCTGGGCCGCCTGGCTGGACTGGTACCAGAGCACGCCCGACACCCCCTGCATCGCGATCTGCTCCACCAGCCAGGGCGACGACCAGTGCAAGGGCTGCGGGCGCAGCTTCGACGAGGTGCAGCACTGGCCCGCGATGACGCCGGCCGAGAAGCGCGTCACCTGGCGCCGCATCACCATGGAGGATTCGGCCTGGCGCTTCAACCGCTATGCCGAGCGCGCGCGCGAGGCCGAGCCGCCGAAGTGGCCCGACGAGCCGGACGATCCCGCCGTGCCCACCGGGCCCGAAGACGCGAGCTGAGCGGCCGGCCCGATGCGTCGCCTCGCGCAAGCGCCCAACCTCGCCATCGCGACGCTGTGGGTGCATGCGCTGCGCGAGGACGGCGTGGCCGCGACGGTGCAGCGCGAGTACCTGGGCGCGGCGGCCGGCCAGCTGCCGCCCGACCAGTGCCTGCCCGAGATCTGGATCGACGACGAAAGCCAGTTCGAGCTCGCCCAGCGGCTGCTGCATGCGCTGCAGCACCGGCCGCAGCGCAGCTGGCAGTGCGTCTGCGGCGAGCGGATCGAGGGCGGCTTCGAGCAGTGCTGGCAGTGCGGCGAGATGATGCCGCTCTGAGATTCCGGGCTACTTCCAGCGCAGCAGCTCGATGTCGACGCTGTTCGCGCCGTCGCCGAGCGTCAGCGTGTTCTCCTGGATCGTCGCCTGCAGCTGCATCGAGCGCTGCGCCAGCGCCGCGAGCGCCTGCGAGGCGGCGGTGGGCACGCGGTAGACGCGCAGGTTCTGCGGCCGCGAGAGCTTGTTCTCGATGCCGCGCCACCAGATCTCGGCCGCGTGGTTGAAGCAGTAGACGATCACCTCATCGGCCTTGCCGCAGGCCTTGATGACGGGCTTGTCCTCGGGCTGGCCGACCTCGATCCACAGCCGGGTCTGGCCCGTGAAGTCGCGCAGCCAGACATCGGGTTCGTCCACGTTCGACAGGCCGGCGCCGAAGGCCAGCGTGCCGTCGCCGTTGCAGATGTCCTGCAGCTGGTGCGCGTTGAGCGCCAGCGCGACCAGCCGGATCATCATCCGCTCGTCGGTCTCGCTTGGATGGCGCGCCAGCGTGAGCGCGTGGTCGGCGTAGTAGCCGTGGTCGATGTCGGCCACCGCGAGGTTGGCCTTGAAGATGGTGGATTTGAGCGCCATGGGTGCGCGAGTGTATGCGCGCGCTCCCGGGCCGGCGCCGGCCCGGGACCTGCTCGCCGCCCGATCAGTAGGCGACCGAGGCCTGCAGGTACACGGTGCGCGGCTGGCCCACGTACTTGCCGCCGTTGTTGTCCACCGAGCGGTTGAAGTAGCGGCGGTCGAACAGGTTCTTCACGCCCACGGCCAGCTTGAGGTTGCGCATCGTCGGGCCGAAGTCGTAGCCCGCGCGCACGTTCATCACCGCGTAGCCGGGGATGTTGCCCAGGCGGCCGGTGCTGTCCTCGAGCGTGACGTAGCGCGCATTGGTGTCGGGCGAGCCCGGCGAGCGCTGCTTCGACTGCGCGTAGACGTCGGCGTTGAAGGTCCACGGGCCGCGCTCGTAGCGCGCGCCCAGCGTGGCCACCTGGCGCGAGTAGAACGGCAGGTCGCGGCCCGCGAAGGCGCCGGCCTTCTGGATCGCCTGCGTGTAGGTGTAGGTCGCCGACACCGACAGCCCCTTGAGGGCCGGGCTCAGGTCGCCGAGCTCGTAGCGCAGCGCCGATTCCAGGCCGCGGTGGCGCGTGGCGCCCAGGTCGGTCCACTGGCCGACGTCGCCCGTGATCGAGCGCGCGAGCTGCAGCTCCTTGTCGAAGTTGATGTTGAACAGCGTGAGCTCCGAGCTCCAGGCCTCGCCCTTGTAGTGCGTGCCGATCTCATAGGTCTTCGCCTTCTCGGGATGCAGGCCATCGGTGGACTGGGCGAGCTGCGCGTACTGCTGCGGCCCGAAGGACACGCCGGCGTTCGCGAACAGCGACCAGCGCTCGTTCATGCGGTACATCACCGACACGGTCGGCAGCCATTCGTTGGAATCGATCTTCGGCGCGATCACGCTGGTGATGCGGCCGTTGGTCAGGCCCACCACGTCGTTGTGCGAGCGGATCGCCTCGTAGCGCACGCCGGGCGTCACGGTCCAGTTGCCGAAGTCGATGCGGTCGTCGATGTAGAAGGCGTTGGCGGTGGTGCCGCCGGCGCTGGTCTGGTAGGCCGGCTGGGCCAGCGTGCTGGCGTCGAAGCCCAGGCGCGGGCGGTAGTAGCTGCTGCGCGTGGCCACTTCGGAGCTGGCCTCCTTGAGGTAGCGGTAGCCCACGCTGACTTCCTGCACCACGCTGCCCGAGTCGATCAGGCGCGAGTAGCGCGGCTCGATCGCGAAGGTGTGGTACTCGCGCGGCGCGGCCGTCAGGCGGCGCTGGTTGGCGCTGCTGCCCGTGCCTTCCTGCTCGAGGTGGCTGCCGCGGAACGAGTCGGTGTAGTAGGTCAGCAGCTCGAACTTGTTGATGCCGTCGTTGTGCGTGTAGCGCAGCGAGCCGTCGGTGCGCCGTCCGGTGAACTCGTCGAAGGGACGGTCCGACTGGAATGGGTTCAACGCGTACTGCGCCGTCGTCAGGCCGCCGGGCATGCGGCCCTGGCCTTCGAAGTGGTGCAGCGCCACCGCGATGTCGTCGGTCTTCGAGAAACGGTAGCTGCCCTTGAGCATCACGTCGTCGATGTTCGTCTTGTCGTTGCTCTGGCGGAAGCCCTCGCCGTGCGTGCCCGAGTACAGCAGCGCCAGGCCCAGGCCCTTGTCGTTGGTGCCGCCGACGAACACGCTGGGCGTCGACTTGGTGCCGCCGCCATGGCCCGCGCTCTCCACGCCGATGCTGGCCTCGGCGGCGAACTTCTCGGGGATCGAGCGCGTCACGAAATTGATGATGCCGCCCACGTTCTGCGGTCCGAAGCGCACCGAGCCGGCACCGCGCACCACGTCCACGGTCTCGATGTTGCCCAGAGACAGCGGTGCCAGCGACAGCTGCGGCTGGCCGTAGGGCGCGTAGGCCAGCGGCACGCCGTCCATCAGGATGGTGGAGCGCGGCGACAGGCGCGAGGTCAGGCCGCGCACGCCGACGTTCAGCGAGATGTCGCTGCCGCCGGTGCCGTTGCTCTCCTGCACCTGCACGCCGGGGATCTGGCGCAGCACGTCGCGCACGCTCGACGAGCCACTCTCGCGGATCTGGCGCTGCTCGACGATGGTCCGCGCGCCGGGGTGCTCGACGACCTTCTTCTCGGTCGGGCTGCCGAGCCAGTCACCGGTGACGGTGATGGCCTCGAGCGCCTTGCCGTCGGCGCCCGTGGGCACGTCGCCCTCGGCGGCGAAGCCGGGCAGGCTCAGGGGAAGCAGGGCCATCGCGATGGCGGTGCGTTGGAAGGGGGACACGGGAACTCCTCGGGTTTTTGAAATTGAAAAAGGAACGGGCGGGCGTGGGGCGCGTCGTTCGGGCAGGCCGGCGTCGTCGCGCCGTCGTCGAATCGCCTGGCGTGGGGCTCAGGACGAGGGGCGCGCGAGCGCGGCGCTGCGCCTGGCCGCCTCGGCGGCCGTGCGGCGGCGGCGCCACCAGAGCCAGATGCCGCTGAAGCCCAGGCCACCGAGCGCCAGGCCCAGCAGCGCGGTCACGATCTCGTGGACCACGCCGCCGAGCTCGCCGGTGTGCAGCGGGAAGATCACCGCCACCGAGCCGTTGCCGGCATCTAGCTCCTGCCACTTGCGCGCGGCCAGCACCTCGCCGGTGACCGGGTGGAGCCAGGCCGAGCTGATGCCGTTGGGATGCGGGTCGTCGGGCAGCTTGAAGCGAACGCGCACGGGCCGGTCGGCCTTGCCGGGCACCGCCACGTAGCCGATCGGCTGGCCCGGATGGACCTGCTGCGCGCGCGCCACGATCTCGTCCAGCGGCAGGCGCGGGCCGTGCGCCGCGCCCTTGGCGATCGTCGGCGCCTTGACCGGCTTCTGCCCCATGGCGGCGGAGATGAAATCGCCCAGCGGCCGCCAGGCCATGTAGGCGCCCGTGGCGACCGACACCGCGATCAGCAGGCCGAGCACCGCGCCGCCCGTGCGGTGCAGGTCGAACAGCCCGCGCAGCAAGCCGCGGTTCAGCACGATGCGCAGCGAGGGCGGCCAGCGCGTCGGCCACCACAGCACCAGGCCCGTCACCAGCAGCACCAGGTAGGACAGCGCGACGAAGGCCAGGATGCCCTTGCCGGTGCTGTCGAGCAGCAGGCTGTTGTGGATCTTGTAGATCAGGTTGTAGGCACCTTCCTGGGTGCCGCGCCGGCCCTGTTCGGCGCCGGTGAAGGGGTCGAGGTAGACCGTGCCGTCCCAGCTGCCGCGCACCAGCACCCAGTAGCTGTCGCCGGGCTGGCGCGGCGGGCGCAGGGTCAGGTTGGTGTCGGGGCCGAACTCGGCCAGCAGCCGCTGGCGCAGCGGTTCCAGCGGCAGCCGCGCCGCGGTGGCGTCGCCGGCCGTGCGCGCGACGAAGAGTTCAGGATGGGCCTGGCGGTCGAGCGGCTGGCCCACGACCAGTGCCGCGCCGAGCAGGGCGGTGACGGCGAGGATCGGGCCGAGCGTGAGGCCGACCCAGCGGTGGATCTTGAGCCAGAGACGTCGCAGGGAAGCGCGCAGCATGGACAACGGGGACGCCGAGGCGTCCCGCACGGAAGTGTTGCTGGCTGGCGCACGGCTGGCAGGCGGCGTGCGTTGGCTAGGAAATTGGAAGGAAACCGGAAAGGGCGATCGAAACGAATCGGCCGCCCTCGACGGATTCAGGCGGCCTCAGCGAACGAACCAACCGCTTAAAAAGGAGAAAAGCAGTTGGTGCATCGATGCACAGGGCGTCAGATTCTACCGGCGAGTTCGGCCGCCTTGCCCACGTAGCTGGCCGGTGTCATGGCCAGCAGGCGGGCTTTTTCCTCTTCGGGAATCGCGAGCGAACGGATCAGGCCATGCAGCGCCTCGGCCGTCACGGTCTGGCCGCGCGTCACTTCCTTGAGCTGCTCGTAGGCGCCCTGCACGCCGAAGCGGCGCATCACGGTCTGGATCGGCTCGGCCAGCACTTCCCACGAGGCATCGAGGTCGGCCGCGAGCGCGTCGCGGTTGAGCTCGAGCTTGCCCAGGCCGGTGGCCAGGCTCGCATAGGCCAGGGTCGCGTAGCCGAAGGCCACGCCGATGTTGCGCAGCACCGTGCTGTCGGTCAGGTCGCGCTGCCAGCGGCTGATCGGCAGCTTCTCGCTCAGGTGGCGCAGCAGCGCATTGGCCAGGCCCAGGTTGCCCTCGGCGTTCTCGAAGTCGATCGGGTTGACCTTGTGCGGCATGGTCGAGGAGCCGATCTCGCCCTTCTTGAGCCGCTGCTTGAAGTAGCCCAGGCTCACGTAGCCCCAGACGTCGCGCGAGAAGTCGACCAGGATGGTGTTGGCGCGCGCCACGGCATCGAACAGCTCGGCCATGTAGTCGTGGGGCTCGATCTGGATGCTGTAGGGCTGGAAGCTCAGGCCCAGGCCCAGCGGCGCCGGGGTCTCGACGACCTTGCGGCTGAAGGCTTCCCAGTCGAAGTCGGGCCAGGCCGCCAGGTGGGCGTTGTAGTTGCCGACCGCGCCGTTCATCTTGCCCAGCAGCTGCACCGAGGCGATCTGCGCGCGCGCCTTCGACAGCCGCACCGCCACGTTGGCGATCTCCTTGCCGACCGTGGTCGGGCTGGCGGTCTGGCCGTGGGTGCGCGAGAGCATCGACACGTCGGCGAACTGGTGCGCCATCTCGCGCAGCTTGGTGATCAGGCCGTCGATCGCGGGCAGCAGCACGGTGTCGCGCGAGGCCTGGATCTGCAGCGCGTGGCTGGTGTTGTTGATGTCCTCGCTGGTGCAGGCGAAGTGCACGAACTCGGCCGCGGCCAGCAGCTCGGGGCGGGCCTCGAACTTGGACTTGATCCAGTATTCGACCGCCTTCACGTCGTGGTTGGTGGTCTTCTCGATCTCCTTGATGGCCAGCGCGTCGGCCTCGGAGAAGTGCGAGACCAGGCCCATCAGGTACTTGCGGGCGCCGCCGGTCAGCGGCTTGAATTCGGCGAAGCCGCAGTCCGACAGCGCGATGAACCACGCCACTTCGACCTGCACGCGCCGGTGCATGTAGCCCTGCTCGCTCATCAGGGGGCGCAGGGCCGCGAGTTTGGCCGCGTAACGGCCGTCCAGGGGGGAAAGGGCGGAGACGGTGGAGAAGCTCATGCCCGAATTTTAGGCGGGCCGCCCGGGGACGAACCCGGTACACCGAAAGCCGGGCTTTGGCGTTCCCCTAAAATGATTATGAACAAACGTTATCAATGTCGAGGGAGAGAGCCTTCATGAAACTGATCGGATCCGCCGCCAGTCCCTATGTGCGCAAGGTGCGCGTGGTGCTGGCCGAGAAGCGGCTCGACTACCAGTTCGTGATCGAGGACGTCTGGTCGCCCGACACGACCATCGCCAATTCGAACCCCCTGGGCAAGGTGCCGTGCCTGATCATGGAAGGCGGCGAGGCGATGTTCGACTCGCGCGTGATCGTCGAATACATCGACACCCTGTCGCCGGTCGGCAAGCTGATTCCCCAGCAGAGCCGCGAGCGCGCCGAGGTCAAGACCTGGGAGGCGCTGGCCGACGGCGTGATGGACGCCGGCGTGCTGTGGCGCCTGGAGCGCACCTGGTCCGGCCGCGCCGACGGCGAGCGCAGCGAGGCCTGGATCGACCGCCAGCGCGCCAAGGTCGAGGCCGGCGTGGCCGCCATGGCCAAGGGCCTGGGCGACAAGCCCTTCTGCAGCGGCATCCACCTGAGCCTGTCGGACATCGCGGTGGGCTGTACCCTGGGCTGGCTGAACCTGCGCTTTCCCGAGATCGAATGGCGCGCCGAGCACGCGAACCTCGCGAAGCTCTACGACAAGCTGATGCAGCGCCCGAGCTTCATCGACACCCAGCCCTGAGCCGCTGAACGGCTTCCGCCCATGAAAAAAGCGCCTTCCGGCGCTTTTTTGCCGTCGGCCCGGCCTCAGGGCTTGCGCAGCGTGTACTGCACCACGTCGATGCTGCGCTCGGCGAAGGCGGCCTCGCAGTAGGCCAGGTAGAACTCCCAGATCCGCATGAAGCGCTCGTCGAAACCGAGCTGCAGCACCTGGGCGCGCTGCGCCAGGAAGCGCTCGCGCCAGCGCCGCAGCGTCTCGGCGTAGTCGGCGCCGAAGGCGAATTCGTCGACCATCTCGAGGCCCGCGGCCTCGGTGGCGCGCCGGAACTCGCGCGGGCAGGGCAGGCAGCCGCCCGGGAAGATGTACTGCTGGATGAAGTCGGTGGCGTCCACGTAGCGCTCGAACAGCCCGTCGTCGATCACGATGCTCTGGATGCAGGCGCGCCCGCCCGGCTTGAGCAACCGGCTCACGCTCGCGAAGTAGGTCGGCCAGTATTCGCGGCCCACGGCCTCCACCATCTCGATCGAGCAGATCGCATCGAAGGGCGCGTCGCCGGTGGTCCGGCCGATGTCGCGGTAGTCCTGCAGCCGCAGGTCGACCGGCAGGCCCTCGGTGCGCTGGCGCGCGTGGGCGAGCTGCTCGTGCGAGAGCGTCACGCCGGTGACGGCGGCGCCGAATTCGGTCGCGGCCTTCTCGGCCAGCGCGCCCCAGCCGCAGCCGATCTCGAGCACCCGGTCGCCGGGCCGCACGCCCGCCATGGCGAGCGCGCGCCGCACCTTGGCGTGCTGCGCCTCGGGCATCGGCCGCGTCAGGTCGCCCTCGAACCAGGCCGACGAGTAGTTCATCGTCTCGTCGAGCCAGAGTTCGTAGAAGGCATTGCCCAGGTCGTAGTGCGCCTGGATGTTGCGTGCGCTGCCGGTCCTGCTGTTGCGGTTCAGCAGCAGGTGGCGCAGGCGGTAGAGCAGGCGGCCGGTCCAGCTGCCGTAGAACACGTTCTCGATCGCGCGCCGGTTCGCCACGAACACGCGCAGCAGCTCGACCAGGTTCGGCGTGGTCCAGTCGCCCGCGATGTAGCTCTCGGCGAAACCGATGTCGCCCGACTTCAGCGCGGCGCTGCAGACCGTCCAGTTGCGCAGCGTGAGCGAGGCGGTCGGGCCCTCGCCCGGCGCGGCGCCGAAGTGGCGCACCGAATCGTCGGGCAGCCGCACGGTCAGCGAGCCGTGCGCCAGGCGTTGCAAGAGGCGCAGCACGCTGCGGGCCGCGCGCGGCGCGTCCTGCGGCAGGTGGAAGCCCGAGGCGGGCGAGTCGGCAGTGGTCGTCGTCGGGGTCATGGATTCGCCTGCGGCTGGCGCGGCTCGCCGCGCGACACGGAATGAAGCGGCGGGGCCGGCTTGTGGACGAAGGGCACGCGCTTGAGCCACAGCCGCGCGGCCTGCCAGTGGATGCGGGCGATCAGGCCCAGCGTCATGGCGGGGTAGCGCCAGAGCGCGCGCCGCAGGCTGGCCGCGTCGAGCGCCTGGAGTTCGCCGCCGACGCTGGTCTGCAGCAGCGGGCCGTCGGCGTCGTCGTGGTCGATGCGCACCAGCGTGCGCGTGCGTTCGTCGTCGGTGAAGAAGCGGAAGCGGTAACTGCCGTCGATGCGGCAGAACGGCGAGACGTGGAAGGCCTTGGTCGCGCGCAGCTCGGGGCCGAAGGCCGGCCGGTCGAGCAGGTAGCAGTGGCGCTCGCCGAAGGTGTTGTTGACCTCGACCACGATCGCTCGCAGCGCGCCCGCGCGGTCGTGGCAGTACCAGAAGCTGACCGGCTTGAAGGTGTAGCCGAACACCCGCGGGTAGCAGTGCAGCCAGGCCTCGCCGTCGGCGTCGTCGATGCCGTGGGCGGCCAGCAGTTCGTCGAGCCAGGCCAGCGCGCCGCCCGCATCGGGCGCGCGGCCGTCGCCATGGTCGACGTCGTGGAAGGACAGTGCGCCGCGGCGGTTGAACGCGAGCGCCGGGCTGCCGTCGCGGCGCAGGGCGCGCATCGGCAGCATGAGAAAGAAGGTGGGGTAGGCGAAGGCGTTGCGGGCCGGGCGCAGCCGCGCATGCCGGACCTCGCCGAAGCCGATCAGCGGCAACGGCCCCGCCGTGGTCATGGGGCGGCTTTCCCGGTCGCCAGCTGCGCCTGCAGGCCGCGGGCCGCGGCCAGGCCGGCCTTCAGGCCGTCCTCGTGGAAGCCGTAGCCCATCCAGGCGCCCGCGAACCAGGTGCGGCGCTGTCCCTGCAGCGCGGGCACCCGCGACTGGGCATCGATCGCTGCTAGATCGAGCACCGGGTGGGCGTAGTCGTATTCGGCCATGACCTCACTACGCGCGATCTCGCGAACCGGATTCAGCGAAACGATCACCGGTTGCGACCAGGGCAGCGGCTGCAGCTTGTTGAGCAGGTAGTGCAGGCAGACGCCGCCCGATTCCCGCGCGCCGTCCGCGCGCTGGTAGTTCCAGGCCGCCCAGGCGGAGGGCCGCTCGGGCAGCACCGAGGCGTCGGTGTGCAGCACCGCGTGGTTCGGCTGGTAGCGGATCGCGCCGAGCACCGCGGCCTCGGCCGGGCTGGGCTCGGCCAGCAGCGCCAGGGCTTGGTCGGAATGGGTGGCGAGCACCAGGTGGTCGAAGGCCTCGGTGCCGGCATCGGTGGCGATCCGCACGCCGTCGGCGTCGCGCTCGATACGCCGCACCGGTGTGTTCAGCCGTGCATCGGACAGGCCCGCGACGATCTTCTCGACATAGCGTTGCGAGCCGCCGCGCACGGTGCGCCACTGCGGCCGGTTGGCGATCTGGATCAGGCCGTGGTTGTGGCAGAAGCGGATCATGGTCGCGACCGGGAACGCCAGCATCTGCGCGGTCGGGCAGCTCCAGATGCAGGCCATCATCGGCAGGAAATACCAGTCGCGGAAGGCCGGACCGAAGCGGTGCGTATCGAGGAAGTCGCCCAGCGGCTGGGAGAGCTCGCCCTCGGTGCCGGCGAGCGCGATGCGCGTCGTCAGCCGGTTGAAGCGCATCAGGTCGGCCAGCATGCCCAGGAAGCGCGGATCGACGAGGTTGCGGCGCTGCGCGAACACGGTCGCGAGGCTGCTGCCGCTCCATTCCAGGCGCCCGCCGCCGGGCCGCGTCGCCTGGACCGAGAACGACATGTCCGAGTCGGCGGTCGCCACGCCCAGGTCGGCGAACAGGCGGATCAGTTCGGGGTAGGTGCGGTCGTTGTAGACCAGGAAACCCGTGTCGACACCATGCGCGACGCGTTCGCCCAAACCGGGCGATGTCGGCAGCGTGACCGTGGCCGTGTGGGCGTGGCCACCGAAGTAGTCACTGGCTTCGAAGAGGGTGATGCGGGCCGAATCGCGCAGCGCGTGGGCCGCGGCCAGTCCCGAGATGCCGGCGCCGACGATGGCGACCCGGGTCGGCGGCCTCATGGCACCGCCCCGGATTGGCTGGAAGACAAAAATGCTGCGAGGCGCCCCGACGCGAAGGAGGGAGGGAGGGAGGAGGAGAAGAATCGCCTCGGGATTTCGACCAGACGGCAAGCGCCCGGAAGACCTCGCAACATGAAAACCGTGGGGCATTCACTGCCCACGCGAGTTATGAGCGAGGACTTTGCCGCACGGTTCCCACCGCAGTGGTAAGCATTTGTGACGATCCGTTCACAATCTGATTGACGCATCGGTAAATAATATTACCGATACGTCTTCGTGTGAACTGATCAGTTTTGAATTCGATCGCCGGTGCGAACCTGCCGGCATCAGCCCGGATTGGCGGCCAATTGCTTCTCGATGATCGAGATGAAGGCGTTCTCGTCGGGCGCGGTCATGCTCGACCAGGCCTGCACCACCTTGCCGTCGCGGCCGATCAGGTACTTGTAGAAGTTCCATTTCGGCGTCGTGCCCGAGGCCTGGGCCAGCTGCTTGAACAGCGGGTTGGCGTCCGAGCCGCGCACCGAGGATTTGCCGAACATCGGGAATTTCACGCCGAAGGTGCTTTCGCAGAAGTCGGCGATCTCCTTGTTCGAGGCCGATTCCTGAGCGAAATCGTTCGACGGGAAGCCCAGCACCACCAAGCCGCGCGCGCGGTACTTGCTGTCGAGCGCCTCCAGTCCCTTGTACTGCGGCGTGAAGCCGCAGAAGCTGGCGGTGTTGACCACCAGCACCACCTTGCCCGAGTACTGGCACAGGGACTGTGGTTTTTCGTCCTGCAGCCGTGGGAAGGTGTGCTGCAGTATGGCGGGACAGCCTGCCGCCGCCTGGGGCGCGGCAGCCGGTGCGGGCGCCGCGGGTTGCTGGGCGAAGGCCGGTGCTGTTGCGGTCAACAGGCCGGCCATCAGGGCCATTGCCGACGTACGGAGCATCGGGACCGACAATGGGGTGGGGGTTCGCATGGCGGGCTCCTGGTTCACAAAAAGGGGGGCGCATCCGTGCCGCGACGGCGCACGTATTCGCATCATCGCGCGCCTGTCATGGATGCGCCAAACGTGCCGTTTAAAATCGGCGGCCTTAGAAAGATATAGATGCTCTATCCGGAACTCTTCAGACAGCTCGAATCCGTCCGCTGGGACATGGACAAGGACATCCCGTGGCAGTCGTTCGACGCTTCGCTGCTGTCCGAAGAGCAGGCGCAAACCATCAAGATGAACGCCATCACGGAGTGGGCGGCGCTGCCGGCCACCGAGATGTTCCTGCGCGACAACCGCCACGATAGCGATTTTTCCGCTTTCATGTCGATCTGGTTCTTCGAGGAGCAGAAGCACTCGCTGGTGCTCATGGAGTACCTGAAGCGCTTCAGCCCCCAGCACGCCCCCACCGAGGCCGAGCTGCACGAGGTGCGCTTCGACTTCGACCCGGCGCCCCCGCTCGAGACCCTGATGCTGCATTTCTGCGGCGAGATCCGCCTCAACCACTGGTACCGCCGTGCCGCCCAGTGGCACACCGAGCCGGTCATCAAGCACATCTACACCACGCTGAGCCAGGACGAGGCCCGCCACGGTGGCGCCTACCTGCGCTACATGAAGCGCGCGCTCGAGAAGTTCGGCGACGAGGCCCGTTCGGCCTTCACCAAGGTCGGCGTGCTGATGGCGAGCGCCCGGCGCACCGCCCAGGCGCTGCACCCGACCAACCTGCACGTGAACAAGGCGCTGTTCCCGAACGACACGATCCAGAGCCGCATGCCCGATCCGGACTGGCTCGAGCACTGGCTCGACAAGCAGATCAAGTTCGACGCGGTCTGGGAAACCAAGGTCGGTGAGCGCATCCTGCACAACCTGAGCCTGTTGATGAACCGCAGCTTCAAGACGGTCCAGGAACTGAACCGCTACCGCAAGGAACTGGCGGCCAGCCTCGGCCCCAAGCCCGAATACCAGGGCGCCTGAGCAAGAAAGAAAGCAGAAAATCGCCCCGCACGCCGGGGCGATTTTTTTTGAGGCCCCGCGTCACAAACCGGCAACGCCAGCCGTCTTGCCTTCATGGACGCCGCCACCCTCGCCTTCGACCGCCACCGCCCGCGCCTGCAGGGCATCGCCTACCGCATGCTCGGTTCCGTGGCCGAGGCCGAGGAGGTCGTGCAGGACGCCTGGCTGCGCTGGCACGAAACCGCCACCGAGGCGCTCGACAGCACCGAGGCCTGGCTGGTCACGGTCGTGACCCGGCTGTCGATCGACCGGCTGCGCGCGGCCAAGGTGCAGCGCGAGCACTACAGCGGCCACTGGATGCCCGAGCCGATGCTGACCGAGTCGCCGGCCACGCCCGAGGAAGTGCTGGCGCGCGCCGACGACGTCTCGGTGGCCTTCCTGACCGTGCTCGAACGGCTGGCGCCCGAGGCCCGCGCGGCCTTCCTGCTGCGCGAGGTGTTCGACACCGACTACGACGAGATCGCGCGCATGCTCGGCAAGAGCGAGGCCGCCTGCCGCCAGCTGGTGCACCGCGCCAAGACCCAGGTGCAGGAAGGGCGGCCGCGCTACCGCGTCTCGCGCGAGACCCAGATGCGGCTGCTGCGCAGCTTCGCCGAGGCCTCGGCCAAGGGCAGCGTGCGCGAGCTCGAGGCCTTCTTCACCGAGGAGGCCGAGCTGGTCGGCGACGGCGGCGGCAAGGTCCAGACCTTCACGCACGGGCTGGTCGGCGCGCGCCGCATCGCCCAGCTCTACTTCGCCGTGCAGCGGCGCCACGCGGGTGGCGAGCCGGAACGCAGCGTGCGCACCGAGCTGGTCGACCTCAACGGCGAGCCGGGCCTGCTGCGCTTCATCGGCGGCGTGCTCGAATCGGCCCAGACCTTCGAGTTCGTCGGCGACCGCATCTCGCGCGTGCGCGCGCAGCGCAACCCCGACAAGCTCGCGCGCATCGCCGCGGCCTTCGCGCGCTGATTTTTTTCCGACTTCGTGTCACAGGCCGGCGGGCCGGCGCGTCTTCAGTGTGTATCTCGATTTCATCGTCAACCACTGGAGAACATCGCCATGAACACCACTCCCCGCCTCAACTGGTTCAAGACCGTGCCCAAGGCCTTCGAGGCCCTGCTGTCGGTCAACACCGCCATCGCCGACACCACGCTCGAGAAGAAGCTGGTCGACCTCGTGTTCGCCCGCGTCTCGCAGATCAACGGCTGCGCCTACTGCCTCGACATGCACGTGCGCGACCTGCGCAAGGAGGGCGAAGGCTGGCAGCGCATCAACAGCCTCGCGACCTGGCGCGAGATGAGCTTCTACGACGCGCGCGAGCGCGCCGCGCTGGCCTGGGCCGAGTCGCTCACGCGCATGGCCGACCGCCACGATGCGCGCGATGCCGAATACGAGGCGCTGAAGGCCGCCTTCAGCGACCTCGAGATCGCCGAGATCACGGTCGCGGTGGCGCAGATCAATTCGTGGAACCGCATGAACGTCGCGATGCACGTGCCCGCGCCGGTCAAGCCGCTCGAATGAGCGCAGCGGCCGGACGCTCCTAGCGCCGCTCGACCACCATCGGCGAGATGCGCAGGCTCTCGCGCACCTGCGACACCGCCTCGCCGGCTTCGCCGCGCGAGGCGAAGGGCCCGGCCTGCAGCCGGTGCGTGCCGGCCTCGCTGAACACGCGCAGTTGCGGCGCGAGCGCAGGCAGGCCGCGCGCGGCCTGGGCGCGCAGGGTTTCGGCGCCGCCGCGTTCGCGGAAGGCGCCGAGCTGGACCCAGAAGCCGGCCGACGGCGTGTCGGGCCCGGCCAGCGAGGCCGCGGCGGCGGCAGCCACCGCCGCGGGCGAGGGCCCGCTCGGCGGCGCGGCCGCGGCCGGTGCCAGCGGCGGCAGGGCATTCACCACCATGGGCGGGCGCGGTCCCGGCGGCGGCTCGACCTCGTCGTCGGCGCCGGGTGCGGGCCCAGCCATGGTGGACGGCGCCACCGGCATCGTCGAAGCCTCGGGTGCGTTCGTTCCCACCGTCGAGCCCCAGGCCGAGGGCACGGCCACCGGCGCGGCGGCCGCGCGGGTCGGCATCGGCGGCGGCGGCACGTAGACCGGTGCCGCGGGTGCGGGCGCGGGTGCCGTGTAGACAGGCGCCGCCGCCAGCATCGTGTCCGACCCGCGCCGCCAGGCGCCGGTGCGGATGTCCTCGTTCGTGATGCGCTCGATCTCCACCGGCGCCACGCCGCGCAGCAGGTCGAGCTTGAGCGCGGCCGTGTAGCTCAGGTCGATGACGCGGCCGTCGACGAAGGGCCCGCGGTCGTTCACGCGCACGATCGCCTCGCGGCCGTTGGCCGGGTTGCGCACGCGCACGTAGCTCGGCAGCGGCAGCGTCTTGTGGGCCGCCGTCATCGCGTACATGTCGTAGGGCTCGCCGCTGGCCGTCGAGCCCGCGTGGAACTTGCGTCCGTACCAGGAGGCCAGGCCCGACTCGCGGAACGGCCGGTCGTCGGTGATCGGCGTGTAGCCGCGGCCGAGCACGGTGTAGGGCTTGCTGGTGCCGCCGCTGCCGCGGATCGGCTCGATGCGGGGCTCGGCGTCGGGCACGCGCTCGAGGTTGGAGGGCGGACTGGCGCCCGGCCCGTCGCGGCCAGCGCCGCCGCCGCGTGGCCCGCTCGCGCAACCCGCGAGCAGGACGGCGACAGCCACCGCACAGGCGGCGCAGGCCGCGCTGGGTCGGCGGGCGCCGCGCGCCTCAACCAAACACGGCCCTCCACAGCGCCAGCATCGCTTCGCGCTGCGCGGCCAGCGCGGGTGGCGTCACCTGCGTCGGCTCCTCGTTGAGGCGTGCGCGGTGCTGCACGCGCCGCAGCTCGCGGTAGGCCGCGGCCGCGTTGCGGCCCACGCCCGCGGGCAGCAGGCCGGCGTCCTCCGCGCGGATCAGCAGCGCGATGTTGCCGAGGTTGGGGATCAGTTCGGGATGCTCGCTGGAGGCCGACAGCACCAGGAACTGCACCGCGAACTCGGCATCGACCATGCCGCCGGGGCTGTGCTTGACGTCGAAGCGGTCGGCCTTCACGGGCCGCGCGCCGCGCAGCTTGTCGCGCATCGCGATGATCTCGGCCTTCAGCGCCTCGCGGTTGCGCGGCGCCACCAGCACGGCCTCGCGCACCTGGTCGAAGCGCGCGCCGAGCTCGGCGCCGTGGTCCTCGCTGCCGAGCACGAAGCGCGCGCGCGTCATGGCCTGGTGTTCCCAGGTCCAGGCGGTGTTGCTGCCGCGGCCGAGCTGGTACTTCTCGTAGGCCTGGAAGCTGGTGGTCAACAGGCCCGAATTGCCGTTGGGCCGCAGCGCGGTGTCGATCTCGAACAGGTCGCCCTCGCGCGTCTTCACCGTGAGCCAGTTGATGAGCTTGCGCACGTAGGCCGCGTAGACCTCGCCGGCGCGTTCGTCGTCGTCGTCGTAGACGAACACGATGTCGAGGTCGCTGCCGTAGCCCAGTTCTTTGCCGCCCAGCTTGCCGTAGCCGATGATCGCGAACTGCGCCACCTCGCGGTGCCGGTTGCGCACGTGCGGCCAGCACCAGCGGGCGGTCACGCGCAGCGTGGTGTCGGCCAGCGCGCTCAGGTCGTCGGCCACCTGCTCGACGGTGATGCGGCCGTCCACGTCGCGCGCCAGGGTGCGGAACACTTCGGCATGGTGCGCATGGCGCAGCAGGTTCAGCAGGCGCTCCTCGTCGGCCTCGCCGGTGCGGCTCAGCGAGGCATGGCGCGCCTCGAGCTCGCGCTCGAACTCGGCGGCCACGAAGCGGCCCGACAGCATCTCGTCGCTGGCCAGCTCGTCGATCACGCCCGGGTGCTGCATCAGGTAGCGTGCCGGCCAGCGCGCCGAGCCCAGCAGCCGCAGCAGGCGTTCCTGCACCGCGGGCCGTTCGACCAGCAGCGCGAGATAGCTCTCGCGGCGCAGCAGCGGCTCGATCCAGTCGGCCCAGCGCAGCGCGGCCTCGACAGGGTGGGTGGTCTGGCCCTGGCTGTCGCCGTCGGGCTCGCGCAGCCACTGGCCGGTGCGCTGCACCAGCTGGCGCAGCCGCGCGCGCGTTTCATCGCGCAGCGCCATCATGCGCGGCGTCTCGCACCAGTCCTTGATGCGCTCGGCGAAGGCCGGCGGCAGCTCGTCGAGCAGGTCCGACAGCTCGGCCGGCGCGGCCGCCTTGCGTGCACCGTTGCACTTGCCGTTGCAGGGCTTGTCGCCGCCCAGCAGCTTGTCGAACTCCTGCGCGACGAACTCGCGGTGGGTGTCGAGCTGGGCCAGGAATGGGCAGCAGTCGGCATAGCCGAGCGTCTGCGCGATCCAGCGCAGGTCCTCGTCGGCCACGGGCAGCGCATGGGTCTGCTGGTCGTCCAGGTACTGGATGCGGTGCTCGACCTGGCGCAGGAACTCGTAGGCCGCGGCCAGCGCGTCGGCGGTTTCCTGCGGCATCAGGCCGGCGCGCGCGAGCCGCTGCAGCGCATCGAGCGTGGGCCGGGTGCGCAGCTCGGGGAACTGGCCGCCGCGCACCACCTGCAGCAGCTGCACGGTGAACTCGATCTCGCGGATGCCGCCGCGCGACAGCTTCACGTCGTTCGCGCGCTCGGGTCGGCCCGCGCTGCGGCGCGCCGACTGCTCGCGGATCTGGCGGTGCAGCACGCGCAGCGAATCGAACACGCTGTAGTCGAGGTAGCGGCGGAACACGAAGGGCAGCACCGCGCCGCGCAGGCCCTGGGCCTGGCCCTGCGCGACCACCTCGGTGGGCGCGACCACGCGGCTCTTCATCCAGGCGAAGCGCTCCCATTCGCGGCCCTGCACCTGGAAATACTCCTCCAGCGCATCGAGCGAGACCACGGGTGGCCCCGAGTTGCCGTTGGGCCGCAGCGCCAGGTCGACGCGGAACACGAAGCCGTGCTCGGTGGTGTCGCCCACCAGCGCGTAGATGCGCTTCACGGCGCGCGCGAAGTACTCCTGGTTCGCGAGCTTGCCGCGGCCCTGCGGGTCGCCGGCGGTGTCGCCGTCCTGGTCGTAGAGGTAGATGAGGTCGATGTCGCTCGACACGTTGAGCTCGCGCGCGCCGAGCTTGCCCATGCCCACGATCCACAGCTGCGAGCGCTGGCCGTCGGCGCCCAGCGGCGCGCCGTGCGCCGCGTCGAGCTCGGCGCAGGCCTCGCGGCAGGCGGTGTCGAGCGCGAACTCGGCGAGCTCGGTGACCGCGGTGGTCACCACGGCCAGCGGCGCCTGGCGGTCGCAATCGAGTGTGACAAGGCGTTCCATCACCAGCTGCCGCACGATGCGCAGGGCGTCGCCCACGCCGTCGCCGCGCGCGCGCAGTGCCTCGTAGGCCTGCGTCATCGATGCGCGGCGCGGCTCGCCCTCGGGCAGCAGCGCGAGTTCGCCCGCATAGCGGCGGCGCAAGCGCTGCACGAAGCGCGAATAGGAGGACAAGGCGGGCTTGTCCGCGTCGGGGTTCGTCGATGCTGTAGCTGACAACTGATTCAAACTGGTGCTGGTTGCGGCGGAACCCGTCCCGATGGTGGCGGTCATAATTCCCGGCACAGCGCGATCCTCAATGAACGACACGGTGTCTTCCCCTTCACGTCTGCTCAAGATCACCGCTGTGACGGCGCGCTGGCTCCTGGGTCTTCTCGTGGCTGCGTGGCTTCTCCTGGCCCTGGCAGTCGTGGTCCTGCACGCGTGGATTGTGCCGCGAATCGGCGATTACCGTGGTGCGCTGGAGGCGCAGGCCAGCAAGGCGATCGGGGTGCCGGTGCGCATCGGTTCGATCACGGCCCGCTCGGGCAGCCTGTTCCCCGCCTTCGAGTTGCGCGACGTGGTGCTGCAGGACGCGCAGCAGCGCGAGGCGCTGCGCCTCGTGCGCGTGGTGGCCAGCGTCTCGCCGCGCTCGCTGTGGCGCTTCAATTTCGAGCAGCTCTACATCGAGGGCCCGGCGCTCGACGTGCGCCGCGACGCTCAGGGAAAACTCCATGTCGCGGGCCTGCACATGTCGACCGATACGACCGGAGAAACCCGCGCCGCCGACTGGTTTTTCGCGCAGCGCGAACTGGTGATCGAAGGCGGCACGGTGCGCTGGACCGACGAGCAGCGCCAGGCCGAGCCGCTGATGCTGACCGACGTGCGCTTCGTGGCGCGCAACGGCGGCCGCCGCCACGGCCTGCGGCTCGACGCCACGCCACCGGCCGGCTGGGGCGAGCGCTTCACGCTGCGCGGCCAGTTCCGCCAGCCGCTGCTGTCGGTGCGCACCGGCCGCTGGCAGACCTGGGACGGCCAGATCTACGCCGACCTGCCCTACATCGACGTGACCCGGCTCGGGCGCTACGTATCGATCGATGCACGCATCCGCGAGGGCAACGGCGCGCTGCGGCTGTGGGCCGACGTGGACGACGGCCAGATCGTCGGCGCCGCCGCCGACCTCGGCCTCGACCGGGTCGATGCCTCGCTCGGCAAGGGGCTGCAGCCGCTGGTGCTGCGCGCGGTCACGGGCCGGCTCGCTGGCCGGCTCACGGTCGACACGATGGAGTTCTCGACCACCGCGCTGCAGTTCGACACCGCCGACGGCCTGCGCTGGCCCGGCGGCAACCTCTGGCTGCAGCACACGCCCGCCAAGGGTCGCACGCCCGAGCACGGCGCGCTGCGCGCCGACCGGCTCGATCTCGCGGCGCTGGCGCTCATCGCCGACCGGCTGCCGCTCGGAGACGCCACCCACCGCGTGCTCGATGCCTACGGCCCGCGCGGGCTGGTCGAGCGCATCGACCTGAACTGGCAGGGCTCGCTGGGCGCGCCCGACCGCTACCAGGCCAAGGGCCGCATCAGCGGGCTGCGCATCGCCTCGCAGGCCGGCGCGGCGCCGGCGGAGACCCCTGCTGCCGCGTCCGCCACGCCCGTCGCCAAGCCGCCCGCCCCGACACCTTCCGCACCTTCGGCGAGCACCACGGCCACCGCGGCCGTCCCCCCGCGCGTGCATCCCGGTTCCCCCGGCCTCAGCGGCGCCACGCTCGACTTCGACGCCACCCACGCGGGCGGCAGTGCCACGCTCGCGATCGCGCAGGGCGGGCTCGAATTTCCCGGCGTGTTCGAGGAGCCCGCGATCCCGGTCGACCGGCTCTCGGCCCAGCTGCAATGGAAGATCGACAACGGCAACACGCAGCTGCAGGTGTCGAAGCTGCGCTTCGCCAACGTCGATGCCGAGGGCGATGCCGAGGCCAGCTGGCGCACCAGCGACCCGGCCACCTCGAGCAGCAAGGCGCGCTTTCCCGGCGTGCTCGACCTGCGCGGCAAGCTGACCCGGGCCGACGGCACGCGGGTCTTTCGCTACCTGCCGCTCGACATCCCGCAGCACACGCGCGACTACGTGCGCGACGCGGTCACCAAGGGCGTCGCGAGCAGCGTCGACTTCCGCGTGCGCGGCGACCTGCACGACATGCCGTTCATGGACCCGCGGCTCGGCGAGTTCCGCATCGCGGCCAAGGTGCAGGACGTGCACTACGCCTATGCGCCGCCGCACGTGCCCGCTGCGGTCGCCGCGCCGGCACCCGCGCGCGGCACCGCGGCCTCCCGCGTCGCCGCCGCGCCCACCCCGCCGACCGTCGCCCCGCCCGCCGCGCCCAGCGTGGCCCAGTGGCCCGCGATCACCGGCCTGTCGGGCGAGCTGATCTTCGAGCGCGCCGGCATGCAGGTGCGCAACGCGCGCGGCCGGCTCGCGGGCGCCACCGCCATCGAGGTGTCGAAGGCCGAGGCCCAGATCGCCGACATGTCGCACCACGCCGCGCTGCTCAAGGTCGACGCGCAGGCGCGCGGGCCGCTGGGCGAGCTGCTGCGCGTGGGCGCGCCGCTGGCCGGCGATGCCGGCGAGTTCCTGCGCGGCGTGCGCGCCAACGGCGTGGCCGACTACAAGCTGCATCTCGAGCTGCCGCTCGAGGCCATGGACAAGGCGAAGGTGCAGGCCAGCGTGGCCTTCGGCGACAACAACGAGGTGCAGCCGGTGCCCGAGGCGCCGCTGCTGACCCAGACCAAGGGCACGCTGAACTTCACCGAGACCGGCTTCGCGCTGGCCGGCGTGCAGGCCCGGCTGCTCGGCGGCGACGTGCGCATCGACGGCCGCGGCCGCTACACCGGCCCGGCCGCGAGCCACGAGCTCGCCATCCGCGCGCAGGGCAACGTCAGCGCCGACGGCATGCGCGCCGCGCGCGAGGTCGACTGGCTCGCGCGGCTGGCGAAGAAGGCCACCGGCAGCGCGCCCTACACCGCGAGCTTCTCGATGCGCGAGGGCGCCTCCGAGTTCTCGGTCGCCAGCAGCCTGCAGGGCCTGGCGCTGCAGCTGCCGGCGCCGCTCGCGAAGAGCGCCGAGGAGCAGATGCCGCTGCGCATCGAGAAGAAGATCGTGCAGCGCGAGGCGCGCGCCGGCACGGCGGGCAGCGCGGGCGCGGCCAGCGTCGCCACGCAGGACCAGATCGGCCTGGAGATCGGCCGCGTCGGCTCGGTGCAGTACGTGCGCGACATCTCGGGCAGCGAGCCGCGCGTGCTGCGCGGCGCCATCGCGGTCGGCCTCGCGGCCAACGAGACCGCGAGCGTGCCCGAGCGCGGCGTGCTCGCCAACATCAACCTCGCGCGACTCGACATGGCGGCCTGGCAGGCGGCCTTCGGCGAAGCCGCCGGCACCGGCCCGGCCGACATGCAGGCCGCGGCCGGCGACGAGGCCTCGCCCTACCTGCCCACGCGCATCGCGGTGCGCGCGCAGCAGCTCAGCGTGGCGGGCCGCACCCTGCACGAGGTGGTGCTCGGCGGCACGCGCGACGGCGCGCTGTGGCGCGCCAACATCGACGCCACCGAACTCAGCGGCTATGCCGAGTACCGCCACACCCAGGCCGGCCGGCTCTATGCGCGGCTGGCGCGGCTGAAGATCGCGCCGACCGAGGCGACCCAGGTCGAGGCCCTGCTCGACGAGCAGCCCGGCACCCTGCCCGCGCTCGACATCGTGGTCGACGACTTCGAGCTGCTCGGCAAGCGCCTGGGCCGGGCCGAGATCGATGCGGTCAACCGCGGCGGCGTGGGCCGCGAATGGCTGCTCAACCGGTTGAGCTTCACCATGCCCGAGGCCAGCTTCGCGGCCAAGGGCACCTGGGCCGCGGTCCCGGGCTCGGGCGGCGGCGGCCGCGCCGAGCAGCGCCGCACCGCCATGACCTTCCGGCTCGACATCAACGATGCCGGCAGCCTGCTCGGGCGCTTCGGCATGCCCGGCGTGCTGCGGCGCGGCAACGGCCGGCTCGAGGGCAACGTCGACTGGCGCGGCTCGCCGTTCTCCATCGACTACCCGAGCCTGGGCGGCCAGCTCGGCGTGAACGTCGAATCGGGCCAGTTCCTCAAGGCCGACCCGGGCCTGGCCAAGCTGCTCGGCGTGCTGAGCCTGCAGGCGCTGCCGCGCCGGCTCACGCTCGACTTCCGCGACGTGTTCAGCCAGGGCTTCGCCTTCGACTTCATCCGCGGCGACGCGAAGATCGCGAACGGCACCGCGAGCACCAACAACCTGCAGATGAAGGGCGTGAACGCCGCCGCGCTGATGGACGGCTCGGCCGACATCGTCCACGAGACGCAGAACCTGCGCGTGGTGGTGGTGCCCGAGATCAACGCCGGCACCGCCGCGCTGGTCGCGACCGCGATCAATCCGGCCATCGGCCTGGGCACCTTCCTCGCGCAGTGGGTGCTGAGCAAGCCGCTGTCGAGCGCGGCCACGCAGGAGTTCCAGATCGAGGGCACCTGGGCCGACCCCAAAATAGCGAAGGTGGCGCGTCCGCTGCTGCCCAATATTTCGAACAACCTGCCGCACCTGCCGGCGCTTCCCAGCCTGCCGGGCATCCCGGGGCTGCCGGCCGCGGGCGAAGGCCGGAGACCGGAGACCACGCAATGAAAGTCGCAGCCATCCAGATGGTGTCGGCCATCGCCCGCGAAGCCAACCTGGCGCGCGCGCACGACCTGCTCGCGCGCGCCGCCGCCGAGGGCGCCGAGCTCGCGGTGCTGCCCGAGTACTTCTGCATGATGGGCGCGCGCGACACCGACAAGCTGGGCCTGCGCGAGACCGCCGGCGCGGGCACGGTGCAGGGCTTCCTGGCCGACGCGGCGCGCGAATTCGGCCTGTGGATCGTCGGCGGCACGCTGCCGATCGAGAGCACCGATGCCGACCACGTCTTCAACAGCTCGCTGGCCTTCTCACCCGAGGGCAAGTGCGTGGCGCGCTACGACAAGATCCACCTGTTCTTCTTCGACAACGGCCGCGAGCGCTTCGACGAGCGCCGCGTGATCGCGCCGGGCGCCGAGCCGGTGCTGTTCGAGCTGCCCTCGCGCGACGGCCATGCCTGGCGCATCGGCCTGAGCGTGTGCTACGACCTGCGCTTTCCCGAGCTCTACCGCGCGCTCTCGCGCCAGGGCGCCGACCTGCTGCTGGTGCCCAGCGCCTTCACCCACACCACGGGCGCCGCGCACTGGGAGGTGCTGCTGCGCGCGCGTGCCATCGAGAACCTGGCCTGGGTGGTCGCGCCCGCGCAGGGCGGCACGCACGAGAACGGCCGCCGCACCTGGGGCCAGTCGCTGATCGTCGATCCCTGGGGCACGGTGGTGGCGCAGCAGGCGAGCGAGGAGGGCGTGGTGCTGTTCGACATCGACACCGCCCAGGTCGAGCGCGCGCGCACGCAGCTGCCCGCGCTGTCGCACCGCATCCTCTAGGGGCGCGGCATGGCGGTGGATGCGGCCGATCTCGCGGTGCCCGGCGCGCCGGAGCCGGCCTATGCGCCGCCACCGCTGCCGGTGCCGCCCTACCGCCGCCTCGTCGTCGGCTTCGCGCGGCTGCGCTCGCTGTGGCAGCGCTGGTTCCTCTGGCTGCTGCTCGCGATCCTGGTGCTGGCGCTGCTGGTCACCGTGGTCTGGCTCGCGGGCAAGCACGAGGTCGAGCAGGTGCAGGCCGCGCTCGACCGCGACACCGCCGACGCGGTGACCGACCTGCGCAGCGGCCTGCAGCGCAATGCCCAGAGCCTGCGCGCCACGCAAGCGCCCGGCCCCGACCGTTCGCACTGGCCCGAGGCCGCGGCCGCGCTGCTGCGCGAGCACCGCGAATGGCTGCGGCTCGAGTGGCGCGACGCGCGGCTGCGCACGCTCGACGCGGTCGATACGCCCTACCGGCTGCACGTGCTCGATCCCGCGAGCCGCACGGCCGAGCAGTCCGACGTCTCGCTGGCCTGCGCCGCCGCGCGCAAGCTCGGCACGCCGGCCTATTCGCCGAGCCACTACGTGCCGCTGGGCGGCGGTGGCGGCATGGAGGTGATGGAGCTGTGCGTGCCGATGGACACCGGCGGCGGCTTCCTGGTGGCCAGCTACTCGCTGCGCGACACGCTGGCCGAACTGGTCGGCCCCACGCTCACGCGCGGCCAGGAGGTGGCCTTCACCGAGACCGACGGCACGCGCCTGGTGGCCATCGGCACCGCGCGCCGCGTCGGCACGCGCGTGTTCACCTCGCAGCAGCTGATCGACCTGCCCGGCGCCGCGCTGATGCTGCGCGTGGACGGCTGGCGTTCCGCGCCCGACCTGTTCCCGAACGTGCTGACCGCGCTGGTCACGGCGATCTCGATCGCGCTGGTGTCGGTGCTGGTGCTGCTGGCGCGCGACACGCGGCGGCGCCTGCGCGCCGAGCGCGACCTCGCCGATTCGCTGGCCTTCCGCAAGGCGATGGAGGACTCGGTCATCACCGGCCTGCGCGCGCGCGACCTGCAGGGCCGCATCACCTACGTCAACCCGGCCTTCTGCGAGATGGTGGGCTTCAGCGCCGAGGAACTGATGGCGCGCGAGGCCAACGACGCGCCCTACTGGCCGACCGAGCTCGCGCACGAGTACCAGCAGCGCCAGGCGCGCCGGCTGGCCGGCGGCATGCCGCCGCGCGAGGGCTTCGAGTCGGTTTTCATGCGCAAGGACGGCACCCGCTTCCCGGTGCTGATCTTCGAGGCGCCGCTGCTCAACGCGCAGCGCGTGCAGACCGGCTGGATGAGCGCCTTCATCGACGTCAGCGAGCAGCGCCGCATCGAGGAGCTGTCGCGCGCCAGCCAGGAGCGGCTGCAGGCCAGCGCGCGGCTGGCCACCGTGGGCGAGATGGCCTCGCTGCTGAGCCACGAGCTCACGCAGCCGCTGGCCGCGATCGCCAGCTACGCCACCGGTTCGCTCAACATGCTCGGCCCCGATGCGCGCGGCGAGCAGGGCGAGGTGGCGATGGCGGTGCGCCGCATCGCCGAGCAGGCCGACCGCGCGGGCCAGGTGATCCGCAGCGTGCACGACTTCGTGCGGCGGCGCGACCGCACGCGCGAGGCGGTGGCGCCGCAGGCGCTGATCGACGCCGTGCTGCCGCTGGTGCGGCTGCAGGCGCGCAAGCTCGGCGTGATCATCGAGGTGGTGCTCGAGGACCGGCTGCCGGCCGCGATGTGCGACCGCACGCTGGTCGAGCAGGTGCTGCTGAACCTCGCGCGCAATGCGATGCAGGCCATGGACACGGCCGACAACATCGGCAACCGCGTGCTGCGGCTGCGCGTGGCGCGCGCGGTGGCGGTCGGCGGCAGCGGCGTCGACGACGCGCGGCGCTGGCTCGAGTTCTCGGTGGCCGACCTCGGCAGCGGCATCGGCGAGGAGGTCGCCGCGCGCCTGTTCACGCCCTTCTTCACCACCCGCGCCGACGGCATGGGGCTCGGCCTGAGCCTGTGCCGCACCGTGGTCGAGCAACATGGCGGCGCGCTGATGTTCGAACCGAATCGGCCGCGCGGCACCGTGTTCCGGTTTACCCTCCCGGCCGCGGCCTGAGGCCGTCGCCCCCGCCACCCTTTCGATTTCCTTCCCGACCGATATGCAACCGCTGATCGATGGCCTGATCTTCATCGTCGACGACGACGCCAGCGTGCGCGAGGCACTGGCCTGGCTGCTGCGTTCGCGCCGGCTCGCGAGCGAGCACTACGGCAGCGCCGAGGCCTTCGAGCAGCGCCTGGCCGAAGGCCCGCTGCCCGAGCAGCCGCTGTGCCTGCTGCTCGACGTGCGCATGCCCGGCACCAGCGGGCTGGTGCTGTTCGACCGGCTGGTCGAGCGCGGCCTGCTCACGGCCCTGCCCGTGATCTTCCTGACCGGCCATGCCGACGTGCCGACCGCGGTCGATGCGGTCAAGCGCGGCGCCTTCGACTTCTGCGAGAAGCCCTTCTCCGACAACGCGCTGGTCGACCGCATCGAGCAGGCGCTGCTGCTCTCGCAGGACGCGCTCGAGGCGCGGCGCGCGCGCCGCGGGCTGTCCGACCGCATCGCCGAGCTCACCGAGCGCGAGCGCGACGTGATGCGGCTGGTGATCGAGGGGCTGCCGAACAAGCTGATCGCCGACCAGCTCGCGATCAGCGTGCGCACGGTGGAGGTCCACCGCGCGCGCGTGTTCGACAAGATGGAAGTGAAGTCGGCGGTCGAGCTCGCCAACAAGCTGCGCGGGCTCTGAGCCGCGCGTAAAAAAGCCCTCCGCGTGGGGAGGGCTGGCGATGTGCAGGTCGGGCCGGTGCTCAGGCTTTTTCGGCCACGAACAGTTCGACGCGGCGGTTCTGCGCGCGGCCGGCCACCGTGCCGTTGTCGGCCACCGGCTCGCGCGAGCCGCGGCCGTCGGTGGTGATGGCGGTGGTCGACACGCCGCGGCCCACCAGGTGGTTGCGCACGCTGTCGGCGCGGCTCACCGAGAGGCGCTCGTTGCCTTCCTCGCTGCCGGTGTTGTCGGTGTGGCCGATCACGCGCACGCTGGCGGCGGTGGCGCTCTTCAGGCCGTCGGCGACCTTGTCGAGCACCTGCGCGAGGTTGCGCTTCACGTTGGCGCGGCCGGTGTCGAACGACAGCTCGTTCGGAATCACGAGGTGCAGCTGGTTGTCGGCCGTCTGCTCGATCACCACGCCGGTGCCCTTGGTGGCGGTTTCCAGGTCGGTCTTCAACGTGGCCAGCCGTGCGGTCCAGCTGTTGCCGGCGGGGGCTTCGGTCTTGGCGGCGGGCGCGGCCCCGTCGGCCGGTGGCGTGGACGACTGCGAAGCGCAACCGGCGACGAACAACAGCACGGCCGCGGCCGCGCTCGAAACAACGAGCTTCCTCATGAATATTCCCTCGGGTGAACCATTGGACAAGACGTGGATGTGGGTGCCGGTGGTCCGGCACGCCTGCCTTCCCTGCGGGTGATCGGCCGCCTCGACGGCCGACCGGGGGTCAGCCGCGCGGTCCGCGCTCGCCGACGTAGATCTCGACGCGGCGGTTCTGCGCCCGGCCCGCGTCGCTGTTGTTGTCGGCGATCGGCTCGTGCGAGCCGCGGCCCTCGATGCGGAAGATGGCCGCGTTCACGCCGCGCGCCACCAGGTAGTCGCGCGTGCTCGCGGCACGGTCGACCGACAGCGGGTTGTTGATGGCGTCGGAGCCGGTGCTGTCGGTGTGGCCGATGATGCGCACCTCGGCGGCCGGGTTGTTGCGCAGGCCGCTGGCGAACTGGTCGAGCACCGGCGCGAAGTTGGGCTTGATGTTCGAGCGGCCCACGTCGAAGGAGACGTCGCTCGGGATCGCGAGCTTGAGCTCGTTGTTGGGGGTTTGCGTGACGGCCACGCCGGTGCCCTGCGTGGCGGCTTCCATCTGGCGCTTCTGCGCTTCCATGCGCTGCGACCACAGGTAGCCGCCGAGCGCGCCGGCCGCCGCGCCGACCACGGCACCGGTGCCGATCGCCCCGCGGTTGCCGCCGGTGGCCGAGCCGATGACGGCGCCGCCCAGGGCGCCAGCGCCCGCGCCGATGGCGGTGTTGCGCTGCGTGTCGGACATGCCGCCGCCTGCGCAGCCCGCGAGAACGATGGCGAGCGAGGTGGTGGCGAGTACGAGTTTCTTCATGGCGATCCCTTTCGAGGTTGATTCAAAGCGGGCACAGCTTAGCCTTGCGGCGGCTGAGATGGTACGGCTTCCGAGGCCTCTCTGAAACACCGAAAGCCGTGATAGAGCCCGTGATTGCTCGATCGGTTGCTACCAAAGTAATAGCCAGAAGGGCGTTCTCCGACAGTGCGCGTCGACCCGGGACTGCACGAGCAATTCACGGATGCGGCGGCGGGTCTTGTTCGTCCTTCGCGTCCCCCGTCTTGGGCTCGTCCTCCTCGTGCAACTCGCCCTTCTTGCGGCCCGAGAACATGGTCCACCAGACGATGCCGATGAACAGGAGTCCGGCCGCGAGGGCTTCAAGCAAAATCAAACCCATGAGAAATGGACTCCAGTGGCTGGTTGGGCTCGCGATCGTAGCAACGCTGGCCGGCTGCTCCGTCGGGCCGCGCGTGCCCGACACCCCCGCCCGCCCCCCCGTCGTGCAGCCGCCGCGCGACCTCGGCCCCCTCACCGGATCGATGGCGCATCCCAAGAGCCGCTGGGTGCCCGTCGGCTGGGCCGAGCTGCCGGGCTTCGGCGAGGACCCGCTGCACGAAGCCTGGATCGCGCTGGTGGCGAACTGCTCGCGGCCCAACGCCGCCTTCGCGCCGCTGTGCCGCGAGGTGCGCCAGCTCGCCATCGCGACCCTCGACGAGCAGCGCCAGTGGATGACCCAGCGGCTGCAGCCCTACCGCGTCGAGTCGCTGGCCGGTTCGAGCGAGGGCAAGCTCACCAGCTACTACGAGCCGGTGTACGAGGCCTCGCGCGTACCGACCGCGCAGTTCAACGTGCCGCTCTACCAGGTGCCCGCGGGCTTCGTGCCGCGCCGTCCCTGGTACACGCGCCAGGAGATCGAGACCCTGCCCGAGGCCCAGGCCGCGCTGCGCGGCCGCGAGATCGCCTGGATGGCCGACCCCATCGACGCGCTGATGCTGCACATCCAGGGCTCGGGCCGGCTGCGCCTGACCGAGCCCGACGGCTCGCAGCGCACCGTGCGCATGGCCTTCGCCGGCACCAACGAGCAGCCCTACCGCAGCGTGCAGCAGTGGCTGATGTCGCAGGGCGTGAGCCGGGTCAGCCGCTGGCCCGACGACACCAAGGCCTGGGTGGCGCAGAACCCGCAGCGCGTGTCGCAACTGCTGTGGAGCAACCCGCGCTACGTGTTCTTCCGCGAGGAGGACCTGAACGAGGTCGACGCCGCCTTCGGCCCGCGCGGCGCCCAGGGCGTGCCGCTGACCGCGGGCCGCTCGATCGCGGTCGACCGCGAGAGCATCCCCTACGGCACGCCGGTGTGGCTGGCCTCGGCCGGCCCGTCGGCGCAGCTGCAGAAGCTGGTGGTGGCGCAGGACACCGGCAGCGCCATCGTCGGCGCGGTGCGCGCCGACTACTTCGCGGGCACCGGCGCCGATGCCGGGCGCTTCGCGGCGAGCATGAACCAGTCGCTGCGCCTGTGGGCGCTGTGGCCGAAGCAGCTGCCGCCGCCTTGACTCCGCGCGGGGCTCGATGCCTCGTCCATTCATCGGGGGCTCGAAGCCCCCTTTTTTTCGTCCGCATCTGGATGCCGGGAGCCGTCGCATGGCGGCATCGTGACAACCACAAAAACACAGGTCGAATGAACCTGAACGGAAGCTGACCAATTCACGGAACTGTCATTCGTTCTGCCTAACTTCGCGGGCTGGTTACTTTTCCAACCCACGAGAAAGACAGCGCGCATGACCGCACCTACCCGCGACGACCCTTCGTACGATCTCGACGACGTCGGCACCAATCCCAGCAAGAACCCGTCGTTCAACGACCTGATCGCTTCGCGCCTGAGCCGCCGCCATCTGTTCGGCCTGGGCGTCGGCACCGCCGGCACCGCGCTGCTGCAGGCCTGCGGCGGCGGCGGTGGCGGCGGCGGGTTCCTGCCCATCGTCCCGCCCCCGCCCGCACCTCCGCCGCCCGCGCCTCCGGCACCGCTGAAGCTCAACTTCAACCCCGTGGCCAAGAGCCTCGCCGACGTGGTCACCGTGCCCGCCGGCTACACCGCCAGCGTGCTCTTCCGCCTGGGCGACCCGATGGCCGCCGGCGTGGCCGCGTACAAGAACGACGGCACCGACGATCCGGCCACCTACGACCGCCGCGCCGGCGACCACCACGACGGCATGACCTTCTTCGGCATGAACGGTTCGAACAAGTGGGACGCCGCCAACGCGACGCGCGGCTTGCTGGTGATGAACCATGAAGCGATCACGCCGCTGTTCCTGCATCCCAATGGCCAGACCGTGGTCGGCGGCGTGCGCACCGTGGCCGACGAGGTCAAGCGCGAGTTCTACCTGCACGGCGTGAGCGTGATCGAGGTCAACAAGAGCGGCAACAGCTGGAGCTACAAGCAGGACTCGAGCTTCAACCGTCGCGTCCACACGCTGACCGAGATGACCTTCTCGGGCCCGGCCGCCAAGACCGACTACCTGAAGACCAAGTTCTCGACCGACGGCAGCAAGACCCGCGGCACGCTCAACAACTGCGCCAACGGCACCACGCCGTGGGGCACCTACCTGACTTGCGAAGAGAACTGGGCCGGCTACTTCCGCCGCACGGCAGGCATGGCCAACGACGACAAGAACCGCACGGCCAAGGAACTCAAGTCGTTCAGCCGCTACGGTGTTGCCAGCGCCGGCCGCGAACTCTGGGCCACCGTCACGCCCGACACCGCCGACAACCAGTACGGCCGCTGGAACACCGAGGTGCTCGGCGCCAGCGCCATCGCCGACTACCGCAACGGCCACAACACCTATGGCTGGGTGGTCGAGATCGATCCCTTCAACCCCTCGAGCACGCCGAAGAAGCGCACCGCGCTCGGCCGCTTCGGCCACGAAGGCGCCTGCCTCGGTCCGGTCGTGGTCGGCAAGCCGCTGGTCTGGTACATGGGCGACGACTCGCGCAACGAGTACATCTACAAGTTCGTTTCGACCAAGAACTGGGACGCGGCAGATATCGGTGGCGGCATGGCCGCCGGCGACAAGTACATGGATGACGGCCGCCTTTACGTGGCGCGCTTCGATGCCGACGGCACCGGCAAGTGGCTCGAGCTCAAGCTCGGCGTCAACGGCATCACCTCGAGCAACACCAACTACGCCTTCGCCGACGCGGCCGACGTGGTGATCAATGCCCGCCTGGCCGCCGATTCCGCCGGCGCGACCAAGATGGACCGCCCCGAGTGGACCGCCGTGAACCCGAAGAACGGCGACGTCTATGTGACGCTGACCAACACCAACGACAGCGCACGGCCCATCGGCCAGACCAACGGCCCCAATCCGCGCTTCTACAACGACATCAAGAACAACACGCAGAACCAGAAGGGCAACCCCAACGGCCACATCGTGCGCTTCGCCGACGACAACGCCGACCCGGCGGCGCTGAGCTTCAAGTGGGACGTTTACCTGTTCGGCGCGCGCTCCACCGCCCCGGTCGACGTCAACGTGTCGCAGCTCTCGGCCGACAACGACTTCTCGAGCCCCGACGGCATGTGGTTCAGCCACGCCGCCCCGGGCCTGCTGTGGCTGCAGACCGACGACGGTGCCTACACCGACGTCACCAACTGCATGCTGCTGGCGGCATTGCCGGGCAAGCTCGGCGATGGCGGCGCGAAGGTGATCACCAACACCGACGACGCGACCCCTCCCACCACGCGCACGCAGAACACCTTCGTGGGCAAGGCGCCCGGCACCCACGGCCTGCGCCGCTTCCTGGTGGGACCGAAGGACTGCGAGCTGACCGGCATCGCCGAGTCGGGCGATGGCCGCGCGCTGTTTGTGAACATCCAGCACCCGGGCGAGACGCCGCCGCCGAACAACACCGGCACCACGGACCCGACCAAGTACGGCAGCCACTGGCCGCAGGGCGGCACCGCCCGCCCGCGCTCGGCCACGCTGGTGATCACGAAGGACGACGGCGGCCTGATCGGCCTCTGAAACCCCGTACCGCGGACCGGCCTCGCCGGTCCGCGCATGGGGCTCCCGAGTGGGAGTGACACGCGGATGTCGTCACATCCGCGTGCGCGGTGTCATGGCCTTGTCATGTGCGATGCACGTCGTCGTCACAGTAGTTAACTAAGGTTCGCGACTGACCGGCAGCGGAGAGAAACAGAGGCTGCACGGTCATCCCACGACACCCCACGACAACTCGGGAGAAATCCATGTCCGATTCCACCAAGGCGCAGTCCGGCGCCTCGCGCCGCCACGCCCTCAAGCTGCTGAGCGCAGCACCGATGCTGCCGCTCGGCGGCGTTGCCTTCCTGACCGCCTGCGGTGGTGGCGGAGGCGGCGGCGGCTTCCTGCCCATCGTTCCGCCCCCGCCCGCACCGCCGCCGGCTCCCGCCGCGCAGTTCGTCTCGGCCGAATTCATCGGCATGCCGGCCCCCTCGCTGGCCAATCCCGCCGCCATGGCGACCACCACTGTCGGCTCGACGCTCAAGGTCTCGTTCGACAACGGCAGCTCCACCGAATACCGCCTGGCCTACCACCCCTTCTTCCAGACTGGCGACATGGTGCCGGACGGCAAGGGCGGCAAGATCCTGGCGGGCGGCTACTACGACATCAAGAACCAGCCCATCATCGACCGTTCGTTGGCCGACCCGACCAAGGACCGCCAGTTCTTCTCCGACGCACCGGACGGCAGCTCGCTGCTGAGCCTGCCCAACGCCAACGTGCCCGGCATCAAGGGCAAGCCGGTGTTCGCGGTCGTGCAGTTCGAGTACATGACGAAGAACCTGAAGGGCGAGGGCACCTACGGCCAGTTGCCTTCGCCGATCGCCGTGCTCACGCTCGACCAGGATCAGACCACTGGCAAGCTCGAACTGGTCAAGTACCACAACGTCGACATGTCCAGCGCCCACGGCCTGTGGATCACCTGCGGCGCGAGCCTCTCGCCCTGGGGCACCCACCTGTCGAGCGAGGAGTACGAACCCGATGCCTTCACCGCCTCGACCAGCGCGCAGTTCAAGGGCTACAGCAAGAACGTGTTCGGCGACGAGACCACGGCCCGCGCCTACCACTACGGCCATCTGCCCGAAGTCACCGTGAATCCCGACGGCACCGGCAGCGTCAAGAAGCACTACTGCCTGGGCCGCATCTCGCACGAGCTGATCCAGGTCATGCCTGACAACCGCACCGCGCTGATGGGCGACGACTACACCAATGGCGGCCTGTTCATGTTCGTGGCCGACAAGGAGAAGGATCTTTCGGCCGGCACGCTGTACGTCGCGAAGGTTGGCACCGGCTTCTCGATCGACCCCGCCGCTGCGGGCGCCGCACTGACCTGGATCCGCCTCGGCCACGCCACCAGCGCCGAGATCGAGGCCTTCGCCAACACGCTGCTGCCGACCGACATCATGGACGTGAAGTTCACCGATCCGGCCAATGCCTCCTACACCCAGATCTTCGCCGACGGCGTCAAGCAGTGGGTCAAGCTGGTGCCCGGCATGGAGAAGGCCGCCGCCTTCCTCGAGACGCACCGCTACGCCAACCTCGTGGGCGCCAGCATGGCCTTCACCAAGATGGAAGGCACGACCGTCAATGCCAAGGACAAGATTGCCTACTCGGCACTGGCCAACATCCAGTCGTCGATGGTCAAGGGCAACGCCGCGTGGCGCTCGGATCTGAACGTCACGGTCGAAAAGGCGCTCGTGGCCGGCGGCGTGATGGCTCACAACCTGACCGGTGGCCAGAAGGACACCGGCGGCGCCGTGATCAACAGCGATTGGGTGCCCGTGAAGACCAAGGCCCTGATCGTGGGCGAGGACCTCGACCCGGCCGACAGCCTCGGCAACAACGCCAATGCGGACAAGATCGCCAGCCCCGACAACATCAAGTTCTCGGAAAAGATGCGCACCCTGTTCATCGGCGAGGACAGCGGCAACCACGTCAACAACTTCCTGTGGGCCTACAACGTCGACACGAAGAAGCTCTCGCGCATCCTGTCGACCCCGACCGGCGCCGAGTGCACGGGCCTGCACGCGGTCGACGAGATCAACGGCTGGACGTACATCATGAGCAACTTCCAGCATCCGGGCGAGTTCATCAAGACCGCCAGCAGCGACGTCAAGAAGCTCGAGACGCTGATCAAGCAGAACTACAACCAGGGCTACAGCGCCGTGGTGGGTTACCTCACGGCCGATCCGGCGCAGCCGAAGCTCTCGAAGTAATCGGCCCTGCCGAAGTGATCAGGACGGCGCTGTCGGCAACGGCAGCGCCGTTTTGTATCGCACCTGCTTGAGCGCAAAGCTCGAGCGGATCTTCTCGATCCCCGGGATCGGCGTGAGCTGCTCGAGGATGAATTTCTCGAGCGCCGCCATGTCCGCCACCGCGATGCGGATCAGGTAGTCGCTGTCGCCGGTCATCAGGTAGCACTCCATCACCTCGTCGTGCTCGGCGATGCGCTGCTCGAAATCGGCCAGCGACTGCTTGCTCTGCGTCGTGAGGCTGATCGAGATGAACACGTTGAGGCCCAGGCCCAGCGCCTTGGCGCTCGCGAGCGCCACGTAGCGGTCGATCACGCCCTCGGTCTCGAGCAGCTTCACGCGCGCGAGGCAGGGCGAGGGCGACAGGTGCACGCGGCGCGCGAGTTCCACGTTCGACAGCGCGCCGTCGCGCTGCAGTTCGTCGAGGATGCGCAGGTCGATCGCGTCGAGTTGCATGAAATGCCGTGATCTGAAGGATTGGCGGCATTTTATGCTGGTGAGCCGTCAAGATGCGGGCTGCAGCAGTAGCCAATTCTTTTCATGGCGGCTTAAAGTGCCGGCATGAACGCCCCGATTTCCGCCGACCAGATCCGTGCCCTGCTGCTCGACGAGGCAGCGCTGTCGCACGACCCCGATCCCGCCGAGACCGCCGAATGGCGCGAGTCCTTCCTCGCGCTGGCGCAGGTCCACGGGCCGCAGCGCGCGCGCCAGATGCTCGACGAACTCGCGCGGCTCGCGCGCCAGCAGCGCATCGGCTGGCAGCCGGAGCTGTCGACGCCGTACGTCAACACCATCGCGGCCGAGGACCAGCCGCCGTTCCCGGGCGACCTCGCCGTCGAGGAGAAGCTGGCCTCGCTGATGCGCTGGAACGCGCTCGCGATGGTGGCCAAGGCCAACCAGGCCTATGGCGAGCTCGGCGGCCACATCGCGAGCTATGCGAGCGCGGCCGACCTGTTCGAGACCGGCTTCAACCATTTCTTCCATGCGCGCAGCGCGGCCCATGGCGGCGACCTCGTGTTCTTCCAGCCGCACAGCGCGCCGGGCGTCTATGCGCGCGCCTACCTCGAGGGGCGCCTGAGCGAAGACGACCTCGCGCATTACCGCCAGGAACTCACTGCGCCCGCCTTCGTCGACGGCAGCGGCGCGCGCGGCCTGTGCAGCTACCCGCATCCCTACCTGATGCCGGACTTCTGGCAGTTCCCCACCGGCTCGATGGGCATCGGCCCGATCAGCTCGATCTACCACGCGCGCTTCATGCGCTACCTCTCGCACCGCAACCTGCTCAATTGCGAAGGCCGCAAGGTCTGGGGCGTGTTCGGCGACGGCGAGATGGACGAGCCCGAATCGATGAGCGCGCTGACCCTGGCCGCGCGCGAGAAGCTCGACAACCTCGTGTGGGTGGTCAACTGCAACCTGCAGCGCCTCGACGGCCCGGTGCGCGGCAACGGCCGCATCATCGACGAGCTCGAGAAGCTGTTCGCGGGCGCTGGCTGGAACGTGATCAAGCTGGTCTGGGGCAGCGACTGGGACGGCCTGTTCGCGCGCGACACCAGCGGTGCGCTGGCGCGCGCCTTCGCCGCCACCGTCGACGGCCAGATGCAGACCTTCGCGGCCAAGGACGGCCGCTTCAACCGCGACAACTTCTTCGGCCAGAACCCCGAGCTCGCGCGCCTGGCCGAGGGCATGACCGACGAGCAGATCGACCGCCTCAAGCGCGGCGGCCACGACCTCGTGAAGATCCATGCCGCCTATGCCGCGGCCGCCGCCCACAAGGGCCGGCCCACCGTGATCCTGGCTCACACCAAGAAGGGCTACGGCATGGGCAGCGCGGCCCAGGGCAAGATGACCACGCACTCGCACAAGAAGATGGGCGAGGTCGACCTGATCGAGTTCCGCGACCGCTTCGACCTGCCGCTGAGCGACGCGCAGGCCGCCGCCATGGACTTCTACCGCCCGGCCGAGGACAGCGCCGAGATGCGCTACCTGCGCCAGCACCGCGAGGCGCTCGGCGGCGCCATGCCGCGCCGCGAGACCGCCTGCGAAGCGGTGGCCAAGCCCGACCTCGCGAACTACGCGCAGTTCGCGGTCGCGGCCGCCGGCAAGGAGATGAGCACCACCATGGCCTTCGTGCGCCTGCTGGGCAACCTGCTCAAGGACAAGGCGCTGGGCCCGCGCATCGTGCCGATCGTGGCCGACGAGGCGCGCACCTTCGGCATGGCGAACCTGTTCAAGCAGGTCGGCATCTATTCGAGCGTGGGCCAGCGCTACGCGCCCGAGGACATCGGCTCGGTGCTGAGCTACCGCGAGGCCACCGACGGCCAGATCCTCGAGGAAGGCATCAGCGAGGCCGGCGCCATCGCGAGCTGGACCGCCGCGGCCACCAGCTACAGCGTGCACGGCCTGGCGATGCTGCCGTTCTACATCTACTACTCGATGTTCGGCTTCCAGCGCGTGGGCGACGCGATCTGGGCCGCGGCCGACCAGCGCGCGCGCGGCTTCCTGCTCGGCGCCACCTCGGGGCGCACCACGCTCGGCGGCGAGGGCCTGCAGCACCAGGACGGCAGCAGCCACCTCGTGGCCGCGACCATTCCCAACTGCAAGGCCTACGACCCGGCCTACGCGGGCGAGATGGCGGTGATCGTCGATGCGGGCATCCGCGAGATGATGGTCGAGCAGCAGGACGTGTTCTATTACGTCACGCTGATGAACGAGAACTACGCGCAGCCCGACGTGCCCGCGGGCGCCGAGGCCGACATCCTGCGTGGCTGCTATCGCTTCGGCACTTACGCGCCGGCATCGGGCAAGGCAAAGAAGAAGGTCACGCTGATGGGCTCGGGCGCGATCCTCACCGAGGTCGTGAAGGCCGCGCAACTGCTGGCCGACGAGGGCATCGAGGCCGAGGTGTTCAGCGTCACGAGCTGGAGCGAGCTCGCGCGCGACGGCCTGGCCTGCGAGCAGCGCGCCATCGCGGGTGACGATGCGGGCGAGTCCTTCGTCGCGCGCCAGCTCGGCCAGGGCAAGGCGCCGATCGTGGCCGCCACCGACTACGTGCGCGCCGTGCCCGAGAGCATCCGCGCCTTCCTGCCCGCGGGCCGCCGCTACCTCACGCTGGGCACCGACGGTTTCGGGCGCAGCGACACGCGCGCCGCCCTGCGCGGCTTCTTCGGCGTCGACGCGCAGAGCATCGCGAAGGCCGCGCGGCACGCGCTGGGCTGACCCGCCGCACCGGCCGGCCACGCCGAAAGTGGCCGGATCCGTGGGGTCGTTGTCGTTGCGGCCAATCGCGGCGCGCATGACACTGCCGGCATGCAAACGCCGCGCGCCATCGCCTGCACGATCTACCCCGATGTCCAGGTGCTGGACGTCACCGGTCCGCTTCAGGTGTTCGCTTCGGCCAATGTCGAGCTGCAGCGCCAGGGCCGACCGGCCGGCTATTCGCTGCACCTGCTGGCCGACGCGGTGGGGCCGGTGGCCTGCTCGGCCGGCTTCTCGCTGCTAGCCGAGGCCGCGCGCGAGGACCAGGACCCGGCGCGCTTCGACACCGTGCTCGTGCCCGGCGGCTGGGGCGCCGAAGCCCAGCTGCGCAACGCGCCGCTGCTGGCCTGGCTGCAGCGCGCCGAGCCGCGCGTGCGCCGGCTCGGCTCGGTCTGCTCGGGCGCGCTGATCCTCGCCCAGGCCGGCCTGCTCGACGGCCGCCTCGCCACCACCCACTGGGACAGCGTCGAGGCGCTGCGCACGCGCCATCCCGCGGTCGAGGTGGCGGCCGACCGGCTCCACACCTACGACCCGAGCGGGCGCGAGGGCGACGGCCATGTCTTCACCTCGGCCGGCGTCACCACCGGCATCGACCTCGCGCTGGCGCTGGTCGAGCACGACCTCGGCCGCTCGATCGCGCTGGCGGTGGCGCGCCGGCTCGTGATGTTCCTGCGCCGGCCCGGCGGGCAGGCGCAGTTCAGCCGCTTCCTCGCGCCCGAGGCCACGCATGCGCCCCGGCTGTCGTCGTTGCTCGAATGGATTCCGGGCCAGCTCGCGGGCGATCTCTCGCTCGAGGTGCTGGCCGAGCGCGCCTGCATGCCGCCGCGCACCCTGAGCCGTGTGTTCCGGCGCGAGCTCGGCATGACGCCCGGCCACTATGTCGAGCGCGTGCGCGTCGAGGCCGCCTCGGCATTGCTGGCCCATGCGCAGACCTCGGTGTCGACCGTGGCGCGGCTGTGCGGCTTCGGCCATCCCGAGACGCTGCGGCGCAGCTTCCACAAGCACCTCGCCGTGAGCCCGCAGGCCTTTGCCGAGCGCTTCGGCGCGGGCGCGCCGCGCACCGGGAGTTGAGCGATGCAGCTGCTGCGCAATCCCGCGATCCGGCTGCTGTTCCTCGGCCAGGCGCTCTACTGGTCGTGCTCGATCATCGGCATCACGCTGACCTCGGTCGCGGGCCTGCGGCTCGCGCCCTGGCCCGCGCTGGCCACCCTGCCGCTCGCGCTGCTGGTGCTCGGCAACCTCGCGGCCGTGTCGCCGCTGTCGATGTTCATGCAGCGGCGCGGCCGCCGCCGCGGCCTGATGGGCGGCGCGCTGCTCGGCGTGGTGGGCGGGCTGGTCTGCGCCACGGGCCTGGGGCTCGGCAGCTTCGCGCTGTTCTGCCTTGGCGCCGCCTGCATCGGCGGCTATCAGGCCTCGGCCGGCTTCTACCGCTATGCCGCGCTCGAGGCCGTCGAGCCGCGCCACAAGGGCCGCGCCGCCGCGCTGGTGGTCGGCGGCGGTGTCTGCGCGGCGGTGTTCGCGCCCGCCATCGCGGTCTGGACGCGCAACGCGCTGCCCGTGCCCTTCGCGGGCGCCTACCTCGCGATCGCGGTGCTCGCGCTGTGCGGCGTGGTCGCCATGTCGAGGCTGCGCGAAGGCGCCGCGCCGCCGGCCGTGGCGCGCGGCTGGGCCCAGATGCGCGCGCTGCTCGCGCGGCCGATGCTGCGCGCCGCCATCCTCATGACCGCCATCGGCCACGGCCTCATGGTGCTGGCGATGAACGCGACCCCGCTCGCGATGGACTTCTGCGGCTTCTCCGCCGCCGCGGCCGCGCAGGTGATCCAGTGGCATGTGCTCGGCATGTTCGCGCCGGCCTTCTTCGCCGGTGCGCTGGTCGACCGCTGGGGCAGCCGCCGCGTCGCGATGCTGGGCTCGGCGATCCTCGCGACCAGCGCCGCGGTCGCGCTCTCGGGCCAGGACTTCGCGCACTTCCTCGCGAGCTCGCTGCTGCTGGGCCTGGGCTGGAATCTGATGCTGATCGCCGGCACCACGCTGCTGGCCGAGGCCCACGCCGAGCACGAGCGCGGACCCGCGCAGGCGCTGATGGAACTGAGCAACGGCACCACGGCCGTGCTGATGTCCTTCGGCTCGGGCGCGTTGCTCGCGGGCGTGGGCTGGACCGCGATCAACCTCGCGATGCTGCCGCTGCTGGCGTTCGCGTTGACGCTGCTGTGGCTCAACGCGCGGCCGGTGGTGGAGCGGGCCTAGATCGCTTGTTGGACCGGTCGCGCGGGCCAGTCCGCGGGCGGCGCGATGACTTCGAGCGCCTGCAAGGCGAATGTCTTGCGCGGCGTGCGGTTGCGCAGCCGAGCTTCGCGCACCTTGACTCTGGCGCGGACATGCCGATGCAGAGGAGCCAGTCCCTCTTGCAGCGAGTGCTCCATGGCGGCACGCGTCACCGTGCCGACCACCACGCTCCGATCGCCATGCAGGCGCAGTTCGAAGCGCGACGAATACTCGGCCCAGCCGATGACCTCGCCTTCGAGCATCTCGACGCGGTCTTCGATGGTCATCGCCTCGGCGCGTTGGCGTGCGCGTCGAACGGCTTGCGTCGAGAGTTCGAAGTCCCGCTCGCCTTCGACGAGGCGAAGACTGGCGCCCTCGTCGTCGAGCAGCTTGAAGAACTCCTGCAAGGTACCGAGCTGGCGGTTGTCCACGTCCGCCGAGGCTTCGTCGAACAGGGCGTCGTCCGCCGCCGCCATGCGGGACAGGGTATCGGCCACGTGATCCACGGCGTCCTTGAGCGGTGCATCGCTGCTGGCGGGTTCGCTGCCCTGCAGCACGAAACCGAACGAGCCGCGTACCACGTCGGTGACCAGCAACTGGGTGTCGTCGCTCATCGGCACGCGGCCACGCGAAGAGAGCGGACCTGTCTCGGCGGCCGCATAGCGCTGACTCACGAGCTTCTGAAACTTGCCGATGGCCTGCGTCCCGAACGACGCCTTGATGCCATTCGAGCCCACGACCGGGCGCCCCCCAAAGAACAAGGCCACGCCGACGGGCGCGTTCGTGCCTGCTTCCGACAATTCGGTCAGTTCCTTTTCGAGGCGCGCGACGCGCTGGGCATATTGATGCACCGCGATCGGATCGTCGTGCGCCTGCCCGTCTGCCAGCAGCTGACGAACCTGCGCCAGGTCAGCCTGCAGGAATTGCTTCTCAAGTTGAGCCAGCATTCGGTTCTCCTTGGTGCATGAGTCGATCGAGCATCACACGGGCGGAGTGATCGTCGGAATCCATGGGCAACTGCAGCATGCCTTTCCACAGGGCATCGCCGCGGCGATGAGAAAACAAACCATACCAATAGCGCGTCTGCTGCACCAACCGCTCCGGTGAGGTGGTCAGGTTGATGATGCTGGTGTCGCAGTGAAACCCCTGCTTGCAGCGCTCGTGATCGAAGAGATCGGGGCGCTCGTCCATTATCCGATTGATCTCCGTCTTGCTCATTCCCTGCGGCGGGTAGGCGAAGCTCACGACATCGATGTCCCGAGGAGGGCGACCTTCGCGTGCCTCGATATCCTCGACGAAACTGCCATCGAGCCACTGAAAGCCTTCGACGAACCCGATGCCGCGGAGTTCGGCGCGATAGCGCAACAGGCCGTCGAGGATGGTGCATCGCGCCGTGCCGATCGCGAAGCGCTGCACCATTTCGCAGGCCGACACCAAGTAAGGCGAGCTGTGCGCGCCACTCAACCGCTCGCCCTCGAACGGCGGCAGCACGTGCGAATGATTGAAGGTCGGAATCACGAGCGGCAGCATAGCGAGCGGTCCCTACGGCGCCACTCGACGCGCAGGAAATGCCCGCGGGAAATGCGCCGAACTGCGCGCTTGCCTTCATCCACATGCGATGGCATCCCGCCGGCGGGCCTGCGTTAGAGTCGCAGCCCATTCATGACCGCCCGCTTCCAATCGCTCGCCCCCGCCGTCCGCCTGGCCGACCAGGTGGCCGATGCGCTGGCGGCCGAGGTGCGCAGCGGTCGCTTGTCCGAGGGCGACCGGCTGCCGACCGAGTCCGCGCTGGCCGAGCAGTTCGGCGTCAGCCGCACGGTGGTGCGCGAGGCGGTGTCGCGGCTCAAGTCGCTCGGGCTGGTCGACTCGCGCCAGGGCAGCGGCGTGTACGTGCGCGCGGCCGGGGTCGAGCCGCTGCGCTTCGAGATGCCGCACGTGGCTTCGCGCGAGGCGGTGATCCAGATGGTCGAGCTGCGCCGCGCGCTCGAGGCCGAGGTGGCGGCGCTGGCGGCCGAGCGCCGCACGGCCGAGGACGTGCGCCGCATCCGCGACGCGATCGCGGCGCTGCATGCGGCCGTGGCCGTGGGCGGCAACGGCGCCGAGGAAGACGTGCGCTTCCACCGCGCCATCGCCGAGGCCGCGCGCAACCCGTTCCTGATCGGCACCCTGCAGTACCTGCGCCAGTTCCTGCACGGCGCCACCCGCGTCACGCGCGCCAACGAGGCGCGTCGCGCCGACTTCGCGCGCGAGGTGGCGCAGGAGCATGCGCGCATCGTCGAGGCGATCGAGGCCGGCGATGCGCTGCGCGCGCGCGAGGCCGCCAAGACCCACATGGACAACGCGATCCGCCGCATCGAGCAGGCCGACCCGGCCTTCTGGCAGCAGGAGGGCGCGCAGCTCGCGCGGCCGCTGGTCGAGGGGCTGCAGGAGAGCGGCGCGGCCAGCAAGGGGCGGCGCAAGAAGGCCTCCTGAGGGGCGGGCTGGAATTCGGTGCGAGACAAAGTCATCTCAAATTTGTATGATGACCTGACAAATAATCCAGCCCCTTCCTTCCATGACCACTTCCTCCCCTCCCGTCGTCGGCCTCGTGGGCCTCGGCGCCATGGGCGCCGGCATGGCGCAGTCGCTGCGCCGCGCGGGCCATGCGCCGCACGTGTTCGACCTGCGCCGCGAGGCCGCGCAGGCCTTCGCGCGCGACGGCGGCACCGCCTGCGACACGCTGGCCGCGCTCGGCGCCGCCAGCGACATCGTGATCTCGGTCGTCGTGAACGCGCAGCAGACCGAGGCGGTGCTGTTCGGCGACGCCGGCACGCCGGGCTGCGCGGCCTCGATGAAGCCCGGCAGCCTGTTCGTGATGTGCTCGACGGTCGACCCCAACTGGTCGGTGGCGCTCGAGGCGCGGCTCGCGACGCTCGGCCTGCTCTACCTCGACGCGCCGATCTCGGGCGGCGCCGCCAAGGCCGCGAGCGGCCAGATGACGATGATGACCGCCGGCACGCCCGCGGCCTACGACAAGGCCGGCGGCGTGCTCGACGCGATGGCCGCCAAGGTCTACCGGCTCGGCGACAGCGCGGGCGCGGGCAGCAAGGTGAAGGTCATCAACCAGCTGCTGGCCGGCGTGCACATCGCCGCCGCGGCCGAGGCGATGGCGCTGGGCCTGCGCGAGGGCGTGGACCCGGCCGCGCTCTACGAGGTCATCACCCACAGCGCGGGCAACAGCTGGATGTTCGAGAACCGCATGGCGCACGTGCTCGCGGGCGACTACACGCCGCTGTCGGCGGTCGACATCTTCGTGAAGGACCTGGGCCTGGTGCTCGACGTGGCGCGCGCCAGCAAGTTTCCGCTGCCGCTGTCGTCCACCGCGCACCAGATGTTCATGCAGGCCTCGACCGCGGGCCATGCGCGCGAGGACGACAGCGCGGTGATCAAGATCTTCCCGGGCATCGAGCTGCCGGCCGCGAAAGGAAATGCCTCGTGAGCGAACACAGGACCGTCGACACGCCGCTGCTGCGCATCGGCTACGAGGAATGGAACGCCGCCGGCGCCGCCACCGTGGTGCTGGTGCACGGCTGGCCCGACAGCCCGCGCGGCTGGCATGGCGTGGCCGCGCGCCTGGCCGCCGCCGGCTGGCGCGTGCTGCTGCCCGCCCTGCGCGGCTTCGCGCCCACGCGCTTCCTGCACGCGGACACGCCGCGCAGCGGCCAGCTCTCGGCGCTGGGCCGCGACCTGCTCGACTTCATCGATGCGCTGGGGCTCGAGCGCCCCGCGCTGGTCGGCCACGACTGGGGCGCCCGCGCGGTGGCGAATGCCAGCGGGCTGCGCCCCGGCGTGGCGAGCGCGCTGGCGCTGCTGTCGGTGGGCTACGGCACCAATGCGCCGGGCCAGCCGGTGCCGCTCGAGCAGGCGCGCAACTACTGGTACCACTGGTACATGGCCACGCCGCGCGGCGAGCGCACGGTGCACGACGACCGCCTCGCCTTCACGCGCATGATGTGGCGCACCTGGGGCCCGCCCGGCTGGTACGACGAGGCCGAGTTCGACACCACCGCCGCCGCCTTCGAGGGCGAGGACTGGGCTCGCGTGGTGGTGCATTCGTACCGCCATCGCTGGGGCTACGCGCCCGGCGATCCGCATTACGCGGCCGACGACGCGGCGCTCGATCCCGCGCCCGTGCTGTCGGTGCCCACGCTGGTGCTGCACGGCGCGGCCGATGCGTGCAATCATCCGGACAGCTCGGCGGGCAAGGAGCGCTTCTTCAGCGGCCCCTACCGCCGCGAGCTGCTGGACGGCGTGGGCCACTTCCCGCAGCGCGAGGCGCCCGAGGCGGTGGCCGATGCGCTGCTGCGCTTCCTGCCGGCCCTCTGACCCACTTGCGAACGACCACCGAGACAAGACGACCATGAACATCCTCATCACCGGCGGCTGCGGCTTCCTCGGCGCGCGCCTCGCGCGCACGCTGCTCGCCCAGGGACCGCTGGCACTGGCCGGCGCCGCGCCGCAGCCCATCGAACGCATCGTGCTGGCCGACCGCGTGGCGCCGCCGGCCGATCTCGCGGCCGACGCGCGCGTGCAGTTCCTGCAGGGCGACCTGCTCGAGCAGGCGCACAGCGGCACGCTGCCGATCGCGGGCAGCCAGCTCGTGTTCCACCTGGCGGCCGCCGTCAGCGGCGAATGCGAGGCCGACTTTGACCTCGGCATGCGCAGCAACCTCGACACCACGCGCGCGCTGCTCGAAGCCGCGCGCCGCGCCGGCCATGCGCCGGTGTTCGTGTTCTCGAGCTCGGTCGCGGTGTTCGGCGATTCGCCCGAGCAGCGGCTGCCGGCCCTGATCGAGGACACGACGCTGCCCACGCCGCAGAACAGCTACGGCATCCAGAAGTTCGTCGGCGAGCAACTGGTGGCCGACTTCACGCGCAAGGGCTTCGTGCAGGGCCGCAACGTGCGGCTGATGACGGTGTCGGTGCGCCCGGGCCGGCCCAACGGCGCGGCCTCGAGCTTCCTCAGCGGCATGCTGCGCGAACCGCTCGCGGGCGAGCGCGCGCGCTGCCCGGTCGCGCCCGACACGCCGGTGGCGCTGGCCTCGCCCGGCAACACCATCGCGGGCATCGTGCGCGCGGCCACGGCGAGTGGCGCCGAGTGGGGCGCGCGCACCGCCATCAACCTGCCCGCGCTGACCACCACCGTGCGCGAGATGGCACAGGCGCTCGAGCGCATCGCCGGCACCGAGGCAACGAGCCTGATCGATTGGGAACCCGACGCGGCGATCGCGAAGATCGTCACGAGCTGGCCCAGCCGCGTGCATGCGGCGCGCGCCGAGGCGCTGGGCCTGAAGGCCGATGCCAGTTTCGACGCGATCCTGCGCGACTACGTGCGCGAGAACCCGCAGGCCGTGAAGCTCGCGGTGAAGGGCTGAGCGATGGCGAAACTGCTGCTCGGCTGCATCGCCGACGATTTCACCGGCGCCACCGACCTCGCCAACAACCTGGTGCGCGCGGGCATGCGCGTGGTGCAGACGATCGGCGTGCCCGAGGGCCCGCTCGCGGCCGAGGTGGATGCGGTGGTGGTCGCGCTCAAGTCGCGCACCATCGCGCCGGCCGAGGCCATCGCGCAGTCGCTCGAGGCGCTGCGCTGGCTGCAGGCGCAGGGCGCGCAACAGATCTACTTCAAGTACTGCTCGACCTTCGACAGCACGCCGCAGGGCAACATCGGCCCGGTGACCGAGGCACTGATGGAGGCGCTGGGCTGCGACTTCACGATCGCCACGCCGGCCTTCCCCGACAACAAGCGCACGGTGTTCAAGGGCTACCTGTTCGCGGGCGAGGTGCTGCTCAACGAGAGCGGCATGCAGAACCATCCGCTGACGCCGATGACCGACCCGAACCTGGTGCGGGTGCTGCAGGCGCAGTGCCGGCGCAAGGTGGGGCTGATCGATCACGCGGTGGTGGCGCGCGGCGCGGAAGCCATCGAAGCGCGCATCGCGCAGCTGAAGGCCGAGGGCGTGTCGATTGCGATCGTCGATGCGGTGTCGAACGACGACCTGCTGCGCATGGGCCCGGCGCTCGCGAAGTTGCCGCTGGTCACCGCGGGCTCGGGCGTGGCCATCGGCCTGCCGGCCAACTTCGGCCTCGCACCCTCATCGCAGGCCAGCGCGTTGCCGAAGGCCGGCGGCCGCACGGCGGTGGTGTCGGGCAGCTGCTCGCTGGCCACCAACCGGCAGGTGCTCGACTTCATCGGGCGCGGCGGCGCCGCATTGGCCATCGATCCGCTGCGCATCGCGGCCGGTGTCGACGTCGCGGCCGAGACGCTGGCCTGGGCCGCGCCACTGATCGACAAGGGCCCGGTGCTCGTCTACTCCACGGCGGAAGCCGGTGCCGTGAAGTCGGTACAAGGCCAACTGGGCGTGGAAGAGGCCGGCGCGATGGTCGAGCGCACCATCGCGGCGATCGCGCGGGGGCTGGTCGAGCGTGGTGTGCGCCAGCTCGTGGTGGCGGGCGGCGAAACCTCCGGGGCCTGTGTGCAGGCGCTCGGCATCGCGCAATTGCAGATCGGGCCGCAGATCGATCCGGGGGTGCCGTGGTGTCATGCGCGTTCCTCGTTGGCGCCGGACACCGGGGTGCATATCGCCTTGAAGTCGGGGAACTTCGGGGGGGATGATTTCTTTACCAAGGCGTTTGTGGTGTTGGGGTGATGCCTTGGGGTGTTGAAGGTCGGGGCGGGCGTGCGCCGATGGGGTACTCCCCTCCGCGAATGTCCCCCGCCTTCGGCTCCTCCTTAATTTCGCTGCGGGGAGTACCCCATCGACGCACGCCAGACGCGCAGCGCCTGATCGGCCGGCACAACCCGAGCGCCTCCGTGCACAGGGCAGTGGGTGCTTCCCGCAGCGAAATAAAGGAGGAGGCCGAAGGCCGGGGGACATTCGCGGAGGGAAGTACCCGCTGTCCTGTGCACGCGCCCCGACCGATCCAACCGCAGCAAACAAACATGACCGAAACAGAAGCAAGAGAAGAAATCTGCCGCACGGCAAAAAGCCTGTTCGACCGTGGCTACGTCCACGCCACAGCCGGCAACATCAGCGTGCGCCTGGAAGACGGTGGCTTCCTCATCACCCCGACCGATGCCTGCCTGGGCTTCCTCGACCCCGCTCGGCTCGCGAGGCTGGACGCGCAGGGCCAGCAGATCAGTGGCGACCGCGCCAGCAAGACCATCGCGCTGCACATGCGCATCTACGAAGCAGCGAGAGCTTTCGATGCCGATACCGCCTGCGTGATCCACACCCACAGCACCCACTGCGTCGCACTCACGTTGAGCGGAGCCAGCGACGAACTGCTGCCCGCCCTCACGCCCTATTTCGTGATGAAGGTCGGCCACGTGCCGCGCATCCATTACCACCGCCCGGGCGCGCCCGAAGCGGCGGCCGAGGTCGCGCGGGTCATCGCGCAGCGCGGCGCGGCCGGCGTGCCGATCCGCGCCGTGATGCTCGACCGCCTCGGCCCCAACGTGTGGCACGACACCCCCGCCGCCGCGATGGCCGTGCTCGAGGAACTCGAGGAGACCGCCAGGCTCCACCTCATGACGCGCGACCATGCCACGCCGCCCGCACCGCTGTCGCCCGAACAGATCGCCGAACTGCGCGTGACCTTCGGCGCGCGCTGGTGAATCCGTTCGAGACCACAATCGCCAGAACCTACAAGAGACACGCCATGCCACGCTTCGCCGCCAACCTCTCGATGCTCTATCCCGAGCTGGACTTCCTCGACCGCTTCGATGCCGCCGCGAAGGACGGCTTCGAGGCCGTCGAGTACCTGTTTCCCTATGCCTTCTCCAAGGAAGATATCGTCGCGCGCCTCAAGCACAACGGTCTGCAGCAGGTGCTCTTCAACGGCCCGCCCGGCAACTGGGAGGGCGGCGAACGCGGTCTGGCCTGCCTGCCGGGGCGCGACGCCGAGTTCCGCGAAGGCATTGCCAAGGCCATCGACTACGCGGTCGCGCTCGACTGCCCGCGCATCCACGTCATGGCCGGGCTGGTGCCCGAGGGCCTCACGGCCGATGCCGTGCAGCAGGTGTACGTCGACAACCTGCGCTGGGCCGCCGAGGAGGCCGCGAAGGCCGGGCGCGATGTGCTGATCGAGCCGATCAACACGCGCGACATCCCGCGCTTCTTCCTCAACCGCCAGGACCATGCGCATGCTATCGTCGAAAGCATCGGCGCGCCGAACCTCAAGGTGCAGATGGACCTCTACCACTGCCAGATCGTCGAGGGCGACGTCGCGATGAAGATCCGCCAGTACCTGCCCACCGGCCGCGTCGGCCACATCCAGATCGCCGGCGTGCCCGAGCGCCACGAGCCCGACATCGGCGAGCAGAACTATCCCTACCTGTTCCAGGTGATCGACGAGGTGTCGGCGCAGACCGGCTGGCAGGGCTGGGTCGGCTGCGAATACCGGCCGCGGCGCGGCAGCGAGCCCGGCGGCACTTCGGCCGGGCTGGGCTGGCTGCGTGCGTGGCGAGAGGCGCAGTGAAGCTCGAGGCACTGCGCATCCCGAAGCCGCTGCGCGGCTTCGCGTCGGAGGCCGAGCTGTTCGACCTGGTGCTGGACGGCGACCGCGTGGCCTCGGTCGCGCCGAGCGCGCGGCAGGATTCGGCGCGCGGCATCGTGCTGAGCGCCTGCGTCGACGCGCATGCGCACATCGACAAGAACTACACCGTGCAGGAAGTGGGCGCGGCGCAGGGCAACCTGTTCGCGGCCATCGAGCGCATGAACGGCCACCGTGCCGGCTGGACCGCCGACTCGCTGCACCCGCGCATGGAGCGCGCGCTCGAGGACGCCTGGCGCAGCGGCACGCGCGCGCTGCGCACCCACCTCGACTGGGTGCAGCCCGAGGCGCCGGTCTCGCTCGCGGTGTTCGAATCGCTGCGCGAAGCCTGGCGCGGCCGCGTCGAGCTGCAGTTCGTCTCGCTCACGCCGCTCGACCTGTTCGCCGATGCCGAGGCCGGCGAGCGCATCGCGCGCGAGGTGGCGCGCGCGGGCGGTGCGCTCGGCGCCTTCGTCTACCGCAACGAGGCCCTGCTGCCCAAGCTCGACCGCGTGTTCGAGCTCGCGCACAAGCACGGGCTGTCGCTCGACTTCCATGTCGACGAGGGCCTCGATGCCGACGCCAGCGGCCTGCGCGCCATCGCGCAGCTGGTGCGTGCGCGCGGCTTCGCGGGCCGCGTGGTCTGCGGCCATGCCTGCTCGCTCTCGGTGCAGGACGATGCCGTGGCGCACGAAACCCTGGCGCTGTGCGCGGGCGCGGGCCTGCACCTGGTCGCGCTGCCCACCACCAACCTCTACCTGCAGGGCGCCTGGGACCGCACGCCGGTGCCGCGCGGCATCACGCGCATCCGCGAGGCGGCGGCACGCGGCTTGCGTGCGAGCCTGGCGACGGACAACGTGCAGGACGCCTTCTATCCCTATGGCAGCTACGACCTCGTCGAGACCTTCGGCCTCGGCGTGCAGGTGGCGCACCTCGCGCCGGCGCTCGACTGGATCGACAGCATCACGCTCGCGCCGGCGCGGGCGCTCGGGCTGGCCTGGGACGGTCGCATCGCCGCGGATTGTCCGGCCGACCTGGTGGTGCTGGCCGCCACCGACGAACACGAACTCATCGACCCGCGCGGCCGCCGCCGCAGCGTCATCCGCGCGGGCCGGATCCTGGAGCACACCGCATGAGCATGGGCAAGCCGATGGCCAACTATGCCGCCGCCAAGCGCGTCGGCGATTTCGTCTACATGAGCGGCGTGGTCGCCGTCGACCCGGCCACGCGCCGCGCGGTCGCCGGCTACGACGCCATTCCCGAGGCCGGGCGCAGCGCGCTGCAGGGCCTGGGCTACGCCACCGGCCAGATGTCGGTCGACGTGTTCGAGGCGCCGATCGTGGCGCAGAGCTGGTTCGTGCTCGAGCGCATCCGCCAGATCGCGGCCGAGCACGGCGGCACCATGGAGGACGTGGTGAAGCTGGTGCAGTACTTCCGCCACCTGCCGCACTACGCCTTCTACAACCGCGTGCGCGGTTTGTTCTACCCGGGCGAGCCGCCGGTCAGCACGGTGGTGGAGGTGTCGCGCTTCCTGCCGGGCGACGAGGTGCTGGTGGAGGTCGAGGCCACCATGTACCTGCCGGTGCGCGCTACCTGACGCCCGCGCCCTTGAACAGGAACGCCGTCACCTGCTCGACCAGGTAATCGCGGTCCTGCGCGTCGCCGTGCTGCGCGGTGTTGCGGAAGTACGCGGCCTGGGTCGCATGGTCGGCGTAGAACTGTGTCACGGCCCAGATGTGGAACAGCACCAGCATCGGGTCGGCCTCGTCCATCAGGCCCTGGTCCATCCAGTTGCGGATCACGGCGGCCGCCTGGTCGGTGCGCTGCTTGCTCGTGTCCATCAGGGGGTTGAGCACCGGCGCGCCGCGCAGCATCTCGGCCGTGAAGATGCGCGAGCGCAGCGGGTGCTCGAACGAGAATGCCATCTTGCGGCGGATCAGGTCGCCGAGCACCTTGCGCGGGCCCAGGGCCTCGTCGTCGAAGCCGAACACCACGATCCAGTCGGTGAGGATGTCCTGCAGGATCTGCCGGTACAGCGCCTCCTTGCTGTCGATGTAGTAGTGCAGCTGCGCCTTCGAGAGCCCGGCCTTGTCGGCGATCGCCTGCGTCGAGGCGCCGGCCAGGCCCTCGCTCGCGAACACCTCGATCGCGGCCTGGTTGATCACGCCGAGCACCTGCGCGTACTTGCGCGAGCGCCCGCGCGTGGCGGGGCCCTCGGCGTCCTCGGTGGTGTCGACGGCGGTGGTCCTGGCCATGCGCGGTCTCAGAGCTGCACCACCAGCTCGGCCCCCTTGGCGCGCGAACAGCACAGCGCCACCTTGTGGCGCCGCTCGCTGCCCGTGAGGCAGAAGTCGCGGTGCTCGGCGCCCTCGCCTTCGGCGCCGACCACGCAGGTGCCGCACAGGCCCTGCTCGCACGACACCGGGATGTCGATGCCGACCTCGTGCAGCGCGTCGACCGCGGTCTGGTCGGCCGCCACCGGCACCACGATGCCGCGCTGCGCGAGCCGCAGCACGAAGGGCTGGCCCGCGGTGGCGGCGGCATCGGTGGGCGCGGCGAAGTACTCGGCGTGGATCGCGTCCTCGGGCCACTGCGCGGCGGCGGCCGCGTCGCGCACCGCCTGCATGAAGCCGCCGGGGCCGCAGACATAGAGATGCGCGGCACCGGCATGCGCGGCCAGCAGCGCGCGCAGGTCGATGCGCTGCGAGGCGTCGCCCTGGTCGAGGTGCAGCCGCACATGCGGCGCCAGCGCCGGATCGCGCAACGCATCGGCAAAGGCCAGGTGCTCCTCGGCGCGCGCGAACACGCACAGCGTGAAGCCCTCGCCGCGCGCGGCCAGCGCCTGCGCCATCGCGAGCAGCGGCGTCATGCCGATGCCGCCGGCCAGCAGCAGGTGATGGCGCGCCCGCGCCTGCAGCGGGAAGGTGTTGCGCGGCGTGCTGATCGGCAGCAGGTCGCCCTCGCGCACGCGCTCGTGCATCGAGGCCGAGCCGCCGCGGCTCGCGGCCTCGCGCTTCACGCCGATCAGGTAGGACGAGACGGCGCCCGCCGAGGGCGCGCGCGCCAGCGAGTACTGGCGCGAGAAGCCGCCGGGCATGTGCACGTCGATGTGCGCGCCGGCCTCGTAGCCGGGCAGCGCGCGGCCCCAGGGATGGGCCAGCTCGAAGGCCAGGATTTCGGGCGTCTGGCGCGCGATGCGCGTCACGCGGACGGTGAGCGTGCGTTCGAGGCTCATGGTGTTTTCTCCCGGATCGTTGGGGTCGTGGTCACAGCGTTTGCAGCTTGCGCGCCACGCGCTCGATGAAGCGCGTGCGGTCGAGCGCGGTCACGGCGTTCATGTCGTGCAGCTGCAGCCAGGTCACCTTGCAGCGCCAGGCGAACAGGGCGCGCAGCGCGCGCGTGAACAGCCGTCGCCCGGGGTCGCCGATGGCCATCACGAACCAGCGCGGCGAGCCGCCCGTGGTGACCACCGTGAGGCGCTGGATGTGGCGCATGCCCGAGCGCGCGGCCTGGCCCTTGCGCTCGGCCGGCAGGAAGGCCACGCCGGGTAGCCACACCCGTTCCAGCCAGCCCTTGAGCATCGAGGGCGGTCCGTGGAACCAGGTGGGATAGACGAACACCAGGTGCTCGGCCCACAGCAGCGCTTCGACGTGGGGTTGCACGCGTTCGCGGATCAATTGGGTGTTGTCGAGGTACGCGATGCGTTCCTCGCGGGTCAGCGTCGGGTCGAAGCCCTCGGCGTACAGGTCGATGGCCCGGACCTGGTGGCGGGGTTCGAGGGCGGCGAGCGCCGTGCGGTAGAGCGCGTGGTTGAAGCTGTCAGGGTTCGGATGGCAATGAACGACGAGCGTTTTCATGGGAGGGCCGGTTCGCCGATAGGACCTGTTAACGCTATGCAAGGGGTCGCGAAGCTCGCCAGAGCCCGCCCATCAAGGCGCGCGACGACGCGTGTGCGTCCGCACACGCTAGGAGCGCAACGCCGAGGGGCGGGCTCTGGCGAGCTTCCCTCCGGGTTGCCCCGCAAAGGGGCCGTCTGCGGCGTTGCCCGCGCTTGCAAGGCGCCAGCCTTGCTGCGCGCGGGCGCCTTGCATCCAGCCCCTTTGCGGGGCAACGCGACCCCTTGCATAGCGTTAACAGGTCCTAGGCGGCAATACGGGGTCAGAGCCCAGCGAATGAAGAGCCGCACGGTGCCTTATGGCATCCCAGGCGCCGGCATCTGACCCCGGCGCAAGCACCGCGCGGCCCGCGGAGAAATCGGTGTGGTCGTGGATCGGATCCTTGGTCGCGGCTTACTTGCCCGTGAGCTTCTTGCGCACGTCCAGGCCCACGCCCTTGTTGACGAACTGGGTCGTGACCACCTTCGACAGGTCGACCTCGCCGGGCTTGTAGAGGCCGGCCTTGACCATCTTGTCGTAGAAGTCCTTCACGCGCGCCTCGTCCATCGCGCCGATGCCCTTGGTCAGCGACTCGCCGCTGTCGACGATGCCCATCTTCTTCATGAGCTCGATCGAGCCCTGCAGCGCGGCCACGGGCGAGTCGGGGTTGGTCTTGGCGATCAGCTCGTTGGCGGCCTTGTTGTCGCCGTAGAGGTAGTTGTTCCAGCCGATGATCGAGGCCTCGACGAACTTGCGCACCGTCTCGGGCTTGGTCTTCACCAGGTCGGCGCGCGTCTCGATGGTGGTCGAGTAGGTCGAGAAGCCGTTGTCGGCCAGCAGCTGCACCACCGGGTCGAAGCCGGCCTGGGCCTTGATCGACAGCGGCTCGGAGATCGCGTAGCCCTGCTGGATCGACTTCTTGTCGGCCAGGAACGGGCCCACGTTGAAGGTGTAGGGCTTGAGCTGCGAGTCCTTGAAGCCGTGCTCCGACTTCATCCACTGCCAGAAGCTGAACTGGCCGTCCTTGCCGATGAAGGCCACGGGCGCCTTGGTCATGTCCTTGAAGCTGTCGAAGCCCTGGCCCGGGTGCGCGAACATGGCCTGCGGGTCCTTCTGGAAGAAGGCCGCGACCACCACCGTGGGCACGCCGTTCTTCACGTTGTCGAAGGACTGCAGCAGGTTGCCGGTCATCAGGAAATCGATCTTGCCGGCCGGCAGCATCGGCCGGTTGTTGACCATCGGGCCGCCCTGCTGGATCTCGACGTCGAGGCCGTACTTCTTGTAGGTGCCGTCCACCAGCGCCTGGTAGAAGCCGCCATGGCCGGCCTGCGCCTTCCAGTTGGTGGCGAACACGACCTTCTCCTGCGCCTGCGCGGCGAAGGCGGCGGCGGTCAGCGCCAGGCCGAGGGCCAGGCTGCCGAGCGGGCGGATGCGGAAAGCGGGGATGCGCATGAGGACGTGCTCCTGTGGAGGTTTCTTGGAAAAAGGACGGGACGCGAAGCCTAAATCTTTTCAGCCCTCGGTGGCCATGTCAGCGGTCCAGCCGCGCGTCTTGCCGGGGTTCATCAGCCCCATCGGGTCGCTGCGCTTTTTGAACTCGATCTGCTGCGCGTCGATGGTCTTCATGCCGCCGTCCTCGATGGTCACCACGTGCGGGTTGAAGATCTTGCAGCCGCCCTGCGACTCGATCTCGCGGATCAGCTCGTACTGGCGCGCCTCGCCGGTCCAGCGCACCAGCAGGATGCCGAAGGTGCCGGCCTCGCCGCCCGCGCGCGCGAAGTCCTGGTGCTGCAGCACCTCGTCGCCGAAGATCTCGAGGTGGCGCTCGACCACCGCGGGATCGAAGGGCTGCGCATAGGCCACCTGCAGGTAGGTCCAGCCGCGGTCCATCTTGAGCGCCTGCAGCGTCGTGTGGTTGAACGCGCATTCGTAGGCCGGCGGCAGGCCGGCCGCGAGCAGCTCGGCCTCGGTGCCGGCCAGCGCGATGTGGCCGCCGTGCGCGGCGGCGAGCGCGCGGAAGTCTTCCATCGACCCGGGCGCGACCATCGTGAAGACCGCGTGCCGGTCGGCGGGAAAGTGCTCGCCCATCGCCGTGTAGTAGGGCGAGAAGCGCGCTTCCACGGTCGACAGCAGGAACAGGTCGAGATCGGGCGTGCTGGCCGCGATGCCGAAGTCCAGCGCCGCGCGGTAGCGCTCGAACAGCACCGTGCAGTGCACCCAGTCGACGGCCGGGCTCAGCGCCACCTCCACGTCGAGGATCACGCCGTTGGTGCCGTAGGCATGGTGCACCTGCTGGATCTCGTCGCCCGCGAGCTCGATCACGCGCGGCTCGCGCTCCACCGTCATCACGCGCGCGCGCAGCAGGTTGCCGGGGTCGCGCAGGATGCCGTGGCGGAACGAGCCGATGCCGCCGAAGCCGCCCGCGATGAAGCCGCCGATGCTGGCCACGTGCCAGGTCGAGGGCCACATGCGCAGCGCCTGGCCGGTCTCGCGCGCGGCCAGGTCGATGTCGTGCATGCGCGCGCCGGCCTCCACGCGCATGCGGCCGTCGCCGATGTCGAGCACGCGGCACAGCTGGGTCACGTCCATCACCAGGCCGCCCTCGAGCGGCACGCACTGGCCGTAGTTGCCGGTGCCGCCCGCGCGCACCGTGAGCGGCAGCTTCCACCTGGCGGCGGTGGCGCAGACCTGGCGCACGTCGTCCTCGGTGCCGACCTTCACGACCAGCTCGGCCACGCAGCCCGAGAGCTGCGCCGTGAGGATCGGGCTGTACCAGAAGAAGTCCTTCGACAGCTGCTTGCGCTGGCCCGGCGCGGTGACCAGGTTCAGGCCCGCGAGGTCGCGATGCACCGCGTCCCAGTCGACGGCCGGGGCGAGCGAGGTCCTAGCGTTCACGGCGCATTTCGCTTTCATGCCAGTGGCCCAGCACCAGGCGCGACAGCGCGGCGAAGACGATGAAGATCACGATCCCGAGCAGCGACACCAGCAGCAGCGCCGCGAACATCATCGGGATCTCGGTGCGGAAGCTCGACTCGAGGATGCGCGAGGCCAGCCCGGTTTCCTTGCCGGCCGTGCCCGCGGTGAACTCGGCCACCACCGCGCCGATCAGGCTCAGGCCGCCCGCGATCTTCAGGCCCGCCATGAAGTAGGGCAGCGCGCTGGGCGCGAGCAGGTAGCGGAAGGTCTGCCAGGGCGAGGCCTTGTAGAGTTGGAACAGGTCGCGCAGGTTGCTGTCGGCGCTCTTGAGGCCCACCACCGTGTTCGACAGGATCGGGAAGAAGGCCACGATCCAGGCGCACAGCAGCAGTGCCGCGGTGGTGCTCGAGACGTAGATCAGGATCAGCGGCGCGATCGCGATGATCGGCGTGACCTGCAGGATCACGGCGATCGGGAACAGCCCGATCTCCACCCACTTGAACAGCGCGAAGGCGATCGCCAGCAGCACGCCGCCGACGATGGCCGCGGCCAGCGCGAGCAGCGTGAGCCGCACGGTGAACCACAGCGCGCTCGACAGCGTGTCCCAGTTGTCGAACAGCGTCTTCAGGATCAGCGAGGGCGCGGGCAGGATGTAGTGCGGGATGTTGTTGGCGCGCACGGTCCATTCCCACAGCAGCAGCAGCGCGCCGACCACCACCGCGGGCACCACGATGCGCAGCAGCGATTCGCGCCGGCGCTGCCGGTCCTCGTGCGCGCGCTGGGCGTCGGCCGAGGGCGTGGCGATGTCGTCGTCGTGCAGGGCGGGAGCAACGGTGACCGCGGGCTCAGTGATCGATGTCGACGCCATGCAGGGCTCCATGCAGGGATTGGGACACCGCGGTGCAGTGCGCGTTGTAGCGGCTCGAGGTGCGGAAGGCTTCGCCGCGCGGGTAGGGCTCGTCGATGCGGATCTCGTCGATCACGCGGCCCGGGCGCGCGGCCATCACCACGATGCGGTTCGAGAGGTAGACCGACTCGTAGACGCTGTGCGTGACGAACACCACCGAGAAGCGGTGCTCGCGCCAGATCGCGAGCAGGTCGTTGTTGAGCTTGATGCGCGTCATCTCGTCGAGCGCGGCGAAGGGCTCGTCCATCAGCAAGAGGCGCGGGTGCGTGACCAGCGCGCGCGCGATGGACACCCGCATCTTCATGCCGCCCGAGAGCTCGCGCGGATAGACATCGGCGAAGCGCGAGAGCCCGACCATCTCGAGCACCTGCTGCACCACGGGCGCGGCGGCATCGCGCTTCATGCCCGCGAGCTTGAGCGGCAGCCAGACGTTGTCGAACACCTTGGCCCAGGGCATCAGCGTCGGCTCCTGGAACACGAAGCCCAGGTCGCGGTCGGTGCGCGCCGCGGCGCCGCCGGTCCAGGCCATCTCGCCGCTGCTGGCGCGCGTGAGGCCCGCGATCAGCCGCAGCGCCGTGCTCTTGCCGCAGCCCGAGGGGCCGAGGAAGCTGATGAAGTCGTGCGCGCCGATGTCGAGCGACATGCCCTGCAGCGCGAGCGTGCCGTTGGCGAAGCGCTTGCCGACGTTGCGCAGCCGGACCAGCGGCGCTTCGGCATCGGGGGTGGATGGCGTGGTGCTTTCCATGGGGTGTTCCGGAGGGCGTGGCGGGGCGCGAGCCTAGCGCCAGGCGGGCTCGTTGGCCAGGCGCGACAGCGGGAAGCGGTCGACCTCGTGCAGCAGGTCGACGAAGCGCCGGCCCACGTGGTCGAGCACCGCGGCGCCCTTCTCGGCGGTGGCGCGGGTGGCGTCGCCGGCCGCGCCCATCGGGTTGATGTCGTGCATCTGCCAGCCGAGCTTGCCGCTGGGCGTGATCGAGAGGTACTTGTTCTCGGCCGCGAGGTCCTCGGTCATCGAGTGGAAGTTTCGGAACTGGTCGGCGCGCACGTAGTCGGGCGTGAGGTGCAGCATCACCGAGCTCTCGAGGTCGCCGGCGTGGATGCCGTGCCTGCCCTCGTGCGCGGTGAACAGGCCCTCGGGCAGGCCCAGCGTGTACCAGTTGGCGGCCACCACCATCATCCCGTGCGCCTCGCGCAGGTCGCGCGCCACGATGTCCATCACGCTCATCTGCCCGCCGTGGCTGTTGTAGAGCACCAGCTTGCGCACGCCGGCACGCGCCACGCAGGCGCCGATGTCAGTCCACATCGCGATCAGCGTGCTGGCCGAGACCGTGAGCGTGCCCGGGTAGCGCGAGTGCTCGTTGCTCTTGCCGTAGGGCACCGTGGGCAGGAACAGCACCGGCAGGTCGTCGGGCAGGTGGGGGAGCGTGGCGCGCACCATGCCGTCGATGGTGGCGGTGTCGGTCGACATCGGCAGGTGCGGACCGTGCTGCTCGGTGGCGCCCACCGGCAGCACGGCGATCAGCCGTTCGCGGTCGAGGCGGGAGAACTCTTCGCTGGTCAGGTCCGACCAGAAGCGGCTGCGCAGGGTGACCGGGTTCATCGGGGTGGTCCTCGTTCGTGGCGACGGCGCGGATGATGACCTAAATTATCCGAATGGTCAAAAAAAGTCGCGTCAGGGTTTTCCTCGGGCTGCCGCCCCGCGCTCGGGTCGCCGCGCTCAGGTGGTCGCGACCCCGGGCTTGCGCCACGGCCAGGGCAGCAGCAGGCAGGCGCCGACCAGCGTCACGCCGCCGGCCAGCGCGCAGAACACCTCGACCGGAAAGCGCGGCACCACGCTGCCGAGCAGGAACGAGACCGAGAAGATGCCGAGGTTGAGCAGGCTCGCGTGGTACGAGTTGATGGTGCCGCGGTAGCGCTGCGACAGCGCGCTGAGCCGCGCATGGTGCAGCGGCCCCGCGCAGCCATAGCCGAAGGCCCAGGGCAGGCCGAGCAGCACCAGTTGCGTGGTCGAGCCCACCGGCAGCGCCAGGCCCAGCAGGCCCGCCGCCGCGGCCAGCGCCGCCAGCGGCAGCGCGGCCTCGCCGAGCGCGCGCTGCAGCCGGCCGCTGGCCAGGTTGCCGGCGATCACGGCCAGGCCGAACAGGCCGGCGATCAGGCCGGTGTCGGTCGACGACAGCACCAGCTTGCGCGCCGCCACCTCGGCCACCACGGCGCCGAAGCCCGCCACCCAGCCGAGCCAGAGGTAGCTGACCGCGAGCCGCCGCCGCACGCCGGGCGTGCGCAGCGCCTGCGCGTGCGTGGCGAGAAAGCCCGCATGCGACGCGGCCGCGGGCACGCGCTGCACGAAGGTGCGCGTCACCGCGAGAAAGGCCAGCGCGGCCATCGCCGCGAGCGTGTAGTAGGCCGAGCGCCAGCCTGCGGTGTCGCTCAGCCAGCCGGCGACCACCGGCGTGAGCACGAAGGCCAGCATCAGGCCGACGAACACGTGGCTGAGCCGGCGGCCGATCTGCGCGGGTGGCGATTCGTCGGCCACCAGCGACAGCGCATTGGGCTGGATCAGACCCGCGCACAGCCCGGCCAGGGCCGACAGCACGATCGCCACCGCCAGGCTCGGCGCGCTCGGCAGTGCCGCGCTCAACAGCGCGAAGCCCAGCAGCCCGGCCTGCAGCGGCCGCCGGCGGCCCCAGCGGTCCGACAGCGGCCCGGCGATCAGCGCGAAGGCGCCGTAGGCGAGCCCGTAGGCGGCCGGCAGGTAGGCGATGGCGCTCGAGCGCACGCCGAGGTCGGCGCTCATCGCGCCCATCATCGGGCCCGCCACCACCTCGGCCGAGCCGATGAGGAACAGGCAGCAGAACAACGTGGCGACCTGGGTCGTCTTCATGGCGTCAGGGGGCTTGCGTGGATCAGCGGCGCACGACGTAGCGCGTGACCACCGGCGGCGATTCGCCCAGGTGGAAGGCCAGCCGGCGCTCGCGCAGCGCCATGTCGGCGGCGGTCGCGCGGTTGAAGCGGCGCAGGTGCTCGGTCCAGCTCTCGTCGACGATCTGCTCGACGTAGCGGCCCGGCTCGCCGATGTCGTGCAGCAGCTCCCAGCCGATCGCGCCCTGGCTCAGCCGCGCGCGGCGCGTCTGCTGCATCACCAGGTGGAAGGCCGCGGCGCGCGCCGGGTCGATGATGAATTCGACGTTGATCACCACGCGGCCGTTCTCCTGCGGCGCCTCGGACGGCGGCCCCGAGGCCCAGCCGGCCTTGGCGGGCGTGGTGTCGTCCTCGCCCGAGACGTCGGTGACCCAGCGCAGCGCGGCCAGCATCAGCAGCGTGCCGGTGACCGAGGCCACGACCAGGCTGACCTGCAGGTCGGTGACCGTGGCGACCTGGCCCCACAGCGCGGCACCGATCGCGCTCGCGCCCATGATCGCCATCTGGTAGGTCGACATGCCGCGCGCGCGCACCCAGTCGGGCAGCGCGAGCTGGGCCGACACCGACAGCGAATTGGCCACCGTGATCCAGGCCATGCCGCCGAAGAACATCGCCGGCACCGCGACCCAGGCATTGGGCGCGAAGGCCATCACCGCCGTGGCGGCCGACTGCAGCGCGGTGCCGCGCAGCACCAGCTGGTCGCGTCCCAGCGCCTGGCGCAGCCGCGGCAGGAACAGCACCGCCACGATCGCGCCCGAGCCCATGGCCGCCAGCAGCAGGGTGAAGGTGCCCGCGCCGCCGCCCTGGAGGTTGCGTGCCAGCAGCGGCAGCAGCGCCAGCAGCGCCGTCGAATGGAAGAAGAAGATCGTGATGCGGCTGAGCACCGCGCGCATGCGCTGCGACTGCCAGACGAACTGCACGCCCACGCGCATCGCGCTGATCAGCCGCTCGCGGCCCAGCGGATTGGGCGTGTGCTCGCGGCGCCAGCGCAGCACCACGAAGCCCGAGGCCACCGACAGCACCGCGTTGAGCGCGAACACCCAGACGCTGCCCGCGCTCGCGATCAGCATGCCGGCCGTGAGCGGGCCGATGATGCGCGAGGCATTCATCGCGATGCCGTTGAGCCCGAGCGCGGCCGGCAATTGGGGCCGCGGCACCAGCTCGGGCACGATGGCCGAGAACACCGGCCAGCGCAGCGCCAGCCCGATGCCGTTGGCGAAGGTCAGCGCCAGCAGCAGCGGCGCGGTCATCATGTCGAGCGCGATCGCGGCGCACAGCACGATCGCCGTGCCCGCGAGCCAGAACTGCGTGGCCATCAGCCAGCGCCGGCGGTCGAGGATGTCGGCCAGCGCGCCGCTGGGCAGGCCCAACAGGAACACCGGCAGCGTGGAGGCCGACTGCACCAGCGCGACCCAGATCGGCGAGGTGGTCAGCGAGGTCATCATCCACGCCGCCGCCACGTCGTTCATCCACATGCAGATGTTGGCGATCAGCCAGGTGCTCCACAGCATGCGGAACACCGGCAGCTTCAGCGGCTCGAGCGCGGCGAGCTTGGGCGGCTTCGGCCGCGCGGGCGGGATGGGCGTCTCTTCGGGCGATATCGGGGGCATGTGGGGCTATTGTCGCCGCGAGCCCCGAGCTGGTCAGTTCGTGGTCAGCCGCGGTCGCTGCGCGCGAGCCGGTGCTCGAGCCGGCGCAGCAGCGTGGTCAGCACCAGCGTCATCACCCAGTAGATCACCGAGATCGCGAGGTAGGGCTCCCAGTAGCGCGCATAAGCGCCGGCCACCGTGCGCGCCGCGTAGGCCAGCTCGGCCAGGCCGATGGCGGAGACCAGGGAGGTGTCCTTGAGCAGCGCGATCGCGTTGTTGCCCAGCGGCGGCAGCATGCGGCGGAAGGCCTGCGGCAGCACCACGTAGCGCATCACCTGCGCCGGGTTGAAGCCCAGTGAGCGGCCGGCGTCGAACTGGCCGCGCGAGATCGACTGGATGCCCGCGCGGAACACCTCGGAGATGTAGGCCGCCGAATTGAGCGTGAGCGCCACCACGCCCGAGATCAGCGCACCGTGCTCCTGCTTGAGCGTGCGCGCGAGCTCGCCGTCGATCAGCAGGCCCGAGGTGGGGTGGATGAACACCGGCATCACCGCGAAGTGGATCAAGAGGATCTGCACGAACAGCGGCGTGCCGCGGAAGAAGCTCACGTACACCGTGGCCGGCCAGCGCAGGAAGAAGCGCGCCACCCAGGTCCAGGGCGCATGCCGCGGCTGCGCCAGTCGCGCCAGCGCCAGGCACAGGCCCCAGCTCGCGCCCAGCAGCACGCAGACCACCGTCATGCGCAAGGTCATCCAGGCGCCCTGCCAGAACAGGTCCTTGTATTCGACCAGGATGTCCCAGCGGAACCATCCGAACAGCAACACCGGTTGTTCCATGGCGGCTTCCTTCAATGCAGAGAAACGAACGAAAAGAAAAACGAAACGGCCGCGAAGCGCGGCCGTGGGAGCAGAACGGGGGCCGTGCGGCTCAGCGCACGTTCGGGTCCTTGTTGAACCACTTCTTGTAGATCGTCACGTAGCTGCCGTCGGCGCGGATCGCCGCCAGGCCGGCCGAGAGCTTGTCGAGCAGCGCCTTGTCGCCCTTCTTCACCACGATGCCGAAGCCTTCCTCGGGGAAGGACTTGTCGTCGACGGTCTTCAGATCGGGGTTCTGCGACACGCGGTAGGCGATCACGCCGTTGTCGCCCATCGCCGCGTCGACGCCACCGCCGGCCAGCTCGGAGATGATCAGCGGCGTGCTCTCGAAGCGGCGGATGTTCGGGCTGGTCTTGCCGAACTCGCGCGATGCGATGTCGTCGGCCGTCGAGGCGCTCACCACCGCGATCTTCTTGCCCGTGAGGTCCTTGAGCGAGGCGACCGTGCTGTTCTTCGGCAGCGCGATCAGCTGGCGCGCCGCGAAGTAGGGCGGCGTGAAGTCGTAGCTCTGCTTGCGCTTCTCGTTGATCGTCACGCCCGAGATCACGAGGTCGACGTCGCCGTTGTTGAGCGCGCCGAAGATGCCGGTGAACGGCGTGTTCACGATCTTGATCTTCAGGCCCTGCTGCTTGGCGATGGCGTTGATGATGTCGATGTCGAAGCCGACGATCTGCTTGTCCTTGTTCTCGAACGCGAACGGCGCATAGGTGGCGCTGGAGGCCACGGTCAGTTCGCGGTTCTGCGCCTGGGCGGGCGCCAGGGCGCCGAAAGCCAGCACGGCGGCGGCAAAGCCAAGCGCCAGGGCGCGGCGGGTGGGGGTCATGCGGAGTCCTCGGGTGCGCCGGGTGGCGGTTGGGGTGGGCGAGGATTTTAGGCTGGCGGGCGGCGGGTTCCGTCGGGCCCTCGCGGCCGCTACTTCGCCAGGTGCCCCAGCGGCAGCGCGCTGCTCGCCTTCACCTCGCCGAGCGAGAAGCTGGTGTGCAGGTCCTTCACGTTCGGCAGGTTCATCAGGTGCTGCCGCGCGAAGGCGGAGAAACCGTCGAGGTCGCGCGCCACCACCTGCAACTCGAAGGTGCCGGTGCCGCTGATGTAGTGGCAGGCCACGACTTCGGGCATCTTGCGGATGGCGTCCTCGAGCTTGCGGGTCGCTTCGTTGGTGACGCGCTCGGTGTCGACGCGCACGAAAGCGAGCACGCCCAGCCCGATCTTGTGCCGGTCGATCTCGGCGCGGTAGCCCTTGATGAAGCCGGCCTCTTCCAGCGCGCGCACGCGGCGCCAGCAGGGCGCGGCCGACAGGCCCACGCGCTGCGCAAGCTCGGCGTTGGTGAGGCGGCCATCGGTCTGCAGTTCTTGCAGGATGGCAAGGTCGAACTTGTCAATGCTTTCCATAAGCCTCGATATTAAGCAATCTTCTTTCTGGAAGTGGCTTTTTGGGGGCATGGAAAGCAAACACCTGTCGCGGACCCCGGCATACACTTTGCGTGATCATGGGCTCGCGCCCGACCGGGCACAGACCCGCACCTATCAGCCAGGCCCACAAGGCCCTGCCACCACGGAGACGACAGACATGAATGCCCCGCTGCCCGAGCACATCCGCCGCGCGCTAGAGACCGTCACGCTCGATGACAAATACAGCCTCGACTACGGGCGGGCATTCATGAGCGGGGTCCAGGCCCTGGTCAAGCTGCCGATGCTGCAGCGCCTGCGCGACAAGCAGGTCGGCAAGAACACGGCCGGCTTCATCAGCGGCTACCGCGGCTCGCCGCTGGGCGGCTACGACCAGGCGCTGTGGAAGGCCAGCAAGTTCCTCAAGGAACAGAACATCGTCTTCCAGCCCGGCGTGAACGAAGAGCTCGCGGCCACCGCGCTGTGGGGCACCCAGCAGCTGGGCTTCTCGCCGCAGGGCACCAACAAGTTCGACGGCGTCTTCGGCATCTGGTACGGCAAGGGCCCGGGCGTGGACCGCTGCTCCGACGTCTTCAAGCACGCCAACATGGCGGGCACCACCGCCTGGGGCGGCGTGATCGCGGTGGCCGGCGACGACCACATCTCCAAGAGCTCGACCGCAGCGCACCAGAGCGACCACATCTTCAAGGCCTGCGGCACGCCGGTGTTCTTCCCGGCCAACGTGCAGGAAATCCTCGACCTCGGCATCCACGCCTTCGCGCTGAGCCGCTTCTCGGGCGTGTGGTCGGGCATGAAGACGATCCAGGAGATCGTCGAGTCGAGCGCCACGGCCATGATCGACCCCGAGCGCGTCGACATCGTGATCCCGACCGACTTCGAGATGCCGCCCGGCGGCCTGCACATCCGCTGGCCCGACCATGCGCTGGAGCAGGAAGCCCGGCTCATGCACTACAAGTGGTATGCCGCGCTGGCCTACATCCGTGCCAACCGCCTCAACCACAACGTGATCGAGGGCCCGAACGACCGCTTCGGCATCATGGCCAGCGGCAAGGCCTACAACGACACCCGCCAGGCCCTGATCGACCTGGGCCTGGACGACGCGGCCTGCCGCCAGCTCGGCATCCGGCTGCACAAGGTGGGCGTGGTGTGGCCGCTCGAGGCGCAGCTCACGCGCGAGTTCGCCACCGGCCTGCAGGAGATCCTGGTGGTCGAGGAGAAGCGCCAGGTCATCGAATACCAGCTCAAGGAAGAGCTCTACAACTGGCGCTCCGACGTGCGGCCCAACGTGGTCGGCAAGTTCGACGAGGGCGAGGTGCACGCGGCCGAAGGCTACTCGGGCGGCGAATGGTCGATGCCCAACCCGACCGCCCACACGCTGCTGCGCGCCAATGCCGACCTGAACCCGGCGCTGATCGCCAAGGCGATCGCCGGGCGCCTCAAGAAGACGGGCCTGCTGCCCGCCGGCTCCGACATGGCGGCGCGCATCGACGCGCAGCTCGCGATCCTAGAAGCCAAGGAACGCTCGATGCAGGTGATCCAGGCCGAGGGCGTGAAGGATGCGCGCCAGCCCTGGTTCTGCTCGGGCTGCCCGCACAACACCAGCACCGTGGTGCCCGAGGGCTCGCGCGCCATGGGCGGCATCGGCTGCCACTTCATGGCGACCTGGATGGACCGCTCCACCATCGGCTTCACGCAGATGGGCGGCGAGGGCGTGCCATGGGTGGGCCAGCAGCCGTTCACGACCGACCAGCACATCTTCGCCAACCTCGGCGACGGCACCTACTTCCACAGCGGCCTGCTGGCGATCCGCCAGAGCATCGCGGCCGGCGTGAACATCACCTACAAGATCCTCTACAACGACGCGGTCGCGATGACCGGCGGCCAGACCGTGGGCGAGCGCCCCGAGGGCCACTCGGTGCTGCAGATCGCCGAGAGCCTGCATGCCGAGGGCGCCAAGAAGGTCGTGATCGTGACCGACGAGCCCGAGAAGTACGAGGGCGTCAGCATCCCGGGCGACCACGTGCAGGTCAAGCACCGCGACCTGCTCGACGAGATCCAGCGCGAGTTCCGCGCGATGCCCGGCACCACGGCCATCATCTACGACCAGACCTGCGCCACCGAGAAGCGCCGCCGCCGCAAGCGGGGCACGGCCGTCGACCCGGCCAAGCGCGTGGTCATCAACGAGCTGGTCTGCGAGGGCTGCGGCGACTGCGGCGTGCAGAGCAACTGCCTGAGCGTGGAGCCGCTGGAGACCGAGTTCGGCCGCAAGCGCACGATCAACCAGAGCACCTGCAACAAGGACATGAGCTGCCTCAAGGGCTTCTGCCCGAGCTTCGTCAGCGTCGAGGGCGGCCAGCTCAAGAAGAAGGCGAAGAACAAGGCGGCCACGCCGGCCGAGTTCGGCCTGCTGCCCGAGCCCGCGATCCCGTCGCTGGCCGGCGGCAAGGTCTGGGGCGTGGTGGTGGCCGGCGTCGGCGGCACCGGCGTGATCACCATCGGCCAGCTGCTGGGCATGGCCGCGCACATCGAGGCCAAGGGCATCGTCACGCAGGACGCGGCCGGCCTGGCGCAGAAGGGCGGCGCCACCTGGAGCCACGTGCTGATCGGCGACACCCAGGGCGACATCCGCACCACCCGCGTGGGCACGGCAGCGGCCGACCTGATCCTGGCCTGCGACCCGCTGGTGTCGGTGAACGGCGAGACCATGGCGCGCATGCGCGAGGGCCGCACCCACGTGGCGCTCAACACGCACAGCGCGCCCACGGCCGCCTTCGTGCGCAACGCCAACTGGCAGAACCCCGAGGACGCCTGTGCCGCCGAGATCGCGCGCGCCGTGGGCGCCGAGGGCGTGGGCGCCTTCGATGCCGACGCGGCCGCGACCGCGCTGATGGGCGACACCATCTACGTCAACCCGATGATCCTGGGCTACGCCTGGCAGAAGGGCTGGATCCCGCTGGCGCACGAGTCGCTGATGCGCGCGATCGAGCTCAATGCCGTGGCGATCGAGAACAACAAGGCCGCCTTCGAATGGGGCCGCCAGGCCGCCGTGCGGCCCGACGAGCTGCAAAAGCGCGTGCGTCCCGGCCAGGTGATCGAGTTCAAGAAGCGCGAGAGCGTCGACAGCCTGGTGGCGCGCCGCGTCGAGTTCCTGACCGGCTACCAGAACGCGGCCTATGCCGACGAGTACCGCCGCTTCGTCGCCAAGGTGCAGCAGGCCGAGAGCAGCCTGACCGGCAAGAGCGCGCTGACCGAGACGGTGGCGCGCTACCTGTTCAAGCTCATGGCCTACAAGGACGAGTACGAGGTCGCGCGGCTGCACACCGACCGCGCCTTCCTCGAGCGCATCGAGGGCATGTTCGAGGGCGACTTCAAGCTCAACTACCACCTCGCGCCGCCGCTGATCGCGAAGAAGAACGCCAAGGGCCAGCTGCTGAAGCAGAAGTTCGGCCCCTCGATGCTGACGGGCTTCAGGCTGCTGGCCAGGCTCAAGGGCCTGCGCGGCACCGCCTTCGACCTGTTCGGTCGCACCGAGGAGCGCAAGACCGAGCGCGCGCTGATCGGCGAGTACCGCGCGAGCATCGACGAGGTGATCGGCGCGCTGCGCGCCGACAACCACGCGCTGGCGCTCGAGATCGCGGCGCTGCCCGAGCAGATCCGCGGCTATGGCCACGTGAAGGAACGCAACCTCGAGGCCGCGCGCCTGCGCTGGAACGAGCTGCTGGCCCGGTGGCGCCAGCCCCGCGCCGAACGCGCGGCGGCCTGAGCGCGGGCCCGGCCGCGCCGGCGCCGGGCCCGTGGGCCTGGCGCCGAAACCGTGCTGTCACAGGCACCGCTTAGGATCGATGCTATTCAAAACATAGCAATCCAGGAGCGCCTCCCAAACACCGAATGCCCACCGCCCCGCGCCGGATAAGCGCGCGGAGCGGCGCTTCGCCACGAATACAATGCCCGGTGCTGTGCGGCGGCCAAGCCCCCGCCTGGCTTCGATTCGCGGCCCGTGCCCGTTGACCCTTGGCCCGTTCGAAGGCCCTGGTGCGAAGGCCCTGTGCCGCCGAACCCCGAGCGCGGCTCGCGCCGGAGTCATTACCTCTTCCCTCTGTTGGAGACTTCCTTGTTCATTTCTACCGCTTTCGCCCAGACCGCCGCTCCCGCTGCCGGAGGTGGCGACATGTTGTCCTCGCTGGGCAGCATGCTCCCCCTGGTGCTCATGTTCGTGGTGCTGTATTTCGTCATGATCCGCCCGCAGATGAAGCGCCAGAAGGAAGCCCGCGCGATGATCGAGGCGCTGGTCAAGGGCGATGAAGTCGCCACCGCCGGCGGCGTGCTCGGCAAGATCACCTCGGTCGGCGACCAGTACCTGGGCCTCGAGATCGCCAACGGCGTCGAGATCAAGGTGCAGCGCAGCGCGGTGGTGCAGGTGCTGCCCAAGGGCGCCGTCAAATAAGAAAGAAAAGCGTGGCCCGGTCTTGCGCTTCGTTGCCCCGGACCTCAAGTCACGCCGTGTCCCGTTCCTGCCGTCTCTGAAAAGCGCGATCTCATGAACCGTTACCCGGTCTGGAAGTACGCGATCATCGTGATCGTGCTGCTCGTGGGGCTGATCTATGCCCTGCCCAATTTCTTCGGCGAGGCACCTGCGGTGCAGGTCTCGTCGGCCAAGTCGACCGTCAAGGTCGACAGCGCCACCCAGACCCGCGTCGAGGAGGCCCTGAAGGCGGGCGACCTCGTGCCCGATCTGATCACGCTCGATGGCGGTTCGCTGCGCGCTCGCTTCGGCAGCCCCGACGAGCAGCTCAAGGCGCGCGACCTGATCCAGCATGCGCTGGTGCCCGACGCCGCCGACCCGCCCTACACGGTGGCGCTGAACCTGGTGTCGCGCTCGCCCAAGTGGCTCACGGCGCTGCATGCCTTCCCGATGTACCTGGGGCTCGACCTGCGCGGCGGCGTCGACTTCCTGCTGCAGGTCGACATGAAGGGCGCCATCGACAAGAAGGCCGAATCCTTCGCGAGCGACCTGCGCACCAACTTCCGCTCGAAGGACATCCGCGGCACCCAGGTGAGCCGCAACGGCCAGGCCGTCGAGGTGACCTTCCGCGACGCCGCGGCGCTGGAAAAGGCCAAGCAGCTGATCCAGGACCAGTTCCCCGATCTCACGACCACCGACGGTCCGGACGGCAGCAACTGGCGCCTCGTCGCCACCATCAAGCCCGAGGCCGCGCGCCGCCTGCAGGACGCCGCGCTCAAGCAGAACATCACCACGCTGCACAACCGGATCAACGAACTCGGCGTGGCCGAACCCGTGATCCAGCAGCAGGGCATCGACCGCATCGTGGTGCAGCTGCCGGGCGTGCAGGACACGGCCAAGGCCAAGGAAATCCTCGGCCGCACCGCCACCCTCGAGATGCGCCTGGTCGACGAATCGTCCGAAGGACGCGCGGCCGAGCTCAGCGGCGGACCGGTGCCCTTCGGCTCCGAGAAGTTCTTCGATCGTTCGGGTCGCCCGGTGATCGTCAAGAAGCAGGTGCTGGTCACCGGCGAGAACCTCACCGACGCGCAGCCCGGCTTCGACCAGCAGAGCAACCAGCCCAAGGTCGACCTGACGATGGACGCCAAGGGCGGCAACATCATGCGCGACGTCAGCCGCGAGAACTACAAGAAGCGCATGGCGATGATGATCTTCGAGAAGGGCAAGGGCGAAGTGCTCACGGCTCCCTCGATCAACGGCGAGCTGGGCAACCGCTTCCAGGTCTCGGGCTCGATGAGCGTGACCGAGGCCAACGACCTCGCGCTGCTGTTGCGCGCCGGCTCGCTGGCCGCGCCGATGGAAATCATCCAGGAACGCACCATCGGCCCGACGCTGGGCGCCGACAACATCGACAAGGGCATCAAGTCCGTGATGTACGGCTTCCTGGCGATCATGGTCTTCATGTGCGTGTACTACGCGCTGTTCGGCCTGTTCTCGTCGATCGCGCTGGCGGTCAACCTGCTGCTGCTGGTGGCGCTGCTGTCGATGATCCAGGCCACGCTCACGCTGCCCGGCATCGCGGCCATGGCGCTCGCGATCGGCGTGGCGATCGACTCCAACGTGCTGATCAACGAGCGCGTGCGCGAGGAGCTGCGCAACGGCGCCTCGCCGCAGGCGGCCATCCATGCCGGCTACGACCGCGCCTGGGGCACCATCCTCGACTCCAACGTGACCACGCTGATCGCGGGCATCGCGCTGCTGGCCTTCGGCTCCGGCCCGGTGCGCGGCTTCGCGGTGGTGCACTGCCTGGGCATCGTGACCTCGATGTTCTCGGCCGTGTTCTTCTCGCGCGGCATCGTGAACTTCTGGTACGGCGGCAAGAAGAAGCTCAAGAGCGTGTCGATCGGCACCGTCTGGCGCCCCAAGACCGATACCGCCGATGGTACGTCCGTGGCCGAAGCCAAGTAAGGAAAGAAGGCCATGGAGTTCTTCCGCATCCACCGCACCATTCCGTTCATGCGCCATGCCCTGGTGCTGAACATCATCTCCTTCGCGACCTTCGCGCTGGCGGTGTTCTTCCTGATGCACCGCGGCCTGCACCTGTCGGTCGAGTTCACCGGCGGCACCGTGATGGAGGTGGCCTATTCGCAGCCCGCCGACGTCGGCAAGATCCGCGACGCCGTGAGCAAGCTCGGCTACCAGGAAGTGCTGGTGCAGAACTACGGCAGCTCGCGCGACGTGCAGATCCGCCTGCCGGCGCGCCAGGGCATGAGCGCCGAGCAGCAGAGCGTGCCGGTGATGGCCGCGCTCAAGGCCATCGACCCTTCCGCCACGCAGCGCGGCATCGAGTTCGTCGGCCCGCAGGTGGGCGAGGAGCTCACCACCAACGGCCTGAAGGCGCTGGGCATGGTGGTGGTCGGGATCATGATCTACCTGGCGTTCCGCTTCGAGTGGAAGTTCGCGCTCGCCACCGTGCTGGCCAACCTGCACGACGTGGTGATCATCCTGGGCTTCTTCGCCTTCTTCCAGTGGGAGTTCTCGCTCGCGGTGCTGGCGGCGGTGCTGGCGGTGCTGGGCTACTCGGTGAACGAATCGGTCGTGATCTTCGACCGGATCCGCGAGAACTTCCGGCGCTACCGGAAGATGACGACCACCGAGATCATCGACAACGCGATCACCTCGACCATCAGCCGGACCATCATCACCCACGGCTCCACGCAGCTGGTGGTGCTGTCGATGTTCTTCTTCGGCGGCCCGACGCTGCACTACTTCGCGCTGGCGCTGACCATCGGCATCTGCTTCGGCATCTATTCGTCGTGCTTCGTGGCGGCGGCGATCGCCATGTGGCTCGGCATCAAGCGCGAGGACCTGATCAAGGGCCCGGTCAAGCGCGACGGCGATCCGGACGATCCGAACGCCGGCGCGGTGGTCTGAAGCGGCGCCCCTGCGGCATCCGCTGGGCAAGGTAAAGTCGGGCCCGTCCCTCGCCGCGAGGCGCCCATGCAACGCGACAGGAAGCGCACCCTTGTGCGGATGCGCTTCCCGATGCAAGCTCGCGTCTGTCGGGTGAAACCGGTACCTGCCCCCTGATCTTCCTCAATGAGCATTGCGCGATCAGCCTCGTCCCTGCAGCTCGCGCGCGAGACGCGTGAGCGTTTCGTGCTGGCGACGGAAGGCGCCATCGTTCCGCTGGCCCGTGCCATCCGCGACCGCCTGACCCAGCTGGCCTCCGAGGTCGGCAGCGCGCGCGCCATGCAGGAGCACCGCGACGACTTCGTGGCGTTCCAGGGCAATGCCTCGCAATGGGTGTCGCTCGCGCAGACCGGCTGGCGCAAGGCGCTCGGCGAGAGCGGCGCCAGCGGCTTCCACACCTCGACCTCGCACACGCAGATGCTGCGGCTCGAGCTGATCGGCGACGAGGTGGTGGAAAGCAACATCCTCTCCTCGCGCCTGGCGCAGATGATCCACGACCGCGCGAGCTTCGAGCTCAGCGACCTGCGGCTGCGCATCCAGCACCTCGAGGGCACGAGCGAGCTCGACGGCAAGGACGTGCTCAAGCCCGAGACCCTGGCCAAGCTGCTGGTCGAGCAGTGGCTGGCCGCCGGTCTGAGCCGCCAGCTCTGGACCCGCGTGCAGGACACGGTGCAGGCGCAGCTGGTCGACGTGGTCGCCAAGGCCTACGAGGACGCCAACACCCACCTGGTCGCCCACGGCGTGATGCCCGAGATCGATCTCAAGAGCTTCGTGCGGCGCACCGGCGGCGCGGCCTCGGGCGGTGCGACCGGCCCGGGCGCGCCGGGCGCCGCGCAGCCCGGCGGCCATGCGGCGCCAGCC